>JBPOIW010000081.1:0-42472 GCA_052034165.1 Planctomycetota bacterium | reverse complement strand
CTTTGATGCCCTCAATTGTGAGACGCATCTGCTCTTCGAGCTGATTGTAGGGCCCGTTGTAGAGATCAGAAACGCGTGTGTGAACTCTCACGACGGTTTGGACGGACGACAGCGAGTACTCGCGAGGTTCCGGCGAATAGTCGACGAAGGTTTCCGGGATTTCGACGTTCTCGGCAAAACCTGAGACGAGATCAATGTTGCGTTCGCCATAACGATTTACAGCCGACTTCAGTTCGAGATGTTCCGCGATGGCTCTCTCGAAGTCTGCATTGAAATTTGGAATTTCCCGCAGGACCGCATCGAGATCTCGTCGTGACAATGTCAAAAGGACGCAGGGCGTCAGCGTGCGGATCGTAACATCGGACGGTTTGTCGGAGACCAGATCGGTTTCGCCGAAGAATTCTCCATCTGTCAGCAGAGCGATCCGCAGATCGCTTCCATGCACGCCTTTGCTAAGGACTTCGACTTGGCCCTGAGCAATGATGAAGAACTTGTTGCCGTCCTCGCCTTCGACAACAAGCTTGTTCCCCATCGAGACCTGTTCGGTGCGAAACCGAGTTGTCATGCGGGAGGTGATTGCCGTTGGCAGTCCGGAAAATAATGGGACGCTGCGAAGGGAATCGGGTGACAGTGTTGGATCACCATCCAGCAATTCCACCGCGATACGTTCGGCCTTGCTCAGTTCGACCTTCGTGCGATTGACGCGGTAGGTTCCACCTTCGACGTTTACCCACGGCAGCAGGCTGAGTAGCCACCGCGGAGTAATCGACATCATCTTCGGAGATGTCTTCGTGGTATTCGCAAGATTGCGCGCGACCGCAGTGGTTACGCTCCGTTGCAGGAGATTGTCAGACATCAACGCGACTTTCGTCAATCAGAGGGCCGTCTATCTCGTCCCGACCGCGAGCCAACTGCTCGATGTCAGGACGCGAACTCGCAAAAGTCGTCCGGAGCGCGTGTTGATTTGAAACCGAATCACTGTCACAGGAAGCGCAAACGCCAATCACTGGTGCTGCCTGGACGGACGCGGATCCTGAACGGCGGAAAGCCGATCCGAAGAATCAAACGAAGGACGACACATTGCGGCTCATAGCGTGGACGCCTCACCGCCTGCACAAAAATCCCGGGCGCCTATCTCGGACATGAGTCCGTCGATAGAGAACGCTCTTTGCCGTCAGGGAGTAAAATGAAAATCGTGTTTTCAGTCGCAATCAATTCCGCAGAAACTCCGTGAGTTCATGCGATGGCAACTGATTCAAAAGGCGATCCCGTTCAGCAGCGACAATCAACGCGCTATTGCCAGCGCCTCTTCGTCGTGGACTTGTTGTACATCACCAACGAGTACACGATCAAGCAATGCGGGCACAAAGCCTGCCCCAATTCCCCGAATTCTGTGTCACCCCGAGATTCTCCCGGATACGACAATGCTGGAGGGCAGATTTGTTAGTCGAATCGCAGAAAACAGCTGCGGGATTTTCGGAACACTCAATGCCTGGTGTCCCCAATGCAGTTTCTTTGGAGCGGATGGCTTACACCGCTACTTCGAATCCAGTGCAAAATCAATGGTGTTGCTGCCTGCTTGTACATCGGCGGTCAGACTTCCCGCCTGGGAATACCTGGCTGGGATCTTCACGATAATGGAGCCCTCAACGGGCTTCCCGCTGTCGTCGGTTTCCGGTTCGACAGGCAAAATTTCCACGCGGTGCTTTCCGGGCATGGCACCGGATCGCTCCGCCGAGAACTGAAGTTCGTACGAGCCTTCCGAATCGGTCACACCATACGAGGGGGATCCGCCCGGTGTTTCGGGCGTAAACTGAAGGCTGACTTTGGGAAGAGGTTGACCGTCGAGTGTAACGAGACCGGACACTTCGGAGAGTTCCGGCCCCGTTTCGCCACCGCAGCCCAAACACGCAATCAAGAGTGAGGCAAGGGACGCGCGTCCGTGCCTGAATGACTGATACATGGAAGAGTTTGACCTAACGTGAGTCTTGTTAATGAATCTCTGGGGCGGAATTAAAGTTCCGAAACCACTTTCAGATCGGCCGGGAATTGCCCGACGTGTCGCTGAAAACTGGCCTCAGAATTCGCCCAGCACCTGGCCGTCATTGATCGCCGCAAGACGCTGGTACAAACCATAAGGCCCGTTCAGCGTGGCCGCTGAGTAGTTCGAGTTCGTGTGATCGATGTTGTCGCTGACAAACCGTACCGACCCATCTCCCTGGAGAAACTGCACACCGCCAACATGATTGCTATGGAAGGCCCGATGCAGAGTCGATGTGCTCAACAGAGGACCGTTCGGTTTATGACGTGTTGCCCGGATATGGTTGTGAGCACCATTGTTGTTGACGCCGTTGTTTTCACATTTCGGACCACCGGCATTTGTCACACTGCCGTAGATGAATTGCCGGTTGGAGCCCACGTTATTTCCCCCTGGGTCTGTTGTCGTCGGGATATCTTTCACTTCACCCACGACGATGATGTTCGATGTTCCATCAGTGATATCTCTGAAGCGTCGAGAACTGTTCACAGTCAACAGACCATTGTTGCGTGGATCAACAATAATGGATGACCCGCTGATATCGCAGGGCGAACCATCAAAAGCTCCGAGTACGCCCTGATAGCTGGTTTGAGCAACCGCGGCGACTCCTGCTCCAGCGGCGGCAGCTCCCGGATTATTTGAAACGGCTTCTTTCTTCGTATCACTTGGGCAGCTGTAAACCGGCAACACCGTCGCAACCAGTGCCTGATTCTTCACCGGAAGTCCGCCCGGAGTTGTTAGAGCATAAGGAGTCGTATTGAAGTCGAATCCGCTGTAGAGATTGGCCTGTTCAAGATAGGGCAACAAGTAGGCCGACCATGCCCAGCCACCCGATGTCCGTTCCGTGTTGCCAACATGGATATCGAGGAATCCGGGTGGGAAAACGCCGGCCACGTCGTGGTAGTTGTGCAAGGCAATCCCAATCTGCTTCAAGTTGTTCTTGCACTGCGTTCTGCGAGCAGCCTCGCGCGCCTGCTGCACCGCAGGGAGAAGAAGGGCGATCAAAATTGCGATAATCGCGATTACGACCAGCAGTTCAATCAACGTGAAGCCGCGGCGGGATTTACTAATCATCATGGAAGTGGACCTGCTATCTATCTAGATTCGCTAAGCTGAATATACATCACCAACAAAGTCGTGCTTATTAAATCGGTGATCCAGTGTGGATGTCAACACGACAATTCCACGGTTTTTGAGTTTCTTGATTTGGAGGGGACACTATTGGTGTGTGAGTCGATTTCGGAAGTGTCGAGTATGTTCGGAACGATCCACCTGAGTCACGCGTCCTTCCTGCACCGCTATCGTGATCTGTCCGTAACGAAGCCCTTTCAGTGCCCGCAGGATGGTCTGCTCAAGCTCAGGTGTCATTGGTTCAGCACCCCCATCACTGGAAACGCGACTGACCGAGCTTTTTTCAGAGAACGACGACATGATTTCTATCCGTGCAGGATGATTGACTCAGGTGATTAAAAACAATTGGTGGAAGATAGGTGGGGGATCCAGGTCTGGAACCGAGACCCGTATCCTGTTCAGTACTCAACTCGCATTTTCAGACCGCAGGAACGATCTTTCGAACTTGCCGAGTCGGTGATGACGGCAGCAAAGTGTCTTCATGAATTGTGCCTTGCCGCATCATCAACAACTCAAGAGCTGTATCCGCCGTGACGGTCTTTCCACAACAATTACAGGTTGCAGAGAACCAGAAGACATCCGCCTCAATTTCGCCCAGCGTGTGGCCATGAAAAAGACATCTCAGTTGCTTCAGCAGTTGCATTGTTCTATTCCCTGTGACACGTAACGCCGCAGTCTCCTCGGCTGTCCATCACGGATGGCCGAACTGCTGCCCTCTTTGGAACACTACGCAAAAATCTCTTTGATCACGTTGCCTTCAACATCGGTGAGTCGGAAATCTCGCCCGCCGTAGTTGTAAGTCAGCCGTTCATGATCCAGGCCCATCAGGGCCAGTAAAGTTGCGTGCAGGTCTGAGGTGTGCATTCGCCCCTCAACAGCATGCAGACCGTACTCATCCGTTGAGCCATAAGAGAAGCCTGCTTTGACACCAGCACCGGCCATCCACATTGGGAATCCCGTGATGTTGTGATCCCGCCCGTCGACACCCTGAGCTGTCGGCATACGCCCGAATTCGCTGCCGAACAACACCAGGGTGTCTTCGAGAAGGCCGCGTTGTTCCAGATCCGCGAGCAGAGCTGCCGTCGGTTGGTCTGTTGCGGCAGCATTGCCAATCAGGCCATTGTGGAGATTGTTGTGATGATCCCAGCCGCCCTGACGAATCTCCACAAATCGCACGCCGGCTTCGCTCAGTCTGCGAGCCAGCAAGCATTGGCGAGCAAAGCTTCCGGCCGGACCAGGCTTGACTCCGTAAGCGTCCTGAACGTGTTGTGGCTCGGTGGAGATATCGAGCAGTTCAGGTACTTTGCCCTGCATCCGGAACGCCAATTCGTACGACTGAATAATGCCATCCAATTCATCAGGCGCTCCCGGCTGTCGTGCCAGATCAGAGTTCATTGACTGGACGAGATCCAGCTGACGTCTCTGCAGCGAAGTCAGCTGTGACGCTTTCAGATTCGGAAGGTAGCCCATGTCAGTCACTTTCGTGCCCTGATAGTATGCGGGCAGAAATGCAGTGCCATAGTTCACCGCTCCGCCAAAGTTGGGAGACGGGTTGATCGTGATGTAGCCGGGCAGGTCCTGATTCTCTGAGCCAAGCCCATACAGCAGCCATGATCCCATCGAAGGACGTGTCAGCGAGGCGATCTTCGCTCCGGTATGCAGTTGAATGACGGCCTGTGGATGCGCCGGTGTATCCGTATGCAGACCTCGAATAAAGCACAGTTTGTCAACTTGTTTGGCGACATGAGGATACAGTTCAGAGACCCACGCACCCGACTGCCCGTGCTTCGCAAAACGAAATTTTGATGCGACCAGTTTGCCGCCACCGGGGCCCGGCTTCTGATCGTTCTGCTGCAGAGTTTCCTTGTACTCAAAAGTATCGACATGCGACATCGCTCCTTCCATGAAGAGAAAGATGATCCGCTTGACCTTTGTCGGAAAATGCGGCGCCTTCGGAGCCAGCGGTCGTTCATCAGCGGGCTGTTCTGATGCATTCGCCTGCCCGTTCTGTCCCAACAGTCCGGCCAGTGCCAGATAGCCAAAACCTGTGCCGGAGGATCGCAGAACTTGTCGTCTGGAAAGCGGCGAGAATCCTGGAGAGCTTGTCATCTTTAAAGTTCCTTTCTTTTATTTTTAAGGCGAGCGGCAGGGCGTCAGCCCTCCGAGTTGCGTTTCTGTAGTTGTGCGAATCCCGGACAATGGCTCGGTCTGGAGACCAGCCACAGCAGTAAGCATCAGTTCCTGGAGCGTGTCGATGGCTCGGAGAGCTGATGTCCTGCCGCTCGACGAAGCATTAACGAACGTAGCGAAACTCTGCGGAGCCGATGAGAGCCTGAACGAAGCTATGCCACGCTGCGGTTTGTGCGTCTTTCGCAACGATCAACTCTTCGATGGGAGCTTCTTCTTCCTGAGCGACATCATCCGGATTCGCAAGTTGAGCGGCTTGAGCCTGAGCTGCCGCCAGAGAAGAATTTGCGTCGCTGACCGGTGCGGCTGCATTCACATCCTTTGGTGACGTTGTCGAAGCCGCCAGAGCCTCCGCTTGTTGAGCCTTCGCGGAAAACGCATCCTTCAATGCGACTTCCGCCTCTGTAGCAAACTCCACCAGGTAACCCCGTGTTCGAGCAATATCTTCGGGAGTTGCATGGCGTCCTACGATTCGCAGATAGGCTTCATCAACCTTCGCCTCGTCAGACAAATCCGTCCTCGTCGTCAAATACTCGGCCAACGCCAACGACTGCTTACGCACAAAGCCATCATTCAGAAGATACAGAGCTTGTGTGGGCACCGTGGTCGTATCGCGAGCCCCTGTGACCAGACCCTGCTCAGCAAAGTCAAAGACCTCCAGTGATTTTGGCACCAGTGTTCGCAGCAGTGGAAGATAGACACTGCGTTTCAAACTTGAATTCGCATGGTCGACGATCTTCTTTGCTTCAGGACCGTTGTTTCGCAACTCGATAACTCGCAGATCTTTCGCGGCTGAACCATTCTCACGAGTGGCGTCAAGCTTCCCGGCCGCCACCAACTGTGCGTCGCGAATCTCTTCTGCCGATAAGCGGCGAGGACTATGCCGCCAGACCAGACGATTCTCAGGATCAGCGGTCAGATGTTCCGGCGTCGATTCAGAGCCAAGCTGATAAGCTCGCGTTAAAACGACCTGTCGAATCAGTCTCTTCAGAGACCAGCCATTGTCGATCAGGCGATGAGCGAGATGGTCGAGCAGTTCCGGGTGCGAAGGACGATCACCGGTGACTCCGAAATTATCCGTCGTGCGAACAATACCTTCACCAAACAGATGATGCCAGACGCGATTCACGATGACTCTGGAAGCCAGCGGATTGTCGGCATCTGTCAGCCACTGAGCCAGCTCAAGCCTGCCACTTTGATTTGCTGGGATGGCAGGTTGAGCCGGCCCGTGAACGACTGAAATTACCCCGCGTGGCACTTTAGGCCCCAGTTTCTCAGCCTCTCCGCGATAACGAATCTCTGTGTCTCCCACAGTTTTGGCGTCGCGGACTCCTAAAGCAATTTCACTGGTGGTGGTAGGATCCGTCAGTGCAACATACTCGGCCTGAGCACGGTTCCATTTCTGCCGCGCGATCTGTTGCATTGGTCGACCATTTGGCCCCGGTTTCTGAGCATCCGCACTGTCGCGAACTCGCTCAAACTCAGCTTTCGCATCGTCAGCCTTCTGCTTTGCCGCAGCAACTTTGGCCGCATGAGCTGCATCAACTTCGCCCTGCTTCGACAGGATCAGAAGCTTGTCCGTGTCGTAGTAGTCGAGACCGCCGCCTCCCATCTTGTTGCGAAGACCGTCACAGAGATCGGTACTGTTGAAGATTCCCGCAAGGCCATAATATTCATTGGTCGGGATCGGATCGAACTTGTGGTCATGGCAGCGAGCACAGCTGACGGTCAGTCCCAGCACGGATCGGCTGACGGTATCAATCTGCTCGTCAATGTTGTCCATCACATATCGAACTTTGAAACGTTGATTAACGTCCTTGACTCCCAGAGCCAAAAATCCGGTGGCCGTTAGCTGTTCCTTCCGCTGCTCTTCGGATGCATACGGCAGCAAGTCGCCCGCGACCTGCTCACGAACGAACTGATCGTAAGGCTTATCTTTGTTCAGCGAATCAATCACATAATCGCGATACTTCCACGCCTGAGGAAACGGCAAATTTCGCGCGGAGCCTGTTGATTCGCCGTAGCGAGCCACGTCCAGCCAGTGGCGTCCCCAGCGCTCGCCAAATGTTGCACTTGCCAGGAGCCTGTCGACGACAGTCTCAAAGGCATTTGGCGATTCGTCAGCAAGAAAAGCCTTGATGTCTTCCGGTGCCGGTGGCAATCCGGTCAGATCGAAAGTGACTCGACGCAACAGCGTGGCTCGATCAGCATCGCTGACTGGTGGAAGTCCCTTGTGTTCAAGCGGCGCAAGTACGAAGCGATCAATATCGTCTCTTGCCCAATCCTTGTTCTTTATGTCAGGAACCGCAGGAGACTGCAGTGGCTGCCAGGCCCAATGATTCTTTCGGAGTGTTTCGTACTCCGGATTTGCCTCAGTCAGTTCATACGGAACTTCCGGACCCGGCCAGACTGCTCCATCATTGATCCACTGACGCAGATCATTGATTTCCTCTTCAGTCAGCTGAGAATCCGGAGGCATCTTCAGCCTGGCGTCCGTTTTCAGGACCGCGCGAATCAGCACACTCTCGTCGGGATTGCCAACCACAACCGCTGCGCCGCGACCACCACCGGTCAGCAGACCATTGCGGTCGTCAACACGCAGACCACCTGCAGCCTTGTTGTCGGCGGAGTGGCAGTTGTAACAGTTGTTGACCAGCAATGGACGAATCTTCTTTTCGAAGAACTCCAGGGCTTCTGCTGACGGCTTTGCTTCATCGGCGAGGACGGAGCGGATCGGAAATACCAAAACGGCGGCCACTGGCAGCATCCGCCACCAGCGAGCAAGAGGAGGCAACATAACTTTGACTTCCTTAGAGACTTCCGCAGCGAACTTTTAGACGCTGAAACGGAAAGCAAAGACTTCGATGGAACGAATTCGCAGGCTTCAAAACGAGCGGGAAAACGTCATCGACAACAACAAACAGCAGACATACGCGACTCCATGAGCCTGCGTGCGCGCCTCTAAGGATGTAGTCAGCAGCAGCACAAGAAAAGTTTGCAAATACCCCAGATCTCCATCTTCAATCGTGATTAAAGATGTATGACTCATCTGGTCGTGGTTATAATGATCGTCAGATTTTGGTCGCTTGTCAACTCCATTTGCCGTCTTCATTCATTAATTTGAAAGCATTTTTGGGCTTGGCAAAGAAACATGTTCGGCGAGGCAGAAACATGGTGTCCCTGGCGGCAGGGTTTACGGAAAAAACGTCGCGAGAGTTTTCCCGCAGTGTCTACTCCTCAATCGAGTAGAGCTTTGTCCAGCTTCTCAGCAGCAACTGTTTTCCAACGGCCACCGGAGACGCATCGAACGTATCCTCGATAACGTTCTTTGAGAGCACCTCGGCGTACGGACCATCATTGATGACGACTGACGTGCCTTCTCGACCGAGAAAGTAAACTTTTCCGTTTGCGGCCAGCGGTGAGGCGTAAGTGTTTCCGATCCCCAATCGCTGTTTCTCAATCACCGCTTTTCCGGTCCGCAGTTCGAGCGCCGTGAGGATGTCATTGTTGCCACCGGTGAAATAGAGTCGATCGCCACTGACTGTTGGCGAAGGGACATAAGGCGTACCTGCATGATGAGTCCAGAGAAAAGAGTTCGATGCTGTCAGATCTCCGGACGAATTCAATGGAATCGCGTAGGAGGCAGCTCCCTTGTAACCGCTCATGCAAATCACAAAGTCTTCAAACTGAACCGGTGAAGGAATGGCGTTGATCGTCTGTCCGCCGGACTCCCAGAGAATGTCCCCAGTCGCCACATCATAGGCGCGTGCTTTTCCTGAACCATTCACCACCGCCAGCGTTTTCTCGCCCACGGTGGTAATCAGCGGTGTGTTCCATGAAGTCGCTTCGCCGTCACGAGTTTTTCTCCATCGTTCCTCACCAGTCTTTGCTTCCAGCGCCACGATGAATGAATCTTCCTCCTGATCCCAGTTCACAATCAATGTCTCGCCCGCCAAGGCCGGAGTGACGGCTTCGCCCCAGCCAAAGCGAGTATTCATGTCGCCGAGATCCTTCTGCCACACGAGTTCTCCCTGCAGCGTATACGCAAACAAACCGCGGGATCCGAACGACGCATACAGCAGTTGGCCATCCGTTGTGGGAGAACCCGCCGCATAGGTATGAGTCGGATGGTGGCCTTCGTGAGGCACTTGCTCAGTGGCCACTTTCTGCCACAGCACTTTGCCATTGGTCCGATCAAGGCTTGTCACCAAAAAGCGATAATAGACTCCCGGTGGTTCGGTCTTTGAGTCCGCTCGCTTAATCGGAGGTGTTTCCGCTTTGCGACTGGTCTCTTCAGCCGACACCAGAAAAATCTGATTATCCCAGACGACCGGCGTCGCTGAACCCTTGCCCGGAATTTCTGCAACCCACTTCACATTCTTGTGCGCATCCCAGCTAATCGGCGGAGCCGCGGATGTCGCAGCCGAGCCATTCCCGGCCGGTCCCCGCCACTGATGCCAATTGGCTTCGAATTCAGCGGCTCCCGGATACGGCTCCGTTGCCGATGCGTGATTGACTATTGCGGCCGCAGCAAGCACGAATTGAAGCGATCGTGTGAGTGAGAACTTCGTCATGAGGATTGGGTTTCGAAATGTGGTTGAAGCGTCGTTCGGCGATTCCGCAGAACTTCCTCAGCTCAGGATATCATTGAGAACGTTTCCGTAAACGTCAGTGAGCCTGAATGGTCGGCCCGCATAAGTGTAAGTTAATTTCTGGTGATCGAGCCCCAGCGTATGGAGAATTGTTGCCTGCAGATCATAGATATGTGATTTCCCTTCGACGGCTTTGATTCCATATTCGTCGGTCGCACCATAGGAAAATCCGGGCTTCACTCCGCCTCCCGCAAGCAGCATCGGGAAGCCACTCACGCTGTGATCGCGTCCGTCGTCGTTCTGAGCTGTGGCTGTGCGACCAAATTCTCCGCCAACAACAACCAGTGTGTCTTTCAATAAATCCCGCTGGGCCAGATCTGTGATGAGTGCCGCAATGGGCTGATCAATTTCCGCTGTGCGCTCAGTCATTTGCTGACGCAGATTATTGTGGTGATCCCAGCCGGTATGGGTGATCTCCACAAATCGAACACCGGATTCAGACAATCGACGAGCCATCAGGCATTGACGACCAAAGTTATCCGTCGGCTGCTTACCAACACCGTACAACTCATGCGTGGCCGCCGATTCTGATGAAATGTCCAGAAGCTTTGGTGCTGAATCCTGCATGCGAAAAGCCAGCTCGTATGAGTCAATGATGCTGTCCAGTTCTGCATCACCGCCTCCGACTTTCGCATGATCCCGATTGGCATGCAACGTCGAAAGCAGAGCCAGTTGTTCTCGCTGGGACCCTGAACTCAATTTGGCGTTGTGGATATGTCGCAACTGAGCCTTGCTGATGTCTTCTCCTTCGTTACCAATCCGAGTCGCCTGAAATTGAGCTGGCAGGAAGGCATTGCCATAATTCTGAACGCCGCCGACTCGCGTCAGTGCGTTGATAGACACGAAACCCGGGAGTTCCTGATTTTCTGTCCCAAGTCCATATAGCACCCACGAACCAAGTGATGGGCGAGTGAATCGATGACTACCGGTATGAAGCTGCAGAACTGCCTGCGGATGATTTGGGATGTCCGTCGTGAGACTTTTGACAATGCACCAACGATCGGCATGCGTCGCGACATTCGGCAACAGCTCCGAGAACCACTGTCCCGATTGCCCGTGCTGGGCAAACTTCCATGGCGACCCAAGGAACTTGCGAGGGTTCCCGGAATCCGAAGCACTGGATTCCGGCTTACCATTGTCCTCGTTCAACCTCGGTTTGTAATCCACCAGATCCAGATGCGATGGGGCCCCCTGCAGAAACACAAAGATCACCCGTTTCGCCTTCGGTTCGAAATGCGGTCCGGTCGGGACGATGCCAATCGCTTCGTCACCGAATGCGGCCCGGACTCCCGATTGGGGTAACATTGCAGCAAGAGCCAGTGCTCCAAATCCACAGGACGAATTCTTCAGCCAATGACGGCGTGAGCCGGGTAGAGTCGAAACGAAATTTGTCACAGATGATCCCTCGTGCAAAGAAATATGCGAAGAACGTATTTTCCTGATTCGCAATAGCAGACCGACCGATCGTTACGACCAAAAAGACCAGCGCCGCCGGGCTCCGTCGCCGAGTGAGCAATAGGGTCCTGACGATGCCGGTGCAGGTCCTAGAAGACGTAGCGAAATTCAGGCAAAGCAAACAGGGACTGACAGAGCTGACTCCAGGCCGCCTGATTGACCTGATCCTGGGGGAACTCCGCTCCGTGTTCCGCACGTGTCACGCTTCGCACCGATTCAAGATACGCCAATGCTGCCTGTGTCTGAACTTCATTCGGCTTGTGGCTCAGCACGAGACGGAAGGCCAACTCAATTCCTTCCTTGTCATCTTCACCCACCGCGTCAATCACTCGCCGGGCAAACGCGTTGCTCTGTTCGAGCACCAGAGGACTGTTCAGCAGAAACAGAGCTTGATTCGGGCCTGATGTTGTATCTCTTTTCCCTGTTGTCAAACTCGGATCAGCCATGTCAAAGGCCGCCAGCATTTCCGGCAGTTTTCCGCGTAGCACGGGCAGATAGACACTGCGAACAAACGTTGGTTTCTCCAACGGAGTATAGTTGGCCTGCGCTCCCAGTTCCCGAGTTCCCAGTTCGATCAATGGCGTACCTGACGGCCGAGACAGTTCAAGGGTTCCGGCGACAGAAAGCACAGCATCGCGAATCACTTCTGCTTCCAGACGACGGCGTTGCCATCGACCAAAGAGTTTGTTCTCGGGATCCGTCTGAACAAGAGACTCGCTGCCCTGAGATCCCACGGCATAGACGCGGCTGAGCACGATGTTGCGGATCAGGGTCTTCGTGGACCATCCTTGTTCGGTAAACCGAACCGCCAGCAGATCCAGAAGTTTTCCATTTGTGGGCTTTTGTCCCTGCACCCCGAAGTCATCCGGAGTCGACACTATTCCCTGGCCGAGCAACTTGCTCCACACTCGATTCACATAGACTCGGGAGACCAGAGGGTTTTCCTTCGAGGTCAACCATTCGGCCAGTTGCAATCGCCCGCTTCCGGTAATCTTTCCCTGGAAATTTTCGGAGTGCGGCAGGACAGAAAGAAATCCGCGAGCGACGGAATTGCCAGGTCGATCAACTTCCCCACGAATCCGGATATGAACATCGGCCGGATCAGAGCGATCAACAACCGCCATCGCCAGTGCATAGGTTGATGCGACTGCTAACTGATTGTTGACATCATCGATCTCACGCTGAAAATCCCGGAACTCTTTTTCTTTCTCTTCCAGACGTTTTTCCAGCTCTGCAAGATCTCCGGAGACCTCCGGATCCGAAGCCTCAGCTGTTCCACCCTCGCCTGTGGTCGGGGCTTGAGATGACGCATCGGCCGGGTTCACGGCAATCAGGGTTTGAGGCTGGATCGCAGGCACTTCGCCAGCCGGAGCCGACTCAGGTGTTGTCACTGCGGGAGCAATGGTTGGCGATTCAGTTGTGGCCGCATCACCATTGGTTGTGCTAA
The DNA here is from genome assembly GCA_052034165.1 of Planctomycetota bacterium. Classification (GTDB taxonomy): domain Bacteria; phylum Planctomycetota; class Planctomycetia; order Planctomycetales; family Planctomycetaceae; genus SXXK01. The sequence continues at coordinate 29,562 of JBPOIW010000081.1, read as the reverse complement.
CACTGACAACCGCAGCTTCCCTGGCTTTTAACCTGGCGACCGCCTGGCGTAGCTTTCGAACCTTTTGTTGTCGCTTCTGAAACTGCTCTTGGCCCTCTTTCGCTTTTGCCAGCAATTCCTGCGAGACCGCATGATCTCCACGAAGTTCGTTAGATGCTAAAGGCACCAGTAACTCCGGGAAGCTACTGTTTCTCTGGCGGTTGGTCATTCCGAATTTCACTTCGCTGCTGCGGAAGATCCCCGCCAATGCATAGTAGTCCGTCGTTGGGACAGCATCGTACTTATGATCATGGCATCGCGCGCAACCGATGGAGACAGCCATCAATCCGCGGCCCACGGATTCGATCTGCTCATCCACAATTTCCAGCAGGAACGATTCACGATTGCGATCGTTGATACCTTTGGGACTGAGTGCCAGAAAACCGGTGGCGATGTTATGAAGATCTCGTTCCTGATCGTTCGCGTGCGGCAGCAGATCGCCCGCGACCTGCTCCGTCACGAACGTGTTGAAGGGCTTATCGGTGTTAAAAGCATCAATGACATAGTCACGGTACCGCCACGCCTGAAGAAAAACAAAGTTGCGTTCTTTTCCTGTACTTTCACCATAGCGGACGACATCCAGCCAATGTCGTCCCCAGCGTTCTCCGAAACGTTCGGAAGAGAGCAAACGATCCACGACTTTTTCGCGGGCTGTGGCGGAATTATCCAACTCAAAATCCAGCAACTCTCCCGGTGTCGGAGGAAGTCCAGTGAGATCGAGAGTGACTCGACGGAGCCATGTGGCTCGATCCGCATCTGTCGCGGGCGACTGCCCCGCTGCTGTGAGTTGCTCCAGAACCAGTCGATCGATTTCGCTCACCGACCAATGGTCATTGGGTTCAACGTTCACTACCGGCAAGGTCGGAGGGACATAAGCCCAGTGTTCACGCTCTTTGGCAAAATCGAATTGCCGCTTTCCGAGAATCTCTTTCGATGCCGGATCGCCCTCGCGAGGATCAACAGCACCCAGCCGAATCCATTCTTCAAAATGAGCAATCACCTCGTCGGAGAGTCGTTCTTTGGGCGGCATCTGTAGACCATTGTACTTCAGTGCATCGACCAGAAGACTGCCGTCAGGATTTCCGGGCGACAGAGCGGGACCGGACGATCCTCCCACGAGGATTCCATCTTTTGTGTCCAGCCGAAGGCCGCCTTTGGCTTGCACATTCGCAGAATGGCAGTCATAGCATTTTGTCGCCAGCACCGGTCGAATATGGGTCTCAAAATACGCGATCGCCTCCGCATTTGCGGCGGCATCCTGAGCTCTCAGAGACGCGATCGGGCCAACAAATGTCATGACCGCCAACGAGACATGAAGAAACTTCATCTCGTGAAGTCCTTGCGAGATTCTCTGATCGTTCCATCAATGGCGTTGATCGGAATGTCAGTTCCAGAAATCGTGAGTGCGCACGAGGTCGTGTCGCAAAAATGGGCAGGGTTTTATTCTCCCCCGCGTTTCGTTGTACCGAAGACTTGATCCGATGACGAACAAGGTGCAGCCCGACTGGGGCGATCCGGAATAAAAGTCGTTAACACGAAATTGACGAGTCACGCATCGTTGTCTGAATGCATGGCGAGCTGATCGGTTATCTCATAGTACGCCGGGACAAGAAAGACTCCGGCGATCAACAGGAACCATTCTGTTCCCCGCAGAGATTCGGAACAGAGACGACCGGTCAACCATGCAATTGCAAGACTTAACCCGACAGGCCAAATCCCGCGCATCACCTGCACAAGAAACACTTTCGAAAAACTGCGGCGACACCGCCTGAAGCATCGAATGAATTCGCAACAACCTGTTTCCGAGACACCTGAGGCCGCGAATGGACTCAGGCAATCAAAGGGGTCTTCCGGCAAAGTTGTTTTTCCTGACATGATTTGTCGTCCCTGGTCACGGAGATCACCCTTTGCCAGCTCTCTGCTGGCGAAGGGTGTCTCTTCCTCAATTACAGATTCTTCTTTTTGCCTTTACCTTTTCCGTTTCCTTTGCCCTTACCACCTTGCTGAGCGGCTGGCTTCCAGGCTGGTTCGACGAGTGTTGCATTCCACTCGTCCCAGGTCTTCTGAAGTTTTGCGAAGACTTCGGGCTCACTAGCCGCCTTGTCGTGCTGCTCTCCAATGTCGTCTTTCAGATTGAAGAGTGCGGGCTTGTCGATTCCATTGGCTTTGACCAATTTCCAGTCGCCGTGACGAATGGCCGTCTGCTCACCGAATCGCCAGTACAGTGACTCGTGTGGTGCCCCGGGCACTTCGCCCTTCACATAGGGAACCAAATTGACTCCGTCCAGCTTTTCTTCAGCCGGCACCGGAGCACCGACAGTCGCAAGAATTGTTGGCAGCAAATCCAGCTGAATCACGGGCTGATCATATTCGGCGGGCTTCAATTGCCCCGGCCAGTTCAGCACAAACGGAACTCGAACGCCACCTTCCCAGGTCGTCGCCTTGTAGCCTCGCAGAGCACCGTTGGACGAACCATTCACGGGAGGTCCTCCGTTGTCACTGATAAAGGCAATCAACGTATTCTCGCGAACTCCGGCCTTCTTCAATGCTTCAACTACCTTGCCGATACTCTCGTCCATCGAGAACAGCATGCCGGCATAGTTGCGGCGAGTTTCATCTTCGATGGATGCAAACTTCTGCTTGTGCTCTGGCTTGGAGTGCATTGGTGTATGCACCGCGTTGAATGTCAACTGCAGATAAAAAGGCTTCTCTTTATGTCGATCAATAAAAGAGACGGCTTCGCGAGCAAACGCATCGGTCAGATATTCGGCTTCCTGAATCTCTTCATTGCCTCGAAAAATCGGAGCCTGTCCTTCTTCGGTGAAGTAAGGATGAGCACCTCCAAGGAATCCGAAGAACTCATCATAGCCTCGCTGCAGAGGCCGGAATTTCTCTGCGTTGCCGAGATGCCATTTGCCGACGAGCCCTGTCGTGTACCCAGCGGCCTTCAGACGATTCGCGATCGTGGTTTCCTTCACACTCAAACCGATCTCGGCGGCGTTGGGTCCCTGCCCAGGGTTGAATTCATGCCCAAATCTCTGTTGATACTTCCCTGTCAGCAAGCCTGCTCGAGTCGGACTGCAGTAAGGCCCGGAGACATATCCTGATGTAAAGCGAACTCCCTCGTTGGCCAGTTGATCCACATGAGGCGTGGGAACGTCTTTGCCACCAAGATAGCCAAGATCTCCGTAGCCCAGATCGTCAGCCACAATCACCACCACGTTCGGACGCGACTCCGCCGCCATCACGACACTGCAACTCGCCATGGTGGCCAGCAGTATTCCTGCCAAACCAGACAAACTCTTCATACTTGCACACAATCCTCTGTTGAAAACAATCGACTTACACTTTTCAAAAAACACTAACCGCCTGTCGCAGGTGTTCCTTCTGCCAGATCAAAGACAATGTCATTGATCCCAGGTTTGACTTCACGACTGTACTCGAGTGAAAGTTTTGGCTGATAGCCTTCCGGCAGATCCGGAGTCACCATCAGTCCCGTCGTTTTATCTTCGACCTGAATTTCATCAACGGCTGCCGTGCGGACTGTCACTTTGTGCTTCCCCACCAGCGCGCCGTCTTTATCTTCCGTAAACCGAATATTGTAGGTGCCGTCGGCCTGTGTATAGGCAGCACCGTAAGTGCCGGGAGGATCAAGCGGCTGAAACTCAACGTAGGCAAACGGTATGGGTTTTCCCTGTTGAACCACCTTGCCCGTGACAACTCCCAATTCAGGCCCATCTGAACATCCGGCAAAAAAACCTGACAGAGCCAGCGTCCACGGGATGGATGATGATCGCAGAAAACGCATAAGAAACCTCTCAATAGCAGACTTGAAGTTTGTCAGTAGATGTACGCGGCGGAGCTGCAGGTGTTTTCCTGATTGCTCAGCTAACAGCTCCGCTCGCGTAAAGACCTCAACAGCCGATCAGAATTCCCCGATGACAAAGCCGTCGTTACGACGACCCAGCTTCTGAAAAATCCCGATCGGATTCACTGGTGATTGCTGGCCTGGATTGTTGTCGAGGTACTCAATGTTCTCGCTCAGGAAACGCACGGCGCCGTCGGCAAAGAGAAACTGAGCTCCACCTGTGTGCCGGCTGCTGAAACCTCGGCTGACTGCTGGATTGCCATTCGGCTGGAGCAGTGGATCATTAATTTTGACGTTCAGGATCGCAAGGTTCTGGCGAGAACCCCAGATCCCTGTTCCCGTATAGTTTCGCTGACCAATCCAGTTCGCAGCCCAACCCAACTGCCAGTCGCGTTCACCGATGATAAAGGTGTTGGACAGACCATCGGTGATATCACGGAAGTTAACTTTACTGTCACCCCAGAAGGTACCGTAAGGATCGATTTGGTTAACAATCCAGTCTTCCGGAGTTGACCAGCGTGAGCCGGAGACAGCGACATAGTTTGATGTTCCGAGGTGTACGGGAGCTCCACCGAAGAAAGCCGAGTACGGCGTATCCCATTCGCGCTTTGTGTTAATGTCTGGTGCTGTATCCGATGGGCAGCGATAGCCTGGAAGATTCTGCTTAGGCAATGCCTGAACTGTGGGGTTGGCTGTATTCCTCAGCAAGGCATCCAGGTCGACACCGTTCGTCTGCATCGCCTGAAACATATTGGCGTTCTCCAACTGCGGCAGCAGGAATGTGCCCCAGCCGTAAGATCCCATCGCGGCAACATTCTGATTGCCGGATTTGTGAACAACCCCGGGCGGCAGGGTGTTGTATGTGTCGTGATAGTTGTGCAGAGCAATCCCGATCTGCTTGAGATTATTCTTGCACTGTGTCCGTCGCGCGGCTTCACGAGCTTGCTGAACGGCTGGCAGCAGCAATGCTATCAGAATGGCAATAATGGCAATGACGACGAGCAGTTCGATCAGAGTAAATGCCCTCTTGGAGCGTCGACGCTCTGTCCACAGAACGTGTTTCGAAATTAACATTTGCAGGACCCCTTTGAGAATGAGCAGTATGTAGGCAACTGAATCTACGGACCGCAAAGCGCAGTCGGGGCGTATCCGACTGCGCAAGCGGCTGAAATGAAGGCAGAGGACCTGATGCTCACTGATCCCGTTAGCGCGAATCAACCGCATCGCGGGCGCGAAAATGCCAGCAATGTGATGAGCAGAAGGTCAACTGATACGAGGCCAGTACGAAGGCTGGCAACAATGTGGCGATCACCAGATGGCCGAGTGGCCTCTCCGGGATACAAAGGTTGACGATGTCAACAACAACAACAGAACGGTTTCATTACGCGACTCCAATTCAATGAGCCAGCGTGCCCGCCTCTAGAAATCCAGTCAGTCACGGCACAAGTTCAAACATCAGGTGAAATCCGAAGCCGCAGTCCACAGCAGCCTCTTTATATGTATCACCAATCAGGTCGTGGTTTAGTATCGACCGGTCGGCGCGTTTTGTCAATACAGTTTTGCGACTTTTTTCCGCGTTTCTACTCGACCAGTCCTCATCGGAAGGGCGCGCGTCTCGATTCCGAAGCGCCCCCGGTCTATCTCAGGCAGCTTTGAACGTTGAAATACTGAGCGATCTCGCCCAGCTTTGTGAACGACTCAGCGAGTGCAGGCCAGACTCCTACATCAGTCGGGCATATGACAGTTTTGCCTTCTTGAAGCGTTACGCAGCATGATCCGTTTACGTAGTCATGATCGTGTGAAGCAGTCGTAACGTATTAATCTTGAACACCTTAGTGCGGCAGGTCAGATCTGCCGGTGTCGGACTCCGTGGCCAGCGTTTGGGCCATAGGGAATTGTTAAGAATGGAATGGAGAGGGAATCTGAACATTCTTCATAAACCGATACAAAAGTGCACAGTCAGGGAAGACTGCGAAGAACAGGTTGTGGTGGTGAAATCGGTAGTTTCGGATTAATCGAACTATAGAGATCACTTTGCCATATAGGTCAGCCTCATCCGTGGAGGCGGCCCCTGGATTGGAATGGACACCAATTTCCCAAGGCGACTCAGATGGCCAGAATGCGATGGCGGACGTTAGTTCTTGGAGCACTCCTGTCGGCCGGGGTGGCCCCTGTCATGGCCGACGATCTGGCAGATCTGAAGTCGCGACTGGATGCTATCGAACAGGAGAATAACCAGCTTCGGTCCGACCTTGAGGCCATGAAAAAGTCCGACGAAGAAATCGTTGGCCAGATGTCGCAGCTTGATAAAGAAGTGGACGGCAAAGCCGACAAGAAGGCCGACGATCCACTATCCATGTCAGCAAAATGGAACCATGGATTCGAAGCCGCCTCGAAAGATAAGAGGTTTAAGTTTCATGTGGGCGGTCGAATTCAGCTCGACGCTGTCTTCCTGCAAAACGATCCTGCGTTCTACGCGGGGACGGGCCCATTTACTGACCAGGACTCGGTCAATTTTCGCCGTGCCCGACTTCGAGCAGACGGCACCATGTATGAAACCATCGACTGGTGTGCCGAGTTTGACTTTGTGAACTCCGTGAATGTTGATCAGGGGTATCCGAATGTAGTGCCGGCGATTCCGGCTGCGCCCGCGAGCGAATCCAATATTGACCACGTGACGGCACCGACGGACCTCTGGGTCACGTTTCGGGAAGTGCCGGTCGTGGGTAACATTCGAGTCGGTAATGTCAAAGAACCAATCGGCATGGAGCATCTGCACAGCAGCCGCTATCTGGACTTCATGGAACGATCCTACAATCAGGATGCCTTCTACGGGCCAGCGAACAACGGATTTACGCCCGGGGTATTAGCTTTCGATAACTGGGCTGACGAGCATGGAACATGGGCGACAGGCGTCTTCAAGAATACAACCAATGCTTTTGCGTATGGCATCGGCGAAGGCGAATATGCATGGACCAGTCGATTGACGTATCTTCCGTGGTACGAAGATGAAGGTCGCCGCCTTGCCCACCTTGGTATTTCCGGCAGCATTCGAGATCCCAACAATCATACGCAGCGCTATCGTGCACGTGGGTCTTTGCGAAACGGTCCCGGCGGTGTAAATCCCGTACTGGCCAACACAGGGAATTTCTCTTCTGACGAAACGGACATGCTGAACTTCGAGTCCGCAATTCAACTGGACAGGCTGCTGATGGAAGCCGAATACTGCGTAGCCCAGGATCAGAATACTCCGATTGGCGATACCACGGTTTACGGCTATTACGTGCAAGCTCTCTACTTCCTGACTGAGGATCATCGAGAGTACGAGAAGAAGCAGGGCGTATTTGGGCGAGTCGTTCCTCATCACAATCTTGGGGATTGTGGCGGTCTTGGTGCATGGCAAGTGGGTGCTCGTTACTCCAAGCTGGATCTTGTCGACGGGCTGATGGACGGTGGAACGCTTGAGGACGTCACGTTGGGGCTGAATTGGTTCCTCAATCCGAACCTGAAAATTCAGAACAACTATATCTACACGGTGCGTGATGCTCAGCTGGGGCCCGGTGGCGGCGACTCCTACGGTTTCGGCACACGCCTGGCATGGGACTTTTGATCCACACTGGAGATTCGGCTTCGGGTCGAGTTGAACTGCTCTACAGAATGCTCCGGGCAACAACGAAAATCTGGCCCTCGTCGAACGAGTGAGCCAGATTTAATTTTCTCGCGACGAAACGTGCTATTGAATTGTCAGACATCCAGTTACGTCACCACTGTCGCCTGGAATCACGGGGAACTGTTAACTGGAGAGCGCCATGTTCGGCTCCCTTACAAGCCCGAAGCGCCAGCGGGTGAACACTTTGCGACTCATTCACTCGCTGGCGCTTCGGGCTTGTATTCTCAATGGTTTTCGTGAACATAGCGTTGTCCAGTTAGGACGTCCCGCGAAAAGTTTGCGGACGAGGTGTGATAGACAACACCCATGATGGCTCTCCTCTGTATGTGTGTTTTTGTTTTCACTTCGAGATGTGAAATTTCAGATTTGAAATCTGAGATTGGCTGTTCAGCCACAACATGATGGACCGGAACCGTTCGAACAGTTCTTGACTGGTGCAGTTGGCGTTGAAGTTCGTACCTGATTCCATGGCATGCGAGCCAGGATCATGGCCATGCCACATGTGTCAGTGATGCCGGCGAACATCAGGCCTGCTCCGACAAAGGCAGAAAGCCCAGCCCAGTAAGGATGGATGGCGATTGCGAGCACTCCGCCAACGAAGGCCATGAAGCCCGCACAGATGCGAACCTGACGTTCCAGTGAGATCGTTTTCTTGCCACGAACCACTGGGTAGCCAGCCTGATCCCAGGCCATCGTTCCGCCTTCAACATTGACCACACTTGTGCAACCTGCCGCCTGGATCTTTTCGCAAGCCTGTTTGCCGCGACTGCCGGATCGACAGATCACATACAGGGGAGCGTTCGTCGGATGATCGGCCAAAAGGGCTCCACAGTCGAGACTTTCCAGCGGGACGTTTTTCGCGATCGTCACGTGCACTTCACGGAACTCGGCCGGTGTTCGCACGTCGATCAGATCCGCCTTTTCGCCAGCCAGAATTCGATCCTGCAGCTGCTTTGCGGAAATGGTTTGAATGCTCATTATTCAGCTCCTTGCGGAAAGCCTGACGCGTCGAAATGTCGAAACTCGTCGACCTATTTGGTAAAAAAACAGGAGGCGACAATTCGCCTCCGCCGTGAACGTCTACTTCGATGCCGTGCCCACACCGAAGCGATCTTCAATACAACGCAGAATGTTCTTTAGGTGAGGTTCTGCGACGCGATAGAACACCTGCCGACCATCCTTCTTACTGGTCAGGAAACCACAACGTTGCATTAAGCGCAAATGTTCCGAAGCCATCGCACTGGGCAGTCCGCAGGCTTCAGCAAGTTCTCCCACAGGGAAATCACCTTGCAGCAACATCTGCACCATTCGCAACCGATGGGGATGAGCCAGCGTCCGCAAACATTCGGCCGCCTCGTTCAATGCGCTCAGTTCTGTTAGTTTCAGTTTGTTGGCTGCCATGTCGTATCTCCGTTCTCAACTGTATCGGAACGTTCCGACTCGTCAATAAGTCTGTTTAAGATTTCCTGAGCGGGACGGATCTCTGGCACGGCGAACAAACTCTTTGAGGGCCGACCGGCACTTCGTCTACGTCTACAGTCTCCCGCCCGGAACAACTGGAGGTGGTGAACATCAAAAGAAAACCGGCCCTGAATCTGAGCTGGTTGTAACGGGTTGACGCTTTGAAATACAAGAACTGTCACTTGAGTCCGAAAGGTAAAACGCCGTCGAACATGGGCCCTGAGACGTGATCCGTGGAGGTCCGCTTTGCAAGAACGGTCGGGCCTGATCCACTTGTAATGCCCAGTGCAGTCCTGCGTTGCGGAGCTTACTCCGGAAATAAGACTCGCTGGGCCTTTTGCTGTCCGGGGGTGAAACGGCCGAATACGCTTATCGCGTGACGCTCGGCGTGCTATGCTCTTTGGGCATCACCGCAACGATTCTGTTCATTCTGCGATTTAACGCAGGCCTTCTCATTCAAGTCAACGCTTTCAGTTTGGGGACTTCGTATGAATGAATTCCAGTGGAATCGGCGTCAAGCTTTGATTGCCAGCGGACTCGGGACAATGAGTCTCGGAATGCCGGGCGTTGTGATGGGAACGGATCAGGTCGACGCTGCCGGGAAAGCCGTCGCTGCGGAGAAATCCTGCATCTTTGTTTTGCTCTGCGGAGGCCCCAGCCATGTTGATACATGGGACATGAAGCCGGAAGCACCGTTGGATTATCGAGGTCCTTACCAGCCGATCGCGACCAAAGTTCCGGGCATGCAGATCAATGAAATGCATACTCAACTGGCGAAGTTGACCGATCACTTCACGCTGATCAATTCGATGTCGCATCCGGGTTCGATCAGTAACCACTTTGATGCGATGCACAATCTGCTCAGTGGTCAATCTGAAAAGAGAGTTCAACAGGGCGTTTCCGATGAGAAGCCCTATCTGGGTTCATTCGTCGCCAAGCACAAACCCAGCACTCGCAACTTTGTTTCCAATGCATGGCTGATTAAGTGCGTCGGGCCGCCTGTTTTTTGTGCTCCGAATATCGGGCTGGGCGGCTATCTCGGTTCGGCCTACGCGCCGGTGTTTGTGGGTTCAGAAACGAATCATCCGGCCATGCCAGACTTCAAGCCGCCACAGATCTATGACACCTACGACGAAAAACGTTTCGACGATCGCAAGTGGCTGCTCGGCCGCCTCGACTCCAGCCGACTGGATAAAGACAAGCAGGTGAAGGACTGGTCCGATCTTCGGGAGAAGACCTACGACGCGATGACTCGATCAGAAGGACGTCTGGCCTTCGATCTGACACGAGAACCAATCGAAGTGCGTGAACGTTATGGAATGCATCCGCTCGGCCAGAACCTGCTGCTGGCTCGCCGTATGGTCGAAGCGGGAGTTCGCTTCGTGACTGTCAATGGTTGGACGGGTCAGGCCGAACATGACAAAGCCGGTCCGCCCAGCAGCAGCTGGGATATGCATGGTGGCAATATGGGAATGGGCAATGCGTTCGGCAACGGCTCGTATGGAATGGGCTTCTGCCTGCCGCGTCTGGATCAGGCACTTTCGGCGTTGCTATCGGATCTGAAAGAGAGAGGTCTCCTGGACAATACTCTGTTGGTTGTCACAGGTGAGTTCGGTCGCACGCCGTATGTCCTTAAGCAGGATCCGCCCGGGCGACAGCATTGGCCACAGTGCTTTTCCTCGATCATCGCCGGAGCAGGTATCGCCGGTGGGCAGGTCTACGGTAAGTCCAACAAGTACGGGGAGTATCCAACCAACAAACCGGTTCGTCCCGAAGAACTGGCCGCCACCATTTATCACGCACTGGATATCCCGATCAACAATCCACTGGACGCCAGCGGGATTTCTCGCTCATTGACATCGGGCAAACCAATCATGGAGTTGTTTGGTTAGTGCTTCGTCAGGGCTAAGAGTTGGGTTCTCGACATCAGCCGCAGGGCGATAGCCGCGGTTTAACCTGGCGAAACACAGCAGATTTGAACCGGGGCTAGCGCCCATCGGCTGATGCATCAACTAAGTCAACAGGCTATTGTCGTCCGGTTCCTGCCGCACAAAACAAAAAAGGGCACACTGCTTTTGTATAAAGCAGCGCGCCCCATTTTATGATCCCTGACGCTATGTCTCACCCCAGTCACGAGGCGAGCGATCGAGATCAGGCTTAGAAGCCCTGTTCGATCTTTTTCTTTTCGGCAGCCTGCTTTTTGGCCGCTTCGATTTGATTGGTCAACTTGTTTTCAGGGCCAGCCGGGAAGTACTGCACGTCGTCAGTCAGATAATCCGGCGATGGCAGAGTCTGCCCGCCGATCGTCGTCTGGCAGCCGGTGAAGAGCGCACTTGAGGCTACGGCAGCAGCAAGTGACAGCAGAAGTCCGGGTCGTCCTGAGGTTGTCTTCACGGTTGTCTACCTTAGTTCAGCAGTGACAGTTCGGCTGGCCAGATGGCTCCCGATGACGAAGGTGCCTGGATTCGGCGCGTCCCATTCGTCCTGTGTTTCCATCGACGGATTTGGGTAGTAGATTGCACAGAATCGTTGTGATCGTTACAGCTTTTAGTTCCAATCCCTGAATCAGCAACGCGGACCGGCAGGAATTGCCACCTGTCGGGGCTGACTTCAGAAAAATCGCCGCTTGTAATCTCCCGCCAAACCGGCCCATCTGCGGCCACCTCCTGCTTACCACACACGATTCTGTATCACATCATTTCAAAAAGGTCTGCGATGAATCCAAAGACTGCTCTCAGGAAGTTCGTGGGTTACTGTTCTCCACTGACCGCGTTGCTTCTGATCTCTCAATACGCGACAACGATCGCTGATGACTATCAGTACAAGTTTGAACAGATCCTGATTTCCAGGGCAACTGCGGAAGAACCCAAACGCGACGCGGTTTCCGTGGATCTTGCCAAAACGTATCTGGAACATGGATCGCTGGCCTGGAGCGGTGAACGAAAATGCGTGAGCTGCCATACCAACGGAACTTACATGGTCACTCGCCCCGCACTCAGTGCTTCGCTGGGACAGCCCCCGGAGGACACTCGCCAGTTCTTTCTGACAACCCTCTCCAAACTGCAGGAGGAAAAGCTGGATCGGCTCAAGCAGTCAACGCGGCCAGCTCAGATCATTTATATCGCAGCCGGATTGTCGGAATGGGATGCTCATGTGACGAAGCAGTTATCTCCTGAGACCGAAAAGTCTCTCGAACTCATGTTCGCCATTCAGAATGAAAATGGAACCTGGGGATCACTCGACTGCTGGCCGCCATTCGAATCAGACGCGTACCACGAAGCGACAGTGGCCGCGATGGCTGCGGCGACTGCTCCTGGCTGGTTGCAGAAGGCAGATGCCTCTGACAACGCGGCACTCAAGGCTTCGATTGAGAAACTCAAAAACTATCTGCGAACCGAAAAGCCGGCTCATGATTACAGTCGCACACTTCTGTTGTGGGCCAACAGTCGCATGACAGATCTATTGAATGCTGAACAAAAGCAGGAGCTCATCGACGCACTTGCGAAACATCAACGAGCGGATGGCGGCTGGTCGATTCGAACCTTTGCCGCTCCGGAAACATGGGGCTCCGGTAACCGAGCACCCAAGCTCAAGGCAGAACCAGAATTCGCGGATCCACCGAGCGACGGGCACATGACCGGGCTGGCTGTGATCGTTCTGCGTGAAGCAGGAATTGGCTCTGATGATCCACGCGTGCAGAAAGGCGTCGCATGGCTCAAGTCCAATCAGCGTGAATCAGGTCGTTGGTGGACACGTTCACTGAACACCGACACCTGGCACTTCATCACTTACAGCGGCACAGCTTATCCGCTTCTGGCGTTGCAGATGTGCGATGAGATTCCCAAGGCAACCGTGGCTCAGAATCCCTGAGTTGACGTGGCGTAAAAAAAGCCACCCGCAAAACGGGTGGCTTTTAGTGAACCGGGCGGGACTTGAACCCGCGACCTACGGATTAACCTGCCGCACTGGCTTTCACCAGCCATTTCTAACTGTTGCGGTCTGGACTTTACCATCTCCCGAAACGGGAGCCACACGTCAAGTCTCTGAGGAGCCCCTGTCACTTGAAGAGCCGATTGAACTCTTTATGAGTTCTCCTGGCTTAACATCTGACAAGGTTTCCTGCTGATTGCCCAATCCGTCAGATTGTCACGCTTTCGCGTACTGACGGCTCTCAGGGGGTTCCAGCATATGGTGCGGTTCTACCTCCAGCCTTCCGACCGGGGCACTCCTATTTAAAGTCCGTTGCTCTACCAACTGAGCTACCGATTCATCAGGACTCCGGACAGAATCCGGTTTCCCTTGATTTCCCTCGACACGCGAGGGAGGCGGCACGATACAAAGAAACGGCCGATTTTCCAGAGAAGACTCCCGCCTTCACAGAATTCCCGGCGAATTCTGGTCGGGATTCGCATTTCGGGTATTTTCTCTTCGCTCAAATTCGCAGCCCGATCGCCTCAAAGTCAAACTTTGGTAATCCGTGGGTTCCACTATGCACGTTTTGGACGGCTAAGGAACAGTCCCGAAATAAAATCCTGTTTCCACTGCGGCTAAAAAATCACAACCCGAAACGTCAGTGAGGGATTTCTCTGCAAGGCACCGATCCCTCGCTTAAGCATCGGGTTGTGATTTAGGGAACCTATTTCGGGACTGGTCCTAAGAAAGTACAGGCTTCACAAGCTCGCCGTGAATGTCGGTCAGGCGAAAATCTCTGCCCTGATACTTGAACGTCAACTGTTTGTGGTCAACGCCCAGCAGATGCAGAATCGTGGTGTTAAGGTCATGCACATGAACAGGGTCGCGAACAATGTTGTAGCAGTACTCATCAGTCTCACCGTGCGTCATCCCTGCACGAATACCGGCTCCTGCCAGCAAGACCGTAAAACAGCGAGGATGATGATCTCGCCCGTAGTCGGTTTCGCTCAGTGAACCCTGAGAATAAATCGTGCGTCCAAATTCGCCGCCCCAGACGATTAATGTGTCTTTCAGCAGGCCTCGCTGATCGAGATCGTTGATCAATGCGGTCGTCGCCTGATCAGTGTCCTTGACCTGGCCACGCAGGGCATTCGGCAATCCGCCGTGATGATCCCAGCCCATGTGGAATAACTGAACGAATCGAACATCACGCTCGGCAAGTCGACGAGCCAGCAAGCAGTTGGCCGCATAACTTCCAGGGCGCATGACATCGGGGCCGTAGCTTTCCAGAACATGCTTCGGTTCTCCACTGACATCCAACAATTCAGGCACACTGGTCTGCATCCGAAATGCCATCTCATACTGCGCGATGCGTGTCTGGATTTCAGGATCGCCGACTGTTTCAAAATGCTGCTGATTTAAGGCCCCGAGACGATCCAGCGTGCTGCGTCGAACCTGAGCCGTGATCCCGGGAGGATTGCTGAGAAACAGAACCGCGTCGCCCTGATTTCGGAACTTCACTCCCTGATGCTTTGAAGGCAGAAAGCCTGATCCCCACAGTCGATCATACAACGGCTGATCATCGGGCCGACCGCTTCCAAACGATGTGAGCACCACGTATGACGGCAAGTTGGCATTCTCGCTTCCCAGCCCATAGCTCACCCACGAGCCGATGCTGGGGCGACCCGCTAACTGTGAGCCAGTCTGGCAGAACGTAATGGCCGGGTCATGGTTAATCGCTTCCGTATGCATCGAACGAATCATGCAGAACTTGTCAGCGATTGTCGGCATATGAGTCAGCGCGCTGCTGAACCACATGCCTGAACTTCCATGCTGCGCGAAATCAAAAACAGACGGCGCGACGGGGAACTTCGCCTGACCGCTGGTCATCGTCGTCAGACGCTGCCCCTGACGAATGGATTCCGGCAGGTCTTCGCCATGATGATTTTTCATCTGTGGCTTTGGATCGAACAAATCCATTTGCGACGGAGCACCCGACTGAAACAGATAAATGATTCGCTTGGCTTTCGGTTCGTGCGTCGGAAACTTCTGCTGTGACGCATCGGCAGCTGAAAGTTTTCGCCCGGGCTGACTTATGAGTCCAGCCAATGCGGCAGCTCCGATGGACGTAGAGCCATGCTTCAGGAAGATTCGTCGATTCAGTACGTCCTGAATTTGTAACGGGGTCATATCGGCTCCCATGACAGCTCAAAGCATTTGGACGATGCGGGAACGATACTCGTTCGTCATTCCTCGCACCCGTCGCAGAGCCACCATTGTATCCTGGTCGGAAGACCTCAACAACGAGTCAGAGTTCTCGAAACGCTCTGAACAACAACAGGAATGCGGGAGAGAAATCTTCCGGGGCTCGCTGAGTCCACTGCTCAATCTCTGCGGGCATCATCCAGCGGATCTCAGTCATTTCCTGAGCATCCGGAAGAATCGAATCGTCGGAGTTCGCTGTGTAGAGCATTGTGAATTCATGCGAAGTTTCCGGGCACGCATCGAATTTCCGGACGGGAGTGACTGCCGCTTCAATACCGAGTTCTTCAAACATCTCACGAGGAGCGGTCTCATCGTAGGTTTCGCCAGCACTCACATGTCCGGAGCAGGAAGATGTCCAGACGGAGGGGAATTCTTCTTTTGTCGGCGAGCGTTTGTGGATCAACATGGCTCCGTCGGCGCGAAACACAAAAACATGGACGGCGCGGTGCAGAAGCTTGCGACGATGAACCTCCGATCGAGGTAACGTCTCCGTCACAGCATCCGAGCAATCGACGACGTCAAACTGCTCCTCGGGCGGATTCGAGAATCGTTGGTATGTTGAAGATTGTTTTGACACGGCAAAGCCCAGCAATTCGTCGGATTGCGATTCAGACCCGGAGGGAGGACACATCATCTGCCGGGGTCCGTGAGGCCCCGGTTTGCCTGGATTGTATTACTCGAAAGGCCTGAAAGGCCGACACAAACTTGTGGCAAACATGGGGGCTCTCCTTGTGTCGACACTTCGGGCCCCTTGTTTTTTCAGTCTATACGATTCCGGGGCCTGACCAGCCTGTTGAATTAATGGGTTTTCACAACTGGAAACGTCAGTGAGGGATAAAAGTTGCCGCGTTTTTCAACAACAATTCCTCGCAGACGCATCGGCTTATGATTAAATCACCAGGCCGTGACGACCCCGGCGTTCGATGTGTCTGCCCTCCAGGCCTCAAACACAGTAAATCGACTTCTATCCGATCGCAGGCCTTTCGCCAAAAGATAGATTTGTACGTGGTCTGTTCAGAACCTGGCAAAGGAAACAAATGCGTGACAGACGGTGTAATAATCGTTCTTTAGCGAACGCCGACACGCAGATCAAATCTCCATTTGATTCACAACCGGAATTGAATCGAGACTGTCGGCAGGTGCATAAAAAAATCCCCGGAGTCTGCCTCCGGGGATTTTAAGCACGGTCATGTTTTACAGGTTCGGCAATCGTTTGGCGGCTTCAGCACGTCGGCCGGACACGTCCCAGTGTCGATCGCCCACTCTGAAACCAAACCCCCAGCCAAGTTCCGTTTCGGCACGTCGTGCCCATGGTGTGCCAGGATGATCCGTCAGAATGGCTTTCAAGCGTTCAATAGCTGCTGTTTCTTCGGTCTTCACCATTTCGAGATACTCTTCACGAGTCATCTTCATTCCGAAGGCCGCCTTCAGTCTTTCGAACTGAGCTTCGTCCGGAACTACAACTGAGTTCTTGTCCCACCAGAAATTCCATTCGTTGGCTTTCGGATCCTGAGGGGTCGGCATGTTGTTGGCATGCTTGTCCATCGCCAGCAGGTACTGAAAAAGACGAATGCGGAAGATGTAAAGCTGAGCGAGTGCAAGGTCATAGCCTGCTCGCCATCGCTGCGTCGCCTCTTTCGCCCGTTCCGGTTTCACCTTTTCCATCAATGTGATCGCCTCGTTCGTGAGGTTCATGGCTTTGTTGGCGCGAGCTACCTGACTTTGCGCGACGGTGGCGAACGCCGCCAATTCCAGAGGAAAATGTTCGTTCTGGATATTCAACTCAGGATCGCTTTGCTGAAACAACAGCTTGTCGCCATTGGGGTTCAAGCGAGAAACCACCTGCCAGACAGTCTCGCGAAAATTACTTGTCGCTCGATCCTTAATGTATTCCTGGCGAGAAACAAGATTCGGCTGATACTCACGCATCGACAGGAAATCATACTTGCGTTTGTCGTTCGCTCCCTGCCCGACCAGTGTTTCTTCATCTCCCGGCAACACGAAGAAGATGCCACCGGTTTCTCGTGCCATACGCACCTGCTCATAGGGACCGAATCCAGACGACTGAGCATCCCAGCGTGAATGCAGTCCATTCCACTGCAGACATTCAGGAAATGGAGTCTCGGGACCGCGGCGAATCTGAATCCAGAATTCCTCTTTTGTAGGCTCATCCACCCATCGCTGCCGAGCGTAGGGATAGCCGAACATGCTCTCGCGACCCAGAAAATAGACGGGAGCCTTCGCGGCTCGTGCTTCCTGAACGGCTGCTTCCACATAGTCACCATCATCGCCCGACTCATCGGAAACAACGATGACGGCAAGCTTGCGAGACTTCGCGGTCTTCTTGTACTTCGAAATAATTGCCGCCAATGACTGGCACATGTTCTCAGCGCCCGTCTGGTCGATCGGGACTTTATCGATTGCGGCCTTCACTAACTCGACATCGTCGGTTGGGCGAGGCGTGTGTTCATGAATGTCGCGGCCATAGCTGGCCACAACCGTCAACAACAAATCATTGCCGCTCTTCCGCAAGTCCTTATCCTGTTTTGAGGCGATACCAAGTTCTTCATAGACGCGGATGTAGTTCTCGCGAATCTGCTTGCGGTCGTCGACCATGCTTCCGGATTCGTCAAACAGCCAGATGACGGTGACTTTTTCCTGGCGCATCATGCGGACGATTTCCTGAGTGATGATGCCCATGGCCGCGCCGTAGCCTTCGACCATGGAACCCACTTCGCCAACAATTTCGCCTTCACCGAGTTCTTCGCCGATCAGTGAGTCCGTCGGCAGAGCAAGCTCACTCATGACGGGTCGAATGTTGACCTCCTTCATGACGGCCGCTTTCTGAACATTCACGGGGGCCGCTGCAGGTTGAGCCGATGCACCGACACTTGATGACGGAGTGCCGCCAGCAATCACGTTCAATGTTTCTGCCGGCGCTGTCTCCAGATCAAGTTCGCGAGTGATCTCTTCCTGAGGAATCTCCTCCGTGAAGATCGACTCCAGCTGCAGTTCCTTCGCCAGAGAAGGCAACGCTCGCTGAATGAAGAGCAGCGATAACAAGAAGCCGAGATTAAACAGCAACGAAAACGCGATGGACGGAATAGACCGAGTCAAAGCTTTCACTGCATCCTCCTGAAGATGGGACGCCAGGAATGAAACGAATAACAATTGCCGACCTCATCGACCATGCTGACCAGTGTTCAATGGTCCTCAGGGCTACGAGCCGTCCACTTCAATCGTGGACGCAGCAATAAGTATTCTCGGTCTTCGGAAGACTTCATTCAAGTGATTGTTTGCTTATTCTCCGCACGCTTTGAATTGAACCGGGTGGTCGCGGGATGTTTTTAGGGGTTCGCCTCAATCGTTGACGGGCACAGAATTTCCGTCTGAGGGCGAGATTCCGGCTCGAGTTTGCTGATTCTTACGCCTCGTTCAATCAGTCAGCCCGCATTGCCATGCTGCGGTAAATGGCCTGATCTACGCTGTCAGACACAGTCTGGACATGTCCATCGGCGAACAGAACCAGAATGCAGCCGGGGTGCCGACTATCCAGTTCACATTCATCTGAAGTGGCGATATTCGGGCCTAAATTGCAAAAGCCCAGCACCCGTCCCGGAGCATCCTCGCCCAAAACATGAAATCCCAGCCATGTTGAGGGCAGCTTTCGGGCTGTCCGTTCCGAAATGACAGCAACCTCGCTTAAACCCCTGGTGAGATCCCGAAATGCAAAACGGCGGCGATGCACAAAAACACCCGCGCCGTCATATCCTGACGGCTCGTCCGGGTCCGAATAACCGGCAATTCCAAGATAGTTGGCCTGCGGTAATTCCATCAGCACTTCTTCGGAGAGCGGATCAAGCCCGCTGCCGGAGTTGTCGTCGTCTTCCAGATACAACTGAAAGGTGTCGTCGGAAACGTCTGAAGGGCAAAGAAGGACGGAAGGAGTGGCCAGGAGCTCTGTCTCCGGATGCCCCAGCGCCGCTGAGAATGGAAATCCCGATGCGACGCCCAGAGAAACCGGTTTCAGCCACTTCGACTGGACCTCTGATCGCAACTCCGCCTGTTCCAGAAACGGCAGAAGATCGGGAACCCATCCGGTGGCAATTGGTCTGTCAGCAACTTCGGACCACCCAGCCGGAAGACTCTGAAACGTGTCATGATGCAAATGCAGCGCGATTCCCAGCTGCCGCAGATTATTCTGGCACTGAGTCCGACGAGCTGTCTCTCGCGCGGACTGGACCGCAGGCAGCAGAATCCCCAGGAGAACTCCGATCACGGCCATCGTGACCAGAAGTTCCAAAACGGTCAGAGCTCTTCGCTCCACGCGTTGCCGAGACAACGGGCACCCATTGCCTTGCATAGATCCATTCTTCCCTGAAAACCCCTGTCAATATGAAGCGCGTAGTGTCTCAATCGGAAATCCCTGCGGTCAAGCCCATTGTCACGGATGCCTCACATTCCGCGCAACGAAAAGGCGGCCTTTGCCCGTCGCAAATGCCGCCCATGTGATTTCGGATGCTACCAGTTCCCAAAATGCCCCGCGTTGCTGATCTGCATTGGCATCAAGGATGCCATCTGCTTATGGAGTCGCGAAAAACCTATTTAGAATCAGTCGCCGCAGGCTTCTTTGATTTGGTTTTCGATGTGCCGGTCTTCGGCAACTTTGTCTGCTGCTCTGGCGTGAGTACTTTCTTCAGTGCCTCAATCACCTTGGCATTAAATTCCGTTTCAGACTTTCGCCATTCCTTGAGCTTTGTTTTTTGTTCATCCGTCAGGTTCAGAGCCGTCTCAACAGCTTTTTTTGCTTCTGCACCAGTCGTCCCCGCAGCCTTATTCGCGGCATTTGCTTCTTTCTCCGCTTTCTTCTGGTCTGCCGTCAGAATGTCGGCCCGAGCTTTCTTGAGTGCGGCAAATGCCTCTGCAAACTCAAGGTCGATCGCTGCAATTTTCTCTTTCTGGTCGGCCGCGATTTCAATCTTGTTCAGAGCCTGCTGTGTTGCCTTCGGACCTCGAGCGACTTTTGGTTTTGCCTTATCCTTGGAGTCGGCTTTCTCTTTGGACTCAGCTTTCTCTTTGGACTCAGCTTTCTCTTTCGAGCCGTCCGCTGCGGAAATTGAAGGACACGACAATGCCAAGCCCAACCCGAACAAACACATCCACTTCAACATGCTTCGCCCCTTTTCGAAAACGTAAGACGTAAAACTCATGCCCATTACGTGTGGCTAAACTTAATGCATCAGGAACAGGTAGTCAACTTCCGTAGTAGGATGCTCGCCGCTTAATAGTTATTTCAGAAACTGTTCAATTTTTCGAATTCGGATTCATCTTGCCCAACAGCCGTGCAGCGCTCACACTGACGATTCTGCAAGTTCACAGGATGCTGCTGTGCTTTGACGTTGCTTTTTGTGTTCCTCCAGATCAGCAACATGGCCTCGGGACTTTCTTCTACTGCTTTCCAGATGGCATTGCTCGGTGAGTAGCTCGAGCAACTTTGGATCTCGGCGGAATCGAGTTGCACTTGCAGAACGGCCGTATTTCCAGATCTTGATTCCTGAGCGTCACACATGAATCCCGCAGGTTCCTTCAATACATCCTCAATCGCCGGCCGCCGGATTTCCAGCACATGGCGCGAGATGGATTCGGATGAGCAAGCCGCCGGAGAATGGTGGCACCAGGCCGCGGACGGACGAATCGCCTGCGACCTTTGCCCAAGAGATTGTCGCTTGAAACCCGGTGATCGAGGCTTCTGCTTTGTCCGTCAGAACGTTGATGGCCAGATGAAGCTGACCACTTATGGTCGCAGCACAGGTTTCTGCATTGATCCCATCGAAAAAAAGCCACTGAATCACTTTTTCCCCGGCTCTCCGGTGTTGTCATTCGGCACGGCCGGCTGCAATCTGGGCTGTAAGTTCTGCCAGAACTGGGACATCTCCAAATCGCGCGAAGTCGAACGGCTCAGCGAACTGGCCATGCCGGACAGTATCGCCGCAGCAGCGCTCAAGACTGGCTGTCGCAGCGTCGCCTTTACTTACAACGATCCAGTGATCTGGGCTGAATACGCCATCGACACGGCCCGCGAATGTCGACAGCTGGGAATTCATCCGGTCGCTGTCACGGCCGGATATATGAGCCCTGACGCTCGAGCAGAATTTTTTCACGCGATGGATGCGGCCAATGTGGATCTGAAAGCCTTCACCGAAGATTTCTATGAACGAATCACTTACTCAAAGCTCCAGCCCGTGCTGGAGACTCTGCATTGGTTGAAACATGAAAGCGATGTCTGGTTCGAAATTACGAACCTGATTATTCCCGACGCGAATGATAACCCTGATGAACTCCGCCGCATGTGCGACTGGATTCTTGAATCCGTCGGAGCGAGAGTTCCTGTTCACTTCTCTGCCTTCCATCCCGACTTTCGCCTGATGGACCGACCACGTACGCCTCACGAAACGCTGGTGATGGCGCGAGACATTGCGATTCGTCAGGGACTGAAGTTCGTCTATGTGGGCAACGTCAATGATGTTGTCAATCAGAGCACATGGTGCCCCGGCTGTGGTGAGCTATTGATCGAACGTAACTGGTACCAGCTTGGCCAATGGAATCTTGACGGCAATGTCTGTCGTAAATGCAGGACTGTGATTCCGGGACATTTCGATCAGTCTCCTGGCTCCTGGGGAAATCGACGCCAACCGATCAGGATCAGCGAATATTCTACCGAGCCTCAGGTCTCATCCGGATCGAATCGAAGTTTGCTGCCGCAGCTTGATCCGAACAATGAAGGCCCACTGAAAAATTTCAATCCGCCGGTCACTCCCACTTCAATGGATAGTCGTCTCATGAACACGCTGAAGACTACCCCCCAATTCAGCTCGTCCCAACAGCAAGCTCTGCACCTGGCAGCTTGTGAAATTGTTGCCGCCGCAGTCGCCAGCACGGCGCCTCAGCTTTCCGACCCTTCTCTTTCCGGACTCGCACAATTCGAAGTCATGGGTGTCTTCGTAACGCTCAAGAAGGCCGGGCAGCTGCGAGGCTGTGTCGGGATGCTGGGGGAACCGATGAAGATTCGCCCCGCTCTACTTCAAGCCGGGCACCGGGCCGCTGTTGCAGACCAACGCTTCACGCCTGTCGCGGCCAATGAACTGCGAGATCTCACGCTGGATGTGACGATCCTGTTTAACTTCGAGACGATTCACGAGACTGGTGAGTCTCGCACGGACGCCGTCGAAGTTGGAAAGCACGGCCTGAAGATTATTCACCAGGGCCGATCAGGTCTGCTGTTACCGATCGTGGCCATTGAACATCAGTGGGACGCGCGGACCTTTCTGGAACAGGTTTGTCGCAAAGCCGGACTCCCAACCAATGCATGGTTGCAACCGGATTCTCAGTTGCTACGTTTTGAAGGACGAATGATCGAGGGTCCATTTTCATCGGCTGTCGCTGACCAGAGTGTCCGGAGTTCCGCACCGCCGCGCTCAACTCTGCCATCGCAGGACTATGTTCGATCCCTGGCCACTTTCGTTACGGCGAATATCCGATCACTGATTCAGGGTGCCATCCCCGCGTGCTTCCCCAATCATCTGTCTGACCAAACCGTCGACGGGCTCGCGGTACAACTGATATTGCCAAATGGCCCACGCATCACGTTCTCCAGACTGCAACCGAGCGGCGGTGTTCCATTGCAGATGACTCTGCT
This sequence comes from Planctomycetota bacterium, assembly GCA_052034165.1. GTDB lineage: Bacteria > Planctomycetota > Planctomycetia > Planctomycetales > Planctomycetaceae > SXXK01. The sequence goes on along the minus strand of JBPOIW010000081.1, from coordinate 6,651 downwards.
GGAACTGGCTCAGTCGGCGGCGACCTGGTTGCGGCAGTCAAAAATCGCCGCGTCGCAGATTTCTGCGGATGTTCTGCTGCTCTTCAATGCGGAGCAACTGAAGTCCGTAAACTCCGAAAGCCTAAGTCGACTCAACCCCGAAGAAACTCTGCTACTGCTCACTGATGGCAACAAGACCGCGTGGCGATTTCAGCGAAAGGCGCGTCTTGAACAGACGTTGCAGCAATTATTCCAGGACATCGGTTTGTCTGATCCCAATCAAGCAGGATTGTTTTGCTTTGCGGCCTGTTGCAGTTGCGACGAAGTTTCGGTGACCAGTCGTCCTCAGCCACAGCAAGGGCCGGCATTGCGCAAGCCGTCCGTTGCAGGCAAGTTTTATCCTTCGAGCCCTAAAGCTTTGGCAGGACTCATCAATAATTATCTTGGTGAGGTGCCCGTTGAAAAGGAATCGTGGCCAGCTGTGATGGTGCCGCACGCTGGCCTGCAGTATTCCGGGCGCATTGCCGGGGAGGTCTTTCGACGAGTGCACATCCCTGCGTCTGTGATCATCATTGGCCCGCGGCATTCTCGGAACGGAGTTGATCTGGCGGTCGCCCCGAACTCCGAATGGGAATTACCCGGACAGGTTATTGCTTCGGACGTTGTTTTGGCGAAAGCGATCGTTGCCGGAATCCCCGGCCTTCAGTTCGATGCGGCCGCTCACGCCGCTGAACACAGCATCGAAGTTGAACTGCCTTTTCTGGCTCGGCTTGCGCCTCATTCTCGAATCGTTGGCATTACGATTGGTTCGGCCACTCTGGAGCAATCCCTGACAATTGGTCGCCAGCTGGCTGATGTGATCCGTACGCTTCCCGTGCAGCCGTTGCTCGTGATTTCAAGCGATATGAATCACTTCGCGACAGATGCAGAAAATCGTCGCCTTGATGAGCTGGCTCTCACGGCGATGGAAACACTTTCCCCCGCAAAACTCTATGAAACAGTCCGCTCTCAGAACATCAGCATGTGCGGAGTACTGCCGGCCGTGATCGTGATGGCAACTTTTGAATCACTGGGGCAACTCAAACAAGCGGTGCGAACCGGCTACGCGACAAGTGCAGATACGTCGGGAGACACTAGTCGAGTCGTCGGTTATGCGGGGATGTTGCTGGGACCGTAATGCTGTGTCATGGCCACGAAGTTGGGTTCAAAATATCAGCCGGAACGCGTTAGCGTCCGGTTCTGAGCCGCGGATAGTGGGGTGTTGATGTAGTCGTTTAACGGCAACCCGCAGACGGTGCTTCTGGATTTCGCCTACGCCTGCGGCTCGCCGTTAAGCGAAAACCTACTTCGATGAAGACTTGGCGCCAACGCTGCCCGCTGGTTTCAACAACTCCGCCAGCGTAAATCGCTCGAACACAAGATGCGACTGGCTACCTTCATAGACGATCCCGATATGCTCGTCGTCAATCAGAGTCAGGCTCGGATATCCAGCGCCTCGCCCGTCGTCCAGTAGCAGATGATGAGAACTCGGCCACGTTTTTCCGTCATCGAAACTCACCTGAATTGTATGATGAGTTCTCCCTTTCTGCGTATGCGGATTCGCAAACAGCAGCACGTGTTTTTGCTGCCCGGACTCTTCATAATTCACTCGAAGTAAACTGCCGTTGCAGTTGGGCTCGATGAGCGTATTGCGATTGGTCGCATGAGCCTCCCACGTTTGTCCAAGATCCCTGGAAATCACAACGGCTCGATATCGTTCATGATCATTACGGACATTCAACATGATGGAATTGTCGCCCAGCATCACCGCTTGACATTCATTGCCGCCAGCATAACCCGGGCTGCCCACGGTCCAGGTAACTCCGTGGTCTTTACTGATCATCACGGTGGCAAACGTTGCCAGAGGTTCACGTCCCGTTCGTCCCTGAACAGGCATGACCAGTGTTCCATCCGGCAACTGAATTCCCTGTTGTGGCGCTGGAGCAAACAACCACCACGACTCCTGCTTGAGCTGGCGAGTTAAGTTCAGGGGCTTCGACCACGTAAGTCCATCATCCCTGGAGCTGACCATCATGAACTGAGCCGTCTTGCCGATTTCAAAACCCGGCTCAGAACCATCATCAACCCATTGATGTTTTTCAGGCTTACCATTCATCCACAATGCAAAGCAGAAGATCTCGCCCGTCTGCCGATCGATGATCAACCCCGGATCACTGCATCCATTCAGTTCCTGTGGCAACCCGCCGAACTCGCCCATATCCATGATGACGCGCACCGGCTCCCACGACTGACCGCCGTCCGTACTTCGGCTCAGTCCGATGTCGATATCTTCCTGAAGGTCACGTCCCATCCGTCGCCGCATATCGTAGACGCACAACAAAGCTCCTTTCGCTGATGTTCCCAGCGCGGGAATTCGGTAGGTGTGCACTCCGTCATCCTGATGCCGACGCAGAGCAACGCCGATGCGATGCCGCACTGTTGGCGCCTCATTAGAGACTTGAATTTCATCCTGGCCGGTTTTCAAGCGAGTACAGGCCGCAGCAACATGATGCGACAAGTCGGCTGTCTCTGTCAGTTGGCAGTCCAGCCAAAAGATGTTTCGTCCCGAACTCAGCGTCTTCTTTCCCTGAAAGGTGATCTTCACCATCGGAGCCTGTGTATCGCCGAATTGGCGCTCAGCAGCAAAACCATCCTCCGCGCCGGTCCAATAGAGCGACAGTGACTTGATGTCGGTGAGCGCATCAGTCCCTTCCAGTGAAAACTCAAGGGAGTTGACTTCAATCTCCATTCCATCCGGGACCTCAACAGCCACTTTGACCAGTGGACCATGTTCATTGCGGATCAGAATCGGATGCTCCGGACTAACACACGTAACCTTCAATTCCGCACTGAAGACGCATGGTCGCATGAGGAGCAACTGGCAGACCACCATCACGAAGGGAAAGATCGTCTTTATCATTGCTCGCAATCTCTGGCTCTAAAGCAGAATGGAATTCGTCAGATCGACATCGATTCAGGGAAGCCCTGTTATCCCTGGGACAGAGATAACCTCCAGCGGCCGGGTTTTCCGAGTCCTCTCGACAGCCGGCATTTCAATCTCCCGGATGGTAGGACCGCACCGCGTGCTTCAGTACTTCGTCCGGGTAGAACCACGCGGGCTTAAGTTGGCCTTTTGAGAACAGCTCCGCCTGATCAAAGTAATGCTTTGATTGAGGATTGGAGCTGGCTCCGAACTGCACAGCGCTGGCAGCGCGGATGCGATCTCCAAATTCGACGACGCCCACGTAACACGAACCAACGACGCCATACCGTTCGGGCCGGATGACAGGAATGCTGGGCGTGGAATACACGGTGTAAACAACACCCAATGGCCCCGGAACTCCAGGGCACGGATGGCTGCGCATTAAGCCATTCAGCAACACAGCCGCCTTGATCACTTCCGACTGATTGTGGACGCGCTGAATCCGATGAACATCGCCCCACGGAATCGCCCATTTTCCATGCAGTGACTGTAACTGTTCGGCAACGGTGGCCAGAGCTTCCAGTTGAGCCGTGCGGCTCTTTGCATATTCAGGCTTCAGCGTCTCACCCGGATAAGCTCCCTGGTGCAGCTCCTCATGCCAGGCAACACAAAGTGCTGTCCGAGTACATTCATTGGTGGCTCGACAGTCCCAGTCCAGCAGATGCTGCAAATAGGGTCGAATCCTGCCGGCGGCCTCAGGATTCTGTTTCTCGTACTCATCAAGCTGCTGGGCGAATTCCGGAAGCTGTGTCTCCGGCCAATACAATCGCGTGTCAAACGCCAGTGCCTGAAATTGCTCGAAAGTGCAGCCGGTGAGTTCGCTCAGGATCTTTATGGATTGCTGAGCCCGCCGCTTTTGAAAATCAGCGTCCTCAAACATATACGCAGGGAAGTCTTCTCGGGCTGGATTCTGAGCATGAGTTGTCCCAAACGGACTTGTATTGCAGTTCTGAACATAGCCGCAAGCAGGATTCAACAACTGTGGCAATTCGCTGAAAGGATGTCGCCCCTTCCATTCAGTGGCTGATGTTGTACCGTCGACGGGTGAGTTCCAGTTGAACTGGGGATCGCGGATAGGGATCGAACCGTTGTAGCCGTACAGAATGTTTCCGTCACGGTCTGCATAAGCGACGTTGAACATCGGAATGCAACACGGCTCAACAGCGGCCTTCCACTCCGTCAGGTTCTTCGCCCTGACCATCCCAATGGCCTGATCTATTCTCCGCAGATCGAAGATGCCATCCACGTTGGCTGCCAGGTAAGTGGTTGGAGTTTCCCGACGGACAAGCGGCCCATGATGCGTCTTTCGAAATGTCACGTTCCGCGGCTCAACCTCCTGGCCCTTCAAAACTCCGATCGATTCAGTCCATTCGACAGCCATGCGGTGACCGTCGTCGTAGCGATACGCCAACGGCTGATCCGGCTGGTCGAACACGACACGCCACGCATCCGCGTTGTCCGGTTCGTTGACCGTGTAGGTCCATCCCAGATATTCATTGTGTCCGATCGTCGGGATGGGCGTTCCGAAGAAGCAGGCTCCGGAAAAGCGAATTGTTTGCTCACTATGAAGATGAGCTTCATAAAACTGCCCCCAGCCATGCCACGGTTGATGCGGGTTAATCAGCAGCATGGCCTTTCCATCGGCGGTCTTTGACGGTCCGATCGCCCATTCATTGGAACCGATAGCATCTCTGGCCGCCTGTTCCAGCGGACTCAGCACTTCGTCCAGTTGAGCGGTTTGATTCTGATCAAACAGAATCTGAGGACGACCGGCATGGGTCTGGCTATACGTGAAGTCCAGCAACAGATGTCGTTCGATCGCAATCACCATCCAGGGTTCGAAGGTACTGATCAGCTGCCGAGGTGTTTCCGGATGACGCTGCAGATACCAGTTGAGGCCTTTCGTAAATGCCGCGATCAGAGATTGCTGTTCGGCAGGCAGTCGTTCGAAATCAGCCTTGGAGCGTGAGACGACTTCGAAGCTGCGGTTCAGCAGATCGACCGATAGCCCGGCGTCTCCATGCACTTCTGCATAACGTCCCAGAGCACGAATCGTGGTGTCTTCCACCTGCCAGAAATAGTCTTCCGCCTGAGCGTACCCCATGCCGAAAATCACGCACTCGTCCGTTGGCCCCAGGATATGAGCCACACCCCATGCGTCTCGATGAATGGTCACGGATTCAGCCAGTTTCTTTGAATGATCATCCGCTTCCGCCGTCGCAGTCATAGCCCTCATTGAGAGCATGAGCCACGCTGCGAAGATTGTTCGGAGGAGACTGGGTGACATTCGTCCGTTCATCCTGAAAATGGTCAGTTCATTGAAGCACGGACATTACCAGAGTTCCAGGGTGGGACAAGCGGATGCCGCCAGACTTCCAATGCCCTGCCTGGAGTGCTGCAGCCCGCTGCAGCTTTTCGCTCCACAGCCTGCTGTGGACAACAGTTCTGAACTCTGGAACTTCAAGTTCGCGGTGTGGCAACAAGCTGACTGCACTAAAGCGGTGCGGGCGAACGAATCCTCTGTGATCAAACGGTCTCGCTTGCGCATCAATCGGCCACAATGATGCCAACAGCTTCAATTGCGGCGTGTCCGGATTTTCGAAACGGCCTTGGCAATGGTTGAGCAATCCCATTGCGATCAATCGATCTGCATCGGATCGTGTATTCTCCGGCCGGGACACTCGGCAGAACAATGGCCCAGTGTGCATTCGTCAGTAGCATCGGCCATGACTGTGGAACTCCATCAGCATCGAACCCAAACGTGCCTGCAGGCATTCGTCCTTCGTGCAGTCCATGCCACGTGTCCGGAGCCGGAAGCATCTCCGCATCAACCCACGGAAGTTTCGTCATCCACGGATCATCTTCCGCAGGCTCTGCAGCGGACTGCGAAATGGAAACCTGAACTTTACTCAATCCTGAAACGCCCACCTGAGCATACCCGGAGACCGCAATCGCTTCTCCGGGTTTGACGAAACGAGGCGTCGACAATGTCGCCGCGAACGTCTTCATCGGGCTGTCAACGTCGTTGTTCTGTTCGGCGTACGTATCATTCGCATGCGGCAGATTCGTCAGCACAACATGACTCAGCCACTTAATCGACTTGAATCCATAAGCCTCCGGAACAACCAATCGAACCGGGCCACCTCGCTTCGAATCAAGCCATTCCCCATTCAACTTGTAGCAGAGAATCACGGGCGGAACTCCGGGCGGATCTTCCAGGACTCGCCCGATCGGCAGAGAACTGCGAAAGATCTGTTTGGGATCGTCGTTGTGATAGCCGTAATAGAAAATTCGTCGGATGTTCTCGCGAGGTTTCGTTTGCCAGATCACATCCCTGAGAGGTACTCCTTCCCAGAGTCCCATTCCCAGCGGGCAACCAAGATTCAGACAGCTCATCACCTTGAGAAACCTGACTGAGTTTGTCTCAGCCAGCTTGAGCAGCCCATCAAACTTCAATGCTGTTCCATTGGCTGAAAAGAACGGCTGATCAATCTTCGCGGGATTGTCGGGGTCTGAGATAACGTCTAACGACCATGTTTCACGAGTCATCCCGACGGCCTGCTTTTTCTCATTCGGCAATGAATGAGGCAGCGGAGTTCCTCGCGACACGTCGCGGAATTCTCCGGCTGGCGTCAGATAGGGATCAGAAC
>JBPOIW010000150.1:0-5420 GCA_052034165.1 Planctomycetota bacterium | reverse complement strand
TTCAGGATCGCAGAGTTCAAACGACCGGCGATTTCGCTTCTCAGATTCCGAGTAGTACAGGCGATGAACGAAACGACACGGACGCAATCGAAGATTATGCGATTGAAATCCGAGACCGGAACAACGGTGCCGAACTTGATTGCGAGTTATCGCTGCCAGGGATTCACACTGAAGCGTATGAGATTGGAGATCTCATCACAGAAATTGACGGCAGAGAAGTCTCATTGAATGCAGCATCGACGGAAGATCCGACGCCACGCTATCCGCAGATCACAGAAGTCAGAGTTGAGATCAACGACGACGGAGCAAAGACAATCCTTGTCCTGGACCGAGGAGCATAAAATGAAGCGACGTGAATTCAAACAACTGCAGGGCGGCGGTGGAGGCACAAGCGGGGCACCGACAATCAGGTTCACGATTTTATCAACAGCGTTCACTGTGGGGCTGGGTGCTCTGGGGTGCGACCATGTGATTGTGCGGGTGAATCACATCTCGTGCGGCGGAACCGGCGTAGCAGTCGGCGATGAACAGGAGGTCTACGATCCTGAGTATTGCCATTTCAATTTGCCTATTGAATTGCTTGTTGGCCTGAGTGGAACTGCGACATTGATGAAGAGCGAGAACTATCAGGAGGGATTGGAGTATCCACTGGAATGCGTTGCCGAGCTACGGGCAGGAAAGTGCATGTGGATGATCGACACTCTGTGTTGTTCTGAAGAAGAGGTGATCAGTGGCTAGGATCGACATTGTCACTGAGAGCAACGGGCCGGACAGGTTTAACCTGAATCCAGGCTGCTCCCGTCATCATGACGGCATTAAGACTGGCATCAAGGATTATTGCTGCTGCTGTGATCCGTGCCAGTATGTTCGAAAGAACGAAAGCGCCAGTCAGCCTGAAGACAGGCTTTGTTGCCGATGTATGCCAAAACTGATACTCGCAAAGTTCACGGCGACTAACGGCAACGGTTGTTGCCGGAATGTTGTGGTTCCGATGCTGGTACAGATTGCAACCGCAAGCGGTCAGGATGTTATAAAATACACCGGGTCGATCGTTGGGCACGTCGTAACTGTCTACCTGTCAAATGGTCCGATCGGTGGGTACGGCGAAACCGATGACATGCTGTGCCGATGGACTATTCAAATTCCATCACTCGGAATCGATCAGGAAATTGAGATCGACCATACGACGGTGACTTGCCTGGGTGTGCCAGCGATCTCAGTGACGGGCGTTTCCGCATATGACGGATGTGTCGGAACTGTTTCACTGATCAATTATAAGACTGTCAAGGTTCCGTTCAGAACGCGGTACGATTTACCTGCCGACGAAACTGAGTCAATCACGGTTCCGTTCCCTGAAGGGTTCGAGTCAGATCTTTGTGACGATCTTCCCCGCTACATCTGCATCACAAAAAAACACAACAGAATCAATCGCGTCCGTTCACCCCGAATCCCCTGGGAGATTGAGTGGTGGCGAGCGTTCAAGTGGGATGACGAATTCGAGCCGCGTTTTGATGAAGATCAGCAGGAGTGGATTCTTGGCAGATGGATTCACAATCCGAAGGACACGACGGCTTTTGTGCAGAGTCTGTATTTGATTCAGGATTTGTATGGGCAATCTTTTCTTCAACCAGACTTCGAATCACCGGGGAGAACTGATGGGGAAGGCGAAACCTATCAGCGAGTTCCGCTAACGAGTTGTGGTTGCGACTTCAAGATTCTCGATGTGCGTCCTGTTGACGACCCGTCACCACCATCAGTCCCAGGACAATCAATCGCCGAAGATCTTTTGGGGATCGATTACCGGGGCGGTCGATGCGGATGCTGGGACTATCACTGCGGCAAGCGGCGATGCGTTCCGAAATACCTGTGCGGTTTTCTATTCGTCAATGAGACGTTGTACAGAAATATCCTGTTCACCTGGGACAACAGCCTGAAGTGTTGGGTGTCATCCGGGGGCGTCGATCTTGAGGATGCTGCCATGCCGTTTGAGGTGAGCATCTGTCTGGAAGAGAATGCCGAAGGGCAGTGTCAGATGGTTGTTCGACATGAAGACTACACGATTTCACCAGTGGTGATCGGCGATACTGAAACCGTATTGGCTGGTACATTCGAGGGACAGAACTACACAAACACCGACTACTTCTCTTTGAACGTAACGACATCGTTCGACGGGGACTGTGAACTTCTGCTGACCTGCGGTTTGGCAACGCCATGTGCGGACGATTGCGGGTCACATCCACCACTCCTGTATCTGACGCTGAGGGGCTGGTCACTCCCGTCAGACATTCCGCCACCCCCGGCATCTGGATCGTGTTCGCTCAACATTACGCTCAACTATCAGCAAACCGTGGTGGTGTCCGGGTCCGGAATCCTGTTCACGTGCGGATACGTCGGTTTCGCGATAGTGTCATCGCCGTACTACAACCCTTCGACAGGCTTGACCACGACGGAAAACTTCCTGATCAAGGCAACGCTCAATCTCGGTAGTGTTCAGATTACCCGAAGACTTCTGTCAGATCCTGACACGATTCTCCAGACAGAATCGGCTGTGCTCCAGACGGAAACCTGCGACCCGTACTATGGATACTACTTCACCTTAGCATCGCTGAAGAACTGTTTCTTCGGGGACACGTCGATCTTTTGGCATCGCTGGGAAGCGGAGATCGTGGAATGAGTCTCACTGAATGCGATATCTTTGAGGTCGGCAGTCGCAAGTGGAAGGTGTGCCGCAACGAAGCCGGACTAACACCTCACAAAACGAATGTTTACAGAGTTCAGTGGGGACTCGAACCTCTGTTATCCGAGGATGTTGACCCTGCAACAACTGACCAGGGTGTTATTCCGGAGTTCGTCTTCCATGGCCACTCGGTGGGCGATGAATCGGACATCATCAGAAACAAGTTGTACGGTCCCGGTACCGAACTGTTGAAGATCTATGAAGCTGCAGGCGTGCCAAGTTGCGACGCCTGCAAAGAACTCGCTCAGGATATGAATAACTGGGGCGTTGCTGGATGCCGTGAACGACTTGAAGAAACCGTTGCTGACATACTTCCCCGTGCGAAAGCCTGGCTCGATCAACAGCATCCGTGGGCGATGAAGCTCATTCCGGATGCCCTTGAAGAGTACGCCATCGCAAAGCGAGTCAGGGCCGACGTCACGAGAGCGATCGACGAGTGCGAAAAACTTATCGCCGAACGTCGTAGCAAGAAGCTGAACATCTACACCGGGGAAAAACTCAAGGCGTGTTCAAGCTGTAGCGGCGGGAAGCCGTATTCAGAGAAGCCGAAGAATAGGAACCGTCGATTAGGCCCGTTCCTGCCATCGCAAGGGGAATGGAGATTCATAACGTTAGAGCAGTATGCAACCGACATCAGGGAACTTCTGAGGAGGGTTCCACATGATGTTGATTGTGTCGCCGGAGTAGCTCGCAGCGGTCTGTATGCGGCAACGATGGTTGCCATGATGTTGCACAAGCCGATGGTTGTAGTATCGCAGACAGCGGGCCACATTACCGAAGCCGGAAACGGTTGGCGTTTGGGCGGCTTCAAGCACGTAACGCCGACGATGAAGAAAGTCTTGGTTGTCGACGATACTGTGATGACAGGCGGAAGTCAGAAGCGAATTCGGGAAGTCGTTCAGAAGCAATTCGAGCATGTGACCTATGCAACGGTTTATTGCAATCCGTTTGCTACGCTGGGAAAACCGGACATCCATGCTGTCGACCTTGAGTGGCCGCACATCCTCGAATGGAACATTTTCAACTCCATCATCTCACCATCGCTGGCTGTCGACTTCGATGGGATCTTGTGCCGCGATTGCACGCGGGAACAGGATGACGACGGTGAACGGTATCGCGATTTCATACAGAACGCTGAACCGCTTTACGTTCCTCAGAAGGAACCGGTTCCTCTGATCGTGACAGCGAGGATCGAGAAGTATCGCGACATTACAGAAGAATGGCTGAAGCGATATGGAATTCGGTGGCAACGTCTGGTGATGCACCCTGCGTTGACGCTTGAAGAACGGAACAGGGACGATATCGCGGCCTATAAGGCAAAGCATTTCAGCGAGTGGGCAAATAAGAACCCACATGCACCAGGTCCGAACATGTTTTGTGAGTCGGATCATCGGCAAGCAGAGCGAATTCACAAGCTGTCCGGGTTGCCAACAATGTGCCCGGCATCCGCCAAGGTATGGCACTAAAGAAATCCCAAAATTTTACGTGTGCGTCATAGCGAAAAACATAACGGCGGAATTCGCTGGTGATTTTAGCGATTTAGAATTTGCGTATGTTTTATGCCCGAAAACATAACGGGGTTCAGAAGCGTGGCGGGCAGAAAGAAGGGCTTGCAGAACCCGGAATTGCCAATAAGATCGGCCATCGCCGAAAGAAAACGGCGTCTGCAAGTGCTTATAACACTCACAGACGCCTGACCGTCAACCTTCATTGCGAAAGGGTGACAGGTTGCAAGCAGTGTAAGCACTGAAACAGCAATCGTCATCTGAGACACCCGGTTGTGTCTAACAGGTTTGGCAGGTCTCTTCAGCGTTTGAATGGAGAACCGAACCATGTTGCTATCGCTTCGCAAACTAGGCTTGCCGTCGAATACCGTTACCGTGTTCCGGAAGTCGAAAGCTCCTGACGTTCTGAGACTGATCGACCTGTCGAATGACGGGACGCACATCTTTGTGGTTCCTGATCGCTGTGCTGATCTGATCACCGTTGAATCGATCTACTCGGAAAAGATCAAGGGCGGCACCGTCTACGTCGCCTGATGCCATCCTGTGATGCGTGAGAGCTTTTAGCTGAGTTCTCCGCATCCGCCTTTCAGTCGCCGTTCTGCTTTCGGCGTACCGTGTTTCCAGTCGCAATCTTCTGCGCTCGCGGTACGTACAGACCTGGCGAATTCTTCACAAGACACAGGAGCGAATTCGATGCACCACAGCATGACCTTTGGGGACGTGATGGAGGAAGTTAAATCAGGTAATGCACTTGCGTTCGAGGAACTACATAATCAGGTCCGACCGTTGCTGATAGGTTTCCTTTGGCAGAAGAAGATTCCGGGCAATGACCTTGAAGATATTGTCCAGGAAACGCTGTTCAGACTCTGGAAAAATCGGGCCGACTTTGATCGGACGAAAGGGGGATTCATGCCGTGGGTGATTCGCATCGCCATGAATCAATGGAAAGATCTCTGCCGTCGACGTGGACGCCAGAGCAGAGGCGGCGGTGCAACGTTCGTTGACTTCGACATTGATCGTATCCAGGACGATGACGATCAACGCGATGTTCCTGCGATCTATGCTGCACTGATGAAAGAGATCAAGCGGCTACCGAAGGAATGTCGCAAGGTCTGCCGATCAGCGATCGCGGGTATGTCGATGCGAGAGACTGCCAAAGAGTTTGGAGTCTCTGCCAC
>JBPOIW010000155.1:0-17668 GCA_052034165.1 Planctomycetota bacterium | reverse complement strand
GCCGCATGGCTTGCCGGGCGACATCTGGAGGAGCAGCTTCGAGCAGAGCAGCCGCTGGTCGAGAGCGACTCCGTTGACTGCGTGGTCTCCAATTGTGTGCTGAACTTGGTCCGACAACAGGACCGTCACCAATTGTTCGATGAGATCTTCCGAGTGCTGAGGCGTGGCGGGCGAGCGGTCATCAGCGACATTGTGAGCGATGAGACTGTCCCCGATCATATGCAGAAGGACGGCTATCTCTGGTCTGGATGTCTTTCCGGAGCGTTTCGCGAAGACCTGTTCCTGGAAGCGTTTGCGAATGCCGGATTCCATGGCATCTCCATCGCGAAGCGACAATCCGAGCCGTGGCAGACCATTGAGGGGATCGAGTTCCGTTCAATGACCGTCGTGGCATGGAAAGGTAAGCAGGGACCCTGTCTGGAACGCAATCAGGCACTGGTTTACAAAGGCCCGTTTCGCCGCGTGGAAGATGACGACGGTCATGTGTTCGTTCGAGGCCAGCGAATGGCGGTGTGTGACAAGACCTTTCGACTGCTGCAGCAGGCTCCTTATGAAAGCGTCTTCGAACCAATCGAGCCGCTGGAGCAGATCCCACTCGATGCAGCAGAAGCGTTTGACTGCAAACGGCAGAAGCTGCGCAATCCTCGCGAGACCAAAGGCGCTGAGTATGACGCAACGACAGAAGCCAGCAACGCGTGCTGTGGTCCCGATGAGCCGTGTTGTTGACCTACATTGCTAACCAATGTCCCCTGTGTCTTCGCCGCGAGTTGACCGAAGTTGGACAACGCGTCCGTCGTCACTCGTTGATCGATCATTTGGTCTCAAAGCAGAAATACTACGATGTCCGTACTCACCTTGCTTCGTCAGGGCAATCCGTTAGCCGATGTGGAACGGCAGCGAGAGATTCTTGACGACCGCCGAAATACCACGCTGCCGCATTTTCATACTGTGCTTGCAGACAATGGTTTTCCAAAACTGCATCGAGACACACTCGAAACTCTGCAGGTCAACGTTGGCAAACTGTGCAATCAAACGTGCCGACACTGTCACGTCGATGCCGGGCCGGATCGTCGTGAGCTGATGACACGCGAGACGTTTGAACAATGCCTGCGGATTGTTCGCGAATCCAATGTGAAGACGGTTGACATTACCGGTGGCGCACCGGAGATGAATCCTCACTTCGAGTGGTTCGTGACAGAAGTGCGGAAACTAAATCGGCACGTGATTGATCGCTGCAATCTTACGATTCTGTCGGCTCCTGGATATACGCACTTCCCGCAGTTTCTGGCGGATCATCAGGTCGAAGTGGTTGCCTCACTGCCCTGCTATCTGGAAGAGAATTGCGACTCTCAGCGTGGAAACGGCGTCTTCCGAAAATCCATCGAAGCACTCAAGCTGCTGAACACTCTGGGCTACGGCAAAGACGAAGGTTCATTGACGTTATCGCTGGTCTACAATCCGACAGGGCTCTCGTTGCCTCCGAATCAGCAGAAACTGGAACAGAGCTATCGGGATCAGTTGCGGGAACGCTTCGGGATTGAATTTAATCAGTTGTACACAATCACCAACATGCCGATCAGCCGATTTCTGGATGACCTGATCACAAGCGGTCGGTACGACGAATACATGTCGTTGCTGGTGCGTTCGTTCAATCGCGATGCTGTGGATGGACTCATGTGCCGTTCGACAATCTCGGTCGACTGGCAGGGGTATCTTTACGATTGCGACTTCAATCAGATGCTTGATCTACCCCTCGCCAATGCGCCACGCATCCATGTCAGCGAACTTCAAGCAGACAGCCTGAAAGATCAGCCCATTGCCGTGGGTCGCCACTGTTTCGGCTGCACGGCCGGTGCTGGTTCCAGTTGCCGTGGAGCACTGTTAGAAACGGTGCAATCATGATTGCCCTGGCTGTGGGTGCCGCTCTTCTGCTGGCCTTCGCAAATGGTGCAAATGACAACTTCAAGGGCGTGGCCACGTTATATGGCAGCAGGACGACATCCTATCGAACAGCATTGTTCTGGGGTACGCTCACAACGTTCCTCGGATCGTTATTCGCCTTGCTGTTGGCAACAGAGCTGCTGAAACGATTCTCCGGAAAAGGACTGGTGTCAGATGAATTGCTTGCGCTACCATCTTTTGGTGCCTCGCTCGCATTAGGGTCGGCACTCACTGTTCTGGCGGCGTCCCGGCTTGGATTTCCTGTTTCGACAACGCATGCCATCGTTGGTTCGATGATTGGCACCGCTATTGCCCACAAAGGAAGTGTGGGCTGGGAACAATTGGCTGTGCAACTTCTTGCCCCCTTGCTGCTGAGCCCTGTTATCGCGTTGATTGCCACCGCAGTAATCTATCCTGTCCTGCGTCGTGTCAGACTGGCTTCCGGAGTCACCAGCGAAACCTGTCTCTGTGCTGGCTCGGAGATTGTCGAAGTTGTCCCGATGTGCGATTCCGCAGTCGCGATGCAGCGAGCGGAGTTGCTGACAATAAAGTTAGACACTGTCGTCGCGTGCCGACAGGTGTATGGTGGCTCAATCGTTGGGATTGATGCACGGAAAACACTCGATGCACTGCACTTCCTCACAGCTGGTCTTGTTGGATTTGCGAGGGGGATGAACGACACACCGAAGATTGCTGCGCTCCTGATTGCGACCTCCGGTGTTGGAGGAGCATGGCCCCTCTCAGTCATTGCGGTCGCCATGGCAGTCGGCGGACTCGCAGGAGCCCGCAAAGTGGCAGATTCTATGAGTCATCGAATCACCATGATGAATGCCGGACAGGGCTTTACCGGGAATGCTGTCACAGCATTTCTGGTGACCTGTGCAAGTCGATGGGGAATGCCGGTTTCAACAACGCATGTCTCATGTGGTTCATTGTTCGGCATCGGACTCGCGAACCGGCAAGCTCACTGGAAGTTCGTAGGGACGATTCTGGCAGCCTGGTTCATTACAGCTCCGGTGGCGGGGTGTCTTGGCTTCATCGTCGGGTGTTTGGTTTCCAACTGATCTGCTCGTCGGAGGAATTCGAAATGACCTGGTACACCGCATGTGCTTTGCTGGCGTTGACGGCCTGCGTTGGAATCGCCATCCCGAGGGAGAAAGGTTTCGTCGGAGGGTTAGTTCGCCCTGTTTCGATCCCGGAAATCACGGCCGCTCAGCTCAGAAAACGCCAGTTGAGCTACGAGACCAGGTTAAAACAGGCGGAAAGGTTTGGAGCACCTGCGCCCGTGGCCGACTTTCTAGTCGTTGACGTTCGGACAGAAGCAGAAAGCAACGTGTCCGTCATCCCGGGTGCGTTACCGCTTCGACTCTTCGAAAAGGATCGTGACCTGTATAGGGGGCGTACGGTCATTTGCTATTGCACCATCGGTGTTCGCAGCGAGAAGTTTGCTCGAAGTCTGCGGCATGACGGTTTCAATGCCTGGAACTTCAAAGGCAGCATTCTGGAGTGGTGCAAACACCACTATCCGCTCGTCGACCTCGACGGTCATTCGACTCGGCAAGTTCATACCTGGAGTGGTGCGTACAGCGTGCCATCAGACTACGAAGCTGTCTGGTGAGAATCGTGTTGCCGGGGTGTATGCTCTGTTTTCGAGTCTGGTGCTACGCAGAAAGCCATCCGGTGAGTGCCGGAGACCTTTGAGTTCGTACGATTGAGTTTCAAAGGAAGCAGCTTTGTTTGTCCGTACAGTCGTATTGCTGGGTGTTGGGCATACGAATGCTCATATCCTGAAAGAGTGGGCTCGAAACCCGGTCCCCGATTGTCGGCTGGTTTGCATCTCTCGATTTCCGACCGCCACATATTCGGGAATGCTGCCCGGCACTCTGGCTGGCCAATTCTCACCGGACGAGATGCAGATCGACTTACAAAAGCTGGTCGCTCGGGCCGATGCCACGCTCATTCTTGCCGACGTGACTTCCGTAGACTGGCGTCAGCGAGTCCTGCACTTCGACAATGCGGAGTCGTTGAAGTTCGACATACTCTCCGTCGGTGTGGGATCGAGACCAGCGGGCCTTCCCGAAGAAAACGGCGCGTGCCTGGTTCCTATTAAGCCAATGCAGACTTTCCTGCGACGTCTGGATGAGCGACTTGATGTTGTCGCTCCGAAGACAGGGCAGTTGTTGAAGGTCGTGATCGTTGGGGGAGGTGTCGCAAGTATCGAAATCGCCCTATGCCTGCAGTCGAGACTTCACTTTTACTTCCCCTATTCCAACATCCGGATTCGAATTCTGACGTCGGCTGACGAGATTGCGGATGAGTTGCCTGGGTCGAGCATCAGACGAGTCAGATTGATTCTTCAGGCACGTGGTATCGAAGTCGTCACTCAGTCACGAGTCACCGAGGTTGATGATTCCAGCATCACCATCAATGGAGTTGAACGGCAGTCGGCCGACTGTGTCATCTGGTCGACTGGGGCCGCAGCACCGCCAGTGTTGTCAAGACTGGGGCTGCCGGTGGACTCACATGGCTTTCTGGTGACGAAGCCAACCCTTCAGAGCACCATCGATCCGCTTGTCTTTGCTGTTGGCGATTCGGGAAGCATTCCGGAAACGCCGTTCCCGAAGGCCGGTGTCTATGCTGTCCGACAGTCGCCGGTATTGTGGCACAACATTAACGCGCTGCTCAACGGCGGTCCGCTTCTGGAATTCAAACCGCAGAGCGACTTTCTCAAGCTTTTAAACACCGGCGACGGACGAGCACTATTGCTTTATAAGTCGCTGACCGTTCATGCTCGCTGGTGCTGGACTCTGAAGACATGGATTGACAGGAAGTTTTTGAAGCATTTTCAGGTGTAGGAAGACGGCAGTTTTCGACCGCTCGCTGGCTCTGCGGCAGGAATCCTGCCGCTCATTGCTGTTCCAGAATTGATGTTCCGACGCATATCGTTCACGAACGTTTGGCGTCAAAAGACAACTGGCACCTTTGGTCGATAGCAATGAAGGTTCAGATCCCAGCAGTACCGAATTTGCAAGATCACGAGGACGACACGAATGCCGATTCTTCAACGCTCTGCGCGACGCACATTCATGTTGTCCCTGATCGGTGTGTTCGTCTCTGCGGGCTGTTCAAAAACTTCCAGCTGGGTTCGACGAGGCGATGCCGATCAAGGTGTTGACGGAAGCAACCAATCGGTCCGTGGCATTGCCAAGCTGACTGACTCTGACACCAGCACGCCGGCTACTGAAAATGGTGGCGACGAATCTTCGGACGTGCAGTTTGCAAGCATGACGAAGCCGGTAACCGAACACTCTCTGAAGACCTTGAACCCGGGCGAAAGCTTCGATGCGGCAATTCAGGATGCGTCGGGCGTGGTACTCGTGGATTTTTTTGCCGAATGGTGCGGCCCCTGCAAAAAGCAGGCTGTCATTCTGCATGCTCTGGAACCAGAAGCCACCGAGTATGGTGCTGCCATCTTGAAAGTGGACGTTGACGTTCATAAGGACATCGCAAAGAAATTCGGCGTGTCATCACTGCCCACTTTGATCGTCTTCAAGAATGGTGAAATCATCGAGCGCCAGTCAGGACTGACCGATCGCAGAAGCGTTGAGCGAATGCTGAAGATGTGAATCACGTGGCTGAGGATCGTTCAGGGGTAGAAAGAACGTTCATCACATTGAGGTGATCTCGAAGCGACAGCATCCAAAATCCAGAGCCGCAGCTTTCTGCCTGGCGGCCTGTCGAAAGAATTCAGGGTTCAGGCTGTATTGGTTGAAGCGTCCGTCTTTGCGAAGTTGCACAATGTCGGCGTGCAGCAGCACCTGCACGTGATGGGAAACCAGCGCCAGAGCGGTGTCCATCCGGTTTGCCAGAGCAGTAACCGTACACGGCGCGAAGATCAGCTCACGAACAATACGCAGACGCAGTGGTTCCGCCAGAGCCTTCAGCCACTCCGAGCATTCCTCGAAATCAGTTTGTTCGTTCATGGTCTCTCGTTCCGGTCCAATGACGCATCGTTGACGCACCTGTCAACAATGTATCTGAATGGTGGAGTTGTCACGAGGTCCATCTTCGTAAACTCCTGAACCCGTGACGCAGAGAAAAGCCAAAGTCTGAAGAATCTCTTCGTGTGTGAGTCATCTCACCGACTTCTGTTCGTCGCTCAAATACTCTTTTGACCATTGGACACTCGACGTTTTGAGTGGCCACGTTTTCAACGAAGATGGAAAGAGAGAAACTTATGACGATGGAGCATTTTAGAGTTCACAACAATTCTCGGAAGCATGTTCGCAAGGCTGTCGGATTCACACTGATCGAACTGCTTGTTGTGATCGCAATCATAGCCGTGCTGATTGCATTGTTGCTTCCTGCAGTTCAGGCGGCGAGAGAAGCCGCCAGGCGAACGCAGTGCAGGAATAATCTCAAACAGCTCGGGCTGGCGATCCACAACTACGAAAGCACCTACAGTCGACTCCCTTCCGGCGGTCAGGGGACGAACTTCGCGACCAATCCGCCATCAACGACATTCGATCAGCATTCCATGTTTACGGCCATTCTGCCGTTTATCGATCAGGCCAATTCATTTCAGAAGTTTGACATGAATTTTGCCTATAACGCGACACCACAGAATGAGGCTGCCGCGAAGCAAGCCATCCCGGCTTTTATCTGCCCGTCTGATGCATGGCGCCCCAGCGCTACGGACCAGTCTGGATTCGGATGCTCGGATTACGGCCCGATCTACTACATCGACCTTAACCCTGTCACTGGCCTTCAAGACAAAACATTGCGTGCAGAAGGGGCAATGGTGAAGGGTGGCAGTCGATTTGCAGATCTCACCGATGGTCTCAGTAATACAGTGCTGGTTGGCGAAGACATTGGTCGTGACGAGCGAATGCAAGCCAATCATGTTTACCTCGACCCGCTCGATGGATTGAAGCGTCGATTCTGGCGGTGGGCGGAACCAGACAACGCATTTGGCGTTTCAAAAGGCATCAACAACAATAGTGGTCCACAAGGCGGACCGCCTGCGTGCCCCTGGACCCGAAACAATTGTGGTCCGTTTGATGAACTCTTTAGTCAGCATACCGGCGGGGCTCATGTTGTGCTTGGCGATGGAAGTGTTCGATTTCTTAGCGAATCACTCGATCTGGGCACTTATCGCTCGTTGATTACACGAAACGGTGGCGAAGTGATCGGCGAATTCTGAATCGTCATACGCATGAAGCCCGAGTCGGTGATAAAAGAATCGGACTCGCACTGCTCCCATGCGGCATCATAAACCACGTTCTCTTTGACATGTGAGAAATCTCACAGACGTCACAACGCTGATTGCATAAAACGGATTCCGGTTCACAGTGCTGTGACCCGTCAGCGAGCTTTTCCGGCTGATTCGAACAACATTCAACGCCGGTATTGCCCGTTTATCCGGAATTGGTCAGCAGATTAATCAGGTCGCTGGCCAACCAAGTCCATCCAGTTCAGGAGATCTATTGAATGAGCAACACAAATTTTGGTCGTCGCAATTTCAGCCGAATGGCAGCAATCGCTGCCGGGGCTCTCGTTGCGGGCAGCCGGGCCGTTTCTGCGGATGAAAAGAAGAGTGACAAGCCGGATCTGGGCGTGGATCCAGCTCTGCTGATTGCTGCTCCAAACACCTGCAAAGGGCTGAATACCTGCAAGGGAGAAGGCAAAGGAAAGCACGATTGCGCTGGGATGGGTTCTTGTGCGGCCGTCGCGAAGCACGACTGTGCTGGCGAAAATGAGTGCAAAGGTCAGGGCGGTTGTGGCGGCTATCCAGGCCAGAATACCTGCAAGGGCAAAGGCGAGTGTGCAGTCCCATTGAAGGCTGATACGTGGAAGCTGGCCCGCAAGCAGTTTGAACATCTAATGAAAGCCGCTGGTAAAAAGCCAGGCCCAGCGCCCAAGTAATCGAATGCAATCGCACCGCCATCTCCTCCCATGGTCGTTCAGCTATTGATGATGGTGTGGCAATCGCAGGCCGGTCATGCCCTCGCGTGACCGGCCGCTTCTTTACCGTGATATCGAGCGAATTGAGCCAACCGAACGGCGGAATTGAGATCAACCCATGTCGCAATCAAAAAGCCTGTCGCTGAAGGGTTCTCGTGTACCGTCAGCACTTCCCGACGGACTTGGACTCGGTGTTGGACTTCGAACTGTTCACTTCGCTCATATCCTGAATCATTGGCCGAAGGTTGACTGGTTCGAGATCATCTCAGAAAACTTCATGGACTGCGGTGGTCGGCCACGTCACATTCTGGACCAGGTCGCCGAACGATACCCAATCGTGATGCATGGCGTCTCCATGTCGATTGGGAGTACCGATCCTCTGAATCTCGACTATCTGCAAAAGCTGAAACGACTCGCCACTGAAACGAAAGCCCGCTGGATTTCAGATCATGTCTGCTGGACGGGTGTTGCCAGCAAGAATACTCATGACCTGTTGCCGGTGCCTTACAACGAGGAAACGCTGAGGCATCTTGTTGATCGCATCGGCATTGTGCAGGACATTCTGGAACGTCCGCTGGTCCTTGAAAATCCCAGCACCTATGTCACATTCCGGGACTCAACGATGTCTGAATGGGACTTCATCAGATACCTGACGATGGAAACAGGATGTCAGTTGTTGCTCGATGTAAACAATGTTTACGTGTCCAGCGTTAATCATGACTTCGATGCCAGACGGTACCTGGATTCCATTCCGGCCGATCGCGTCGTTCAGTTTCACCTGGCCGGGCATACAAATCTGGGAACGCATTGCATCGATACGCACGACGGGCATGTGGTGGATCCCGTTTGGGAGCTGTTCCGATACGCCCATGAACGCGGCATTCGGGCATCGACTCTGCTGGAATGGGATGCCAGTATTCCGGAGTTTGATGTGGTTCATGCCGAAGTGCTGAAAGCACAATCATGGCTTCAGACGGCTCATGCGTTGGATGAACCATACGTGATCAATCCTCCATCTATGGAAACGGCCCCATCACGTCTGGCCGGAATTCCTCAGCCAGCACTCTACGCAACAGCCGAGGTGGAATGATGGCATTTTCTGATCCGAGCCTGGCTGTGGTGAATTCGCTGACAGAGAATTCACACCGAAATCTTCACGGCATCCAACGCTGGATGCAGGCCGTGATTGTCGATCCCGATGGCGTCCGGAGTGGTGCAGCTTCCGACGAAGCCCGTGATGCGATTCAATCCGCATCCGTCTCAATCGAGGATATGATTCTGCCGTCAAAAGCGCTCAGCAGCCAGCGGCGGCTGGAAGTGTACGCCAATGCCTACTACGCACGGCTGCTTGAGTGTCTGAGCGATGAGTATCCCGCACTGTCGTCGCTGTTGGGCGAAGAGACGTTCAACGCGTTTGCGTTCGAGTATCTGCAAACTCATCCATCCCGCAGTTACACGCTCGCCGATCTGGGACACGCATTTCCCGGGTTTCTTGAGAGCAATCGAGCTGCTGCCTGTGCAGATGACAACGCCAATCCTATCGGACGTGAAGAAGACACATCGACGGATCAGTCATGGGTCGATCTGATGATGGATCTTGCACGTGTCGAGCGAACGTACAGCGAAGTCTTCAGTGGCCCCGGCATCGAGCAAACGGCTACTCTACAAGCTGATGAAATCGCGGCCGTTCCCGCCGAAGAAGTCGGCGATATTCGATTACAAGTCGCCCCGTGTGTTCGGCTTTTGAAGTTGAACAGCCGTGCTCACGAGTTTGCCATCGCCACTCGCAAAGGAACGGCCAGCACCGATCAACTACCAGAATCGGCCCCGACATATCTCGTCATCACTCGCCTGAACTACGTCGTCCGCACGAACGTTGTGGAGCAGGAAGAATTCCAACTGCTGCAACTTTTAATCAACGGTGACACTCTGGGCGACTCCATCACACAAGTCGCTGAAGAGTCATCACTGGAAGAGCCTGAATGGCTCGCTCGCATGGCTGGTTGGTTCCAAAAATGGGCTACCGACCGCATCTTTACCGGATTTCAAAAGGATTGACCTAATCACCATGGGCCCAATGAAAAAAGCGGATTCACGTTCCATCGTGATCCGCGTGCTCTAATTCCCTCAGCCAACGGACTATCGGCCATAGTAGCCAGATCCGTAGCCGATGCGATCATACGGGCAGTATCCTGTGTTCCCACTGTAGCCGCTTCCGTAGTCCGAACCATATCCGGTGCCGTACGCTGGATAGTTGCTGTAACGGCTGCTGACTGGAGCCAGACCAATTCGAGTTGGTACATTGCGGTAGCCGCTGTTTGAGTAACCATAGCCGGAGCGGGGACGTCCGTAGTTCGGACCATATCCATCGTAGTGAGAATTCGCGGACGATCCGTATCCGTTGCTGTAGTTGTCATAGTGACCTGATGACCTGCCGTAGCCGGAACCGACATGTGACCGAGATGAACTTCCTGACCAGCCGTAGTCGTCAGCGAATGCTGACCCGGCCAGAAAGATCATCGCAACGATGGCCGCCGATACTGTGTGTGTCTTCACGAGTGCTCTCCTGAAAGATTCCATGTCTCTTAGTTAGATTCAGTCGCAGTGAACGACTCACTGTGACTGGAAACCAGAAAAGCACACGCCATGCCACAAGGACACCATTCGCGTTTTGTTACGTTTCCTTTGTTGCTCGGCCTCGCATAACCCAGTTGTGTGAGCTGCCTCACACATCAATGATGACAGGTGATGTCCGATTGAGGTCAGGTTAGGGCCCATTGCTGTGATCACGACCCTTGAAGTGAACGACGATCAATTCTCGTCAGGACCGGTGCTTGAACGCCGACCATTTTCTGGCAACGACTGGAAGGGAAGCATCAGCATTGATGTCAGTCGATCGGCTTGTTCTTCGCTGCGGATCTGCCGTAATCCGATTGTCATTTTTTCATGACCGTCAGCGGGCTGAGAGCGATACGTGCGGAACAATATGTCCCACCACGGAAGGTTGAATCCAAAGTTGCTGTTCGTTTCTGCTCGATCCACCGAATGATGAACGCGATGCATGTCGGGAGTGACAACGAATCCTCTCAAAAATCGATCCAGTCCGACGGCAATCCTGACATTGCTGTGATTGAACATGGCCGTCGCGTTCAAAAGTACTTCGAACACCATAACGGCTGTCGCAGATGGTCCAAGCATCGCCACGATGAAGATCTTGATTCCCGCAGAAATCAGGATCTCCAAAGTGTGGAATCGCAGACCGGTTGTGACGTCAAAATCAAGGTCAGCGTGATGAACAAGGTGCAGTCGCCAGAGCACCGGTACGGCATGAAACAAGACATGCTGCCAATAGATTGCCAAGTCCAGAATCAACACTGCCAGAGTCAGCTCGAACCACGGCGGCCAAGCCACTTGATGCAGCAATCCCCATCCCTGCTTCTCCGAGATCAAAGCTGCACCGACCGCAGTGATGGGGATCAGCATGCGGGACAGAGCCATATTCAAAACAACAAGCCCAAGATTGCTGGCCCAGCGAGGCCCCTTCCGCACAGTCAGGGAACGACGTGGCGCAATCACTTCCCAGACTGCCATCAATAGCAGGATACCACCGAAAAACGACAAACGCACCACAACTTCGATCTGCTCAGGCGTCGAAGTCAAATTACTTCACCTTCTTCAGCTCTTCTACAATCGTCTTTGTATCCAGCCGCTGGCGATAGTCGGGATTGCTGTGAGCGAAGACGATCGTGCCGGTCTTGTCCACGATGTAGACGGCGGGAATGGGCAGAGCGTGGTGTGGCTGACCAGATGCCTTCTCGAGATCGATTCCGAATCCCTTGTACTTCGTTACGGTGGCGTCATCGACCTTGAATGCCAGGCCAAATGCCGTCGCCGCACTGACATCGGCATCAGACAGGATCGGGAAACCAATTTTGTTCTTTTCCACATTCGCTTGTGAGCTTTCCACCGAATCGGGACTGATGCCGACCATCTCTGCACCAAGTTCCTTGATCTCTGGATAAGCCTTAATCAGTTCGGCTGTGTGGCGAGAACAAATCGGGCACCATCCGCCACGAAAGAAGACCAGCACCACCGGCTGGTTCTCGTGCAATGATGCCAGCGAGACTTCATCGCCACTCGCGTTCTTCAGTTTCAATTCCGGAGCTTTTTCCCCCACTTTCAGCGGCGCTGTTTTCTCCGGCGCGACAGCGATTGGGTTTTCGTCAGCTGTGACCAGAGACGATGTGCCAAGAACGACAATTGCAAGAAACACTGTCCTAACCACTCTATCGCCCCTAAACATAAAATGCATGATATACAATCGGCTTGCTAAGCATTGCAACGCTGCCAAACGCGTTTAAGCTCAAGTAACACTCTGGAGTCTCTGTTGAAAAAAACGACAATCGGTCTGCCTCATATCAGGCGGCCTGTCGCATAAATTCATGGCGCCCAGAATCCCGCAAGGCATCGGAGGACACTTGCCTCCACGCTACAACCCTGGCCGTGGCAAGAGACTGCTCAAAGCTTGTCATATTCGCTTTGATTCTCTCACATTCTGGTGCCAATTTCAGGGCTTCATTAAATGTTGAGAGTACGACTCCTCTGGGGTGACCCAAAGTCGCCATACAAATGGCAATCCATTCAAGACAGTCGGCGGAAATTTGATCAATCCGTGATCGCCTCAACGCTTCGGTTGAATACTTCAGGCAATCCTGCATTTCACCTTTGATCAGGCTTTGGTGAGCAAGAAACAAATAGGGCCATACTAGTACTGAATGAAGTCGAACTGCCTCGGTGAAATCCGCAACGCTCTTTTCATTGTCGGTTCCATAGAAGTGAATGCCTCGGGCCACCCTGAGCGCATCGTTGTCGGGGAACATCGACAACCCTTCATTGAAGCACTTGATTGCCTTTTGGTCCTCACCGATATGTTCATAGCAGAATCCAAGAAGCGAAATTGCTCCAGCAAGAACACTTGGATCTTCGGTCCCCTCTCCGCTAATTTTGAGACGCAGGATTGTCTCTTCAAATACAGGAATCAACTCTTCTGTTTGACGACTCGCCAACCCCGGATCTAGCTCTCGCGTCGCTGCAAATGCGATGTCAGCCGCCTTGTAGACAAGTTTGGGCGGAAAACCAGAAGGCGACCCTAGTATGCGACTGGATTCATTTTTTGCAGCGGCTGGATTTCCCTTTGCAAGTGCAGTAAGCCACATAAAGCGGAAATTTGTATTCGATGGGTACAGATCAGCGGCTCTAAGAAAAAAATCTGATGCGGCAAGTGGCTCCCCCGCCTCCAGTAAAATACTTCCTCTAACATAGCTCAATTGCCACAGTTCAAGATGACGTTGTGCTTTGCGCAGTAAAGTGATCGAGCTTGCGTAGTCATTGTGATTTCTGGCGTCGAACGACTCACGGATAAAGGAATCCACCTCGGCCGTTTTAGGCGCGGGTGTATGGTGAAAGTCGGGGGCAAGTGAGTAGAAGTCTGCAGAAATACCGTTAAGACAATCGATCTCCTCTGCAGTCAAGCTGGCCGCGGGTCCATCCATCGAATCACGCAGTGCTTCGCCCTCAACCGTTTCGTCAATGCCACTGCGAATCAATTCATGCAGATTGCGCAGGAGCGACAAGTACTTTCGAAACATTGGATTAAAGAAAAACTGATTGTTCATGATGGTTATGTTTCGTCAATTCGCCATTGCTCGCGAGTAGCAGCCAGGGCCGCTTGAAATGTCTCCACGGACATGTCCGTAGCAGGTACCAGATTTCCCATGCTGGTTCGCCCAGCCTTCAAGGCTAAGGTCAGGTCGGCATTAAGACTACTGTTGACAAATGGTCCATCTCCGATTCGAAAGCAAGACAGTGAATTAGAACCGGTTGCGCCCGGAAACACCGAGATCAGTCGCTTTGGGATCAAATGGCCTGGGAGAGCCCGCCAGTTCTGTGCGACCGACATTCCTCGACCGTTCAAGTTGACAGTACTTGACTCTGTGACGTCGATATCGGCATTCTCATTTGGCGCAACTCTGACTCCAAGTTCCTTTGAGTTCGATCCACACACTGGTAACAGATCCTTGTCAGTTTTCATTGGACGAAACATCAACGGCATCGCTGCAATCTCTCTTTGCACAAAAGCCACGGAACCCTGCTCTTAATGGTACCCGGATCATTGTGTGAATCAAAGTCGAAGATCATTTTAAGGCTTTTCGATGGCCCAGAATTCTCCGTGTGTGCATTCAGTTGTCACAGGACAGCGGACGATTGCGCCTCCTGCACCAAAGAAAGCCGGTCACTCACTCGAACTCACCGGGGACTGGCGCGGGGATTTCGAAGTTCTGCGATAGGTCTTCTGGTGATGGGACGGACAGCAGCAGTTCGGAATTCAGATGCTCATTCGAAAGCGCCATCGGAGACGTGCCCGGATCTGGCGAAATTTCCGCACAAGCACATCCGTTGCTGGCCGCACGACTACTGCTTCCGGTCAGCTTTTCTTTGAGAGGTTCAATCCTCGGAGACATTTTCGACCACATTTTGTACGGGCCTGCAGCAAGGGCAACTCCAATTCTTGGGCATTGATCGTTGAGCGCCCAGTTGTAGCCGAGATATTCAAATTTCCAGCCGGGATGGCAGGACAACCATTGTCGGTCTTCTGCGGGAAGAAACGGAACCACGGTTTTGACGACATCGTAATCGGTCTGGCCAAAGTCGTCGCGATACCATTTCAGAATCGGTGACATCTTCACGGTGCGAGTCAGCTTTGAGATGTGAAAGCGATTGCGATCCGAGAAGAACTCTCGGGCATTGTCCTGCAATTGAAAGTGAAGATGATTGGCAGTGTAGGCTCGATTTCTCAGACGCGGGCAACCTCTTGCAGCGCAGACGAGGGCGAAGTGAATTCGGGGATCACCCAGTGGGCGAAGGATGTCGTTTTCAATTCCGTTAAGCGACAGATACTGATTACCCGCCCAGAACTGAAGATCGTCAAAGATGGCGAACTGAGTACGTTTGCCGTCGATTTGCTGAATGCTGGCGACCGGATATTCATGCAGTATGCCCCAGATCGTCAGTGCGTTGTAGGCGTTGATGTAGTAGGCCACCATGGCTTCATGGCTGGATGGAACTGATGGGTCGAATTTTGTCAGCGAGTGAATGTAGGCCTGCAACCGGCGTTCATCACAAGAGGAATCCTGCCATCTGCTGTAACAGACCCAGCCATCATTGTCGACGTAACATCGCAGCAAGCCATCGAAGGTTGCGTGGGAGATTTCATCCAGACCGATCATGGGATCTGCAGCGTCACCGACACTTGCTGGGCTGCCGAACCGCAACACGGTCCCGGAAGATTCGCCTGCATTGGCGTGACTGCAACTTGTCAGCAGAGCCATGGCAAAACTGGCTAAGGCGAACGGCAGGAATAAAGTTGCCCACACGGCAGAAGGCTCGCCCCTTTCCGCTGCTTGATTTGGCAGAACGAGGTTCAACTTCATGCGATAGGCCGCGGGACATCGATGCTTGAGGTTATTCACGGGGATCTGCTTTCGCAATTCGCGACTCAGCTTGCGCTCTGCCGCAACTTTGGAGAACTTTCAAATTCAGGATCGCGGGCCTTCAGGCGGAATCCGCCGCGGCGAATCCGTTGCCGCACATCAAAGCAACAGTGATTTAGGCCTTCGATTAGTTTCAGGGATCGACGAATCGCAATCGCGGCACTGTGAAGCAACTCACAGAGGTCCGAATCCTGTATGACGATACAGACCTCAACGCTGGTCACGCGCTTTGGGCAGGATGGGAGCGATCGCGGTGGATGTGATTTGGCTCACAGACAGATTTCACCAGAGTCGTTATTGAGCTTCCCGAAGGCACGTCCCCGAAACAGAAGTTGGGAATCGTGGAACGCAATGCTCCGCAACTCCAACACGGACTCTCGAACAAATATCAATGATGTCACACGAAAACGACACACAGGAACATGAGCCTGAATGCGGGAGCATGATGCTGACCTCAATGCCCGCCCAGGACCACTTGAATGATCTCGGTCCATCTCAGCCGGTAACGCAAAACAGCGACGAGCGATCGCATACGTGGTACTTTTCTACCGTGCCCGCGCAGGAGATCGTGCCAATTGTCGACGATCGATTTCAATCGAGTATCCGGGGTATCTATGTCATTGGGGACGTGACCGGACTTCCCCTGGTCAAAGTTGCTGCGAATCAGGGCGTTCAGGTGATCGCCGCGATGCAGAGAGCTGGCGAGTTCTCACGGTCCGGGGATCTTGAAGGGCTGGATCTGGTCATCATTGGCGGTGGCCCCGCAGGATTGTCGGCGGCCGCAGAAGCGGACAAGCTGGGAATTCGATATGTGGTGCTCGAACGCGATCGATTGGCCAGCACCATACGCAGCTTTCCGCCGGGTAAAATGGTGTATGCAGAACCGCAGTTCATCGCGAACGCCAGTCAGCTTGATGTCGCTGAAGACGTCGATAAAGATGAATTCCTGTCTCGAATTTCAGCCCTTGTGCAACAAAAGCAACTGAAGATTCAGGAAGGTGTGGACGTGAAGCATGTTCGCCAGGCGGGCGATCATGAATTCGAAATTGTGACGGCCGCCGGAAAAACCATTCCTGCACGGACGGTTCTGGTTGCGATCGGACGTCAGGGACAGCCTCGTCTGCTGGAATGCCCCGGAGCAGACAAGGCTCACAAAGTCACCTATCGCCTGCATTCCCCCGCTGACTATCAAGGAAAGAATCTGCTGATCGTCGGTGGTGGTAACTCGGCCATTGAAGCGGCTCTGCTGCTGAAGGATCACAATCGTGTCACACTGTCCTACCGTGGCGACAGCCTGTTTCGCGCTAAGGAGGAGAACCGCAAGCTGATTGCAGAGGCTGAGCAAGCGGGCTCAGTTACAATTCTGTATCAGAGTACCGTCAAACGCATTGATGACGCTAAAGTCGAGATCGACGTCGCCGGTATACAGCGTCAAATTGCCAATGATCATGTCATCGTGCAGATCGGAACGCTTCCTCCCATTCCATTTCTGATGGACATGGGACTGGAGCTGGACGGCATCTGGACCGTTCGTCGCCTGCTGATGTCGATGGTCGGTCTGCTTGTGGGATTTTTGATCTACTTTCAGGCGAAGCATGTTGTGCTGCTGCCTGAGAAAGCCGGAACAGGAAAGTTGCTGGTGCCAATGGCCGGCATCCTGCAACCATTCTGGTCTTCGACGCTGAGGAACGCCCTGACCGACGCCATCCTTCCCTTGCTCTGCAGTGCTCTGCTTGCCATGTGGTTAATCAATCGTCAGCAGGTGCTTCGGGGACGGCAACGGCTCATACCGATTCCCGCCATTGGTAGCTGGCTTGGTGTCTGCAGTGCGGTGTATGCCGGGACGTTAATGATGCCTAACGTCTTGACGCTGAATCCCGCCGAAGCCGGACCGGGTCCCTACTACGTGCCGGGCTTTGCGTGGCTGTTTCGAGTGATCTCGCCGTACTTTTCGAACGTTTATGGCTTCTACTATCTCGCCTATTTCGTTGCCATCACTGGCTTTGGATTGTATTGGGCGAAGAAGTCCGGGCATCCTCTGATCTGGCGTCGGAATCTTACCATCATTGCGACGCAGTGGACGCTGTGGTGGGGGATTCCGACGTTTCTGGCTATGACACTGGGACGTAACGCGTGGACACCGGTGGCATCAAAACTCATCAATGCCTGGCCTCTGAACATGACGGCATTTCGAGTCGACCCGGTTGTGAACA
>JBPOIW010000131.1:0-10749 GCA_052034165.1 Planctomycetota bacterium | reverse complement strand
ATCAGAATAAATTTCACAGAAAAGTTTTCGCGGACTGTCAGGCTGGCAACAAAATTGTGGTGAAACCTAAGGGCTAACGCCCTGCGGCTGATGAAGCGATTAAATCAACACGCCGGTCAGCGAGGGATTTGCGGAAACATTGATAAGACGCAAATGCTCAATCCCTCACTCACGTTTCAAGTTGGGATGGCGGCAAATGCCCAACTTCAAAACTGACGCTGCGGGCTTGTCTTCTCAATGGGTTTCGTGAACATGACGCTGTCCAGTTAGGTAAGTATCAGGGACACTCCGTGTGCTGTCCGCGGAGTTCTCAATGCGTTCTGCTTGTTGGGGGTTGCGGTTCTTCGACTGCCCCTGCGACTTTCCTTCGTTGAACGGTATTGGGGTTAACGGCGAGCTACAGCCGGGGCAAACGCTCGCCACGAAGCTGTCGGCTTGCTGTTAACCGAAGAAGCCAACACCGAGCCGGCGGAGTACAACTACTCTTACCTTATCGGGTTGTCTCCACCGGCAGGAAGTCCTCTGCAGCTGCACCAGGCGGGATAGGTCTCTGGTCGAAGATTCGAATCCTGAACACCAGCACAAAAATCAGTCCCATCACAAGCGACGGGATGATGAGGCCGATACCCGTCAGCAGTGTCGAAAGTACAACTTCCGGAATGGCGTCAATCTGGTCGGTCTCACGTCCCGCATTGAAGAGGAACTTGCTGATCCCCATCGCCACCATACCGACCAGCATGTGCAGAATTGGCCAGATCTGACTGAGAGATGTAAAGACCGAACCCAAGATCAGTCGCCACATCTCTTCAGGTCGGTGCAAGCAGATCCACGCCCCCGTTCCATAAACGGCGGCGATGCCGATCAGCATACCCAGTCTCGCTGCTCCTTCGGCCGTGAAGGAGAAGCCGAACATCAGCGGAATCGGAAGATTTATGAGTACCGCGAAGAACCACGCGGTTTGAACAACCGCCCGCTTTTGAAAAAATGTCGACGAGGATTGCGCGACCGGCAGCGGACTGTGGGCTGACGGTGCCTCATAAGGATTGATATCCTGTTCCAGATTCATGCATCGCTCCGACGGTTTGAATTTGTCGTAAGTTAACCTTGTCGGCCGAATCAGTCGACGGGAATCACAAGGCGGGAATCTGATGAGCATTGATCGGGCGGAAGTGGAACTGGCCCTGAAACGACTGACAAAAGTTGATCCCGTGCTTGGCAAAGTCATACGGGCCGTGGGTGATTTTAAATTGAAGACTGAGAAGGGCGGTTACGAGATCCTGGTGCGTTCAATCCTGTCGCAGCAGATTTCTCTTGCCGCCGCACGCACCATTCGAACTCGCCTGCAGGCACTTTTGCCATCGAAAAAAATACGAGCCGAGGACATGGACGCGTTGACCGATCAACAGCTTCAGTCCGTTGGAATTTCTCAACAGAAGCGAACGTATCTCCGCGACCTCACACGTTGTACGCTCGACGGAACCATTTGTTTTCGCAGGCTCAGGAATAAGTCTGACGATGAAGCAATTGAAGAACTGGTGCAGGTGAAAGGCATCGGCCGCTGGACGGCTCAGATGTACTTGATGTTTTCCCTTGGTCGCCTTGATGTCTTCGCTGTCGGGGACCTCGGGATTCGCAACGCCATGAAGTCGTTGTATGGTCTCGCCGAAAAGCCAACACTCATCGAACTGGAAAATATCGCCCGAATCTGGGCTCCTCATCGCAGTGTGGCGTCGTGGTATTTATGGCGATCGCTCGACCAGAAAGTCATCAGCGCTGATTTGATTCAACACTCGGGGCAGGAGTAGAAAGCTTCGGTACACAGGGCTATTGAGTCAGGCTGCTCTCGCGAGATGAGTTGGCTCAGCGGATACCATACGATTTCGTGTTCTGACACGAACCAGATTTGGGGTTCAATGCGAGCCGACGGAGCGGCTCGACTACGTAGATTCGCCGCTCCGTCGGCGAAAATTGAATCCACCGGTATCCCCCAAATAGAAACATGAAGAACCACGAGTGTTCTTACACGAACAAGCTATCGGGTACAATGCGAGCCGACGGCGCGCCTCGACTACGTAGCGTCGCCGCTCCGTCGGCGAAAATGTGATCCACCGGTAACCCCCCAAATCGAAACTTGACGAGCCAAAGCAATCTTGTGGCGGACAGAGCACTTAGTAACGCACAAGGTCATCGGCCGTGCTGAGTCCAAGTTCCTGCACGAGTTCCTGTGCCTTGGTGACCATCATCTTGAGTTC
Organism: Planctomycetota bacterium; assembly: GCA_052034165.1. Taxonomy (GTDB): domain Bacteria; phylum Planctomycetota; class Planctomycetia; order Planctomycetales; family Planctomycetaceae; genus SXXK01. Next base: position 8,497 of record JBPOIW010000131.1, on the reverse strand, counting down.
GCTCTGCAGGGCCAGAAACTGCCAGCCCTCACTGATGCGGTGTTTGATTTCGCTGACGCTCTGGCAATGAATCCCGACGGGCGTTCCGGTCTTCTTGCCTGCCGCCAGAACACGCTGCAGCATGGCTTCGAACTCCTCCGGCGTTGGCTCGGTGCCGTCAGGCTTCTTCATCTGCCAGAACAAGTCATTCGGCCCAACGAAAATTCCGTCAACCCCCGGCAGGCTGTAAATCGCTTCCGCATTATCCACGCCTTCAGGCGATTCTGTCTGCAGGATCACCAGAATCTCGTCGTTCGCTCGACGATAATACTCACCCGTCGGCGTCTGAAAATTCTGAGCCGGAATGCTGCCGCCGATCGAACGATTCCCTTGCGGAGGATACTTGGCGGCCGCAATCGCGATCTTTGCCTGTTCAACGGTATTCACCATGGGAATGACAACCCCAAAGGCACCGCCATCCAGAACTCGCTTAATCAGGTCGTGGTCACCTCGAGGAACACGGGCCAATGGCACGCATCCCGCATCGGCGATGACAGCAAACATCATCGAAGCCATCTGCCAGTCAATCGGAGAATGCTCAAGATCCACTGTCAGCCAGGGAAATCCCGTCTTAGCCATCAATCGGGCTGTAAAGACATCTCCGAACGACAACCAGGTTCCCACAGAAGGTTGACCGGCTGCGAGTGCTGCTTTGACGGGATTCGTTTTCATCGGAGCTGCTTACTTTCTTCGGTGGAGTATGAGTGTTGCAAAAGCCCGTAAACCACCAAGGTCAACTCGGTGGCGAAATGGAATTCGGTAGACGGACGCCTATTCTGGTTCGATCACAATCAACAGGTCGCCGGTTTCTACTCGCCGACCTGGCTGGACAAGGACATCGCCGATCTTGCCGTCCAGTTCAGCGTTGATCATCGTTTCCATTTTCATGGCTTCCAGCGCCAGTAATTTCTGACCCTTCTTGACTCGATCACCAACCTTTACGGCGACAGTCACAACCATGCCTGGCATCGTGGCTCCGACCTGACCAGAAATCGCTGGATCGGCCTTGATGCTGGTTTCCCCGGTCGCTTCAGCCGATTGGTCTGCCACAGTGATTTCACGAGGCTGTCCGTTCAGTTCGAAAAAGACAGTACGCGTTCCATCCGCATGAGCATCGCTGACCGTTAACAGCTTGATGATCAGAGTCTTGCCGGGTTCGATGTCGATCGTCACTTCTTCGCCCGTCTCCAGACCAAAGAAGAATGTTGGCGTCGGGAAAATACTGACGTCAGAAAACTGCTGCTGATGTTTGACGAACTCTTCGAAGACACGTTCGTAAAGTAACCACGAGATCACTTCCTGTCCCGTGGGTTCTCGCTCCATCAACTCGGCCACCTTTTTCTTTGCGGCATCCATGTCGGCCGGCGCCAGAGTTTCCCCGGGGCGTCCAACGAATTCCTTCTTGCCCAGGAGGACTCGCTTCTTGACCGCGTCCGGAAAACCACCCGGAGGCTGGCCCATACCGCCGCTGATTAAGTCGATGACGCTGCCCGGGAACGCGATGTCACGATCCGGATTCAGCACATCTTCACAGGTCAGATTATTCGCCAGCATAAACAGCGCCATGTCGCCGACGGACTTACTGGTCGGAGTCACCTTCACGATGTCGCCGAATAACTGATTCACTTCGGCATAGATGCGACAGGCTTCCGGCCAGCGATCGGCAAGGCCCAATGCACGAGCCTGCTCAAACAGGTTTGTGTACTGACCGCCTGGCATTTCGTGACGGTAAAGATCGGCCGTGGCCGCCAGAGCAACGCTCTCAAACGGCGTGTAGAAGTCTCGAGTCGCTCGCCAGTACTCCGCGATCGAATCCAGACGATCCGAATCCAACTGAGTATCTCGTGCATCGAACCGCATCATTTCCACGAGCGTATTCAGATTCACCTGAGACGTGCCGCCGGACATCGGGGCCATCGCCGCGTCCGCGATATCGAGCCCAACCTTGCTGCCTTCCAGAATCGAAGCCGCCTGAATTCCGGCGGTGTCATGTGTATGGAAGTGGATCGGGATGCCAATCTCCTGCTTCAGGGCCTTGATCAACTGAGACGCGGCGGCTGGCTTGCATAGGCCTGCCATATCCTTGATCGCCAGGATATGAGCTCCCATCTTCTCCAGCTGCTTCGCCAAATCGACATAGTACTTCAGGTTGTACTTATTGCGTTTTGGGTTCGTGATATCGCCGGTGTAGCAAATCGCGGCCTCGCAGATGGCTCCGGTTTCGACAATGGCATCCATGGCGACGCCCATGTTCGGCAGCCAGTTAAGGCAGTCGAAAACTCGGAACACGTCAATCCCTGCATCGGCCGCTTCTTTGACAAAGACCTGCACGATGTTGTCAGGATAATTTGTGTAGCCAACCGCATTCGATGAACGCAGCAGCATCTGGAACAGAATGTTGGGAACTCGTTCACGCATCTGAACAAGTCGCTGCCACGGACATTCCTTCAGGAAACGCATGGTGGTATCAAACGTCGCACCGCCCCACATTTCCAGACTGAACATGCTGGAGCAATGATGAGCATACGCGTCGGCGACTTCAAGCAGATCGAAGGTTCGCATGCGAGTTGCCAGGAGCGACTGGTGAGCATCACGGAACGTCGTGTCTGTAATCAGCAGTTGCTTTTGCTCAGTCACCCATTTCGCAAAACCTGTCGCGCCAAGTTCCTTGAGCTTATCGCGAGTTCCCTTCGGTGGTTCAATGCCGCGTGGGACGGCTGGGACTGGTGCCGGTTCGCGTCGCAATGATTTTGACCGCCCCTTCACAAGACTATTGCCGTTCACGATGGTCTCGGCGAGAAACGACAAGAGCCGAGTCGCACGATTCTTGCGAACATCAAACTGGAACAGTTCCGGAGTCTCATCGATGAATCGAGTCGTACAGTCTCCATTCACAAAGGTCGGGTGATTCATCACCTTGGCAAGGAACGGGATGTTCGTCTTCACGCCGCGAATTCGAAATTCCTTCAGAGTGCGGTCCATGCGATGAATCGCATCGATAAACCGACGTCCGCGAGTCGTCACTTTGGTCAGCAGCGAATCATAGAACGGATTGACCACCGCCCCGGAAAACGCGCTGCCTGCGTCGAGTCGAATGCCCATGCCGCCGGAAGAGCGGTAATGGGTGACTCGACCGTAGTCCGGCATGAAATTGTTCGCCGGATCTTCAGTCGTAACGCGGCATTGAACGGCAAACCCGTTGGTGCGAATCTCTTTTTGATCGCCAAGGCCGATTTCTTCATCAGCCAGCTTCATACCCTGAGCCACAAGGATCTGGCACTTCACGATGTCGATATTGGTAATCTCTTCGGTCACCGTGTGCTCAACCTGAATACGAGGATTCACTTCGATGAAGTAGAACTTCTCCGCATCAACATCCACGAGGAATTCGACCGTTCCCGCACACGAGTAATTGACCGCTTTGCCGATCTTCACGGCGGCATCCAGAATGCCGTCGCGCAGGGCCGTGGACAAATTCGGAGCCGGTGCCAGTTCGACAACCTTCTGATGTCGACGCTGAACGGAGCAGTCACGTTCGAACAGATGGACGAGGTTGCCGTGTTCGTCACCCAGCAGCTGCACTTCGATATGCTTTGCTCGCGCGATGAATTTTTCGATAAAGACATCCGCACATCCGAACGCTGTGCGAGCTTCATTACGAGCAGACTCAAAGGCCTGATCAAACTCGGCCGCCGTCTTCACGGCTCGCATTCCACGACCGCCACCACCCTTGGCCGCCTTGATCATGACCGGAAAGCCAATTTCAGTCGCCTTTGCTTTGGCTTCCGCAACCGACTCAATTGAATCCTTCGTTCCACCCAGCACTGGAACATTCGCCTTGATCGCAATATTTCGCGCGGCAGTTTTGTCACCAAGAGATTCGAGGCAATCGACGGACGGACCGACAAACTTGATGCCCGCTTCTTCGCACGCCCGAGCGAACTCAGGGCGTTCAGAAAGAAATCCATAACCCGGGTGAATCGCATCGACGCCGATCTCTTTGGCCAGTGCGACGATGGCCGGGATGTCCAGATACGACCGAATCGGTTCGCCCGGTTTGCCGATACGATAGGCTTCGTCCGCTTTGAATCGGTGCAAAGCGTATCGGTCTTCATGTGAGTAGATCGCAACCGTGCGAATTCCGAGTTCCGTAGCACTTCGAAACACTCGAATCGCGATTTCAGAACGATTGGCAACCAGCAACTTTTTGATTGTAGGCATGAATTCTCGAACCACAAAAGACTGTATCGACGTTGTCGAACGGCCGTGAAAATCTCTGACTTGGGGGCATCACTTTTCACGGAGTGACACAACAGACTCTCCGCACGATGTGAACTGCGGCCCGGTATTCGCGCGATACCTGAAACTGGTATCCTCAATCGTGGCCACGCACAGAATAGCCCAAGTTCGAATGACAATCCACCAGTGACGTAAAGAGTTGCAATGACTCAAATGAGAAGTGAGAAAAGGTGGGGCGAACAGTGTGGATTTGTCCCAAAAACAGACATTCCCAGCCCTTCACGCTTGCGAACCGAAGTTTCGGTATACTCTCACATGACCGGATTTGCGCTGGTCCCACATCTTCAGAGAAATCCAGAGATCTCAAGTCATGACTGAACCTCAATGCTGCCTGATTTGCGGCCAGCCAAAACGCCATCTGGTTTCCGGTAAATTGGTGCGAACCACGATCGCGAAACTCATTCAGAGTCAACAACCGGAATGGAACGACCAAAGCTTTATCTGCCTTGATGATCTGAATCAGTTTCGCTCCCAATACGTCGCACAGCTTGTGGAGACCGAGAAAGGCGAACTGACGTCACTGGAGAACGATGTTCTGAAAAGTCTGGCCGATCAGGAGTTGATTTCCGAAAACACGAATGCGGAGATTGAAGCGTCACGCAGTTTCGGAGAACGCCTGGCAGATCGCATCGCCACTTTCGGCGGAAGCTGGGCATTTCTGATTACATTCGGCATTGTGATGCTCATCTGGATTGCTTTCAACAGCGTATCGGCATTCGGAAAGCCTCTCGATCCGTTTCCTTTCATCCTGCTGAATCTGATCCTGTCCTGTCTCGCATCTGTTCAGGCTCCGGTCATCATGATGAGTCAGAACCGGCAGGAAGCCAAAGACCGAGTTCGAGCCGAGCATGATTATCGAGTGAACCTGAAAGCGGAACTGGAGATTCGTCAGTTGCATTCAAAGCTGGACATGTTGCTCACTCATCAGTGGCAGCGACTTCTGGAGATTCAGCAAATTCAGACGGAGCTGATTCAGCAGCTCGCATCGCGAGAAGACTCCGTTGATCGAAATCAGAAAGCTTAGCTGGACAGCGCCATGTTCGGCTCCCCTACAAGCCCGAAGCGCCAGCGAGTGAGTGAACACTGTGCGACTCATTCACTCGCTGACGCTTTTTGAAGTTGCGCTATTCGACAGTTGGGGAGATCAACAGGCGAAAACACAGGGAATTATCATAACCCGCCGCGTCACGGCCTGTTGATTTAAGCGCTTCATCAGCCGCAGGGCGTTAGCCCCCGTTTTTTTTCCTGGGTTTCAGGAGCGAAAACCGGACGCTAACGCGTGCCGGCTGATTAATTCAACAGGCTGGTCAGCGAGGGATTGAAGGAAACATTCATAAAATGCAAATGCTCAATCCTTCACTCACGTTTCGGGTTGGGATGGCGGCAAATCCGCAACTTCAAAACTGGCGCTTCGGGCTTGTATTCTCAATGGTTTTCTTGAACATGGCGCGGTCCAGTTAGAAGCCGACGTGCGGCATGTTCTGCACGACATGAAGACGACGAAGCGACGACAACACGACAATCCCGTTTCGTTTGCCATATGCTCGTGTTTGTTTGCCCGTATCTGTCTGGCCATTCTGTTCCGCCGTTCTGCTGGGCCGTTTGATTATTGGGTTTCGACAAGTCAGGGATCGCCTACATGGCCATATTTGATGCGGCAATAATTGGGGGCGGGATCGTCGGACTTTCGACCGCGTGGCAATTGGCACGTCTGAAACCCAGCTGGAAAGTGGTGGTGATCGAGAAAGAATCGACGCTTGCCTTTCATCAAACCGGACGAAACTCGGGCGTGATCCATTCGGGCATCTATTATCGCCCGGGTTCGCTGCGAGCACGCAATTGCCGTGAAGGGAAGGTACTGCTGGAACAGTTCTGCACGGAGCATCAGATCGCGTGGAAGCGAACGGGCAAGGTGATTGTTGCGACGCATGAAAGCCAGCTGTCACAACTGCAGACAATTTTTGAACGTGGACAGCAGAACGGTGTCGACTGCCGCATCATCGATCGCAATCAGCTTCTGGAACTGGAGCCCCACTGTGGCGGGATTCGAGCGATTCATGTGCCGGAATCAGGCATCGTGGATTATCCCGCCGTGTGTCAGAAACTGGCGGAACTGCTCAGAGCGTCCGGCGCAGAAATCTTTCTCAATGCCTGCGTAGAATCAATGGAGCAGAGAACGGAGACCGTGCGAGTCAATACGTCCACGGGCATCGTGGAAGCGCGGCAGGTGATCAACTGTGCTGGTCTGCATAGCGACAGAGTGGCTCGTCAAAGCGGCTTGCCCATGAAGGAATTGATCGTTCCTTTTCGCGGCGAATACTATGAGCTGATTCCCTCGGCCGACCATCTTTGCAGAACGTTGATTTATCCCGTCCCGGATCCTCGTTTTCCATTTCTCGGCGTGCATTTTACTCGCATGGTTCATGGCGGAGTCGAGTGTGGTCCGAATGCTGTTTTCGCGCTGGCTCGCGAAGGGTATGACTGGGGCACGATGAATGCTCGTGATCTTTGGGAATCGTTGACTTATCCCGGGTTCTGGCGTTTGGCATCGAAGAACTGGAAGACCGGTCTTGGAGAAGTCTGGCGGTCCCTCTCAAAGGCCGCATTCGTTAAAGCATTGCAACAGTTGATCCCGGAGATCGCATCCGAGCATTTGCGGCCCGCTCCCGCCGGGGTACGCGCGCAGGCTCTCGGGCTCGACGGAAAACTGGTCGATGATTTTGTCATCCTGCGGCATGGGCGAGTGATCAATGTGTGTAACGCTCCATCCCCCGCGGCAACAGCTTCACTGAATATCGGGAGACATGTGGCGGACTTGGTGATTGAATAGTTCATCGAAACCGCATCAAGCAGCGAAATCCGCTCGGCCGTATCGGCATCTACCTTCCGCAAGATCGGCGACGGTGCTCGCTGTGACCCGTGTCGTGAGTCGACTGGTGTTTCCCTGTCGATGCCGCCATAATCCTCGGCGTCTTTACTCTTATTGGACCTCAACGACAAATCCCGAATCGTTCGCGCCATGCTGTTCTACGTTCGTGTCTTCTTGACATTCTTTCGCAACTCGCTGATTCGCGAGATGATGTTTCCTGCGAACTTCCTGATTCAGGTGGTGACTCGCCTGTTCTGGTTTTCTGCTCGCGTCGCCCTGTTCGGGATGATTTATGGCGAAGTCGACCAGATTCAGGAATGGTCCAAACACGAATACTTCGCGTTCATGGCGACAGGGATGCTGATCAATTCGATCGTCGAAGCGTTCTTCATGCCAAACTGCGCGACGTTCTGTGAGAACATCCGCACTGGAAAGCTCGACTTCGCACTGACCAAGCCGGTCGATTCGCAGTTTCTGGTTTCTCTGGAACGAGTCAGCCTTGCGATGTTTGTTCAACTGCTGCTGTCCGCGACTCTGCTGGGCTGGGCTCTCTACAACATTGATCACGCGTTGTCGCTGACTCAGGTTCTGATGTATTTATTTTATGTGCTCGTCGCGGTGATGTTCTTTTACTCCATGATGATTACGACGGCCTGCACCAGTATCTGGTTTGGACGAAACCAGGGACTCTACGACTTCTGGTTCTATATCACGATCTTCGCTCAGTATCCGCGCAGCATCTACGATGGACACGATGCCAGCCGACTTGAAACCGGCGAAGCCTTACAGTTCGCCTTCTCATGGATCGTGCCGATTTTGTTGGTCGTTACTGTTCCCGCGCAGCTCATTACAGGGACGCTGACCGATTGGCGATTTGCGGCCGTCTGCGTCGTGGCGGCCAGTATTTGCCTGCTGATTTCCCGCAGTGTGTTCCAGTGGTCGCTGAATCACTACCGCGGCGCCAGCAGTTAGTGCTGCGATTTACGTAGTGCCGACTTCAGTCGGCATAAGCCCGGGAAAGACGTTTTGAAGCTGCGTGGTTCAAGACGGCCTGGGATCAACAGAGTGAAAACACAGGGAACCATCAAAACCCGACGCGTCAGCGAGGGATTTACGGAGACGCTTGTGAAACGCGACGACGAGATCCCTCATTTACCGGCCTGTTGATTTAATGGGTTTTCACAACCCGAAACGTGCGCGAGCCGCAGGGCTTGCGAACTGAGTCGTCATCTGCTGAAAGGTGGATGGCAATAAACGGAGAGGTCGTCAGAGATGATGGCCGAAACCTAC
>JBPOIW010000174.1:0-30868 GCA_052034165.1 Planctomycetota bacterium | reverse complement strand
GGCGTAGCGTGCTCGCACCTTGGCCAAACCTGTCTTGCGCTTCCTGCGGCGAGCGATCTCTCGTTGTCGTTCAGTACGTCCCATGAGCCCCAAAGTCCTGATTTGCTGAAAAAACGCGGTCAATGTCCAAGCGGAGTAGAATAACCGCCTGCCTCCGGATGTCAATCCGAGAGAGAAAACGGCGGAAAATTCCAGGCTTTCAGCGGTCTATCGACATCTCTGCAAGGATAAAGCGAGGAATTCCGGGGCCGCAATCCCCTGTTGATTCATCGCCTGCGACCCCGCGTCCGCCGTTTATTGACCTTTGCACCCGCGAAATGGCGATTCTTGTCACCACGTTCGGGAACCGATTGGCTTGGGAATGGGGCTCACGGAGACCAATCGTTTTGGGTTGGGATTTCAAAACATGGAAGCATCCCGAAGTTGTTTTAGGACAGTACCGTAGCTGTCCGGGGCCATGCCGAAAGTCCTGCAGAATTGGCACCAACGGGTCTCAAGAGAAATCCCACAAATCTCCTGTAACAAATCTCGGGCATCTCCGCTGAGGTCATTGTCGGTCGATTGTGAACGACAACACCCAAATGGAACAACACAAAGCCCCCCAGGAAACAGGAGTAGTCAGCCATGTTCGGAAAATCTTCACGTCGCAATCGTCACACGGCATCAGTTTGCGAAAGCATGGAGTCTTTGGAAGTTCGCCGCGTACCTGTCGGGAACATCACGGCTGCAGTTCAAAACGGGGTTCTAACTGTCACTGGCGACGATGCCGCTAACGATGTCGAGATTGCCGGGAATCTTTCCAACCGAGTTACTATCGCAGGGTTCAACCTGACCAAGGTCAACGGAGTCGCCCCGGTCAATGGGAAGTCAGTGGTGACGTTCACGGGAATTACGGATGTCGTTGTCGTCGCCAAAGACGGAAACGATCGCATCGTCATTAAAGGAAATCCTGATCCTGTTCGCTTCCGTGATATCACGATCGACAGCGGGGCTGGCGATGATGTCGTCGAAGTTCGAAATGTGTTTGCTACAGATGACATCAACGTCACAACTCAGAATGGCAAGGATCGAGTGACGCTGGCTCAGGTCAATGTCGGTGGAGCAGGTGTCGACAGCAATCAGAACGATGTCAACATCAACACCGCGCGGACCGGCGGAAGTGCCCCGGACAACGATACAGTTCAGTTGGATGATGTGAGTGTCAAGCGTGACGTCTCCATTCAAACCGGTGCTGATGCCGATGTTGTGCAAATCTTCGATCCTCGTGCCCTCGTTCCTAATCTGGCCCAGTTTGCTCAGCCCACGGACATTGGAGACGACCTTACAATTGACACCGGAGATGCGGGAGACCGAGTGAACCTGAACCGCGTCAATGTTGTCGATCAGATCAACATCGAACTCCGTGGCGGCAACGATATTCTCGGAGTGGTTCGCACAACGGCAAATCGTTTCGATGCAGACGGCGGATCCGGCCAGGACACTCTGTTCCTGCTGGACAATCTCTTTGCCAACTTCGACGAAAACAGCTTCGAACTGTAATCGGGAGAGGTCTCCGGATCACGACACCCTGCTCAGTTGACGATTGAAACAAAATGCCGCTGCAGATTACTGCGGCGGCTTTTTTTTGCTGAGCACCTGCCAGCGATACGGTGCTGGTGGTCATGCGAACTCGAAGTGTCGGGGAGGAACGCCAGGCGTTCTGACTTACTGACACCCCTTGAAGCTGCGCAACTTCAAAACTGGCGTTTCGGTACTAAGAACCCGGAAGAAAACCGTAGCTGAGCTCGTGAGAGCTCAGAAACTGCTCCGAATTCTCACGAATTCGGCTACGTGCGCATGCTCCGAATTCTCACGAATCCGGCTACGTGCGCATGCTCCGAATTCTCACGAATCCGGCTACGTGCACATGTTTTGTTAGGCGTTCAAAATCAACAGAGCACTGTTCACCGCCAGTGAACGCCAATTCGCTCGCATCATCCGGCCCATCATCACTTTCATCAGGTGCCTTGTTCCTGAGTCGCTGGTTCTGTTGCTGCTGACAGCCCGCCAAAACGACGATCACGTCGCGCGAAGGCTCGCAAGGCTTCACGGAATTCTTCTTCACGAAACTCGGGCCAGTGCTTTTCAGTCACCCACAGTTCGGAATAACTAATTTGCCACAAGAGGAAGTTGCTGATTCGAAATTCGCTGGCTGTTCGAATCACCAGATCCGGGTCTGGCATTGTGGCGGTCATCAGGTTGTCGGCCACGGTCTTCTCGGTGATCTCCTCGGGCTTGAGTCGACCGTCACGAACCTGAGCTGCGATCTTCTGAATGGCCTCCGTGATCTCCTGGCGAGCTCCATAGTTGACGGCGAGGCATAACGTCATGCCATCATTGTTGGCGGACACTTCGATCGTCTTCTGCATTTCCTTCTGAATCACAGGATCCAGTTCCTGCAATTTCCCAATCACCTTGAAGCGAAGTCCCTGGCGTTGGATTTCTCGACGCTCCTCGACCAGATACTGTTTCAGCAGGTGCATCAGCAACGTAAGTTCGCGCGGCGGTCGTTTCCAGTTCTCGCTGGAAAAACAGAACAGCGTCAGTTGCTGCAACCCCAGGCGAGAAGCTTCTTCGACGATACTCCGGACGGAGGTGACTCCACGGCGATGCCCCTCGATTCTTGGAAGTCCTCGCTTCTGAGCCCAGCGGCCGTTTCCGTCCATAATGATGGCCACGTGCCGAGGAATCGTGGCGCGGTCCAGCCCAAAGTTGGCCAGATGCGCGTCCGTGTATTTTTCTTCCTTAGACAATGCTCACCTCTTCCGCGAATACTGCCGAGCCATCGGCTGTCACTCCCTTTAGCCGGGGAGTGTAACAGGGCAGCGGTTCCGGATGAATGTTAACCCGCCGCGGCCGCAAGAATTCACAAAACCTCCTCTTTTCAAACGCGACGGCTCAGTCGAATTTTGCGGGCCGTGGAGCAGAATTCAGCGGAGTCCGGCTGCGAACAGAACGATTCCTGGATAACATTCTGAGTCACTGACCTGCGCTGCAGAGCATGAAATTCTACGTTTCGAATCGCTCTGCACGGCTCTGCCCCCACCCGCACCGGAAAATAGTCCGCATGAAAACTCGTCACTGTCGCGATGTGATTTATGGCTGCCTGACGCTGCTTGCGGTTTGCGTTGTCCCTTTTCCCGCGGGAGCAATGGATGAAGCTGAGTCCGAAACGACTGAAGCTCTGGCGCCGGCTCAGCTGAAATTCTTTGAAGAACGAATTCGTCCGGTCCTCGTCGAACACTGCTACTCCTGCCACTCCGCCGATGCCAAATCGATCAAAGGCGGGCTCGTCTTGGATTCCCGTGAAGGCGTTCTTACCGGAGGCGATTCGGGCCCGGCGCTGGTGGCGAAGAACGCGGCGGACAGCTTGCTGCTGCAGGCCATGAAGCATGAATCCCTGGAGATGCCGCCGGATCGTAAGTTGCCTGACAATGTCCTTGCCGATTTTACGAAGTGGATCGAAGGCGGTGCTCCGGATCCGCGCACTGGCGGAGTCGTCCATAAGAAGCAGGCGATCGATATCAATAAGGGACGTGAGTTCTGGTCGTTTCGTCCGATTCAGAAAGGCGCGGTTCCCGCTGCCGGCGAAGGATGGGCAAAGAACGAAATGGATCATTTCGTCGCGGCTAATCAACGGGAGAAACTGGGCAGCGATCAAGCCGTCCGAGAGAACGTGGCAGGAGATGCATCGACGGATGCTCTGATTCGTCGTCTGACTTTTGTCCTGACAGGACTCGCTCCAACTCTGGAGGAACAACAGCAGTTTGCAGACGCCATGGAATCAGATCCAGACGCCGCGATTGCAGCGACAGTCGACCGGCTGCTCGCATCGCCCCGCTATGGCGAACGCTGGGGGCGGCACTGGCTGGACGTCGCTCGCTTTGCGGAATCAACCGGCGGCGGACGCAGCATGATGCTGCCGGATGCCTGGCGATTTCGTGACTACGTGATCAACTCTTTCAACAACGACAAGCCTTTTGATCAGCTGATTCGCGAACACCTCGCCGGCGATCTGTTGCCCGCAGATTCCGATGCTCAGCGTGATGAACAGGTGATTGGCGTGGGCTATTTAATGTTGGGGGCGATCAACTATGAGGAACAGGACAAAGAACAATTGCGAATGGATGTCGTCGATGAACAGATCGACTCCATGGGTCGCACGTTCCTCGGGATGACGCTTGGTTGTTGTCGTTGTCATGATCACAAATTTGACCCAATCCCGACCACGGACTATTACGCTCTGGCGGGGATTTTTCGAAGCACGAAATCACTGACGCCGGGAAACGTCTGCGGATTTGTGACGGCCCCTCTAAAGATGGGGTTCGACAAGGCCGCGCTGGAACAATGGACGGCAAAAGATGCTGAACTGGAAAAACAGATTGCGGCTCTGAAGTCTGCCGGAATCGTTGAAACGCCCGGTCGTCCCGGTGCGCCTGCCGCCAGTTCACTTCAGGGTGTTGTGGTGGATGATGTGGATGCTCAGTTCGACGGGGAATGGGTCGGTTCCAGCTTCCTGCAGCCATTCGTCGGCGCGGGTTATCGTTATTCTGGCTCGCCGCGACTGGGGATTTCCGCAACCTATGAGGCGATGCTGCCGGAGGACGGCGAATATGTTGTTCGCATGGTGATCAATCATGCGGAAAGCCGATCCGAAAAGGTGCCGGTCCTGATTGCTCATGCGGATGGAGAATCTGTGGTTTATGCCAACCAGCAGCTGAAACCTCCTGGTGACGGTGTTTTTGCAGAACTCGGGCGATATCGCTTCGAGAAATCACAGGTGGCAAAAGTTGTTATTCAGGCGTCAGAAGCGGCCCCTGGATATGTCATCGTCGATGCGATCCAGTTTCTGCCGGTCGCGCTGATGCCGTCCGCTGTTCCGGCCTTAGCAAAATCCGGGAAGATCGTGGAAAGCCCGGAGGCTGTTGAACAGAGAAAAGCGGAACTTCAGCGACTGGAAAAGGAACGCAAGGAACTTGCCAAACAGAAGCCGGAGATCCCTGTCGCAATGTGCGTTGAAGATGAAGCGACGACGGAAGACTGGCATGTGCATGTGCGCGGAGAAATTCGCAATTTGGGACCGAAAGTGCCGCGAGGATTTATCAGCGTCGCATCAGCAGGAGAACAGCCACAAATCTCCGGCGAATCCCTGAAGTCCACCAGCGGACGCAGAGAACTCGCGGACTGGGTCGCGTCGCCTCAGAATCCTCTGACAGCTCGTGTCTATGTGAATCGCGTCTGGGCCAATCTTGTAGGCGAAGGTCTGGTTCGTACGCCGGACAACTTTGGAGAAACCGGTGATCGTCCGACTCATCCCGAACTGCTGGATTATCTGGCCGCTACGTTTATCGAAGACGGTTGGTCAACAAAGACGCTGATCCGGAAGATTTGCTTGTCTCGCACGTTCCGAATGTCAGTGTCGGGTGCGTCGGAACAATTGAAATTGGACCCCGACAACCGCTTGCTGACGCGAGCCAATCGTCGTCGGCTGGACGCGGAAGCTCTGCGTGATTCTTTGATGCAGATCAGTGGCATGCTGGATCTTTCGGTAGTCTCCGGCCGAACGATCGCGAAACTCTCAACGTACGACAACGAATATCGGCACGCAGCTTATCCTCTGCGAGTTCGCAGTGTTTATGTGCCTTCGTTTCGAAACACAATGCTGGACTTGTTTGAGATCTTCGACGGAGCGAATCCAAACCTGGTCACCGGTAAGCGTACGAGGAGTACTCGTCCGGCCCAGGCACTTTACATGCTGAACAGCCCGTTCGTGATGGAACAGGCGAAACTGTCGGCTGACAACTTCCTGAAGTCGCCAGAATACTCTTCGGGCAACGCCGAGGAGAGTGTTCGAGCCGCCTGGAGAAAATGTCTCAGCCGCGATCCTTCTCGCGAAGAACTGCAGGCGACGTTGAATGTGATCGGTGAGGATCCCAAATCCGTCGACGCCTGGACCGAAGTCTTTCACGCGTTGTTCGCGTCTGTCGATTTTCGGTTCCTTGATTAACAGACCCGGCAAGCGGCAGGCCGTCAGGCCTCTGTTTGCGTTCCTGTCTGTTCTCCTCCAATCGTCCTGCGCGAAGAATCGCCGAGACGCCGATAGCTGACGCGTTACCGCTCGCCCGGATTCCCGTGCCCCGGCAGTCGCCTGGGGGTCAGCGATCGTGTGCGCCAGGAGCCGTTCGCTACCAGTCGCCCAGTTCGAAGAATCGCCGAGACTCGGATCGCTGACGCGATACCGCTCGCCGCCATCGCACTCCCATGGGCTCGTCACAAGTGCTTTCCCTGTATGCTCTTGCGGTGATAGTCGCGGCGAAGTGGCAGTTGGCGCCGTGCCGGGATCGCGATCGGAACAGTGATGCCCGACACCTCCGGAAAAACGATTTTGAAAATTGCAAAAATCGTTTATCTCAGTCCCCTGATTGGATCTGCGAGCCGTTGCGGTGTGATCACGGGCTCAGATCAAGAGGGCTCCGCTTGACGGGGTAAAAATGATAGCTAAATTGCCCGCCAGTGGTGGTTTGTGGGGAGAAGTGGGAAGCCGTGTGGGAGCCGCGGATTTCTGCAGATTGCCGGGTCAAAGTTCACACAATGGCGCTGACGGGGACATACGAACGCACGATGGATGACAAGCTTCGGCTCGCCATTCCTCGCCCTTTGCGTGATGGTTTTCGGGAGCCTGAGTCAGAAGATTTTTTTCTCGCACCAGGAAATGAAGGATGTCTGTCCCTCTATTCGCCAAAAGGCTTTGAAGCCTTCACAGCGAAGATGGCCAGCGTTTCAACGGGGCGAGTCCAGGTTCGAAATTTTCTAAGGTTGTACTACTCGCAGGCGGAGTCCGTGCAGGTAGACAAGCAGTCGCGAATCCGGATTCCGGAGCGACTTGTGAAGATGGCTGATCTGAAACACAACGTGGTCCTGATAGGAGTTCATGACCACGTGGAAATCTGGGATAAGGATCGGTGGGATTCGTTCCTTTCACAGAATGCGTCGCAGTTTGATGCGTTAACGGCAGAGGCACTTGATCTCTCACTGCCAACCTGAGGCTGGTAGTTGTCGTGGGTGTCAGATTGCAAAGAGGTGGCTCATGGATGTGCTGCCTGTGTTGGTCTCCTCAAAGAGGTTTCGGGAGTTGGGTCGGCATGAGAATGCCGAAACGGTTCCTGACACCTTTTCGATGAAGCCGTGTGTCAGATGCAAGGTTGGCATCGAACACACATTCCGTCGGAACCTGCCGCATGCTTTACCGGGCTTAGCGGATTCTTGACGATAGCATGGATGCGACTCGTTCCCGGGACGGCCTGAAAAGGCCACAGCCGCCTGCTTCCGATTACCGACATGGATGTCGGAGGAGGCAGGCGGCTGCGTTCCTTGGGGTTTTTATCATTGCGATCTGCTTGCTGCAGATCTGAAGCTCCAATGCTGCTGAGACGCGTTTCCCTTGTACGATGGGCATTCTTGCCCTCCCAGGGGTTGTCGGACAAGAATGTCCAGCCTGCATTCTCCGGTCGGACTCCGACGCGCAGCATGAACCGCGAGATTCCATCCGCACACTCAGCTATGGCCGAGCACCAAAGACGCCCGTAACGACTCGCTCATTTCCGCACAGATCGCGGCGAATCGTGACTGAGTCAAAGCCAGCGACTTCCAGCATCTCGCCAACAGATTCACACTGAGCAGGATCCAGCTCCATCGAGAGAAAAGCCCCTGGTTTTAGATACTCCGGTGCCTGAGCAATAATGCGGCGGACTACATCGAGCCCGTCAGTGCCGGCAAACAAGGCTGTTTCGGGTTCATGTACCGCGACTTCAGGCTGCAGCGAGCCTCGCTCGTCCTCACGAATGTACGGAGGGTTGCTGACCAGTCCGTCAAATCGGCGGCCACTGTTCCTGATCGGCTCCAGCGTATCCCCGTTTAAGAGCGTCACCTGATTTGTCACGCCAAGCTTTTCGCAATTACGACCAGCCACCTGAGCCGCGACTTCAGAGATATCCGTCGCCACGACCGCACATTGAGGTCTCTGTTTGGCGATCGTGATGGCGATACACCCCGAGCCGAACCCTACTTCCAGAATCTCCCGAGGCTCCTCCTTCGGAATCAGTTCCAGACAGGCATCGACGAGCGTCTCTGTTTCCGGGCGAGGAATCAGAATCCCGGGGCCAACTTCAAAACTGCGCCCGTAAAATTCGCGAGTCCCCACGATATACGCCAACGGTTCCCGCTTCGCACGACGCTGGACAAGCTCCCGCATGATGGCTCGCTCATCGTCGGTCAGCAGCGTTCCGAAGTCGGTATACAGCCGAATTCGCTGACACTTGCGAGCATGGGCGAGGAGCAACTCTGCTTCAAGGCGAGCTGACTCCACACCTTTTTGCTTCAGGAACGTCGTGGTCCACTCAAGGATTCGTTGAACCGTCCAGCCGTCAGTTGTGGACGCTTTTGGGTCGGCAGGAGCATTCATCGGTGAGTCTGATTACCTTCCATGCGTGGAATCTTCCTTTGCTACGCCCGGATTGTAACCACTTCGTCGAATTCCTGAAGCGGCAGGACCATCGAGTTCCCCCTTTGAACTCGATTGGGCAATTTGGACTACCGCGGCCTGTTGCCGCTTTCGAGTCCACAGCCTGCTGTGGACAACCGTTTTGACGTGGCCGACTGCCAACGCGTCGACGAAGTGCTGTATCCGCCCTGGTTCTCTCTAATTCTGACTGGGTTGGGTGGCCTGGGACTTGTGTTGCGACAGCAAACTTCTGACATCGTCCACGCATTCTGCCGGAACAGGAATTGCGCTGCGAGACCACGACAAAAAGCCTGTGGACCGCAGTACGAGTGTATTGTCTGATGTCCATGAATAATCGGAGATCTTGTCCCATGGAAGCAGAATGTGATAAACCCAAAGGCCGCCGCTATACACGGAGAAACGGCCAGTCCCCATGAAGGCCCAGTAAACTGCAAACAACGTCATAAAGATCGCTGCCGTTGCCCCCACCTTGATCGCAAAGCCGCTCACCCCAAGAGCAAGAAACATGACGGTGTTGATCAGAAAAATCCGTCTGCCTGGTTGTGGACCGCAATCAAGTATCAGTGCGCCTCGCAACTGAATGCCTCGAATCCAGCTGGCGAGCATTACGAAGAGACTCGATGCGAATGGAATCATGAAAGCGAAGAACATCGCATTCATCTGCGGCAGCGTTGTGACTGTAATGAGGAACCAATACGACAAACCTGAGAATGCAAACACGAACACCGCACAGATGATGGCATTCCTTACGCCTTGCCGCGTGGCTGTCGCGGTCATTTCCGAGGTTGGACCAACGTCGTGGGGGTTAACCTCAGCGGGGGCCGTGTAAGGATTCTCGGTCATTATTCGCCCTGATGTGCAAAAAGGGGAATGGTTGAGAACACTCGGTGCATGCAACCATCGCAAAAGCGGACTTCGGTGTGCGCTCTGGTCCGATTTGATTTGGCGGTTTGTCGTCGGTGACGAGGCTATGCGTCACGCAGGAAAAATCAAGCCTCAAAGGACTCGTTGCCTCTTGCGCTACGCAATTCGTCGGAAGATTGCCGACATGAGCTCGGGACGCACCATTTCATGCTCCGGCGGGATCAGGACGCAGGCGATTCAGCCAGCCGAGACGATTGAGAGCGATGCGAGCGGCATTGATGCGTGATTCGAACGGTTTAAGGGGCCTTGGAGAGCAGCGTGGCCTGCTGATAAGCTCGGAAAGACACTTCTTTTATGCTTCCGGAGGCGAGGCTGTCTTCCCAGCGAGCGATACGCTGGTGATCATCGTTAGTGATCTTCTGAGTGAGCTGATGATCGGCTCGCAGGCGAAACTGTTCCGCAGGTCGTCGGTCCAGTTCAACGCTGATCGGCATGCGATCCTTCAGTTCTCGCAGAGCTTTGTTCAACGCCATGCGTGGCTCTGGGAACAGGCTGCCTGGGTGCAGAATCGAATTCAGCTGTGCCGTCCAGTCAGCATAGGTCAGATATTTCTCAACCTGCTGAGGGTCATTCCACTTGCGAGTTTCGACTCGATAAGTGAATGACGGCGACGAAAGAACCAGAGTCCCCTTCATGGGATCAAACGTCTGGCTGAACTTCGGATTCATCTGGAAGCGTATCGAATCTGCAATCTTCTTCGATGCAGGATCGGGAGTGGCCGCCAGTTCTTTCAGATACTCGGCGGTTCGCGGCTGACGACCATCCATCATGTGTCGAATCTCGTCGAACGTAATGCGTGTCGACATGCCTCGCGATTCATTCAACACTGTGAATCGTTTCTCGACGAGATCGAAAATGATCACTTCATCAGCGGAGTCCACGTAGTCGTAAATACGTCCGTTGTGGATCAAACTGAGACTGCTGCTGACGATCTGAGTAGGCGTGCGAGTTTCGGACTTCGAGACGTCGTAAACGTGAGTGGAGATTCGAAGTCCCTGTGCAAAGGATGTCGAACACACGGCCATGACAGCCGAAAACAGCACAGTGCGAAACATACTTTGAGCCTCCTGCTCGACCACAATTCATCAGCCTTCACCAGAGCAGCGACAGAACGCTGCTGCGGAAACGGCCACACTAGCAGCTTGCAGCGATTTTTTTCACACGAAGTCCGCTGTTTTGATCAGACTTGATCAAGCGATCCAAAGCAGAGAAGCGTTTTTCGGCAGTTTTTGCCAGGACCTCGCTGCGGAACAGTCCGGGATTATCTTCCGGATGCTTCCGTGCTTGAAGTCCCAACCCGAAACGTCCTTGAGGGATCGCGATCTTCAATACTTCGCGGGAAGGTCCCTCTGCGGATCTTCACGGAGGCCTTTTCGCAGACAGACTGGTGGGCATTCCTTTCAGGACTTACTATTCGCCTGCAAAAGGGCATGTTAGTTTCCAGACGAAAGACGATCGATGCGGTTCCTGATTACGAATGATGACGGCTACGATGCTCCCGGCCTGGTGGCTCTTTATCGAGCACTGAAGCCGCTGGGTGAAGTGACGGTCGTTGCACCGTTTACTTGCCATAGCTCTAAAGGACACGCGGTTGACACAAAGAACGCGCTGCGAGTTGAACGGCGGCACGTGGATCCTTTCGGACCCATTCATATCGCTCATGCTTCACCAGCGGACTGTATCCGCGTTGGCCTGAAACATGTGATGCTGGATAAGCCTGATTTTGTGATCGCCGGCATCAACCCCGGGGCGAATCTCGGAGTCGACATGTTCTATTCCGGTACGGCCGCTGCTGCTCGCGAAGCTGCTCTGTTAGGTGTCCCGGCCATTGCACTGTCCAGATTGCTGAGTAGTGATAAGCCTATTGATTGGCAGATTTTGTCGCGGCACGTGACTCGGGTCATCCAGACGATGCTGGCCGATGAGTTCCGTCTGCCTCATGGACACTTCTGGAACATCAATTTTCCGGCTGTTTCCGGCGAAAAATATCCCGAGGAAATCACTTTTGCGCCGCAGGGAATTGACGGCCACGCGGTTCGTTTTGAGGTGCTGGAACGAGACGGCGACACGGAAATTCTGTCATACTCCGGGATTTATCGGGAGCGCGGGCGTTCCGAGTCCTGTGACGTACACCACGTCTTCAATGACCGACTGACCGCTACCCCCATGGGGCCTTCCCTGACCTCCGGGCTGACTGACCGGCTCCACTCTGCAGTTTCTCTCGCCAGCGCAGCCTGCGCTGATTGACACTGACAATGGTTATTGTCAGCATGTGTTCCGGCGTCGCAGTTCAGGAAAGAGCTCGCGTTTTCTGCCTTGGAAAAGGGGTCAGGAACCCACAGTCAAACGGCCCAAAGGGTGCTGCGCACGATCGGTTCCTGACCCCTTTTCTAAGCTTTGAGGGCTTTTTCTGCATCCTATTGCCTCAGTCGGAGCATCGGCCTCAGTTTGCCGTCCAACACGTATGTACGAGCATTTGACGATTCTGAGCGGCCGTGCGAATCCTGAACTCGCAAAAGAGATTGCGACCTACCTCGGCATTGGCCTCGGGCATGTTGACGTCGGCAATTTTCCGGACGGAGAAATCAGTGTCAAACTGAACCAAAACATTCGCGGCTGCGATGTGTTTTTGATTCAGCCGACATGCCCGCCGGTCAACGAGAATCTTGTCGAACTGCTGGTAATGATTGACGCGTGCCGCCGAGCCAGCGCGGCTCGAATTACGGCGGTGATGCCGTACTTCGGATATGCTCGCCAGGACCGGAAGGATTCCGGGCGAGTTCCAATCACATCGAAGTTGATCGCGAACCTGATCGTCCAGGCGGGGGCTCATCGAGTTCTCGCGATGGATCTGCATGCAGCGCAGATTCAGGGATTCTTCGATGTCCCGGTGGACCATCTTTACGCCGCACCGATTCTTGATCGCCATTTTGCATCAATGGCGGTTCCTCAGGATGAACTGGTTATCATCAGCCCTGACGAGGGCAGCATCAAAAGAACTTTGCAGCACCAGGACCATCTGGGTGGTTCGCTCGCAATTGTCGACAAGCGTCGAGCCAACGCGCTGGAGACTCGCCAGGCCAATTTGATTGGCGGCCCCATCAGTGGCAAAACGGCGTTGATCTTCGACGATATGATTACCACGGCTGGTTCTATCTGTGGAGCTGTCGAAGTAGTTCGCGCTCATGGGGCAAAAAGAATATTTCTCGGGGCGACTCACGCGGTTCTTTGTGGCCCGGCGATTGAACGCCTCGAGCGTGCTCGCGTGGACGGCATTGTCGTCACGAACACCTGCCCGATTGCTCAGGCTCATCGCATCGCGAATCTGACGGTCGTGTCTGTTGCTGAGTTGCTCGGCGAAGCCATCCGCCGCGTGCATCGCAATGAATCGGTGAGCTACTTGTTTGATTGATGGTGGGGCGATGTTTGAGGCCACCAGTTCCTTAACGATTCCTTTCGTCGCCTTTCGTAGCGTTGGCTTCAGCCAACGTGCGATTTTGCCGCAAAGTCGACTGAAGTCGACACTACGAATAAAAGCCCGGCCACTCGTTAGGAATCGTTGCCCTTCAGCCGATTTCCCCGTAGCGTTGGCTTCAGCCAACGTGCGACTTTGCCGCAAAGTCGACTGAAGTCGACGCTACGAACAACAGCCCGGCCGCCTGTTCCTCCCAAGGAATTCTCACAGCATTTCCAGAATCGTCACCGCGTTCAAATGCGTGATCTGTTCCCTTGTCTGTGCCGGTAACTCGGACTCCTGCAGTTTCAGCTTTGCCGAGTCGAAGGCGAAGAACGGCGAATGCGAGCCGAACAGCAGTCGCTCGGCCGGAAGAGTTTGCAACTGTCGCTCAAGACCAGCGAGTCCTTCAAGAGTCGCGATGTCGAAATAGACTTTCCCTGCTGCCGCCAATTGTCCGTGAAGTTCAACGGCGGAACTGGAAACGGCATTCAGAAGGACCACGGGAAGGTTTGCGAAATCACTCAATAGAGGCAGCAGCGGCTTCAGATCAACATCCTTTGTCATCAGCAATCGATGTTGCGTGCGAGGATCCTCCTGGCGAACGGCTATTTGCAAAAGCATCTTTTTGTCTGCCATCAGATTCAATAGCTGACGGAAGCGAGCATCTTCCAGAGTGTAGTCATGATAGCCAGGCAGAATTCGCACGCCCTTCATCCCGTGCAATTCGTGGCAACGTCGCACATCGTCTTCCCATGCCGGCAGGCTGAGGTTGATGGCCCCGATCGGCAGAAGCATCTTTTCATCGACGGAGTGACACTGATCAGCCAGCCACTTGTTGGCGGCGGCGAGATCATTGTGCAGAAGTCCATCAAAGGTTCCAGCCCATGCCTGACTGACGCCATTTTGTTTCAGAGCTGTCGCCAGTTTTGAAGTTTCATCGAGCGGCAAACGGCGGTTCGGCCAGCTCGACAGAGAAACGTTGACGTCGATGATCACAGACGAACTCCTTTGGCCTGCAGGATAGGAGACATCAGGCGTCGCAGATTCTGCCCGAGAATCATCTGCTTCTCTTCGGGAGTAATCTCAGCGGCGGTCACCTTTCCCAGCTGCGAAGCAAAACTGCGACCAGCCACATCGCTCCCGTAGAGAACTCGGGAAGCCCCCAGTTCTCGGACCGCCATTTCGACGAGGCCGGCCGTGGGGTCACCGCCGCCAAGATCGACGCTGACATGCGGCAGGTCACGAATCGTGCGAATCCCCAACTCCCAGTTGCCCCCCGTATGACCGCAAATGATCGATGCATCCGGATGGCGCGAGGCCAGAGCATACAAGTCCGCAGGAGTACTTTCGCCGTCGAGATTACCGGTCGTTTTCAGCCACGTGTGCTGATAAATCACGGCCTTCAACTCAATCGCTCGTTGAACGATTGCGTCAACGCTGGCATTGTCGCAACGTTTGGCAACCCAGAGTTTGATCCCGGTCATGGGACCATCTTTGATACAGCGGTCCAGTTCCTGCAAACTTTCCTGTTCGAATTCGGGATTCAGATACACGAACCCGAATGCTCGATGATGCCAGTGGCTGATGGCCTGAAGAACCTGATCGTTCTGTTCGCGAAATTGTTCGGGCGTCGGAGCGATCAGGAACGGGGCACCCATAAAGAGCACCAGCCGTTCGATCTGCATGCGATCGGCGACTTCGATGAGTCGAGCCATCTTCTCATCGGGAGTTCGCCCGGGGATGCCATTCAGATGACAATGCAAATCCCAGATCATCGTACGACCTCGCGACCATGAGTCTTGAGCGGTTGGTCGCGGGAGAAATTTCGACGCTCGAAATCAATCAGGCAACCAGCGATCCGGAGTCTACCGAGTTTCTGTGACGACGAAAGCCACGTGAGACAGTTACGAATGAAGCAACCATCGATATTGCCATGAGCGTCGAGGGTTCAGGGACCGCTGTGGCGGTACCGGTGAAAGAGCCCCTGACTGAAGCCACCGAGAAATGATTCGAAGAGTTGCTGAAAATAGAAAACGAGGAGGGACTGCCTGGCACTGCAGCCGTCCCCAATGTTCCGCTGGACGTTCCGACCGGAGTATTGTCAGCAGCTGTAGAGAAATTGTTGTCGTTGCTTAGAACAGCCAGATCCTCATTGGTGAAATTGCTGAACCCGATGATGGTGAAACCATTGAAGGCAACACTTCCACCGACCGGATTTAAAATCTGAATCGCAAATCTCAGCGATTCCCCACCCGCACTGCCGTCCAGAGTGTTTCCGGTAACTCCGATGCCTCCATTTGGGTCAGAGTTGTAGCCGATATTGCCCGACCCCGTGACAGTCAATGTGGCGGTGAATGACACGCCTCCATCGCTCAGTCCAGTCGCGTTGATACTGAATGAACTACCGAGAAAGCCGGCCGTGCCGGACGGTCCCAGGTTCGTCAAGCTGTAGGTGTGGATAATGGCTGCATCACATTGAGCCGAGCAAAAAGCCAGCAGATGCATAAACGCGATACACCGAATCAAGCTGCAAATCATAGAGTTCTCCTCGGGATAAAGTTTGGAGTCCCGGGGAGATTACCTACCCTTGCACTTGAGTCAATTATTAAGAGTTTCCCAATATCCAGGAATCTGCTGAATTTTCTTAAAGCGTCTGAAATCTACCTACTAAGGCATCACAAACTGATGCCCCTCGGGTTTAACGGTGAGCACCGGGCATGGCGATTTTCTCACGATGCGTTCAGCCACACTGCCCATCAACACGTGCATCAGCCCTGATCGACCGTGAGTTCCGATAACGATCAGGTCGATATCCATTTCGCGAGCATAGTCGATGATCTCCATAAAGGCTGGCCCGACGCGGACTTCGCGAACAATCGGCTTTTCATTGCTCCATCCATCCGCCGGAAGCTTATTGAGCGAATTCATCGAGTCCATTCTCATCACCTCAGCCTGAGCTTCCATGGACTCCACTGAGAATGCTGCGGCCTCTGGTACAAGCATCGCCGGATCGGGGACGACATGCAACAAGTGAAGTTCCGCATTGAAGCGAGCAGCGATCGCGCATCCGTAATTCAGAGCCGGGCTGCTGAATGTACTGAAGTCAGTCGGAACCAGAATTCGATCGAGCTTAATCATGGGCGTAAATCCTTCAGAGGTTTCAAGCGGGCCGCTGTCTATTGCAGCGGCATCTTAATCGACATCATCGCGATTCCGACCACCGTAGCGCCGGAAAGCAGCAGCACAATCAACAAACCAACTCCGTAAACCGTTCGGATACCATCATCCGGAAGTTCACGTTGATGGAGCAACTTACGAGCAATCACGCCGCAGACCCATGACCAGTGCAGCATCACATGCACAAGGATCCCGAAGGCCAGAACGCTCAGGAAAAAGAACTGCACGCTGCACCATTGTCCGAAATTCATGGACCACAGCGTCCAACCCTTCGCGGCGACCCCGGGTGGAAAAACAAATTGCACAATCACCGCGGAGATCGAATGCAGGGAAAATACGAGCAGAAGAAATGCATCCAGCCAGAAGTTTATCAAGGTTCGGGAGACTCTACTTCCATCCGAAGCCACGATATCAGACTTCTGTACAACTCCATCCGTCGTTGGGTTCATTGTTGCCGACACGAAAGTGACGCTCCCTGCTTAGTGCAAAATGCCCTCGAAACATTACACTGTTGTGTCGAGGCGGACTGCCGATCATCGAATTATCCATTACGCGTCGCAAATCAGATGCCGCACCATCAGCCTTCGTTCATTTCCAGCGGTAGCAGCACAGAAGCGTGCGTGTCTGCGCATGGATTTTTCCGGTCGGTCGAGTTCGCACACTTGCGGGCGAATGGGCACATTAACGAAGCTGGGACAGTCGGAGTTGAGGGACCTTAATATGCAGAATGTGCTGGCCGTAGTGCTCGCCGGGGGCAAAGGATCGCGTCTGGAGCCCTTGACTCGAGATCGCAGTAAACCGGCAGTTCCTTTTGGAGGCTGTTTCCGCATTATTGACTTCACGCTGTCGAACTGTCTGAACAGCGGTCTTCGCAAAATCCTGGTGATGACGCAGTATAAAGCGGCCAGTCTGGAGCGGCATATTGAGCTCGGCTGGCATTTCCTGCCGGCAGAATTGGGAGAATTCGTCAGCGTGCGTCCGCCGGAACAGCGCGTCGACGAGAACTGGTATATGGGCACTGCCGATGCGATTTATCAGAATATTTATACGATCGAAAAGGTGCGCCCCAAACGGATCATCATCTTGAGCGGTGACCATATTTATCGTATGGACTATTCGAAGTTCATTGCCGATCACATTGCGTCAGGAGCAGACGCCAGCATTGCCTGTTTGCCGGTTCCAATGGAGGAGGGGCGTCGATTTGGTGTTATGCAGGTCGATGAAGATCGTCGCGTTGTTCGATTCCGCGAAAAGCCCGAGCAGCCCGATCCGATCCCTGGTCGTCCCGAGCAATGCCTCGCTTCTATGGGCATTTATGTGTTCGATACAGAGTTTTTGTTTGAGCAGCTTTGCATTGACGCCAACGAGCCTGGCAGTCACCGCGATTTCGGCAAGGACATTATTCCGTCAATTGTCGATTCCAGTCGCGTGATGGCGTGGCCTTTCGAAGATCCGGAAACCAGGGGGCCAGCCTACTGGCGTGATGTCGGAACGTTGGACTCGTATTATGAAACGAGCATGGATCTGACCGCTGTACGACCTCAATTGAATCTATACGATCCTGACTGGCCGATTCGAACGTGGCAGCCTCCGCTGGCTCCCCCAAAGTTTGTCTTCAACGATCGCGACTCAAGTGAACCCAGAATCGGCCATGCGACGGACAGCTTGATTTGCTCCGGGTCGATTATTTCCGGCGGACGAGTTGACCGCTGCATCTTTTCGCCCCGAGTCCGCGTCAATAGTTTTTCGTCCGTGACGAACTCCATCTTGTTTGAGGGAGTCGAAGTGGGAAGGCACTGCGTGATCGAACGAGCCATTGTCGACAAGGGCGTCTCGATCCCCGAGGGAACTCGAATCGGCGTGGATCCTGCCGAAGATCTTGCTCGCGGCTTGACGATCTCAGAAGGGGGAATAACGGTTGTGCCGAGAAATGTTCGATTCGTCTGAAGACTTTGCAGGTGCTCTCCGGTTGCACGACGATCGATAATTGATCAGCATGGTGTTTGCAGCGGTTTTGGACGACAGCAATATCCAACAGCACTGATCACCGGAACGTCCAGGAACGGGTCAATCAGATTACGTATCGACTGCCCGCATTTTTGTGGGCAGAACGCTCGAAAGTTTCGAAATGTCTGACTTTGAAGATCGATTGCAGAAGGCAATTCAACGTGGCCAGCAGGCTCGCGTCATCGGTGATGCATCGCAGGAAGCCGATGCGGCAACCGAAGAGCAAATGCGGCTGAAGCATTCGCAGTTTCGCAATGAACTTTCGGAGCACATTGAGAACTGCCTGCGAAAACTCTGCGACCATTTTCCGGGCTTCGACTACAGCACAGTGCTGAACGAAAAAGGCTGGGGAGCACGCATCACTCGTGATGATATCAAGCTCGGTCGCGGCACTGCTAAGAATGAATACAGTCGTCTCGAAGTTCTCGTCCGCCCATTCAACGATACGCATATCGTGGAAATTTCGACGAAAGGAACGATTCGAAATCGTGAATCGCTCAACCGCAGCAACTTCAAATTTCTGAAGGATGCGACGAAAGATGTGTTGATGCAGATTGTCGACGGCATTGTGCTGGAGTTTGCCGAACAGTATTCAGCGCATTCGTAGGGCAATTAATGCTCCACTTGAGACAGTCGCGGGTGCCAGGTCTGGTCGCGATTCAAGAATTATCGTTTAACGGCGGGCCGCAGGCGTAGGCGCACAGTTTCGGCTTTGCACGAAATGACGTACGCGACCTCACGTAGCAAGGTGGCACTGAAGTGTTCTATCTTTGGTGACGCTTGATGCGATTCACCGCAAAGCGGTTCAAGAAGGTAGTCGGTGGTCAGCGGAGCGCAACCACCGGTTCGTATTGAAACCTGCAAAAGCACCCTGAAACGGGTGCCAGAACCGCGGTTTCTGTCATCCCTTCAGGATGAGTGTTATTCCTGTTCAGTCACCGGCGGTGCGCCTGACGGCGACCGCCGGCTACTCTCTGGCATCCTTTCAGGATGAATCGCATTGAGTTCTGATCGATACACTCGCGCACATGATTTCACGTTGAACCGCAATTTCGCCTACGCCTGCGGCTCGCCGTTATACGACTTGGACTGCTGCAGCGTCGAAACTCCCGGATCGATCGAATCAATGTTGATCAGCAGTCCATGTCTCGGTATCCAGCAATTCGTTCGTGGCTTCGGCGGTGACAGACGTTTTCCATTGCAAGACACCGAACGGCAATTGATCGCAATACTGCACATCACAACGATGCCAGACGTTACCCAGTAGCGGATCCTCAACTACGACTCTTATCGCAGCTCGTTCAACCTTCCACGCTTTGGTGGGATCCTTGCGAGAAGGAATCCACGTTGGCCCAGCCGCGTTGAAGGCTCGAATGGCAGGCAACCCTTGCAGCAATCGTTCGATCTCAGCCAGTTGCGACGATGAAGCTTGTTCTTCTGGTTGACCTTCAGGAATACTCAACCACCGTTGCCCTTTGAGAAACCGACTTCGGCTGGCAGCGAGCACAAAAGACTGTTGATGTGCATCGTCGACGGGTGTCAATCGAACCTGCATGAGCAGCATATCGGCATCGTTGCTCAGCACGTCCAGCTGCAGCCTGGTACCTCGACTGCTGGTCCATGACATCGCTGCAGAGGACGCAGAAGGCAGTTCACCCAACACACTAAATCGTGGGGGATCAAATGGCTTGACCGGCGTGCGATAGTGAATCCAGCCGGCGTCTTCCATTTGCTCGAACAGCCATGACGGTTTCCATGGGCGATTGATCGACCAGTTCACTGAAACGATTGAGGTCACCAGCAGCAAACCGCAGACGAGGCGGGTGCCGCGACGTTGAATTCGCTGCAGAGCCGGAACCATGGCAATCCACCAAAATGGCGACAGCCACATCATCCATCGCAAGCCGACTGAGTTACCGCCGTAGTTGTAGTTTTCCGTACGACTCAGATAAAACCCTAGCGTCACCAGTGACATCAAGGCCCCGGCAAAAATCAGCAGACTGCGATTCTCGGTTCGTCTAAGCGGCGACAGCCATGTTCCGCAGACAGCCACGACAAGGACCGGAGTCAGCGACAAGAGTCCGTGATGTCCAAGAATGCAATGAAACAAATAGACGTGCGTTGGTTCCGTGTTTGCGTCGAGATCTCGCGGGTTCGTCCAGTAGCTCGGAATACCGTTGTGTTCGTAGACGTACGTCTCCGTTCCATAGGTTGCATAGAATGGTTTCACACCGCCCGTCGCCAGCCAGTTAGTAACAAAGAAGGCGATCAGCGGAACTGCGGCCGCAGGAATGAACCAAATCGCCGTTCTGCGAGGGCAGATGATAACCGCGAGCAGAAACGCGAGAACTCCCATTTGCGCGGCAGGCAGTTCGAAACAACAGGTCAGTGCGGCGAAGAATCCGAGCGATGCGAAGTCACGGGGCCTTTGCTCTGAAGCGTTTTCATTTTGGCTCGAAGACGAAACTCTGCTGCGAGACGCAAGAATTCGCGCGGCCGCAGTGATGGCGAACATCGAACAGGCAATGGCCGGCGTGTGGTTGTTCAAGGTCGTCAGATAGGGATTCAGGATCGAACCAAACCCTGCAACAGCAATGACAAACATACGAGCATAAAATTCGCTGCCCAAAAGCTGCAAGCAGAATCTGAGCGAACGCAATGACAGATAAAATGGAATGACATTCACGATCAGCAGCAGCAGTCGCGTCACAAGGGCCGTGTGATGAACTAAGCCGTAGCCCAGAAATGCTCGTTCAATCGCGTACAGCCCCGCAACCATCGTGGACAGCAGGGGAGGCTTCGAAGAATAGAAATGCCACGGTTCGGATTCGGACGTTCGATACCGGACTTTATCAATAGTTGACCAGGCTCCGATCGCATCGATCTCATCGATCTGAAACGTTCTGCGCTCCACCAGCGACCACACTGTGGCCCAGCGAGACCGGTCATTTGCGCTTTGCAGAGGAGCCGCCTGAAGCACCGCGGCCGCAATGACAGCCGTGGCGGCGAGAATCAGGATGTTTTCGATCGTCCCGCTTTGAGAAAATCCGGGCGGATCGGCAGGGATTGGTTCAGTCATCGTGTGGGTAATGCCTTCGAGTTCAGACCGTTGACCAGACCGCAAAGTGTAGCCGCACTTTACACTCCCCGTCACTGGTTTTGCCTTTGTCACCTGTTCAGACGGAACGAATCCAGAGGATTTTGCCGCATCCGGCCAATTCGGAGTCAGCCGTTGAATGATGTGGCCGGATGTCGGATAATCTACAGCCCTTGAAATTTCCTGAACCAGAAACCGGGCTGAGAAGCCTGCTGACTGGTCCCTGCCAAGAACACTCCCGGAAATGGCCTCTTCGGCCGCAAAAACGAATGAACGCTGCGAATCAAACCTCTCCTGCTCGCCCCCTGCAGGATGTCAATATTATTGGGACCTCTCCCTTGATTTCTCCAGCAGAACTCAAACAGGAGTTTCCGGTCTCCACTGCCATCGCCGATCACGTGGCTGACTCGCGAGGTGTTGTGGAAAATATCCTTCGCGGGAACGATAAGCGAGTTATCGCGATTGTGGGGCCCTGTTCGATTCATAACACGGACATGGCCCTGGAGTACGCTCGGCAGCTCAAGGCTGTGGCCGACGAAGTCAGCGATCGGCTGTTCGTGGTAATGCGAGTTTACTTCGAGAAACCTCGCACGACGGTCGGATGGAAAGGTCTGATCAACGACCCTCATCTGAACGACACTTTCGATATCGCCACAGGACTTCGAAAAGCTCGCCAGATTCTTCTGGACATCAACACTGTCGGTTTGCCGGCCGCAACGGAAATGCTGGAACCGATTACTCCTCAATACATCGCAGACCTGATTACACTGGCCTCGATTGGTGCTCGCACAACAGAATCGCCAACGCATCGTCAGATGGCCAGCGGACTTTCCATGCCGGTCGGTTTCAAAAACAGTACCGAAGGCAGTCTGGAAGTAGCGATTAACGCTATGAAAGCTGCACGAGCTCAGCACAATTTTCTGGGCATTGATCATGACGGAAAAACATGCGTCATGAGCACTCGTGGAAATGAATTGGGGCATCTGATTCTGCGTGGTGGCCGCAACGGTCCGAATTATCAGGCCGAACATGTCGCTGAAGCCAGCAAGATGCTTCGTGAAGCCAAACTGCCTCCACGACTTGTCGTTGACTGCAGCCACGCCAATTCCAGCAAGGACTATCGCCGCCAGTCAGAAGTCTGGCGCGATGTGATTCAGCAGCGTGCGGCGGGCAATGAAGAGATCGTCGGTTTGATGCTGGAAAGCAATCTCGTCGAAGGGGCTCAGGCTCTCACGGAAGACTTATCAAAGCTCAAGTACGGCGTGAGCATCACGGATGGCTGCATCAGCATCGAAGAGACTGCCAGTCTGCTGCGAGAAGCGAGAAAAACGCTGACGTAGTGGATGACGCCGGGAGTGCAGGGACGATAGGGATTATTGATCTCATTGGCCCGATCGCGTTAGCGCCCGGTTCAGACCGCATTTCTGTTGACCGCCCAGCCGGACGCGCCGGATCAATGGCTTAGTCGGCCCTGCGAATCAGTCGGCGCCTATGGTTGGGCGGAAAAGGAATCCGCGACAGCCATGGTCGCTTTCTCAAGTACTGCTGTACCGAGCCTGCTCGGCAGCGGCCACGGCCAGCACATCGCAGCGTTCATTTTCCGGATGACCTGCATGGCCCGGAACAAGCTTGAACGTCACCTGATGTTTTGTCAGCAGGGCATCCAACGCGATCCACTGCGATTCGTTTTTGATAGGGACGAGCTTATTGCCGTCTTTGCGCTTCCAGCCGTTACGTTTCCAGCCCGGCAACCATTCTTTGGAGCCCTTTGCGACATAAGTGCTGTCGGTCACAACTTCGACGCGTGACTTGCGAGTCAGCAGTTTCAGGCCTTCAATTACGGCCTGCAGTTCCATTTGGTTGTTTGTGGTCATTGGATGACCGCCGCTGAATTCTTTTTCCGTCGACGAAGCGGGATGTCTCAGGATAACACCCCATCCACCGGGCCCCGGATTACCTCGACAGGCGCCATCGGTGAAAATTTGGACGAACGGTAGCGGTGAGGCGGTGCTGGTCATGTCACATTCAAAACAGGCCGACCTGCCTCAAAAGGGCAGAAACTTTTATCGACAAGCGGGACCAATCAGCGTTCGCGATAAACAATGCGACCTCGCTTCAGGTCGTATGGAGAAACTTCCACAACCACACGGTCACCAGGCACAATCCTGATGAAGTGCTTGCGCATTTTACCAGCAACGTGAGCCATCACCTGGTGGCCGTTCTCCAGCTCGACGCGAAACTGAGTATTCGCGAGAGCCTCGACAACGTTGCCTTCAACCTGAATTGCTTCTTCCTTCGCCATTCCGAATTCTTCTTTCGCCCTTTACGAAACTTACTGCAGGGCCAAAGCCCTCGGTCCCAATGTCCATGAGTGACATTCTAAGGATTCCCGAGCAATTGAAAGATCTGCTGACATTTGCCCGGAGTCAATTACCGTGCATGGTGACGAAACTTCGCCGGAAACTCAAGCACCAAAATGCTTTGCGAAATCGAGAAACCGCAGGTGCGAAAATGAAGCCATCGCCCGACTGGTCATTTGCCGGAAGATTTGCCCCATACGCCGACCGATTCAGTTTCAACAGCTGCGGTTTACGCAGGATGGGCATTCTTGCCCGTCGACAGCTTCCTCGACAGGAAACACAGTCGGACAAGAACGTCCAACCTGTAAGCAGTCTCCTCTCCATGACGTTGATACCGCAAATCTGAGCAAAATTGGTGTTTCGATTGCAGATTTGGATCACTCATTTCGCTGGACGCCACCTCATTTCGGGAAGTCAGCTGAACCAGACTTTCAGGAATGTGTCGATTGTCCGGCAGGGCGAGGAAGCGAATTTCCCGGGATGAGTTCTTCGATCGGGGCTCCGCTTGAATCTTACCGGATCAGAATGATATCCTTCCGCTGCACTTACGAGCTTTCCTTCGGAAGCAGATGGATTCCTCATCTATCAAGTCAGTTCCGAGGTTTGGTGAGTTCGTTTTGACTGTCTCGCGCAAGTGGCGAAATTGGCAGACGCGCACGCTTGAGGGGCGTGTGGGGCAACCCATGCAGGTTCAAGTCCTGTCTTGCGCACTGAAACGGAAAGAGGTTGTGATCTGAAAAGATTGCAACCTCTTTTTTTGTTCACTGGAATGACGCCCGCGATTCCACGACAACTCAGGCCCCCCACCGCAAGCCGCCGTCGTACTAACTCATTCCTGCATTTAAAGCTGCTGTTCTGCCCGGCATCTGATCTGTCGTGAAGCGTCACAGTCGTCTTTCCACTGAAGGGTTCGCCAGATGAAGATCGCATCGATCGAAGCTATTCCGGTTCGTATTCCACTCACCGCTGAACGTCGGATGATCTCCGCGCTGGGGCGTCATGAGGTTTCGCAGTTTGTCGTGGTGCGACTGACAACTGACACCGGGATTGTGGGAGCCGGAGAAGCCACCGCAACGCCTCGCTGGAGCGGCGAAACCGTCTGGGGAGCGCAGGCGATTATTCAGAACCTGTTTGCTCCGCTGCTGAAGGGCTGCGACCTCGACGACCTTCCCGCCATCGACAATCTTATGGATCTGGCCGCCATCGACAACTGGTTTGCCAAGTCCGCAATCGAAATGGCCTGCTGGGATGCTCTCGGCAAAGCGGCCCATCGGCCTGTCTATGAATTACTGGGCGGTGCAGTAAGGCCGTTGACGATTCGCAATCGATTTTCGATGGGGGCCTATGCTCCAGAAGTTGCTGCTGAACGAGCCAAACAGCGAATCGCCGCCGGATTTACCACGATTAAAGTGAAGGTTGGCACAGGACCTGAACTCGATGTCCAGCGAGTTCACGCGGTGCGAGAAGCCATTGGTCCGGAGAATCATCTCACAATTGATGCCAACGGCGGGTGGAACGATGAGCAGGCTCGGTATTGTCTGAAGAGAATTGCCGACTGCAATGTTGAGCTGGTCGAACAACCGCTGCCGCGTGGAGATTATTCTCAGCTAAGAAAGTTGCGCCAGGACACGGGCATTAAAGTGCTGGCAGATGAAAGCTGTTTTGATGAAGTTCATCTCCGTGAGCTGCTGCTGCACAATTGCTGCGATGCTGTGACGCTTTATCCGGGCAAACAGGGGGGCATCGCGAAGGCAAGAAAGTTGGCGTCGATTGCCGGTGACGCCGGGATCCCATGCACAATCGGATCCAATCTGGAATGGGACATCGGTGCCGCAGCGATGATGCAGTTCGTTGTTTCAACTCCCAACGTGCAGATTGAAACAATCCCAGGTGATTGCCTGGGGCCGAGCTATCATGAGTTCTCGATCGTGCGCAATCCCTTAAAGATCGAGGGAGCCTTCACAACGCTGAATCCGGAACTGGGGCTTGGGATAGATGTTGACTGGGACTTGATTGAGCAGCATCGAATCCAGTTTTAGTCGACTTGTTGAGTGTTGATGCTTCTCCAGCTGCCGCCTGCATATCGCAGAGCATCAATCATTCTTGAAGTCTGAATGACAGTTACTGCAGGTTGTGGAAACGCGAGTCAACGCGGATTCATAACCTGCGAAGTCCCCGGACTCGGCGGCGGTCTTGATATCCTGAGATGCCTTGAGTACTTCCTTTGCATAACCCGTGAACTTGGCGTCATCACCATATCCGTAGGCTGGCAACGCCACAATTTTGGCCATGACGGCCATCATAGATGCTTCGTGAGCAACCATTGCCTTCTTTTCGCCCATGGCCCCTTCAGTGCCAGCTTCGGTTTTGAGTCGCTTTTCGGCCTCTTCCATTCGCATCATCAGCAGTCGCATTTCAGCCACTTCGGCAAATGAATCTGATTCTGGTGGTTCTTCCAGTCCCGCAGGCTTTGATCGGCTCAGAGTGGCATCGACGGCGTCGTACAACTCCTCAATACGTTTCTGATCTTTCGCGCCTCGCTGGAGAGCAGAGGAGTTCATTTTCTTCGCAAGATCACGCACGTACTTTGCATCATCCTTCCACGGGACAGACTCCGGGTGCTCCATGACAATCCCGGCGATCGCTCCGAGTGCTGCGGCTTTTGGGGGAATCATCAGCATCGATGAATTAAACGTTCCGACGGAATGGACATTCTCATTCAGGAAGTTTCGGATCGATTTTACTTCTTCGTCGATGGTGGCCGCCGTAATCAAGGCGGCCCATGAATCCTCACCCCCGGCCGCCGGTGGAGCGGCCGTTTCCGCTGATGGTTTTGAAGGATCCGGAGGAGTAGTCGCCGGTGCGTCGGATCCTGCTGCGGCATCCGGAGTCATCTCAGGTTCCGTGGCTCCGCCCGCATTTGCCACTGTGACGCCAGTACCCCCGATCGATTCCTGATTACTGGCGACCTCGTACGCATTATCAAAAAAGGCGTCCATCGGAACATTGCCGAACCACTTCTGGCCCTTCTCATCCACCCAGACTTCGTCGCGTTTGTGGCGAGTGTTCCCGGAAGAAGCAACGACTGGCTTTTCAGCCGTCCCGGATTCCGCGGCCGTTGCCGTCGTGGGTTGTGAAGTCTCCGGAGCAGGAGCCACGGTATCGACCGGGGCTGGGGCTGAGTTCCCTCCGCAGCCAGCCAGCGTCAGGCATCCAACGCCGATCAGGGTCACAGGGCAAATCTCAGCCACGATTCTGCGGAACGTCTTGCTCGAAATCATCTTTCCGTCCACTTCTGGAGAACTTGTGCAGGCGAGAACGATGCTCAGTATAGAGTTGAAGCCAGCGGCTGTCAGCAGAAAAGCCATCTCCGCAGACGACCGAGAGATTTTCGGGCCGTGGATCGCATCGCAATTCACAGAGACGGGCCTGGAAGTGGATGTCCGCAGGAAGCTGCAGTTCACCTGCGAAGAGGCCACTTGAGGCGGTCTGAACATTCCACGGAATTACAGGACTGTTGCTGGAACGCATTGTCAAGTTTTCAATTCTCCCGCAGTCGCGACATTGGCCAACGCAGAATCTGCGGCTGCAGGGAGCGCCGAGGGAAAAGACTCAGCGGAATTGCCTGCAAAAAACAGAGAAGGCCCTAAACATGAATTGTAGAGTTTGCATTGGCACTTCAATTGCTTGACTAGTCCCTTGTTCTCAACTGGTGTGACTGCCATCATGATGGGACCAGCTCAGGTGTCCATTCATGCCGGAATTCACCTTCGTTTATTTTCATGATCTTCATCCGCGAATACTCAAACAGTTTTTTTCACTCCGAGTTACTCACAGAATTCTTCTGGCTGTCTCGGAAGACAGACTGGTGGAAGCTGCTGCAACTGCCGGACATCTCATGGGCTCCGCTTCTGATTGCGGCGGCATGTTTGATCGTAGTGGTTTGGGCGATTGTTCGCCTGGTATCACGAGTAAACGAAGATGTTGATCCTGCCGAAGCGGACCGAGAGATGCTCCTGGCTCTCAACGATTTACGACGAGAGGGTGACCTAACCGAGGACGAATTCCGATCCATCAAGGGGCAAATTACAGGCCGTCTTCAGGTGACCTGGCGTGACAAAAAGACACAGGGGACTTCAGCAAAAACTGCAGCCTCGATGATGAGCTCGAAGGTTGACTCTGTCTCCTCAGAGACGGACTCAATGGTCGAGCAAAACCAGAAGACAGAAGAAGGGTCTTCCGAGACGTCAGAACCCGACCAATCGGAAACCTTGACCAGTCCGACAAATGTTCCCGAACCTTCACAGAATACCACGGATCTGGCCGAACGCCGGATGCCATCGGAGTCCGAAAAAGGTGAGGGGACAAGTGACACGGAACAGATGACAAAAAACAGGGATCCATACATCCCGGAGAACTGAAGTTGCAGGCCCTGTCGAGGATGGCAGACTGCGACGCGATTCAGCTCCGAGAGAGTGAGATCTATAAACGACAAGAGACACGGTTGGCAGGGACGCCGACAACCCGGAGCGACCACCTGCGAACCGTATACGTGGTTCATACTCAGCCTTCCGACTTTTGACTCCACAGTCATGATGGGCCGTATGAGACGCGTGACAGAAAATCCAAAGGGATAACAATGGCATCAGGTAAGGAATTTGGTTCAGGCAAGACCGCACAGCAGGGCAAGAGAAATGCCAACTGTTCATTTTGCCGAAAGAACTACCGGGAAGTCGGACCTCTGGTAGAGGGGCCCGAAGACGTCTATATCTGCGGTGAATGTATTGAGCTGTGCCAGTCGATTCTCGACCAGGAACGCCGCCGCCGCGGATCATCCAAGAAGCTCTTCAATCGCGTCCCAACCCCGCGAGAAATTGTGAAAGAGCTGGATCAGTACGTCATCGGGCAGGACAAGTCCAAGAAGTTGTTGTCCGTCGCGGTGCATAGCCACTACAAGCGACTGATGCACAACCTGGAAATCGGGACGGAAGACGTTGAGATTGAGAAGTCCAACATTCTACTGATCGGACCGACTGGGTCAGGCAAGACTTTGCTGGCCAAGACTCTGGCTAAATCGCTGCAGGTGCCATTTGCAATCGGTGATGCGACAACCTTGACCGAAGCCGGTTACGTCGGTGAAGACGTAGAGAACCTGCTGCTCAAGTTGTTGCATGCGGCTGACTTTGACATTGAAGCTGCTCAACGAGGGATCATCTTCATCGACGAAATCGATAAGATTGGCAAGACCAGCCAGAACGTGAGTATTACTCGCGACGTCTCAGGCGAAGGCGTTCAGCAGGCCCTGTTAAAGATGCTGGAAGGGACCGTAGCCAACGTTCCTCCTCAGGGCGGACGCAAGCATCCGGAACAGCAGTACATTCAGATCGACACAACCAACATTCTGTTCATCTGTGGTGGAACATTCGTCGGCCTCGAAGATATCGTGGCTCGCCGCATGGGTAAGAAGGTCATCGGCTTCGGCAACAATAACGAAGCTCAT
Organism: Planctomycetota bacterium; assembly: GCA_052034165.1. Lineage (GTDB taxonomy): Bacteria > Planctomycetota > Planctomycetia > Planctomycetales > Planctomycetaceae > SXXK01. The sequence goes on along the minus strand of JBPOIW010000174.1, from coordinate 1,786 downwards.
GAAGAACGAGCCCGCGAAGAACTGCTGGGCAATGCCACGGTCGAAGACGTAATGGAATTCGGTCTGATCCCGGAATTGCTTGGACGACTGCCAGTCATCGGGACTTTAGCTCCTCTTCACGAAGAAGCTCTGGTGCAGGTCCTGACCGAGCCACGCAATGCTCTGGTTCGACAGTACAAGAAGATGTTCGAGATGGAAGAATGCAGTCTCGAATTTACAGACGGTGCTTTGCGAGAAATCGCGAAGCTGGCACGCTCACGAGAAACAGGTGCTCGCGGTCTTCGCAGCATTCTCGAACAGGTCATGTTTGAACTGATGTTCGAACTGCCTGAACTTGAACGCGGTCAGAAGTTCGTCATCACCGAGGAAATCGTCCGTGGCGATCGCAAGAGCGTACATCGCGGAGATTCAGCTGCTGCCTGAAGATGCAGCCCTGGGCACAACAGGATGAATTAAACTCGAGCCGGGCATGTCCCGGCTCTTTTTGTTTGGTGGCCAGGAAAACGCAAGCCCCCGCAGGCTTATCCAGGCTGTGGATGTTCAGCCCGTCAAAGAGATCAGTCCGACATTACTGCCAGACTCTGCACGGCCACAAGAAATTGTGAACATCGATCCATAGCCCTGTTTGCGGCAAATTCGGTTTGTGGTTCTAAGTCCAGGAAGACTGACCGCCAAGTTACCGCAACCAGGCAAATCAAGTCTGTGGAGAGTCCTTTAGCCGCCTGTTGAAAAAGTGCTATTGTGGCATTCCATCATTCCCAAGCAGGCGGGACTCCAGCGTTGTGCAGTTTCACTGATTCTGTATTCCGCCTGCGCGGAATGATAGTGGTTGTTCAATGGGCTCTGAGACTCGACGAATGTCGGTGGGATCATTGTTACTAATGCTTTTGCAACCGAAGACGGGGCTGAAGACATCAACCATCGGATGATGGTTTTAGAAAGCGCTGGTGCTGCTGTTGGCACAACTGCGGTCAGGGGTCAGATTCTGTGGGCTGGACAGGAAGTCGGTCTGAATGAATAATCGCAGCCACGAGGGCCGTGCACGCGCACCTCGAGCGATGGTGTTTTGCGATGACTTTCGTTCAGAGGTCCACGTCGTACACTCACAATAAGCTGACAATTGACGATTGCAAATGAGGCTGAACTTATGGCTGGCTTTCTCGCTCAAGTCTCGACTTTCTTTCGCAACACTCATGGTCGTGGCAAACGTCCTGGATGGAAACTGAGCGAAATTCAGACTTTGGAAATGCGGAGCCTGCTCACTGCTGATTTTCAACTCGTGAAGGACATCAATCCGAGCTTGACGCCGGATGATTCATCGCCCGGCCATTTTGTTGCGGTGGGATCAACCATTTTCTTTTCGGCGACGGATGATTCCGGAGCTGGCTTGTGGCGTACAAACGGCACTGCGGCGGGAACTGAGGTCGTTAGAACTTTTGGGACGAGTTTTTTTTCGCAACCCGATAATCTGACGAACGTGAGTGGAGTCTTGTACTTCACGGCAAACGATGGAATCAGCGGTGTCGAGTTGTGGAAGAGTGACGGTACAGCCGCCGGAACAGTCCTCGTAAAAGACATTCGCTCCAATGGTGATTCGTTTCCATCACAATTGACCAATGTCAATGGAACACTCTACTTCCGTGCGAATGATGGTTCGAATGGAACTGAATTGTGGAAGAGCAACGGAACTGCATCCGGCACAATCCTCGTCGAAGACATTAATCCTGGGACACATCAGGAGTTTCAATACAGCCCGTTTGGTGGTGGCGGTGGATACCTGATGACT
>JBPOIW010000056.1:0-86149 GCA_052034165.1 Planctomycetota bacterium | reverse complement strand
GGTATTGATAAGTCGTACCTGCAGAAGACATTCGGCAAACCTCGACTGCGAGACCTGGAAGTGATCGCCATCGACGAAATCTACGTTGGCAAGAAGAACAAATTCTTCACGATCGTTATCGACTGGCAGGCAGGGGCAATCGTTTTCGTAGGCGAAGGAAAGGGCCAGGATGCGTTAAAACCCTTCTGGAAACGCCTCCGAAGCTCCAAAGCGAAGATCAAAGCCGTGGCCACCGACATGTCGAGTGCCTACTACGCGGCCGTCATTAAGAACCTGCCGTCCGCACTGCAGGTGTTCGATAGATTTCATATTGTGAAACTGATGAATGACAAGCTGACTCAACTACGTCGCGACCTGCAACGCGAAGCAGAAGTGATGAACCGAAGCGTTCTGAAGGGCATGCGCTGGCTACTGGTCAAACATCCGGACCATCTGGACGAATCAAAGAACGAACGTGTTCGATTGCAGGAAGCCCTGGACCTGAATCGCTCGCTGGCAGTCGCCTACTATCTGAAAGAAGATCTCAGTCAGATCTGGCAACAGTCAACCAAAACGATTGCTGCCAGATTTCTGACAGACTGGTGTCGCAGAGCTCGTGCGTCCGGGATCAAAGTCCTGATCACGATGGCGAACACTCTCGAAGGCCGCCGCACTGGAATCCTCAACTGGTACCATTATCCAATTTCCAGCGGTCCGCTCGAAGGTATCAATAACAAGATCGGAGCTCTTCAGAGAATGGCCTATGGTTACAAGGATAAAGACTACTTCATCGCAAAACTCTACGCACTCCATCTCGCCAAGTTCGCCCTCATTGGATAATCACCATTACTGCCCGCGCACTTCATTTCGCGCAGAACCAGTTTTTGGGGGTGAATCTAAGGTTGTCAGCATACCAAACTGATTGGGTTAAGCCTGTGATCGTACAGAGCGATCCCAAGTTTTCCGGTCACGCCACCATCAAGATCGCAAAGAAAGATCAAGCGACTCACTTGCTACTCTACAAACCGGAACACGAGTCCGTGCTGCCCTATCTGATGCTTCGAATTGGGAGTAGTTGAGATGCCTTCCGCACATGAAGTATTTGGTGGCGACCGAGAGCAAATGCCTGAGCGGCGGCTCACAGCAGATAACTTCAGGCCACAAGAGTTCTTTTCATCTCATCCAGAGTTGTCTATTATCCCGGTTCTGGCACAGATGGGCAGGCTTTCGAGCTATTCTGTGGCACGCATACGTCTACAAGAGTATCGAAATTCACGAGGGAAACATGCCATCTGTCACCGAGGTTCTGAACGAAGATCGAGAGCAAATGCCAGAATGGCTGCATGATGCGGGGACAAACTTCGATCCCGAAATGATTGACAACTTTTTTCGTTCCAGAGTCATCTACTACCCCGGTGCCGGACAGGATGGTCGGGCGTTCGCACTGTTTGGTGCGACTCACAGTGCTCACTGTTTTCTGCATATCGACTTCAGAAATTCTGCCGAACAGATCGGGGAGATACTTACCTCAGCCGAAAATTCGATTGTCCAAGGATACAGTCCGCTGAGAAAGATCACTCCAATTCCAATAGGACCATTCTCTCAACGCTTGGGTTTATCATCGGCTTTGTGGACGATTCTCCAGCGTCACGACAATCTTTCGGACGGGTACGGCCCTGAGCGGTTCGCCTTCCTTCATATCCAATCTGAGGCAGTGTTGGTCTGCTTGACTGTATGGGGGAGATTAAACAAAAAGCCGTTCGGTGTTGTCCTGCAAAATCACGGCTTCGGCGGGGGTGACGGGCACCCTGCAATGTTTGGCGGTGAAAGCCTGCTGTATCAAGTTGCTCGCCAGACAGTCTTCGCCAAGTATCTGCTCAAAGGTGATGACACACCACCGTGGCCAGACTACGAGCCAATATCGTCTCTGTCGGAACGGGGATACGGCGAACATCGAAATCGAGTCCAGCTTTACTGCCGTCAGCCGGACGACGAAGTATTTGAATACCTTTGATTCTAGTGGAGCGTCAAGCTCTGAAAATGGGGTTGGTTGCATTCGATGATCATGAGAGACTGCTAGGCACTTTGGTCTGCTCGACGACGGCTCAAGTTGGCTCGGCCTCGTTGTTTGTCCGACATTGGGGGCGATCTTTGCCAGCGAGATCTGTGATCACCCGCCCGACGTAAACGATCTCGCAAACTTGCTGGCTCATGCGATGCGGCGACCTTCATTTGGACATTCTGATCGGCCATCCCGTATTCGTTTACATGGCGAATTCAAATCTGAAGTGCAACGAGCGAGTGAATAAGAAGTCGGCATCGAGCTGAGACATTGGTTAGATTGGGTGTACGAAAACAAGCACTCAATTTTGCCTGGAGACTCAGTCGATGCCGTACCGGCATATTACTCAGTTTGACCGTGAAGTCATTGACCGAATGCGTTTTGCGGGATCAACTTTGCAGACTATTTCCGAAGAGACCGGTTTTAGTGTGTCCGCGATCTCTCGCGAACTGACTCGCAACAGGAGTGCCAATGGTCAGTACTCCGCCAGTCACGCCAACGCTCTGGCAACGGAGAGGCGCGGGCGAGCAAAAGAGAAGATCAAGCGTTGGTACAATCGTCCGGCACTTTATGAATACGTGACCTCGAAACTGAAACAGGACTGGTCGCCAGAGCAGATCAGTGGCCGGCTGCCTCTGGATCATCCCAACGATCTCACGATGCGAGTTTCGCACGAATCCATCTATGAATGGATTCGTGATCAGGCTTCGCGTGGGATTTTCTGGATCCATCATCTTCGCTTTGGTGGTCGACGCAGAAAACGTTATGGCTCAATGGATTTGCGTGGTCGAATTCGGAATCGAACTCCCATCTCGGAGCGTCCTGATGAAGCCAACGATCGGACGGAATGCGGTCACTGGGAATGCGACACCATGGAAGGCCGAGGGAAAAGCGGCTATCTCGTGACCATGACCGACCGCCGATCGCGTCTGGCCTCCGTGAGAGTCGTCAGAAACAAAACGGCACCACAGGTTCGCAAGGCCATAACACTGGGACTGAAGTCTGTGAAAGGTCCACCTGTTCGCACAATCACAACGGACAACGGTAAAGAGTTTGCAGAGCATGAAACTCTGGCGAGAAGTCTCCAAGCGAGAACTTACTTCGCGAATCCGTATAGCTCCTGGGAAAGAGGTTCGAATGAAAATATGAACGGACTGCTTCGCCAGTACTATCCCAAAGGAACCGATTTCCGAACAATCACTCCTGCGAGCCTTGCTCACGTTGAACGCAAACTCAACAATCGCCCCAGAAAATGCCTTGGCTTCCAGACACCAGTAGAAGTCCATTACTCACCCAATAAAACCTGAATACCCGCGTTGCACTTCAGATTTGAATTCGCCCATGATAATTCAGCGTGGGACGAATTGATTCCACATCTGCATGAGCTTGGCATTGAAGTTGAGGCAGCCAAGCGGCTCAAATCGCACCAATCTGCCATGCGGGAATTTCGGCACGAGCTTCGGAAAGATCGCCCCACAGAAGAGGCAACTTCGGACGACATTGAGAATTCATATCCCGCCGTCGCTCAATGGGTCCAAGGTTGCGGCTGGATCGAAATCGGCGACCAAGAAGGCGTTGGCTTTTCGGTGCGAGCCCTCGACTGCGGAGGCGTGGTTTTCGAGGATACTGAGTGCCGATCACTGACTGAAGCAATGGCATCACTGGAATCAGGTTTGGCAGTGGCAATGAAGGAATTGGGTATCAACTGACGCTGATCGTTCTTACAAAATGAAGACCTCAAGGACCCTCATTCACGGTCTTGTTTGAAGAGGACCGGGTGAAAAACATCCACCTTGCGCTACCCAAACATCCTATTCCACCGTTTCGTGGCACGCGATTGAGCTGCGTCTCAAGAATAGGAGAAAGTTTTTCATCGCTGGATAAATTCCGCCACAAGTCTCATTTCAGCAATCACTTGTGAAGAGATTCTGAAAACATTGTTATTGGACTTACGTCGAGCATCTTGCTGCAAACCTCTCGGAACAGGCCAAACCCACAGTGAGCGATCCTTCCTGCGGGTATTAGTGTTGGGCGTTTGCCCCAAAAGTGGTTCCCTAGAGAGACGCAGGCCCCGCTATGGGGTTGGCTGACAACACGGTCGGGCTTGATGCCGGGAAACGAACGCTGCTGTCGAATAGCCATCGAAAAACCAATTGCTCTCCGGGACCACTTTTCTCTTTTGAGGACTTCAATTTGGGCGACCAGCTTCATTCAATCAGCCGCCGAACCTTTCTCTCGCTTGGATTGTCTATTCCCCTCTTGGCTCGTTCTGGGAGCAATCAGGATGACAAACAAACTCCGATCTCAATGAGCCGATGCCTGTGGCTGACAGATGGCCCTGATTCCGCCCAGCGAGTCTTTGGTGGGGACATTTGTCGGCGTCTTCGGGAATCAACGTCGTGGCACTGTGAGATGATCGCTAGCGACTTGCCCATGAAGGATTGGTGGCTGCTGTTTGTGCAACATCAGAACGCAGACCCGCTATTGAAAGTGTTGCAGCCGTCATTAGCGATTCCAGACAGCCCTCAATTGCTCGCCGCAAGGATCACTTTCCGCCTGCACGTATTGCACCGACGAGGGTTCGATGTGGAATCGTTAAGCAAACGACAACTTGTGTCTGTTGTGAATCAGTTGATCCGTAATGCTATGAAGAAAATGCCTGCCTTAAGATGTGAGGAATGAAATGAAGCGATTGCAGATCAATCTGACGGGAAATGTCACCTATGGAGCATCCAGATCGTTCGTCATCGAAGTTGCTGACGACTTTCCAGTGGGAACGCTGGACCGGGAATTTCTGGAAACACTGGCGGATGAAGGCAAGATTGGCTGGGGGTTTCAAGCCGAAGGGTCTGTGCAGTCAACGCATTATTCAATGGAAGATGTTGATGAAAAGACGGATCTGCCGGTGATTCAGATTGGTAATCCGTGATCAGCATGTTGATCATCGTCGTGGACGATCAGAAGTGAATTGAAGTTACAAACAAGAGAGATGTGAATGCGTTGTCGGATACACAGGGGTTGCCATGAAATTGGCGGGAACTGCATAGAGATCGAATCGCTCGGCAAGCGAATCGTTCTTGATCTGGGTTTGCCGCTGAAGGATGAAAAGGATGTTGACCTTCCTCAAATCCATGGATTGACAACTTCGGATGTCAACCTGCTTGGCATTTTCATCTCACATCCGCACCCGGATCACTACGGTCTGTTGGGACAGATCACCGAAGATGTTCCCGTTTACATGGGAGATGCCGCTCGTAAGATCATCGAGGTCAGTGCGTTCTTTACTCCGCTTCCGTCCCTTGGGATGGTTCAGCCACAAATCTACGCAGACCGTGAGTCAATTCAGATTGGACCATTCACAGTCACGCCCATTTCCATCGACCATTCAGCACATGACAGCTATTGCCTGCTGATTGAGGCTGAAGGCAAGCGACTGCTCTACTCTGGCGACATTCGTGCTCACGGTCGAAAGGCAGATTTGTTCCATCGACTTGCCGACTGCCCACCTGAGAGCATCGACGTTCTGATTTGTGAAGGGACTCAGGTGGGACGAATTCCAGACTTCGCTTACCCAGACGAGAATTCCGTGGCTGATCGTATGGCCGAGATTTTCAAGGACACGGAGGGAATGAGTCTGGTTTGGTGTTCGGGTCAGAACGTCGATCGAATAGCGAGCGTGTTCGAGGCGGCGAAGCGATCGGGGCGGCAAATGATTCTCGACATGTACACTGCCGAAATCATGCGAGCAACAGGTGACGCCGATCTACCCACGCCGGGAAAAGATGGTGTCAAAGTCTTCTTGCCGTTCAGCCAGAAAGCGATGATCAAAAGAGAAAATGCGTTTCATATCGCAAAACCATACTACCCACATCGGATTTACCCAGAAGCACTTGCTGAGGCGGCATCGAAATCAGTAATGCTGTTCCGACCAAGTATGCTTCGAGATCTTCAGAAAGCAGAATGTCTCAGCGGAGCAACTCTGATCAGTTCCGTTTGGTCTGGCTATATTCATCGCAGTCAGAATGAACTCGAACAGATGAAGCAAGCGGGAATCGAACGGTTCCACGTCCACACATCGGGACACGCCACAGTCGATGAGTTACAGATGTTTGTTGATGCTTTCCCGAAGTCACGGGTTGTGCCGATACACCTGGAAGATCGTGAAGGCTTTGGGCGGTTGTCGCCGAATGTTGAATTAAGAAACGATCACGAATGGTGGGAGGTCTGAAAATGAAGAAAACAGGTGCAGCAAAAGTCATTACAAGTACAGGACCGGTTTGGTGCCACTTCTCGCAACAAGACGCAGTCACAAAGCTTCGCAGGTACTCTGGGGGTGCAATCTTTGAATTGAATGTTGATGGCGTCGAAATTGAAGAATTCGTGCCTTTGACAGAGTGCAAGCGACTCGTACCTGCCGAACGATACAGTTTCGATAAAGTCGATGTGTGGACAAAAATCCTGCTTAAGCTAGAAGCTAAAGTCGCCCCTTCAGCCAAAGGCTCTGCTGGATCTCCGAAAAGCAAGCCGATCACCGTGCCCATTACTCACCTGCGGCAGTTCTACGAGACACTGACATTGCTGGAGACAGCAACATGGGTGAATCTTGCACAATTCTACAGCACTGCTCCAACCTCGCTCGAACGACTGTGGAAGCATTCACGATACGCTTTTCTTGAGTACCACAACGAAGATGGTTGGGGGCGACAGAAGACCAAGGACTTACCGGCAGCTTCCAATCGTGTTAAGGACATTTCGTCAACAAATCAATTCAGTGAATTCATCAGGCAGGATGGTAATTCTTGCAGCACAAAGACTGGATACTCTTTCGTCGAACGTGAGCTAAATCCCCGACGTACGAGACTCGCCATCTATTCGAACAAGCTACCCGCAACAAGTAGTGGTGCAGGGGGAATCGACGTTCTTCTCAAATCCCATGAAACGGGATTTCCAACGGTGGGTGAAGTTAAAGTCGGCAAAGACAAGAATGCCTTCTTCGCACTGATTCAGGCGATGACTTACGCAGTGGAGCTTTGCACACCAAGTCAACTTGGCCGATTGAAGAAACATATTGGGGATCAATTCGGCGACCTCGACGTAGTCAATGGAAAGGTAGAGATCGCATTGTTGATGGTGAATCCGGTTAAAGATGAAACTCGTGATCCAGTGCTGAAATTGATCAAGACTCTCAACGCTCGCAAGAAATGCGAAGGATTGGGCAAAATCGTCCTGATTGAAAACGACGGCGAAAATTGGAGTTGTCACTCATGATTCGGTTGTCACGACGATCTCGTTCGTGAGCATTCTTCGTTCGTTCTTCAATCTCGATCGAGGTCATTAGCGGGAAGTCGAAACTTAACCAATCGCCTGTCTGAACACTTCAAGAAACGTATCCGGCTCCTGAGCACCTGACAAAGTGATCGCATTGTTGATGATGAAAAATGGAACCCCAGTTACCAGATGTCGCTGAGACAGTTCTTGGGCGTTAGAGATCACCTCCATTCCTTCATCGCTGCCAAGCATACTCTCAGCAACCTGACGCCCCAGTCCAGCCTCAGAAACAACGTCAATGAGTGTTTGACGATTGCCGATATCGCGGCCCTCTGTGAAGTAGGCTCGGAACAGTGCCTCAACCACGGCATTCTGACAGCCATGTTGATCAGCAAGCCAGATAAGTCGGTGAGCATCCACCGTGTTTGGCGTTCGTTCCGTTTTTTCGAAGGTGAAATGAATGCCCTCAGACTCACCGACATTCATCACCTGGGCATCCAGCTCCAGTGATCGCTCCCAACTGCCGAACTTTCGTGTCCGATACTCTTTGCGGCTGATCCCTTCTTTCGGCATCGTGGGATTGAGTTGGAATGGGTGCCAATGAACCTGAACGTCGTGCTGACCCTCAACGGCAGCAATCGCACTCTCAAGCCTCCGTTTGCCGATATAGCACCACGGGCAGATCACATCAGAAATTACATCAACAGCAAGATTCATTTCAATTCTCTGTTCATCGGTAAAAGTCGATCCAGGCTATGGTGATCGACTTCGGATTGCCTTCAAACAGGGCTCTGGGCAACTGCATCTCGAAGTAGCCATCATCCAACGGCATACCCTTTGTCGGTTTCCCGTCCTTACCGATCAGACGAATCTCCATCCAATACTGACTCTTGGAATCCAGTGGTGAATCTTCCTTGCCGCCCTCCCAGAGTCGCATAGTGCTGTCCTGACTCGACACTGCAGCTTCCAGGGTGATCATGCCATCGCTGATTTTCAAGTTCTCCAGCCCCGTCAGGTGCAAACGCAAGATCACGGTGTCCGGCCACTGTTCATCACTCCGTTCAATTACAGCCTGACTGATTCCAAACAGGCTGCGAACAGAAATGACGGCCTTGTCGTTCCTGGCCGTGACTTCAATCGTGTCGTCGTGACGTTTCGTTGTGATCTTGAAAGGTGATTCGTCTGCAGCAATCGCACAGCCAGCGCTCAGGAAGGTAACAACGAGAATTGCCAGATATTGAATCATGGCAGTCACACCTTGATGATTGTTCTGAACGTCAAATTGATCCGCTCGCCGACAACCTGCTTCGTCTTTGGAACCTCGTGCTGCCAAAACTGCTGCATGGTTCCGGCCATGATGATAAGCGTCCCATGTCCTGCCAGGAATGTCTTCGTCTCTCTTGTGACATTGTGTCTGATGCGAAACTTCCTGGTCGCTCCCAGAGACAGTGAACCGATCACATTACCCATCTCCCGTTCATCATCTGCGTGCCAACCCATGCTGTCCGATCCTGATCGGTAGCGATTTAAAAGACAATAATTGTATTCACCCTGAATTGCTTCGACCTTTTTCTTGATTTCCAGCAGCGTCATTGTCCACGGCAGAGCGACGTTCTCAACTCCGGAATACTTGTAGGTGATGCCCTCATCGCCGTAAGAAGCGATCAATCTGGGTTGCATGTAACCGAAGATTCCGGGTTTCTGTTCCCACTGGCAGTGGTCCCTGAGGGTTTCAAAGTAGCGATCAGCATGAGTGGGCGTCAGGAAAGCATCGTCATAGAGAAGCAGCCCGCCGTCTCTGAGTTCGATTCTTTCAATAGATGTCACTACGCGGCCTCACAGTCAGCGTGGATGATTTGAATCATGCTCACAAGTTGTCAGATCTACCTCCCAATAAATTGTACAACAGACGCCACGACGTCCACATGTCAGAGATGTCAGAGATTGAACTTCACAACCCCAATAAATCCTGTAAAATGCTTGACACATCTTCAGCAGCAGATCATGACTTCTGACTGATGGAACTCATTGTCAAGCAACGACTTCGGGCATCGATTCAGAAGAGCAACAGCGGGCTTCCTAAACCGAAGGTCGCGCGTTCGAATCGCGCCGGGGGCATTTGTCCAATGTTTTTGAGAGTTGCGCTACGGTCTACTAAACCGTCGCGCAAAAGTCCGTGCCTCCTCGGTGTATTCGAATTCGGAGTGATTCCAACGTGAACAAAACGAGAAACCCGGATGAGTCGCTGGTACCTAGCGAGGAGCTGTTGCAACTCTCCTCCGCAACTGGCGTGAACATTGGACAGCTGATGTGCGAAGGCTCGGCCGGAGAAAGCCTGAGTGTGTTGATGCTGATGCCCTTTTTGCCTCCGGTCGGAAGCCGCATCGCTCTGCAGAATCGTTCTGTTGTCGAAGTGACCAGACTGCTATTTGACGTTGTCGGAAACGAAACCTCAGTCTTCACTTTGAGACCGACCGTCTATGCAAAAATAATCAAAGAAGCCGGCGGACCTGATTCGGAGACATAAACGGAATGGCCAGCACCTGCTCTCGAAGCCCTGGCGATTTTACCGGAATCGCTGGGGGCTGGCGGCGAGTGCAGTTTGCAGCAACGAGAGAGGCAAAGAGTTTCAGCAGTTCACGACGTTGCATGAGGAGATTTCAGATTATGGATGGAAAAAAATTGTCTGAAGTGACCGGCAAAGAGGTGTACTCACTGTTTGAGCGCTTCATGAGTTCCAACGCTTCGTCTGTGGTGGTTCAGGCAATTGCTTTGCAGACGCAGCTATTGCACTCAATGCATCTTGAACTGCTTTCACGCCTTCCGGATCGGGAACGTGAGTGAACAACACTTTCAGATCGGTGATCAACGCGTTCGTTTTCTTCTGCTCTTCGATCAACGCTTTGGAAGCTTCTTCAGCAACTAAGGCACGAGACCAAACGAGAGAAACCAACGCAACGATCAAGCCGAAGAGAAACCAGTCGCTAGGTGTCATTTCAATGGAGCTTTCAATGGACTTGAACAAAGCCAAGACGTTGGTCAAAGCAAAATTTGAAGACGAAGTCGCAGGCAAATCGGAGGGTCCAATTGCAGAAAAATATCGAGCTGCCTGCAGGGACTTCCCGGCAGTTATGGCGGTGGCCCATCATCACATGGCAATGGTTCTGAAGTAGCACCAGAAAGGAATGCCAGAAACACAAGTGCAGTATTCACAACCGTGTTGCATCCGGCCGTCGAGCAATTGTGATGACGCATAGCCATGTCGAGGGCCTGGAGCCGCCGATCAGTACGAGTACTTCGACCGACTTCTGCATGCTGGGAAAGTGTCAGTCCGTAAACTTCCTCTGTCACCGGAGTGGCAGAATCACGCTCCGCCTTATTCATCGAAACTACTCCTTTTAGACCAAAACGACGACCACTCGAAATTATCCCGACTCATTCTGACAACTCCCCTTTTTACGAACTGAAAAACTGCTGACCAGTCGGGTTTCGATTCAGACCCGAGGCCCGACTGATCAGCGAGCCCCTCAACACAACGGAGCTTTCGAAACAATGAAACGGACGTTCTTCAACTCCGATGTCTGCTTTGGACAACTTACCGCAAGGACTTGGCTCCCTATTGGTGCTGGTCCAATGGGAGTGGGATTACACGCCGCAATGGTGATGGTCTTCCGTGATTCGGATGAGACCGGAGAACCAACCGATCTGACTGGTGACTCAGTCAGCTTGTCTATCGACATTATTCCGGAAGAGGAACGAACGGATTTGGAGCTCGGGGATTGCGCTCGCTTATTTTCGATGACATTCTCGCTGACGTGTGATGAGGCTGAACAACTAGCAGGTGCATTGATGCGGGTAGCAAATGCCAATCCAGATCCAGTCCAACTGCCGTCGCTTGCCAAAATTGAACTAACTCGCAGGTTAGAGCAAAGCTTTTCTGATCCGAACGTGCGCGAAAAGTACCAGCAGCAATTGGCGGTGGATCTAAGCAATGAAAGGACCTTTGTTCGAGCCGTATTCGATGTGCTTGATGACACCAAGCCGCTCCAAATTGAGGAATGCGTCCGCCAGCGTCGGACCACCTGCGAATCGGACTGGGAAGACAAGAATCGCTTTCGACGCGTCGTTGGTTTTCCGGATTTCAAAGTCCATCGAGTGATGACCTCTCCAAACACACTAGTGATTGAGGAGCCAGACGGAGACCAACGCGTTGTAAAGGTCGTTTCCCATACCGTCAAAAAAATACCGAGACGCGCCGCTTCCTGAACCTATCGACAACCGCCCCTGTATTTCACTGCGGATATATTGACGAATTGAGGATGAGATGGCAAGATTCAACGCAATGAAAACCTTCATCGACAATCTTGAACGAATCCGCGTTGAACGCGGCCTTACGCAAGTAGAACTGGCGGAGTTGCTCGGCACGACGCAGGGCAACATCAGTCGACTTCTAAGCGGCGGCGAAGACATTCGACTTTCTCGATGCCAACGCATCGCAGAGACGCTTCGTGTGCCGCTCGTTGAGATGCTCGAAGAACACGCAATTGCATAATCTAAAAATATCCGCAATGAGATATTGACAGTATCTCAGGAGAGATATACAACCCGCCCCGTCAGTTCGACGGTGACCGATACACATCGACAGCCCGATGATCTGATTAAAGGATCATCGGGCTGTTTTCGTTTTCGGAATTGGGTGTCCTCGGTCACTCGTTGTGACCTTCAGCCTGATGATCCTCCTGCCTCGCTGGTGTAGTAGGAAACACATTCGACTGGGGCCGTAGTGCCAGGAGGTCGAAAGAGGGTGGTTCGAATCCATCGCAGGGCGCTGTTCAAGCAGGGTGGAGAAGTCTGGAATCTCGTCGGGCTCATAACCCGAAAGTCGCGGGTTCAAATCCCGCCCCTGCCATTGCCAGTTTGTAATCCTTCAAATGGGCCGAGCAATGCTGATTCAGGATGCATTATCTAAGGGACTGCGAGCGAGTCTGCAGTCTCCTGGTTTAATGGCCGCGCACAAGGCGATTGCGGCGCGACTGTTCAATCAACTTGAGTATCCAAACATCTTTCTTTCTGAATTGCTGCAGGTGACAGAGTGCTGTCCGGACACTGAAGAAAAGCGACAGAAAGTAATTGTCCAGTTGCTCGTGCTCGCTGGACTGGAAAGTGTGTGTTCACACGCCGCTGAGTACGGTTTGGATGAGTCGTTTTTTGAACGTTGATTGAATCACGGGCTAGGTCGGAAGTAGCTCTCCGATCGAAAAGCTGACCCGAATCAGCCTGCCCTTTTTGTGCAGTTGTCACGGATGTTCAGGAGGTTTTTCCTATGAAAGAATCACGGGAAGCAGGGCGGTCGATCGGCACGGACTGTTGCCAAAAGACAACCTTCCGTGCGAATTGTCCCCAGCCAGGGGAGCGTCTCCAGTTTCACACGGGAACCTGTTTGCAGATGAACGTTTTGGGTGGCAAGTTCAGCCACCCATCGTTCGCCTCTTACCCCGGAGACATTCGAAATGATTCAACGCTCACACGCGCCGATCGGAATGGACGATCGGCAGATGATTCTGAAGTTTGTTCTTCCCGCTCCCCCACAGAGTTGCGCCGCGCCGCCGTTGACGCTGAGGAGATTCTACGAGGACTCATTGCTCGAATGGCGGAAGCGACTGAAGCCGTCGACAAGAGCCTGCGATCGCGAAGCACTTGTCCGCTGGGAACGCTACACGAACAACACGGACTTCAACACCTACGACTTTTCAACACGGGAATCAAGACGCGAATCGTTGAAGGCGATCCGCCTCGAATTACAAAACTTCGTTTCGAATCACGAGGCGGAGGACGAGCCGGTGAGAGGTTCAACAATCAACAAGCGTCTAACGTCGCTGCGAACGATCTTTCGGCGGATGGCGGACCCGATCGACTTCGGAATTCTCCCGGCCGTTCCGGATCTCGGCCGCGACTTCACAGGGACTCCGAGCGTCTGGAAGATCAAGACGACGTTCCTGCCTCAACGGAAGCTGATTACGTCGGAAGAACTCGTGCGTCTCTTCAACGCATGCGAGAACGCATCATGGCCAAAGCAATCCGAAACGGGGATCGACCCGATAAGACTTTGGCGAGTGGTCCTGTTGATACTCTGGAGTTTCGGGATCCGGACAGAGGACCATTTCTTCGGCCTGAAGTGGGAGCGAGCGGACTTCGATCAACGCCTGTTGCTGTTCGAATCGGAAAAGACAACGAAGTTGCAGGGGATGCCGTTGACTCCGTTGCTGGTCAAAGCCTTGCAGTCAATCCGCAGTGCATCGCCGCAAATCTTCGCGGGGATCAACACCTGCGGAACCTGGGCGAAAACGATCGGCTGGCATCCGGGCTATTACACGACCTGGAGTCGAGACATTCTGTGGGAAGGACACT
Source organism: Planctomycetota bacterium (assembly GCA_052034165.1). GTDB lineage: Bacteria > Planctomycetota > Planctomycetia > Planctomycetales > Planctomycetaceae > SXXK01. The sequence continues at coordinate 72,432 of JBPOIW010000056.1, read as the reverse complement.
TTGGTCTGAACCGCGGACCGGTGGAGCTGCAGGAGCAATCGAGACTGTGGCCGGATGCGATGCCGAACGTGATGTTTCATCATTTCCGAAAAACGGCCGTCAGTCAGCTGAACTGCTACAGCGACAAAGCTGGTGCATGGGTTGCGGGACACAGCATCCCCGGGGTCACTGCCGTGCATTACGACCAACCGGACGAACGGATCATCACCGCCGTGCACAAGCGGGAGCAGGAGCGCCTGCCCGACTGTTTCCCAAAGTACTTCCTGAAGGGCTGAATCCACCTTCGTTGCCCGTGCTGTCGCCATGCACGGGGCAGCGCCAACGAGGGCCGCAGGCCGGGATGAGTGACGGTGAGACGCACGTCGTCCCGGCCTGCATTTCGATCGAAATGACTCGGGAGGTCTCCCGATGACTCGAACCAAACGTGGCGGCTATGAGAAGCATGCGAAAAGCTCGACTCGATCGGCGACGATGAAGGGCCGGGCTGGCAATAATCGCGAGGGCGGCAAGGCCCCTCCTCGGCAATCGCTCCTGCAGGGACTGACACCGAGGCCCAAGCCGGATCCAAATCTGAAACAATGGCCGAATGATGCCGTTGTGATCGTTGCGGCCACGCCGCTGACGGTCAACGTGGTCGGCATTCGTGAATTCATCGTCGATCGAAAGTGCTCGGACTGCCAGTGTCGATTGGCGGTCGACAACTTCTCTATCCGAACTGCCTGGGAGATGCCGGAACGTCAGGCCCGGCCGCTGCGGTTTCTCTGCGCCCGGTGCTGCAAGCGTTACGATCGATCGAGCATCGAAAAGCGGATCGACAACCGAACGACCAAAGGCGGCAACGAAGGAAAGGAGCTCGACGAATGAGGTCCGAAGTTCTGACCCTCGAAACAATTGCTCAGGCATCGCCGAAAGCTGCTGCAGATTTTCAGGAAAAGCTCACGGCCGCCGTTTTGGACTGCAAGCAAAGCCCAGAACAGAAGAAACCTCGAGTCGTCACTTTGAAGCTGTCCATTGAGCCCCGTGTGGGCGATCCGGACGACGTCGTTGTCACTCCGCAAATAGGATCCAAGACACCGTCAAAGATCCACGAATCGTTCTACGCTCGCGGATCCCGGAACGGCCAGCTGCGGTTTGATTTTGTTGAGCCCGACGAACACTGAGAGTTTCGTCCTGGTGTGATCCCGGCCGGACGACCCGTTTCAATTCTGCGGTGTGTGCCGCAACGGTCAGGGAGGTCACTGAGACGAATCGTAACGTCTGCCCCCGCAGACAACTTGTACGGCCGCTGGCTTCCGGCTGCCGGAATCGCCGCTGATATCCCGCAGCGGGTTTCGTCGTATCGCGAAACAGAAGAAGCCCGGCGAACATTGTCCGCCGGGCTTCTCTCTTCGCCCCCTTCACCAGTGACCAAACAAGCAAAGGAGTTGCACGAATGAACGGAATGTTAGTGCTTGCGCGAAAGCCAGGCGAGTCCATTTACATCGAAGGCGTCGGCACAATCACCTACCTCGAAAGCATCGGCAGACAAATCAGACTCGGCATCGACATCGATCGAAGCTTCAACGTGAAGAGAACCGAGACGATGGAAAGCGTCCCCACAATCGCTTCACGGCAAGCCGTTTCGACATGATGACGATGCAACAACAAGAACTCTTCGACGGATTCCTGCGACATAAAAAGTGCCTGAAATGTCGCCGGAAACTTCACCCAGACAAGCAGGGACGTTTTCTCTGTCGACTCATGGGGCTGTGCTTCCTGTGCCTGCGTCGCTTTGAAGCTTCCGATCGATTCACCGTCGAAGGGTTCATCTCTGAAAGTAAGGGTTCAAAATGAGTGAGACGCCGGAGCCGTACGACATTCCGATTCGAATCGATCGACCGCTTGTCGACGGTGCTTTCCTCGCCAACTCGTTGCTGAAGCGAATGAAGTCGGCGGAGCTGCTCAAGTTCCAGACGCTGATTCAGAAACCAACAATTTGCAAAGGCGATGCGAAGTCGACCATGGCACTGTTGGCGTCGGTCGGGTTGATGTTCGTCTCTGCGATGGAAGAAGCTCGCAAGGTCCACGCCGCGCGGACCGCCGCCGGTGAACCAATGCAAACGATGGATACTGTAAGGCAACCAAAAGCATGACAACCGAAACTAAACCAGCCGAAGAGGCGACAATTCCGATCGACGAACAGTTCTTCGAAATCGTCACCCTTGCCATCGACGAAGCGGGGCTGCATCCGGCTCCTGGTCTCGCGCGTTTTCCAGACGGAAGAAGTGAGTTCGCGATGATCGTTGAACCAGAAACCGCGTATCAGTGGTTCTGGAGAAAGATCCGCAAAGAAGAGGCCAGGGAAGTGATTTTCGGTCTCGATCGATATACGGAACCAAACCAAGGCACCGAGTTTGCGGACGTGATAACCGTGGTGCAATGGCGAGCGTTTCCAGCCAGTGGAATAAGGATCGGAGTGATTAACTACAAGCCCGAGCCACGAATCGTTAGACCGATCGACTGGAACAACAAGTTCTGGGATCACAAAGTCGTCCAGGAGCTGAACAACTCTGACCCAAACCAAAGTGGCAAACGATGAAGATCGAAGCGATTGAATCCGGCCCACAACCATTCCGGGAATGGGCCGTCATTGAAATCATGGGCCACAAACGATTCGGAGGTTTCGTGACTGAACAGTCAATCGGTGGAGCCTCGTTCATCCGCGTTGATGTGCCCGAGATTGAATTGGAGACCGGGGACGTCCTGCCGGCATTCACGAAGTGCTTCGGAGCTGCGTCGGTGTACTGCATCAGCCCGACGACTGAAGCAGCGGCTCGCGCCTTTGCGGAGACGATCCGGGCGGAATCCTTCCACCGGTATGAACTGCCAAAGCTGGGCAGCACTGTCCGGGCCGCAGCGGATCTGCACGACGACGATGATTCATACTTTGAGCCGGATCCCGACGGAGACGAGTTGTGACCAAAACAGCCTCGCTCTTCGCACCGACACCGACAAGCAATCGGTTTCCGCAAGTCTTTCGTTTTCGCAATTCCGACGAAAGCGACTGGGACTATGGCTTACTTGCTCCCGTGGCAGATTCGTTCACTCAATGGCGAGGAACATGGAGCAGTCGGGGTGAAGCGTTCAGTCTGCAGTTGCGTCCAGAGCTGCTGCAGGAATTCCTGAAAACTCCGAAGTACTTCGAGTGGCTCAATCACGATTATGAGTGGTCCAGAGGGACAAGGCCGATTCGATGACAACGACACTCAAACCAATTGACGGCCGCCTGCGCACGCGATGTTCGGAATGCGAGCATGAATTCTACTGCGGGATGAGCCTCGCGATGCAATGCGGCATGAACACGGGGCATGCGTCCTGCCCCAATCCGACTTGCAATACGTTCCTTCACATCGAGATGCTTGAGGGTGATGCCGCATGGACTGAGCCCATGGCGAAATACCTCGAACGTACTAAACGCTAACGCTACGACTTCACGGAAGAACTGACATGACGTCACAAACAACTCCCATTCAACGCACGTTCGATTTTGACACTGTGACGCTCAGGCGATGCGTCAACAATCTTCGTCCTAAGTCTCTTCAGACGCTGTTCAGAGGCCTCTTGTTCGCTGCTGTAGACAATCCAGCGATCATCGAAGATACGCCGTCTGCTGACGGTCGTATTGTGATCGACGCCTCTGTCTCTCTGGTGTCCGAATTCGCGAATGTAAAGAACCGCACGATCGAGCGGCACAAGATCCTGCACGCCGACCTGGTCACCCATGTGGCCGGCGTGAACACGGCCGGTCAGTGGGAGTTCAACCTGCGAAGTGTGCTGCCAGAATCCGCCATCGGTTGGTTCATCGATTTGGTGTCTGAATCGAAAAACCTGAACGAACGCACCCCCGACAAAATGCAAAACGTCGCCCCGACAAAATCGAAGTGTCGCCCCGACAAAATGCAAAACGTCGGGGCAAATGTCGCCCCGACAAAACCAATCTTCTCTTCTATGTGCTTAGTTTTAAATACAGCTAAGCTAGCTCAGCTTTCTGGACTTTGTGAAAAGCGAGGAATCGCCATCCGCGACTCGGACGGAACCTGGGCAGGTCTGCGAATGGATCTGGAGGGTCTGCGATGTCCGGACATCGTCGACCAGCTCTGCGAACTGGCCATCGCGTCCGGAACCTACCCGGACACACTGACGACGCGGAATCGTTTTTTCGTGGTGGCTGCGATCGGCACTCGCACGTCCTGGAATAACTTTCGAGCGATCATCACACGCGGATGGCTCACGACGACAAACGAATCGGCGGTCGATAACGAGAACGGCCGCAAGCTGAAACTTCGGGCCGATGAGATTCGCCGACGGCAGGCCGAGTTGCAGGACGCGGCGGTGCGAGCTGCTCAGCCAATCGCGGCTGCCGACATGGTCACTGCGGCGGATGTTCCGGCTGAGCCGACGTTCGTTCCGGTGACACCGGAGGCCAGAAAATTCAACCTCGCGAAAACTGCGTTTGGTCAGAAACTCCTCAAAAATCAGGAGCTAATCGAATCGGCTCGGATCCGACGACAGATGCCACCCGAGTGATTCATTTCGATTGAAATAGGTCTTTTGTCCTCAACTCAAAATTTCAAAAGGTACCCCGCCAGAATGAGCCGCAAATCCAACGCCACCGCCAATCCCAAAGAGCCACACCGCACCGTCGAAGAACTGGTCACGCCGTTTGGCTGGACCGTCGACCAGCCGGAGATGACCGACACGGAACATCGGAATCTCTTCGAATTTCTGAAGGCGGCTGTGCATGTGGATCCAGATCTCGAAATCGACACGATGCTGAAGATCCCCGCCGTCTTCTGGCAGTGCGTGGTGTTTCCGAAACGACTGCTGCCAACGTTCCCGAACACGACCGACGCGAGAGCTCTGGCAATCGCTGCGTGCGAGACTCTTGAGGACTTGCTGCGATGGAGAAAAGCCGCTGAGGCTGCCGACCTGACCGAACGAGTGAGCTACTTTCTGCATGATTATGAAGATGGCATGTCGACGCAGGCTGGAGACGTTTACACGGACGTGGACACAAATGCGATCTGGTTCGGCCGCAAGGCCGGGAAAGCACCAGCATTCAGCGACGATCGCACCTACGCCGCTTTCGATTTGCTGTTTGGTCTCAGGGAATCCGCACCGGGCCCGCTGCCTGAACCTGCGAAGCCAAAAGCCGCCAAGGTGATTTCTCGCGCAACAGCGAAGCCGGCAGCCGACGCGACGGAGTTGCTAAACCTGCCGCTCTCCAAACTGCATCCCTCGAAGGAGAATCACCGCAAGGTGTTCAATAAACAAGAGCTTCAGGAACTGGCCGACTCGATCAAAGCGCACGGAGTACTTCAGCCACTGCTGGTTCGACCCCTGCACGAAGGCAGCAGTTTTTTTTCGATCATCGCCGGAGAACGCCGGTACCGAGCTGCATTGTTAGCGGGGCTCCAGTTCGTTCCAACGCAGGTCGTGACGAAAGAAGGAATCTCAGAATCGCTGGCGATGCTTCACGAGAACATCATGCGAGTCGATCTCAATCCGATCGAACGAGCCGAAGCGATCAAACGCATGATGACCGACCACGGAATGTCTCAGTCCGAAGTCGGCAAAGTTGTTGGAGTGCAACAGGGACAGATCAGCAACGAACTGCGTCTGCTGAATCTGCCTGAGCAGCTCCGCAAGCTGGTGGCTGACGGAACTCTCGCCCCGACGTTGATTCGCATGATTCTGCCCGTCGTGGAGTTTCCAAAAGTCGCTGCGTCGATCAGCACCAGCGTTGAAAAGTTGATCAAAGCTGGCTCAGTGATCGAAAAGAAATTCCTGCAGGACGTGATGAGAAACGCCGTCGTTGAACACAGTCGGTCGATGACTTACGACAATGGCTGGAGTGACTATCAGGCTCCAAGCCCGAAGAAACGTCACTTCAAGAATTTGAGCGATGAAAATGCCAAAGCCCTCGACATACGAGAGTTCGACTTCCTGAACACCTGGGAGGGGCAGAAGCGCACGTTCAACCTGGAACTCTTCAACGAGCTCAACAAAACACCGTTGGCAAACCGTCGCGATAAGCATCGACTCAAAAAGGAGTCTCGACAGACATCTGCACCGTCGAAAGACAATTCCGCTGCGCTCTTCACCTACGAATGGCGAGTTAGTGACGCGATCGGAAAGAGTCTGATCAACCTGCTTTCGGATGCGATCGAGCAGAGCAAAGATAAATCAGCCGTCCGTATCGTCTGCCTTGCGCTCATGGCCTTCGCCGGTGGTGAAGGCATTGCTGAAGAGATGGTTGGCGAACAACGTTTCCAAGCGAAAGGACTCGCTGGAAAGCTGCTGAAGAAACTGAACGTGACGCCCGCCGCACAGGATGCTCTCATTCGGTCTTCAATGCTGAAGGAATTGCGGCGGGGCATCCATTTGGAGCCTGAAGACGCGGTCGAGTTCGGGAAAGCGCTTGGCGTCGATCTGGTCAGCGTCTGGAAACCGGATGAGGCCTTGATGGAAACTCTGACCGAACGAGGCAAGCAGCTGGTCTCCGAAGCAGCCGGAGAGATTCCTGCGTTCCTGCGTGAGTTCTTCGGGTTGCCACTGGAGAAGCGAGCAAAGAAGAAGGCCAAGGCCGCGTGAGGACGCTCGTCTTCGGCTGGTCCCTTTACGGCTCTCCCTGTAAGCAGATCCCCTTAGCCGTTTTTGCCGGTAGGTGTTTCCCCCACCAGTTGGTATACTGCTTCGGATGTCTGGAGGTGAAACTCCGATGAACTACATATTGCCGGCCGAACGGCAGAGTTCAATCACATCAGGAACCTACATCGATGCCAGGACTGCACCCAACTAACCGAATTCGTATGATCGACAATCCTGTGGTGCGTATGATCCTCGATTTGGTTCCACATGCTGATCCCAAGATCAATCGGTTTGTCCTGCAGCAGTGGTTTGAAAATGCAAACGGCGATGGCGAATGGCGACCGACTCACAATACCATTCAGGCAAGAGAAAAAAAGACCACGGAATGAAGTGTCAGATCTGCAAACGCGAGATTCGAACTCCTTCTGGCTGCAAATCTGTAGTGTGTGCAGCGTGCGAAAGAGCGAAGATTGAGATCTTCCAGTGCGGTGGCGGCCAGCACTGCACCTGTTGCGACAGTGGGTGTGATTGCGGCTGCAGAGAAATCTGCGACGCGTTTATTGAACAGGTGAGAAGTCGGTCTGTGGCATTGAGTTGAGTACAACAAAAAAATGCCGAGCAGCCCCCGTGGAAGACTGCTCGGCACCACCAACTTGCTTGAACACTTGAACTGTAGGTCTGAAAACTCTTCGCGGGTGAAAAAATCTTTCCGAGCAGGGAAAACGAGTACCTAAAAAATTGAAGAACCCCGCCGCGGACGGGGCCGGGAAAAGATCGCCATCAACAAATCGCTGCAGCAAGATCAGAACCCCAGATCAGCATTGCACAGTTTCTGCCTGCTGGAAGGAATTTGGTTGTGCCGTCCGCGATTATCATACAACAGCGGGCATTCCCTCCTCAATCGCCACGGCATCGCCTGGCACGTCGACCGTTGAACGTGGCGCATGAAATTCTTCCATCGGACCAATGCACGCAAGGAATGCGTTGAACGCGGCTGCGAGCTCCGGCACAGAATCCTTGTCGGCATACAGAGTGTGCGTGCCGACTGTGCGCGTTGTCGATATTCCATCACCATCGCGTTCGATGAGAACGCCGTCTCGCGTCATCGGCACGTATTCGATTTGAACTCTGCCCTCCTCGGCCGGAGATGGGCAGACAATCGTAATCGCTTTGATCCACTTGAGATCAGCGACAACTTCAGCCCGTGCTGGCAGAGTCACCTTTTCTTCGTCGCGAAGTGGCAGGGGTGTTTTGATTTCGAGCATGTCAGCACCTTTTGAAACTTAGAACGGAAAAAAGAAACCCTTGGCCGCACTCGCGGCTCCTGCCGTGTATGTGAATGAGATCCTGCCGGCAGCACCGTTGCCGCCAGAGAATAACTTGCCACCGCCGCCACCACCGCCGCCCGGTGCAACGCCCACGCCGCCATTGGCAGCGGATCCACCAGCGCCGCCAGTTCCGCCGGCTGCCGTTGTGCCGCCCGCGCCGCCGATATTCCCAGACTTGACCGAACCGGCCCCGCCGTTGGTGTTGCTGGTGCCGTTGCCAGACGTTGTGCCTCCGGAGCCTACGGTCGCGGATCCGCAGGAGTTGCCACCGCCACCACCGTTACCGTCGTAGTTGGTTCCAGAGACTGTGATCCGCGATTGACCACCGGCACCACCCACGGCGCAGCCGTAGCCCGGGTCGACGGTTCCAATACCGCCAGCTCCGACCGAGTAACTGATCGATTGGCCCGGAGTGACTGACAAATCAACAGAGAGAGTCCCGCCGCCACCGCCACCGGTTCCGCCTTGACCACTACCGCCATCGCCACCTTGGCCACCGCCACCGCCACCACCGACGACGAGAGCCGTTACTGAAGTCACGCCGGCCGGAACGGTCCACGTACCTGAACCACTGTTGAAAGTGTCCGTTGTCATGAATCAGGTTCCCGCGTCAGAAGCTGCCAAGAACAGAAACGAACCATTCCAACGCCAGGAAACAACGCGATAGGACGAAGTCGCATCGCTAGACCACGTCGGCTGCGTACCAAGCCATTTGATTGATCCGGACGAAACCGCCCAGGTAATTCCTTTCGCCGCACTGGCATGCTGTCGCACGATGATCGTTCCAGCGGCGCAGCTGGCCGTTGGAACCGTCAGTGTTGCCGTCACTGTTCCCGTCGCGGATGTCAACGCAAGCGTCTGATGATTGGAATCGTCAAGTGGCAGAGTCGCAGTCGTACCGCTCGGAGTCTGCGTCAACTCAGACGACCAATGTACGCCGCGAGTCGGCTTCCAGATACCAGTGAAGTCGAACAGCGGAATCCGCTGCCAGGTGTTCGTTGCGGTGCAAATGTAGAAACAGGAAGTGTCCCAACAGAACTCACCTTGATTCCCGGCAGCTCCGGCAGATGCAGGAGTCTTCGCGGTTCTCAGTCTGATCATGTCACTGTTGACATCAAGCAGCGTCGTAGGCTCTGCAGCGAAGGAACCGATTCCCCAGTTGCCGCCCGCTCCGATGCGGCCGCGACTCACGACGGTTGTGGCACCAGTCGGACAGGTGAAAAACTCCATGTATCCGCCGTAGGCAGTAGACGTTTGAGCCTCGGCCGCGACGAACGCGAGGTAGCACATATAGCCGCCCCATGCTCCCGAGGACGTCCAGCCTTGCCCGCCAAAGATTCCGATTTGCTGACCGGCCCCGGTCTGCGTCGGTGAACCAACAGTTCCCTGCGCGCGTCTGAATCGGGTTTGAGCAACGGCGCCGTAGGTCTCCTGGTAATAAATGCCAGCCTGCAGTGTGAGTCCACTGGTAAACGTCGGATTGTCACGTCTGACCAGCCCGCCGGTACCCGTGTAAGCCACGCCGCCCAGTGTCGTGATCATGGCATCGAACGAAGCATCGTCCAGCAGTTGTCTGCCCTGGGTAGTCAGGTCGAACGTTCCAGCCGTTCCCGCTCCAGTAAACTGAATCCCCTTGTCCGCGGCTGATGTCAGTCCGGCAATGGCCGCCAGCTCTGCGTCATAGGCCTGAACGTGGGTGCCGATTGTCAGCCCCAAATTGCTTCGAGCGGTGGCCGCGTTGGCGATGTCAGACAGGTTGTTTGCAGACAACAACGCGCCCGCGAGATTCTTCTCGAGGATAAACCACGAGGTCCCGACGCTGGCTTCTGTTCCGCCTGCGTTATCGGTTTTGCAGACGATCGCATCGCCTATTTCGACCGAAATACCACTGCCGCCGCCGATCTTACCGGCGACGCTCACATAGTACGTGTCGCCTTTGAGCCCGGCCGGATAGTTGGGATTCGCAGAGCAGTCCAGGTTGCCCTGCAGCTCCAGCAGTCCCGCAACGGCCGCGGAAACGGCAGACATCACGAAAGCGGTTGACGCGGCCTGCGTCGTATTGGTCCCGCCGCTCGCTGTCGGTACCGCGGGAGTGCCCGTGAAAGTCGGTGATGCCAGCGGAGCTTTGGCCGCCAGATCACTCACAAGTCCCGTGATATCACTCTGAGCATGTGTGTGAGTCGATGACGCTTTGCCAGCCAGATCACTCACGAGTCCCGTGATATCACTCTGAGCATGTGTGTGCGACGCAGCAGCCTTGCCGCTCAACGCCGATGCCAAATCGGTCTGGTCGCCTATCGTTCCGATGATGTCGCCCCATTCCGGAGCGCCCAGGCCTGCCGGCAAACCTTCAAGAGCAAACGATCCGTCAGGCTGGACAGTGAGCACATTCCCGTCGATGTCAGCGTCAACGTCGACATCGTTCAGGTCGCCCAACTTCGCACCGTAGAGCGAACGAGGTGGCGTGAACGGCAACTGCAGCACGCAGTCACCACGAAGCTGAATTTCTTTGGCTGGAAGTGTCATGGTCGTTTTCCACTCTGCGATTCACTGAAAACTGAACACTGAAAACCGCACACTTTCAGAGCTCCAACGGCTTCCCACCGAGCGTTGTCTCATGTGCCGTGATGGATTGACCCGGGCAATACAGAGCGTTCACCGTGCTGTGGTCGATGCGCAACGTGCCGCCGTACTGTTCGACCTTATTCAAAACCGCCGATTGATCAGACCAGATGGCAATGCCAAGATCGCCCTGAACCAACAAGATCTCGGTCGCTTCGTTGTTGCCGAACCAGGTGATTGCAGGCACTCCGGATTCACGCGAGCCACCTGAATTTCGAATCTCCATCCAGCAGGTCGTTTCGAGCGTGTTGAGCTGAATCTTTCCGCTGCCGGCACCACTGCCATGGCCGATCAGGATTGACGGACAGTTCACGGTGAGATCGCGAGTGCGATATTCGACGTATCCGGTCGTGTTGAGTCGCGGGAGTCCGATCACACCAGTGAAGCTGCTGCTGATTTCGATTTCCGTCAGCGTGATGCCCGACTGATCGAGTCCATACAACACATCCGAGTTCCCGAACTCAAACCGCACTCGATCGAAGTCCTGTGGAACCCCTTCCGGTAGCCAATTCTTGTCGGTGTCCCAGTGGTTCGGACCGCTGGACGCCATCGGCGTCGTGACGGTGATGCCCTGTGATGCTCCTCCGGTGAGGCCTGCGCCGTTGGCCGTCATCTGTGAGACGTTTGTCCCTGCCAACGCGGTTTCAAATGTGACGGTCCACGGTCCGCTAGCTGCGCCAGTGACAGCGACATCGCCCGCCCCGATATTGCTGAGTGCCTCCAGCGCTGCGTCAATCGTCGCGGCGCTCGCATTGTAGGCAATCGACGAAGTGGTCTGACCACTGTAGGTGAGCGTGAACGTGCCGCCAGTCGGCGTGCCAGTCAGTGTGATGACTTGCTGTTCGTTGACAGCTGTACTGCCAGCATTCGCGGAAGTCGTCGTGACAGGAATCGTGAGTGAATGGGTCTGAGATCCACTAAAAACACTCGCCACCAATTGCGACTGCGGCGCGCTGCCCTCCGTGTTCACAAACTCAATCGTCGCGACGTTCCCGACGGAAGTGACGATCACACCGTTGTCGTCAACGTTCGACAAAGCGAGCAGTGATGTACGGATCGCAGAAGTACTCGAGTTCAGATCAATCGCGGATGTCGTCTGACCGGAAAGCGTCAGTGTGTAAGTGTAACCGCTCAGTGCTCCATCGAAGTCGAATCCGTCACCGAGTGTGATCGTCTGTTTTTCGTTGCGGACGGTTCCGGAGCTGCTGCCCTCCTGGATAGTCCGGATGATCGGTTTCTCTGTCGAAAGCACCACGATTGCCGTCGCGACATTGGTACCGGCCAAGGCACCCTGGAACGTGACAGTGTAGGTGTCGTCATTGGAATCGCTTGATTTGGCGACGGACGCATTGCCCGACCCGACCGAAGACAAGCCCTCAATCGCCGTCTGCACCGTTGCCGCAGATGCGCCGGAGGCGATGTTTCCCGTCGCCGCTCCCCCAATCCAAATGACAAATGTTCCGGACGCTGTGATGGGAATCTTAAAACTCTGCGTCATATTGGTCGCGGCCACCGCACCAGCTCCTCCAACGGTCGTCGTGACGGAAACTCCCAGAGACGAACCGTTCGAGCTCGCGGCCGTTACCGCGAAGGGAACGCCGGCAGTGTTCGCCGTCAGAATCAGATAGGCCCCTGCGCCGCCACTTGTCGCCGTGAACTCGCCGAACTCCGGAAGATCGCTGTTGCCAATGGCCGTGATGAACGCCGTGACGACGCTGGCCGCGGTGTTTGCTGTGGCAACAACGCTGATCGACTTACCGTTGCAAGTCAAAGTAAAGGTGTCCCCAACTTCGACATTCGTTGGTGTGACGTGCGAGACCTGAGCGATTGCAGGCGCATCTCCGCGCCAGATTTTGAGATCACCGGCCGTTACTGAATAACTGATGAGCAGAGCATCACCCGCCTGATTCAGCTCACACTCGACCAGATCCCATTCCGGATCCGTGCTTGCTCCAATCGCTGCCAGTAGCCCAGCAACAACATCTTCTGCGGTGGCAACCAGAGCTTCGTAGGAAACTTCCACGCCGAACAGCGATAGCGTGAACACCTGGCCTATTGTAACAGACACCGGACGCACGGTGACGATCTGCGTGCCGGTCTGATTGTTGGTTGTAACGACGGATAGACTCATGTGATGACCTTTCAGTCAGTATTTGAAACTCGAGTCACAATGATGCGACGTGGAACAAACGCGGGAATCGGTGGATCAGCCCCTGCCGTCCCTTCGGAGATCTGCCCGAATTCTTCAAAAGGCAAACGCGAATCGAGCGTCCACGCGACAAGCTCGAAAACGGTCGTTCCCTGCGAATCGAATCGCCCGGCCGGTGAATGTCGAATCGGTCCGTGATCGGTCGATGACGAGGCCGAAAGATACTGATCGGAATCCTGAGACGACCGATAGATCAGCTGGAGTTCTGAGTTTGCAAGTACCGCAAATGGAATCTCAGTCGCCCAATAGATTGAAAGCTTCGAAAAGGGCGACTCGCTGTCGATAGTGCAAATGATTGCGGTCGACGCGACAGCAGGTGACAATTCCCCGGCTTCGCCGTTTCGCAGTGTATGTGGTCCGTTAGATCCGTAAGCAAGTCGCCATCCTCTATGTCCCACGACTGTGACTTCAAACGTTTGCTGTTGCGCATTGAACGATGGTGAAAAATCCACGTTCCTGAATCCGATCGTCGCTGGGCCAGGAGACCCTGTGTTGACCTGGTTGGTTTGCGTCGGCACAAACTCGCTGCCGTTGCTGACCTTGGATTGCCGTATGAGAGCGCAGCCCTTGGTTGCGCCGTTCGCCAGCAATGGATTTGCCGTAAATCCAATTCGATACCAGATATCGATCTCGTAGACGTCTTCGGGACGAACCCGAATACGTCGAGACGATTCGTCAGACACGGATTCTCCAGTGATGACCCCGCCGACTGGCTCACCGTTCAGGCGATGAGCGATCGCAAAAATAGATTGCTCAACGGGAAATGTTTTGGAGCTGCCGTCGTATCCAAACGCATTGATACTGGGGGCAATCGCATGCAGGGCCGCTTCGTCATAGATGCCATCTCCGGTGTTGCTCACGCAGAAACCGGGAAACGGCAGGAACTTCGCGATCGCAACCCCACCTCGAAACTGACAATGCCAATTCCGCGGAATGAACCCACGTCGTAACCCTACCAAACCTTGCTGTTTGTCGTTGGCCGCGTAATAGCCGAGGCCAGTTTTAGCCCAGACATCGAAGACGCCACCGTCCCCACTGGGTGCCATTGGAGACCAGCGAATGGGGTTCAACACATTGAATACGGTTGTGGTCCTCATGTTCGGAACCTGGAAGTGATGATAGAGGCAATTTGTGTTGATCGCTGGGTGCCCGGTAGTCCCGCTTTGCCACTCTGCATCACTAAGTCCGGCGTAGTCGCCGATGGACGCGGCCCGAACGAATCGCCAGATCTCGCCATAGGTCGAGACAAGCGGAACATCCTCGCAGCACGGATCGGACGGATTGCCGAAAGTTAAGCACATGAGATCAGCCCCCTGACCTGAAGCTGTAATCACGACACTGCCACGCCAACACAAGCCAGCCCGCCTCGTGCGACCACGATGCCGCCCCAATCGCCCCTGCTTTGATCGCTCCGGACTTATGAGGAATCCAGTCACGTGTTTCGATCGTCGTAGGTTCAACGCCATCGGCGGAAACCGAAAGCCAGGCTTCGTCTACAATCTTCAGCTGACCGCTGAACACCGGTGAGTCGAGGTCATCGCTCGGTGGCTCCCACGCCTCGGCAGACATTGACGGAGCCTGCTCAAAATATCGCCCGGCGTTGAAGTCGAACTCCCAAAGTCCCGGAAACACTGTCGCGCGACAATCCGCAGCTGAAATGCCGGCGTCGATCAGCTTCGCCCGCAGCTGCGAGGTCGTTGTTCGACAATCGACTTGCACCTCATGGCCAGCGATTGTCAGCACTAAGTCGCCCTCCAGCGCCTGTCCGGAGAACTCCAGCGTCTTCTGCTGACCGTTGGCATTCAGCTCGAAAATTGCACATTCACGCGTGGTTTTCGGTTGATAGGTGGGTGCGTCGGAGTGATGGGCAATAACACGGGCCACGCCAGGATAAAGAGATTGACTGGACGCCACCCCGACGGCTGGCGCCGTCCACTTGCGTGCGTCGAGCACCACGCGCGAGATTTCGCGATGTTGTTCATCCGTGTATCCAATCAGTTCGTCGCTCATCGTATTTCGATCGAAATCAAGCCAATGGCAGCACGCCACCAAACCGCATTTCCCGTTGTACATCGAAGGACAAAGTAATCAGTTTGGACGGATCCAGCGGACGTTCTTTGTCGGGCTCCAAATGGTCCATGACCTCCTGACCGTATTCGTCGAGCGCAACCGGATCCGTGATCGCCGTCGCCGGAGTACCGGATTTGATCGGCACCTGTACCCAGACCTCAACTCGCTTTGGTACGAGTTTGCCTCCGACGAATTGCCACTTCGTACGTGGCTGCTTTTCGAGGCGGACCAGACCGCGATTCCAGACTTGCTGTGTCCATCCGCGATAATCCGCGACAATGGTCAATCGAAATTCTGAGGTGCGGTAACGGTTCTCTGTGACATAGGAACCCGCGGACACCGCACTAAACAACAACGTCTTCGGCTGCCAGACAATGCCGCGAAGCTTCACGGTGTCCTGGTTCACAGAGCCAAGGTGACTCTGAATGAACTCAGGATCCTTCGGATAACTCTTGACAACCTGATAATCAACGAGAGGAATCTGTTGCATCACACCGGTGATCATTTCGCCGGCTGTCGTGCATATCGCTCGCCCCTTGGCATCCCTGATGACGGGCTGCTCGACCAGCGAAGTCGAAAACGTGATGTCGGGTTCGCGTGCAGACGGATCCGGATCAATTTTGCCGGCTTTAATCGGCGTCCATTCAGTGTCAAGTTCCCAGTAACACCGCTGCAAATGGTTTGGCGTGATACGATCCAGAAAGAAACCCGGCTCCGTGGGATGCTCCAGATTGAATTTTGGGATCACATTCTGTTTTCGCAGCCAGGTCCACGACACGCGATCACTGGTCAACAACTTGATCGTGCTGCGAACGCTGTCGTCGCCTTCGCGATTGTCTTCCATGGTCGATTTCGACCACCACATTCTGGTAATGACTGCCATCGTTTAGCCCGGAGCAAATTGTCGTGATCGAAGCTTTGGAGTGGTCTCAGAATTGCGTGCGATTCGTGCCAGGTGGTCGCGAGATTCGACTGCAATCTTCTCTGCGGTTTTCTTGTCGTCCTTCATGCCGGAACGCAGGAGGCTTGCGAGAGCCTTCTGTCCTTCTTCGCTACGCACCAGCACGGCTTTATTCTCCGCCTGCTTCGCTTTCTCTGTCGCGCTGGGCTTTCCTGTTTCGTCGGTGATCTGATCGCCGCCGCCAGCCGGGGTGTTCTGTAATGGAACAATCGGAGGAACAACGGCCGCCGCCACCATCGCAGCACTGGCTTCCGCTCCCATGGCATCAAACGAATCTGCGAGATCAGTACCAATCGCCTGAATCTGCTCCTGCATGCCCAGTTCCATCGCCGTCATCGGACGTTCAGGGATATTCGGCAGCTCGGCCATCGTCTGCTTGAACCCATCAAGCAGAGGTGTCCACGTAAACTCCAGCCCTTCCATGCCACCGGAACGGATGAACTTCCAGATCTCACCCATCGCCCCCTTGATGTTGGTGCCGAGATTCGAGAACACTGTCATCGTGCCGACGGCGATGTCACGGAAAACCGCACGCCAATTATTCGCGAACCAATCCAGATAAGCGGGAAGCTTCGTCGTAAACCAATATGCGATGTCGTTGAATGTCGAAAGCATCGCAGCCAGCATCATCAGCCCGACGAATTGCACGATCGGAACAATGTTTGTGAAGAACCACCGAAACTTCGTCACCCAATCCATCGTGCTGCCGAGCATGCCGGCGTAAGTCGCTTGTGTGGTACCGAAGATTGAGGTCCATACGGTCGTAACGACGTCTCGAAGTCCGAGGAAGATGGCACCAATCGTGTTCGCCATCTGCAGGATGACCGGCGCAATCGTTGTCGCTCGCTGCTTGATCTGCTCAGTCAAATCCACGAAAGAGGCCAGCAGCCCTTTGCTGCCGTCGACAGCGCCGCTGAACATGGTCTGCAGAGCCATCGAAATGTTGTTCGTGGATTTCGCCCACATTCCCGCGGTTGTTTTTCCGACGTTGTCGACAACGCCGGCGTAGATTCCATGACCGAGTGTCATGTGATCGATGGCCGCGTTCATCTGAGCAGCGCCGATCTCGCCCTTTGTCATCATTTCCGCGAGAGCCTGGCCGCTCTTCCCTGTGACCGCCGTCAAGGCCGCGTAGATGTCGATCCCGCGTTCAGCCATCTGATTGACGAGGTCAGTCTGAAACGCTCCTTTCGCCATACCCTGCCGATAGATCCGCGAAAGATCTTCCACCGGCGTTTTCGTCGCCATCGCGATTCCGCCGAGCTGCTCCATGCGGTTCGTGATCTGATCGACCGGCACTTTCGCTTTCAAAAGATCCCGGCCAGCGTCCTGAATCGCTTTCGCGTCAAAGAACGGTGCGACTTTGGAACTCTGCATTTGCTCGAGCAGAGCTTTGCCCTGCGCCATGTCGTGCAGCATCGTTCCAAAAACCACGCGACTGGTTTCCGCGGCCGTGGCAAGTTTGACGCCCCAAACCGAGGCCGCGATAGCAGCAATCACAGCCGACTGGGTACCGATTCGCAGCATCGAAGCGCCGAGAGCTGCAAATGAGCTAATAGCACCCGCAATGCCTTGCGTCGCAAGTCTGGCGATGTGTGCAGTCAGCCCGAGGAAGGCAAGCCCGGCCCTCGCAGCGACCCGTCCTGCAAACAGCAGGGCACTACTCAGCAAACTCATGGCCATCGCGGCAGCGCGGGCCGGATGAGTGATAAGCATGATCGGCAGCAGAAGCAGCTTGAAGCCCGCGATGGCTCCCCGCGCGACAACTGCGATAGTGCTGATGGCCACCGACAAAACCCGGAGTGCCAATGCACCGGCTTTTCCAGCAAGCCCCAGCGCCAGCAGGCTACCGACCAGCAGCCGCATCTTCGGCGGCAACATACCCAGCCATCCAATGATGACTCTGATCGAACCAATCCAGCCCTTGAACAAAAACCAGACCTTCATGATCGACAGGGCCACTGCCGTCAGAGGCTTCACTACCGACCAAACGGCCTGAGCGACAAGCGTAAGCCCTGACCAAAGCAAACGGACCGGCAGCAAAACCGTTCTCAGTGCAACACCGAGAACGCTGAACGCGGCCGCACCGATCGCACCAATCAATCTCAATGGTATGAGCAGCACCGCAAGCCCGGAACGAAGCAGCTCGACAACAATGAAGGCCGCATGGACAACGTGAGCAACGTGACTGATCCCCGTGGCTGCCGTTCGTGTCGCTCCTGCAGCCACTGCAAAACCTGAAGCAACAGACCTGGCACCCAAAGCCGTCGTTCTCAGCACAGTGCCTGCAGTCGCAGCGGTCCCTGACAACGTATGCAACACTGGCACTGTACTGCCGGCCACAGCCGTGACAGTTGACAGACTGCCAGTCGCGGTGAGACTTGCACGGTCCAGAACTCCTACACCGGCGCTCACTGTCGCGGCTGTCGTTGCTAATCGCGAAAACGCCCCCGCAGCGACGTCGGCCGTAAATGCTGCGGTGGTGATCGTCTGTTCTGCAATCGTCGCTGTCGTGGAGATCGCTTCCATCGCCGAAGCGACTTCATCGGCTTGCGCACTAAGAGCCCCAAAACCCTGCGAACCGTCCGCAATTCCCGCGACTGACTGACTGATCGACTGCGCAGCAACGGCAGTCTGATTGCGGGCCACCTGAAGCCCGGACGTCAGACTGCCGTAATTCGCCTGAAGATGGACCACGAGCCGCGCGAGCATAACCGCTTCCGATCACCGAAACAGAGATTGTTCTCGGTAGTCCCGCAGAACGTCCGCACTGGTGGAGGTGGACCGCGTTTCGTTCTCGTCCGGATCGTCTTCCAACGGTTGTTCGGTCGCCGCGACCTCATCCGGTATTTCGGGCGAAATGCCCTTGATATCGTCCGGCTGAAACGCCTTCGAACCGAGCATCGTGCAGAGCCAGGCCCCCAGCGCTTTGAAACGCTGGTCCATTTGCTGTTCGCCGATCGGCTGCAGTCGGTCGAAGGCTTCCCATTCGAGTAGACAGCCTGGCTCGATGCGATCAAGCCAGGCGTCAACGTCCGCATCTTCAATCTGAAAGGCTAGTGCGAGTCGGAAGTGGAAGAATCGCTTCCGATCGCTCCGGAATTTTTTACGAGGTCTTCCACCTCGGCTTCCGTGATGCCGCAGTGTTCGCAGGCCTTTCCATAAGCAAACGCAACGAGTCGGCCGTCAGTCGTTTCCATTTCGGCAACGTCGGCTTCTGACAAATATCGATTACCGGATCCATCAACGGCCGTCATGGCCACCAGAGAGCGTTTCGCCTCAATCAACCGCTCTTTGACAAGCCCGCCCTTCTTGCTGAGTGCTTTGATTTCAAATTCTGCGTGCTCTTTGGCCGTGAGATTTTGCAGGCGTACCCCGCGTTTCGAATCCCAGGGCAATGGAAACGTTTCATAGCGGCGAGCCTTCGCCTTATGCCCCACGAAATCTTCGCGGCCCAACAGTTGAACTTCAGAGGAAGACATAATTCAACACTTTCCAGAGAGGTAGAAAAACAACAGCAAAAGGCTCCGCAGTTCTATGATTTGCCAGCGTCAACAGCTGGCTTCTTTCCTTTGTCTGGCAGCAGGCCGTAGGCCTTCCCCATCGCAAGCAGACGCTTTTTGTCGTCCGGATTGGTGATCAGCTCGATTTGATCGAGTTGTGCCGCGATGGCCGCTATTGCCGCCGGTCGTTTGACTTCCATCCAGTCGCGAACCGCGACGATGCATTCTTCATCAGCGGGTTCAGCGATCGGAGGCGCGTTCAAATCTCCCGGGCAACAATGCACCCAGGCGTTCGGATCGGTGAGGACGTAGCCCGCAGCGACTTCGATTTCCGGAGGCACGCTGTAGATAACTCGCATTGATCGCGCTTTGTCCAACGCCGCTTGAGACCAAAGAGGATTCGCTATCAACGTGGCCGCGAGCAATTTGCATTTCATCGAAGTAGTCCTGAATTGAATGACTAGCCAAAGGCCAAAAAATTACACGAGGGTTGGCTTGCGAGTGACGGGAATCTCAAGGTCCGCCATGAGCGGAGACCCGCGTTCGGCCTTCCGATTCTGTTTCACAAGAATGCCGGAGAACGGTTGCGTCGCGGCCGGACTCGCAGACCAGACGATCTGCCACAAACTCGGGACACGAACCCCAGCTGTGACTGTCGGTGAGTTGTAGAGAGCAATGAGTGCCGTGTTGCTGGCGCTGGCAGGATCGTAAAACATAGACCCTTTCACGGATCCACCAGCACTTCGGCCGCTGGGATCTCTGTCGACGTAGTCCGCTGCCAGGTCGTCAACGTCCATCAACTCCACTTCCGGCGTCTCAAACTCGATGTCGCGAATACCAGCGACAGTCGTAAAGACGGAGGCAATGGAAAGCTTCAGCACCGTCCCAAGACTCGAAAATACAGACATCGATCAGCCTCCCGTCGCGAGCATCGCGACATCAAATTCCACTTCGAAAGTCCCCTGCACTATGCTGAAGATTCGGTCCGATTTGTCCTGCGGATCGTGAGTGAATTCCGCGAAGCTCTTCAGCTTGATCGACTGCAAACCGTTCCCTGTTATGTTCCGGTAGCCGTCCAATCCGGATAGCTTTCGATTCGTGTCGTCCGGATCTCCACCGTTCCAGCAAACGGCCTTCTGAAGATCCCACGCGGCATCCAGTACCAGTGCGATCGCACGAACTTCCAATGTGGCCACTGCGAAACCGCCGCGGCCTGCGAGAGAACCGTCGATCGACGTGGCAGGCACAGCCAGAACGATTCCCGGATACGGATCCCGCTCCCGGAGCAGCCCCGGTCGAATTGCGTACTGATCGGCCAGTGTCGCATACTCGGTATTCTTGCCGACGCGTGACAACACTTCGTTGAACGTCAGCAGGGCCGCTCTGATTTGTGCGTGAATCATTGACGTCAACCGCCGATCCGATAGGTTCGATCCAGAACAGCCTGAGCAGCGCGGGCTTTCGCCGCTTCCCAAGCTCGGAGAACAAAATCATTCCCTGGCATTTCGCCGCGAGATGCACCGCGACTGGTGAAGCGTTCGCCGGTGCCGAGTGCCACCAAATGCGCATGAGGAGCGCCAAGGAAGTTGCGGCCGTTGGCGACTTGCTTTGCCACATTGACGCCCGCCTTGCCGCCGATCAGTCCGCTGTTCTGGCTCGCAATGAGCCGTTTTCCAATAGATTGCCGAACAGAGCCGCTTCGCCCTACCGGGGCACGATCCCGAATTGCATCCGCAAAGACCGCAAGACCGTCCACGGCACCGCTCGCAGCGAGTCGGCGAACGGTCCGCAGTTGCAACTCCTCCAACTGCCTGTCAAGTTCTTCGCTTCCCGTAACAAAACTCTGCGTCATTGCGGAACACTCCGTTCCACGCATCGCAGATGCAGCTCCTGGCCTTGATCGTCAGCCTCGACGATTGATTCGATGTGCAAAACCTTCGGCGCGCCGACAACACGACTGAGAAGACGCACCCGCATTTCCTGTTTGATCGTCGCCGTCAGTGAGTCCCGGCGAATCTCGACAACGTGGGTGATCAACACGGTATGCTGAGCATCAGCCGTTAGTTGATCGCGCACGCCTGCAGGACGAAGCTTGCAACGTCGCTTCAAAAGCTCGGTCCAATTGTCGACCGTCGCACCGCTGGCCGTCGTGCCAGGTGCCGTGCGATCTACCGCAATCATCGTGCGATATTTACCGGCTGCCGGCATTTCTTCATTCTCCAGCCGCAAGCAACAACGGAATGGGCACAAAGAAAACGACAAACATCAGTTCGAAATCATCCATCATTCGTACTCCGTCAGGCGTTCGTCCCGGATCCAGACCGCTTCCAGCAGAGCGTCGACCGTCGTTGTGTCGGCCTCGCTCGGTTCGCGGGTCGCGTAGTAGCCGCCGACCAGCAAACGGACAGCATGGAGCAGAACGGGAGGAAACGCGGCCGCAGAGGTTCCAAAGCCGGCCGTGTAATTAATTCGCACGGCATCCGGACGAGCGTAGACCGTTGGAAAATCGTAGATGAGCAGTTCGACAACGTCGGCTTCGAGATCTGCAGACCAGTCCTCTGTCGCGAGCGTCCGTAGAACGTTGTCATCGTCGAAGTACTGCACTGATTCAATCGAGGCGACTTTCGGCCGCGGCAATGCGATGAGCGAAGCCTTGCAGCGATACGACTCGGAACGGGAGTACTCCGGAAACCAGCTCGGCAGTGACAACCGCAGACTGGCCGTCAGCAACTGACGCCAGCTGTAGCGCTCGCAGTAATCCCAGGCGACCTGGCAATAAGTCGTGATCAGCGAATCATTGTCGGTCACGTCCGCCGCTTCGTTCAGATGCAGCTTCAGGGCGCTGAGGCCGAGAATTGCAATCGGATCGACGATCGGCGGAGTGACGACTTTGATTCCCACGACTTTCAAGCCTCTCGACAGGAACGACGGCAGTACGAACTTTCGGATGCGGCTTCATCAGGATTCCAAAATCTTCTTCGCGACTTTGGCGTTGAGCCCCGGAACGCTGGCGAGATCAGCATGGGCTTTCGCGTCGGCAATCGTATTCAAGCCGGCATCTCGCAGGGCCGCCTTGTAACGTGGAGCGATATCAAGAGCGTCGACGCTCTCGACATCATCGACGTCCGTCAAGCCGCTGTTGTCATCATCAGCGTCGTCGAGTTCGTCCTCGTCGTCTTCGTCGGACTCCTGTGCCTTTGCCAACTGGGCTTTCGTGACAGCACCGTCGACAAGATGCGGAACAGCGCCTTTCTCTTTGATCAATCGATTGGCAGCCGAAAGGTTGCCTTCGTTGACGTCGACAAGATCGCCGGGACTGCCCTGAATCTCGCCACTATGAAGAAAGGCGGTCAATCTGATTTTGCGCAGGGTCATGAGTCGATTTCCAGATCTGAAGGAAGGGAGAAAACTGAACTGAGAAGGAGGCAGGGACCGTATTGCGAAAAATACTGACGCCCCCGCCTTCCCCTCTGGACCTCAAACGCTCATCACGCCAGTTTCAGGTGTCGAATCGGAGGTGTCCCCGTGTTCTGAATCTTCGAGTCAGAACGAAGGAACGCCTGAACCGCTTCCTGGTCGTTGTCTGCGTGGAGTTCGAGGTAACGCCGCAGTCGTACGTTGTTGACCTGTCGAAGAATGATCTTCTTGAAGTCGCCAAACAGCACGAGTTTCTGGCCAGTGGTCAACGCGCTGGCCATATGATTGTTGACTTGAACCTGACGGCCGTTGATTGTGGCCTGTCCGCCCTTGCCGAAGTCGTAGATGTATTCGCCAGTGCCGGCGTACTTCAGTTTGCGAACAAACGCCAGAATCGTGTCGTGGAGCATGTACGCCGCGGCCGTGCGATAGGCCACGTCGACCGAGTGCTCGAGGTTGATCAGTTCATCCGCCGTGAAGGCCGTCGTCAGTGCGGCCGTGACGCCAAGCGCCGAGCCGACAACAACACCCTCGTGCTGACCGCTACCGGTTCCGGTGGTCATATAGCGATTCTGACCGCGTCCGATTCGCTCGCCGCACATTTCACCCAGCAGAGTCGGCAAATCGAAGACGCTGTCTTCTTCGGCTTCACTGCTGAAGATGATCTTCTTCGAGCGAATCTTGAAGGCTCCCCAACTCTGTTCTCCCAGCGTTGGATCCTGAGCAGCGCTGACCGCTGCAGCTTCGCCGACGATATCGCCTTCGTTGGCCGTGTCGTCAGCATAAGGCGCATCGATCTTGCGACCGTTGTCAGTTCGCAGAATCGTGCAGACCTGAGCCACCTGACCATAAGCCAGCATGTTTCGTTCAAGAGCTGCGATGAAGCCATCCGGACCGAGAACCCCGGCATTGCCTGCACCCGCTCCAAACGCCAACGCTCGCTGCTGCTCTTTCAAGTCAGCCGCCCGACTCAGCTTGATCTCAAGGCCGCGTTTGCCAACGCCAATGAGGCCCTGACGCTTTGCCTTCACCATAGAACCGCGCATCTGCTCGGTCACCAGGTTGCCGAGGCCGAGGACGAACCGCAGAATGTAACCTGTTGCCGCTTCCTGACGCTCAGCAGGTGTTGCTGGATCGCCCGGATTCGAACGATGGGACTTTTTGCTGCGTTCCGTTTTCAGTTTGTCGCGGGCGTCTTTGCCCTCTTCGCGAACTTTCAGGATGTCGTCCGCCGCTTCGATCTGACGAATGAGCGCGGCACGCTGGTTGTGCTCGTCGTTCATTCGCGTCCAGGCGTCTTCATCTGCCTTGTCATACTTGTAAGTGTCGCCCGTGATCTTGTCACGATGCTGACGCATCGTGGTTTCCAACTTCTCCTGCTCTTCGCGGAGAGCTTTCGCTGTCTTTGCCATTGCCGTGATTCCCTGTTCTGTGATCGTGATTCAAACCGGCTGACTCGGCAGCCATTCAGCCGACTTGGCGGCAATCACAAAACAGATCGGAACGTTCACAGCGAACGAAAAAAGGCATCACACTTCACCCGGGAACGAAACAGGGCAAGCCGCTCAGCGTCGGAAGTACTCAATCCGGCAGCCGTCCGACGATCGCGAGCTTCACGTTCCAGAGTTGTCAGATCGGAACGCATCCGTCGACGCGTTTCACTGGTGGCGGATTCATAGGCCGGAAAGACGACAGGCCCGACTTCATAAAGACGGACTTCCGTAACTTCGATGATGTCGATTCGGGCTTTCGTCTCCGGATCCGTCTCGGAACGGTAAGCTTCTGCCGTTGGCACGAACATGAAGGACGCCCCAGTCACTTTCTTCGTCCGAACTTTGCCAAAGACAGACACGTGATCCGGATCCGTGCCGTCGTAGCCCATCTCATAACGCAGTCCAATCTCATCGACCGACAGCTTCAGCGAATCGCTGGCCTGAAAGGCCCGCCGCGCGAGAATGGTATTCGGATCGTGATTAAAAAAGCTGCGGACGTCATCTTCCTTCAACGCGCGATCGAAACAGCCCGGCATCAGACGCTCAACGAGGTCATTCCACAGCCAGTATTCGCTGCCGGGATCATTGGCCCGATAAAACACCGCTCCATAGCCGCCCAGGCTCTTCGGGGTGTCGCCTTCCGTTCGTACCTCGACCGCGGCCAGATCCGCATTATTGGCCCGAAATTTGGCGGGCAAATCCCGACGACGCACTTCCGACTCACTCATGACTGATCCCTTCCCATCAAAACCTCGAGTAAACGCTCTGGCGTGGTGTCCTGCCATTGATCCAGCTGGTTCTCCTGCCGAGCCACACCCACGGAACGGAGCATTTCGGTCGAAATACTCTGTCCGGTCACCTTCCGACCGTCACACCGCGCGAGAATGCAGAGCGGTTCGAAGGCCTCCTGCAGGACGCCGCGATGGTCCGACTCGAGGAATTCGCCTTTGCGACTCGCGGACCCGTGCAACCGACCGCACATGCGTCTAATCGTTGATTCTGCGAGCGATCGCAGGGCCTTCCGTTCACTGTCGGAGGGCTCTTTCGGAGTGCCGTCCGGATTCGCCGACTTCTCGTCATTGCCGTCCGGAGTACTCGACATGTTGAGCGGCACGGGAATGAAATCGTAACCTTCCACCGGACGCTCGCCTTCGTCTTTCCGTACCTCGTTCGGAGTGCGAAAGGGATGACCGCCGAGCGCCGTACGATAGCCGGAATATCGCTTTGCAAAGTCGACGCGGACCAGTTCGCGACGTCGGAACTCGACTTTGCGCGTGTAGGCTCGTTTCTCATCTTCGCGCAGGCACTTGGAGCAAAGTTCCTGCTCCCATGGCACAAACAACGGATCCACCGCGTAGTCCAGCAAATCCTGAGACTGAATTTCGAGCGAGTTGTAAGAGTTGTAGCCCTTCACCCCCAGAAGATGCGGTGGAACTCCGGTGAAGTTCGAGACCAGCACAGGATCCTGTTCCATGGCCTGAATGAGTTGGGCGTCTCCTGCGGAGTGACTGAAGGCCTCCAGCTCTGCTCCATCCTCAAGAATGACAGGCTTGTGAGCGTTCTCCAATCCGGTTCGCAGTTTGACCCAACTGTTCTGAAGATGCTTGAACGCTTTCGGCGTCAGCTTCTTTGGCACCTTGATGGCCACCGACGGCGTGGCGGAGTTCTTAAAGAACCGGCTGCCGAATTCTTCCTTGGCAATCGCACTTCCCAACGCACGGGAGGCGAGCTGCATCAGTGAATAACCGCTCAGACCATCGAACCCAAGGCCGTGAATGTGCAGGACATTCTCGCCAAGCAGCTTCAACGTTTCGGAACCGCTGGTGCCGTAGTCACCGCCGACGGTCGTGACGAACATCAGGCGACCATTTTCCCGCACAGCATAGGTGCGATCGGGCCGGAGCTGCAGCAGTTCCGTCGGCTGGCCGCGTTTGTCGCGGTAAATGTACGCGTAGCCGCCGCCGTGGGCCGCTGCGTGAGCCGTCAGCGTTTGCACAAAGTGATAACGCAGAGTTTCATCGTTTGGCTGGCCATGGCCTGACAGCAACAACGAAACCGCGTGCAGTGGATCCGGATCGTTCTTGCCGCCTTCCACATTCAACACATCGATGGGAGTTTTGGCGACCGTGGAACTCAGCAGGTTGATAGCTCGGAACCAGGACGAAACCGAATAGGCTTTTTTCCGCGTCAGACGCACGCCGCTGGACGTGCCAAACGACAAATCGAATTCGTCGTCATCGGCTTCCCCCCACTGACGGCCGCGTTTCGTGAGCTGTCGCAGCAGTCCGGAGCCCCATGAGCGAATTCCGTCAAACATTTCAGAGAGTCCTCAGACCGTGCGACTCGTAAACGCTCATGCGGCTCTCGTCGTCGGCCGCATGGAAAAGAATGTCCGCTAACGCCATATGAAGAGCCACCATAGCGTCGATTTTGAACGGACTTTCGGCCTTGTCGGGCATGCACAAGTCTTTGGCGTCCCGCTTGTAGATCAAATTGTCCGCCTGCCAGGCCAGCACCGGACAACCGCCGTGCGAAATGTCGCGACGTCGCAGAGCCTTCCG
This sequence comes from Planctomycetota bacterium, assembly GCA_052034165.1. Classification (GTDB taxonomy): domain Bacteria; phylum Planctomycetota; class Planctomycetia; order Planctomycetales; family Planctomycetaceae; genus SXXK01. The sequence goes on along the minus strand of JBPOIW010000056.1, from coordinate 45,638 downwards.
AAGTTCCACAACGGCCGGGTTGTACCAGCTGCCGGCCTGAACAAACTTGTGGGCAGGATGACCATAGACATTGATCAAACGCTGCATCATCTGCGGTGCGAATGTCGCGTCGAATCCCCACGAAATCACCTGATAAAGATCCGACATTTCACAGATGTCACGTTCCACTTCGTCGAAATCCACCTGGTCGCCGGGATGACAAATCAGCAACCCCTTTTCAATCCACTCGTCGATCTTTGGATTGTGCAGCTTCTCCGCTCGCGCTTCGCAGGTGTACGACCTCGAAAGAACGTCGTAAGTCCGCAACACCTCCCGATCGTCGTCGAGCTCGTCGACCATGGAGGGAAACACCAACGCCCAGGCAGCAAAGTCGTCTGATCGTCCGAGGTCGACCGCACCGCGGCAAAATTGGGCCGGCTGGATGTAAGGCTTGCCGTTGCATCCGGCCCAAAGTTCAGGGGGAAATGCCTTTTCGTTACTGCTGACGATGACGTTCGCATAGTATCGCATGAAGACGTGGACGAAACCGGAATCCTTTTTTGCGCGGTTCGCTTTCGCTTCGTACTTATCAAAGCCGACGCTGATTCCGAGATTCGGATTCGCTTTCGGCCAAGCAGACTTCGCATAGGGATCGTCAGCGGCGACTTTGCCCTTCTTGCAGCCGCCGCATTTGGCCTTCTGCTTCGCTGGAAGCCCCCAGCAGAGCGGGCAATCGTGTTCTACAGTGTCAATGCAGCAGATGAAGCTGAACAGCCGATCGTCGACGATTTCACCCGTCAGCACTGATTCAACCGCTCGCCGTGCCCAGTCCCGCTCTTCCTTCCAAATCTCACTGTGATCAGTACCGGCTGTCGTGATGCTGATCGTCAGCGGCTGCAGACGACCACCGTCGCCTGTTTCAAGCTTCTCATGTGAATCGCGGTGCCGATTCTCCCACGCATGCAGCTCGTCCTTCACGATCACATTCGGATTCAGACCGTCCAACTGACCGCCGTCAGAACAGAGCATCTGAATGAAGCTGTCGTCTTTTTTCAGGACGATGGAGTTCGACCGAATGATGCAGTGACGCCGCAAAGCCCTGGACTTCTTGATCATCGCCTTGGCTTCACGCCAAACGATTTTGGCCTGCTTTTCGTTGGTGGCAACGCAGTACAATTCGCAGGAGCTGTCGGCGGGAAAGTCGAAGATCAGGCACAGAATCAGCAATGCTGCACTGAACGTTGACTTGCCATATTTTCGCGCAACTTCAATGTGAGCTTTGCGGAAACGACGGTAGCCGTCAGCATCTCGCCAGCCGAACAAAGACCAGACAATGAACTTCTGAGTTGGCGACAAAATCAGCGGAGTCCCAGCTTTTGCGCCGACGCTGTTCTTGGTGTGCAGGCAGTGCGTTTCAATGAAGTGAATCGCCCAGCTGGCCCGCCGTGAGCTGAAGAGCCAACCGCGTTTTCCTGCCTGCTTCAAGTCCTGAACGTGACGAAGAACGGCCAGCCGTTGTTCCCGGCCTGCAATCGTTTTGCCGCTCAGAACGCCGTCAATGTACTTCTGAACGGCTGCCGAATAATCAGGACGCCCGGAATTGTCAGAAGTCGTTTTCCGCTTTGCGGCGGTCCGCTTCGATGGCGTCTTCTTCCGGCTCATTGGCTTTCTTCAGAATGGACGCTCGCGCTGCTGGTGACATTCCAAACAAACGACAGGCAGCGAGAATCTTCCCGGAGGCCTTCGAGCGAACGCCGACCGTTGGCCGCAAATATTCGTATCCGGTGTCAGTCTCTGCCGTCATTCCTTTGGCCTTTATGTCCGCGTCAGCAGCTCGGAATTCAACGATTGCATTGCACAGCATCGCAAGAGCCAGACCGTCGACGGCCGCAATGGTGCCCTGAGCTGCGAGACCAACAGCCAGTTCACGGAAGAGCTTTTGTTCTTCTGCTGACAGTTCATCCGGAGGCGCGGGAACCTGCACTGACACCGTCAATTCACGGTCACGATCTTTGCGATAGGTGCCTTCAGCTTTCTTTGTCGCTGACGGTTTAGCGGGACGCCCGACCATGGCCTGAGTTCTCCCGCGCTGTCTTGCGATCGCTGCATTCCTGACAGAGTCCCTGAAGATTCGACTTTTCGAATTCCAGGTCGGGACGTTCGCTCACAGGAATGATGTGGTCGACGATGGCCGTCTCACGAGTGACGCCTCGACGCAGGCAGTCCGCGCACAGGCGATTGGTGGGATTCTCGGCAAGGAATTCCTCGCGACAACGCCGCCACGGCCGCCCCTTGCATCGCCGGACCGGACGGCCGGAAATCTTTTTTCGAAATTTTGCAGACGTTGCCATGAAAAACGCCGTTTTCGTCCGGAGTGGGCGCAAATCGAGCTTCAAACGGCCGTCTGACTCGCCTGCATCGGTTCGCCGGTTTTCTCCAGCCGTCGAATGATGTTTGTCCTGGGCATTGCAAAGGCGTCAGCCAGCATCGTCCGCGTCCAGCCGCGCTGAGTCAGGACCTGCAGAGCGAGCAGCAGCCATTTCTCGCGATCGTCGCCGCAGACCTGCATCGCTTGTTCGGATCCAATGTTTTCAACCTCGAACGATGGATCGAAATTCGCTCGCTTCCGTTCTCGCTCGGCAGATAAACATTCAAACCAGTACACGGCATCGGCAGCCGGAAGCCAGACCAACATCGACAAAGTCCAGCCGCTCATGCAGAGACTCTGCACCAGCTGGTCCTGCCAATCGTGCGGAGCTCGACAGCGCTTCCGGATCTCGCGGGCGTCATCTTCCAGAGGCAGAACGTTTGCCTCGTCACCGGTGAACAATGTGATGCTTCTGGCCATGAACTATCCTTCGACACAAACCCGGCAAAAGCAAATCAGGCGGACTCAGTTGCGTCTCGTTCTGTCAAACGGCCTTCCATACGACCGACAGCAAGCGAAACGTCGGCAATCTTATTGTGCAGCGCTTCGGTGCGAAGGTGAAGCGCCTTCCGATCTTCTTTGCAGTCCTTCAGCTCGACGTTGAACGCCAGCCACATCTTTGCGACTGCACCTGACAGCACAGCACCCGCAGCCGCGATGAGCCATTGAATGGTTTCCATTGATACACTCATGGCGATGTTCCTGAATGCCAGCGAGCCCAAAGAAAATGAATCACGGCAATCGCGAATTGACGAGCCGCCCAACCAACGAACCAAACCGCAATCGGGGCTATCGCCGAAATCGCCTCTTCAGGGGATTCAAACGGCCGCGAGGAATTCATCCGGACGAAGAACCGATTGCAGTAGCGTTCGACTTTCCGCCGCTCGTTGACATGACTCAAACGCTCAGTATGAGACGCCGACGCGGAGAGCGGACAGCAAAACGTGAAGACGGCTGCGCTTCGTAGACGATTCAATTCGCCGGGTGACCTCATCTCAATACCACCGTCAAATCAGGGGCACCCGTCAGAAGGAAAGTCACTGACGACAGATCTGGTGTGAACGAAACGCCGTCGAGAGAGGCCGAATAGCTGATTCCCCACTTCCGAACGCTGGCCTTCACTCCCGGGCTGATCGTCAACGAATCCCGAGCCAATCGGAACGATCGTTCCGGGCCGCTCCAGTCGATCGAGATCCCGGCTGCCGGGAAGTCGAGCTTCTGCGCGGTCAGAATTTTCACGCCGATCGACTTCCATGATTCCGGCACGTCCAGGCTGAAGTCGAAAAGACCGCCGTACAAAAACGGCTCATCGCCTTCCTGTTGCCCCGAGGCCTCGACGAGATGCGCAGAGAGCACCGCCGCGAATGTTTCCGGCGATGCTTCCGCGCCCTCGACCGTCGCTCGCACGATGGCCGGTTCCAATGTCTCGAGACTGACGCCATGCTCAGGCAACGTGAGATACCTGGTCACCGCTTCCGGCGATTGGTAGCCGCGCAAAACACAGCCGAGGCCCTGAGGTGTCAGGCCATGAACTTTGCCATCTCGATCGAGAATGAAGAGATAGGGCGTGCCGAGCTGCATGCCCGGAGTGATGCCCCACTGCTCAAGATCATTGGCCAGCCAGTTCTGCACGATTTGAATCGGAGCTTCCGGGCCGCCCACGAGGTTCGGATTCTCGTTTTCCATCCGCAGGCAGGGAGAACAGAACTGCCCCACAACCATGACACCACGAGGCAGACGTTCAAGCGTTGTTGAACGGTCCCGGTCAAATCGCAGGACCGGGTCTTCGCGTCGCGAGATCTGATCGGGAAGCGGTTGAGGTGGATCCACAACCGGAGGTAGCACGGGTTCAGACTTCCGAGCTGCTTCGATCTCCTGCAGGCGTGCACGAGCTGCGTCCACTTCATCGCAGCACGCCATAGACGCAAGCAGCAACACAAACGCCCAAACACCAAAAACGGTGATGAGCAACGTGCCGGGATTCCAACGAGGCATGAACAGACCTTTCAAGAGAGTTTGACGAAACGCCGGTGACGTCGTTGCTTTGGCTTGTCACCTGGCCCCAGACTGATGTCGCTGATTCCGATGGCGACAAAATTTGGATCCCGACATTCCGCTTCAACGAAGTCTTCGTCGACGTAGTAAAAGCCGTCGTCACCGAACGTTTCAAAATGCGAGTTCGGATCGACCAGCCACCACTTGCCGTTTTTCTTCATCCAGTCGACGCGGGCTCTTGCATGGCCACCACCGCCGCCGTGGTACTCATGACAATAACCCTTTGAATCGGGACGCCAGTTGCCCCACGGTCCGCCGATGACGATTCCGCCCTGGCCGGCCATCAGAAATTTCAGCATCGCTTCGAAGGATCGCAGCTCCACCGAATACCCAACACAGCGTTGCTTCGCGATCGCAGCGGCTTCGCCCGGATACTGGAAGTTGTACTGATCCCGAGGGAACGCGAATTCTTTGCGGCCGTCGTTCTCGATGTCCTGAACAAGCAGACCGTCCTGCTTGCCGGACACAACCACATTGTGAATCGTGGCGCCGTTGTCGCCCCGGATCCCATCGCGGGCCTGGCCCTTCCGATAGGTCCAATGTGGGTTGAAGGTTCGCCACGTCCCGGTTGCCAGCCAGAACGCCGTGGCCGAGGCATGGATCATTCCGAACCCCGCGCAGGCGTTCATCCGCCATTGATCTTCACGGATGCGATACTGCCGCATCAGTTCTTTCAGATTGCGCGTGTCGGGGATGTCGCCCGAACAAACGAACTTCGCAAAGTCGTAGTCGAGGCAGGCAGCTCGCAGAGCCTCGCGCGGTTCTCGCGCAGGATCGTAGCCAGTGAACGGAACAGCGTTAGTCACGAATCTCTCCCTTCCGAATAAGGTCAGCACAGTCAGTGAGACGATTCGCGTTGGCCGCTTTTGCGATCTGAACATTCAGCGGCTCAAAGCATGCATCGACAATGTCGAGGATCTTTTGATTGATGGCGTCCTCTTTCGCTGCGACACTGTCGAACTTCTGACCGGAGATCTCGTCCAGGGCGTCAGCCAGAAGAGATCGTCCGGACGTCGCGCAACGGTCGAACAGATCGGGCTCCCGGACCGGTGCGACCGGTGCCACGGGAGTGGATGCCGGCATGAGCATCGGACCAAGAACGACGGCCGCAACCAGCAAAGGCCAGGAGCTCAAAACCGTCGTGCCGTTCTGCACTTTGGGCCACAACTGCGACCAGGTATTTCGGACGAAATGAATCAGCCCTGGCCCCGCTTTTGCGCCGAGCCATAACACGACCGCCGCCACTGCAATCAGAATCCGCATTTGATCATTCATCGTGCGCCGCCCTTCAGCGTTTCGAGAAGCCAGGAAACCGGAGCGACTCGCCAGATCTGCCCGGCCAGTCGCACTTCCGCGACGTGGTCCAGTCGGTAGTCGCGGAGCTCTACTGGCTTGTTCAACTTCTGCCGACTCGGACGCCTCTTTTTGAAGTAGGGGGCAAGCTGCTTTTCGTCGATCGGCTCAAAGGTTTCGGCGTGGAAGTAGAGGCGTTCGACGCGCTCAATCTTCACTTCGAGATACAGCTGCAGTTCGTCGGCCACATGGAGAACCAAGGGACAGCCGCGCACGCGTTGCCCCCATTTGCGCGGCGCCGCGATGAAGTCGGCCGGAAGCTGCTCGCGCTTCTGCTGCTTCTGAACGGTGGTCTGGTACCGGAAGTTGATGAAGCCATTGACGCGCGATCGCTTCAACACTTTGCCGCGGTACGGATTTCGGCGTTGGCGCATTTCCGGTTCGTGGATGGCCGTGAGCGCAATGGCCTGAGATGTGGAAACTTTTGTGAGCTGCTGCTGCAGCTCGCGAAGGCTGAGATTGATCGTCGGCACGGTGATTTCCTCCGATCAACCATGCCAGCGCCCGTTTTGATACCCCCCCCACCCCCAATTTCGCCGGAATTTCGCGAAGACGACAACGCGGTATCCGTAGTTGCGCGCAAAAACAATTTTGACCCCCTACCCCGAGGGCAGTGCTTCCGTCTTCATCTCAACCGAACCAACACCAACCAACGCAGCAAGAAACTCGGAGCTGAAATCAGTGCTTTATTGTTGTTGTTCTCGACAACAGTCGATAAATGTTGTAGAATTAGACAACACTCGAAAGGACAGGCGAATGGCGATGTACTTCTATCTGTGGTCTGATGAACTCAAAGGCAACCGCGACAAGGTTGAGCAGCATGGGCTCACAGCAGAGGACTGGGAGTTCGTGTTTGAGAACTTCGAGAAGGAAGACATCAGCCGTGCATCCGGACGACCGATTCGCATCGGTGATACGGCAGACGGCCGTCGAGTGTGTGTTGTCTTCGAGTGGCTCGAAGGCGATTGGTCAGTGCTCCCAATTACTGGTTATGAAATCTGAAAGGTCTACGATGAAACGCAAAGCTAAGTCAGCTCCCAAAATGACCGCTGACCTTCGTGCTCGAATGATGCAGGCGATTGCTGACGAGGAACAGCCAAAGGTGATCGCTGCGACAAAGAAGCAGGCCCGTGAAGTGATGAAGAAACGAGCCGAACCAAACAGTGATCCTGTATCGGAGTTGCTGGCGGCAATCCGGACAGAACGTGATCGACAGCACTTGTCACTGGCAGATCTGGCAGAGAGAACTGGCATTGATCGTGGCAACCTCAGTCGTACGTTGAGAGGCGAACACAGCGCGGCGACGATTGAGCGACTGTCTCGCATCGCTGCAGCAGTTGGGGGAAAGCTGGCCCTGACATTGGTGATGAAGTAGGTCTCTTTACCGCTTTCCGATAAATCGATAAATGGAGTCGATCCAATGAGCCCATCATCCTCACCCGCTGCACGTCGTAAAGTTGCCCGCGAATCGTTTGCCAATGCCGCTGAAACGATCGGCCCAATTAAACCCGGCATGAGTCTCTTCGCTATCACTCGCGGCCAATGGTCAATGATTGATGCCGTCCTACATGTTCTCGACCAGGTTGGCCCGGCTGCCGTCAGTCTTTGGACGTGGACCGTGGCGGAATACGAGGTGCAGGTTCTGACCCGTCTCCGGATCGATAAGCGAATCACTGGAGGACGTCTGGTGATCGACCACGGAGCCCGCAACAAAAACGCCGACATCATCGCCGACTGGAAGAAACAGTTCGGCCCTGAGTCCGTGCGATATGTTGTGAATCACGCGAAGATTGCGACCGTTGAAACGGCATCTGGCCTGAAGTTTCTGCTTCGTGGATCAATGAACTTGAATTTCAACCCGCGATTCGAACAGTTTGACATCACTGAAGGTGGCCCGGAGTTCGATCTGATTCAGGGCATTGAAGAAGAGTTGCCCGTTCTCGATGATGACTGCACTGGCAAAGAAGTCTATCAGGCAAGTAAGCTGGACAACGCCTTCACTCCGGAGCAGCTCCAGTTGTTCGATAACCCAAAGACCTGGAAGCCAAACGCGAGACGAGCAAAATGAGCGAAGAAGAATTGAGAGTCTGGAAAATCGGTCGCCTGTTTCAGCTGGTGACTGCAGCAAGGCCCGACGTAACAATGGGAAACGACGAAGAGCACTTCTGTCTGAGGTTCTACGGTGCCACCCGCACAACGAGACTAGACCACCACATGCTCGATGACTCGATTGATGTGGAGTTGCTGGCGTCTGCAATTCTTGAGGGGCTTCATAACTATGAACCTGACACAAATTCGCGCTTTGATCGTCGCAGAAAACCCTACTTCAAGAGTTGACGACGTCGAGATTTACGCCCGACAGTTCCTGACTTACCTCGAAGCAGCCGAGAACATCGAGAAGAATGGCACGATCGTCGGACATCCTCGAACCGGCCAACCGATGGAGAATCCGTACGTCAAAGTTCGTACGGCCGCACAAAGCTCGATGCAGAAAATGAAGCGACTTCGAAAGCTCAACTTGCTGTGGACCGAGGCGCGGCACTACCTCGACAAACTCGCCGAGCCAGTCGCCCCCTCAGTACCCACCGTTGCGACGAAGCCGAAAGGACGAAAGAAGTGAAGCTGGAATTGACGATGTAAACGATGATTGAAAGTAATCCTTTCAGGTACGACTCGCCAGAGCGACCGGCAAGAAGACCTGGCTTGTCGAGAGAGTAGAGAGACTGAAGCCGCAGTGAGACGTCACTGCGGCTTCAACGCTTCAATCACAGTCACTGCAACGCCTTCTGCAGCCATTGCATTACCGCCGGCCGGGAATATCGCCGAACACCTCTGCCCAAATCGATGTGCGGCGGAGCTGTCCCGTCCTGGTGCATCTTCCAGAGCTTCGTTCTCGAAACCCCCAGCAACTTGCAGACTTCAGCCGCCGTGGTGAGATCACCGGGCCGAAATAGTGGCTCTTTCGCCTTGGAAATTCGCATGAGAATTGACCCGATTACAGTGGTTTCTGCGGACTTAAGAAATGCACCAATCAACGCTGTCGCAAAGCCAACGTGCCCCCAATTCGGGAAAACACCAGTGGCAATGCATCGAATGCCGATGTAAGCTTTCATTGAAAGCAAACCTTTCAAAAATGACTCGTCAGCACTCCCGTGACAAGAAGATCTGACGTGTCGACCAATTGGAGCCGCAGTGAACAATTCACTGCGGTTTCTTTGTTTATGCACCGGGAAAAAACGTGATGCCCGGTTGAGATCTTTCCTACCCTTCAACGATTCGTCCGCCGTGGACGCGACTTCACGCAACACCTGCCTTTCTAAAAGACCGCAGAATTTTCGTGTCTGCTCAATCGGTTATGGAGCTGTAGCTTTTCGATCCGCAAGGCCCTTTCGGAAAAAATCAAAGGCGGCTGAAAAACCCCGGCCAAATGCAATGCTCAAACACCTATACGCTGACTGACCGACTGCCGTCGCCAAAATTCTGATCGAGCTTGAGGAGTGCACTGCGAACTCTGAAAAACGAAGCGTGAAATGACGTTTTTCAAAAATTCGCCAAGAATTCCCCGTATGCAGCGCGGCAGCTGAAGCTCAAAGCACGATCTCGGAAATCTTTCCAGATTCGTCGAAACTCACTCGGTCGGAGTGACAAGGTCGTCGCAGCGCCGGACGCCCACAACAGCAAATTCAAGAGACAGCGCGCAGGGCTGACAACTGGAGAATTCTGGATTCCATCCAGGTCGAAACCCGCCATTTCAAGCTCGCTCAAAGCAGGGCTTTTTTCATGCGCTTCGGTGCGAACGGGCTCAGCCCAGTATTCCTAAACCGAAGGTCGCGCGTTCGAATCGCGCCGGGGGCATTCTTCTAAAGTGTTTTCAGCAAAGACTTTAGCTTCGAAAGCTCCTCAGCGGAAAACTGTGGCAGTGCGTCTGTTTGCCCCGCAAACTTTTTGCTCCGAGTCATCCGACGAAATCGACCGCAATGTCCAGGATTTCGCAAAGCCGTCGTTTGAGAGTCCCGAACCCCGCGACTAAGCTGGCCGCCGCGTAGCGGACGGGGGTGGCTGATCCGTAGGGTCAGTAATGCCGCCGTTTTTAGGCAGTGCGGAATTCTGAACGAACGGCGGACATGAACTTCGAAGAACTGATCGAAACGCTTTCGAAAGGCTCCGCCACCGCCGTCACAACGCTGGAAAGCAATGTTGCGGAGCTGAATGCACTGAAGGAATACCTTTATGTGCAGACGCCTGTCGAGCAGGCGTTACGAGCTGAGATCGACCGGAATCTCAAGACTCCTCGCGTGATCTTCGTCTGTGGGTCCAGCGGCGATGGGAAATCTGAGCTGTTTCGCCGGATCCACGCAACCTACGCCAAGAAGGTTCGATTCCATCTGGATGCGACGCATAGCTTCGACCCGCAAAAAGATGCGATCCAAACACTTGACGACCAGTTTGCCACATTCAAGGCTGGAAATCAGTCACTCGTGGTCGGAATCAACATCGGCATGCTGGGCAACTATGCTGCTGATGGCAATCCAACCCATTCCGATATCAAATCCGCTATCAGCACCTATCTGGAATCCAGCGAGTCAGAAGATCTTCCGTGCTCTTTCGTCGACTTTCGCAACTACCCTAAGTTCCGAATCACCGCTCAGCATGTTGATGCACAGTTCATTGGGCAGCTACTGGAACGGCTGGTCACATCCGAGCCCAACAATCCGTTCTTCGTTGCCTATCAGCGAACGAATCCAGAATCACAAGTTGCGAGAAATTTCTATCTCTTGCAGATCGCGGAAGTTCGTGAAAAGGCCCTTGATGTCCTGCTGCATGCTCACTTGAGGTACGACCAGTTCTTGACCGCGAGGACGGTACTCGATTTCGTCTATCGAATTCTTACAGGCGATGGTTACCTGTTCGACAACATCTTTCGACTATCCGGCTCCGATCTGCTGGATGCGTTGCAGAAGCTTGACCCGTGCACCAAGCGATCGAAACGCCTGGACTTGTTTCGGATTCGAACAAAGCTCGAACTCTTTGATCCCGAGTTTCTGGAGTTCCGGGATTCGGCGATGGAATACCTGGGAACAAAGACACTTTCGCCAAGCTCCTGGATCCGATTCTTCTATCTCATACAGGATGTCGAGATTGGCAACAACTACCACCAGTCGATTGCAGCGACTGTCGAAGCGGAATTGCTTGTAGTGTCGAGGAACTCTTTAGAGACATGCGGGCAATGGAATGAAGGCGCACATGTAAGTTCGACTCGGGTGCGAACATCGAGTTCAATCCATCAACCTCAACGCTGGTTTCTATAGGTTACTACAACTCGAGGGCCAACAAATGCGATTTGATACCACACAGACCGCCTATCGCGATTTACGGGAAGTAGTCGCGCAGCGAACTGACCCAATCATAGCTTGGGTTGGAGCTGGACTCTCAGCCTCCGCCGGACTGCCGTCTTGGGCTCAGCTGAAGCAATCCTTGCTGGACGAATTGCGGCAACTTGCGAATCGACACAGGGATACGACGGAGCGACACGCCCTGCTTTATGCACACGGACTAGCCAATGTGGAGAAAAACTATTGGGAAGCGTTCTCAATACTCAAGGATAATCTTGGTGCGGAAACGTACTCGTCTGCGATTCGCAGAGCAATGTCCAGTAGCGATCGTACCCCAGTGCCTGAAGCTTACAAGGAACTTTGGAAGCTGGGCATTCGCGGTATGCTCAGTTTGAATATTGACCGATTTGCCAAGAGGGCATTCTCCGAAGCATTTCCGGGGATGGCACTTCATGATTTCGATGGGACGAATGTTGGGCAGCATATCCATTTGCAGCGATCAGGGCATCCGTGGTTGGCACATCTCCATGGACAGCTGGACGATCGTTCCTCATGGGTGTTCACCACATCTGATCTGCGGCGACTGTTCGACGATAAGGGCTACGAAACGTTGATTTCTGGAAGCCTTACAACGCGTACAGTGGTCTTCTTGGGGATCACCGCAGACGATTTGGCTGCGGGAGGACACCTTGCAAATTTGACTAGGAAGAATATCGACTGTGGCGGTCACTTCTGGATTACGCACAGACAAGACCGGGACACACGTGATTGGGCGGAGAAAGCGGGTCTACGGCTTATCAATTATGCGGCGGATAAAGATCACGCTGAATTGCTAGAATTGATTGCAGATTTACGACAGTACACCGCGACGGATGACGAGCCTGCCCCGGTGATACCAGCAATACCAGTTGCGGCAAAGTCATTATCGACATTGCCGGACCCGGCTGAGTTGACGAAACAAACGAGTTCAGAGATCCGTGAAATCTTGAATGCGCACGCTGCGGCCATTCTAAAGGATACCACCTCTGAGAGCGCAACGGAGTTTGAGCGATTTGCCCAGAAGTATGAAGACGCGATATACAGAGGTTGGAGAGTCACTACCAAAGAGCCCAACAACCTTGTCTTCGGGTATAAAATTCTGGAGCGTGTAAAGGAGGGCGCATTTGGCACCGTCTTCCGTGCTGAGGCCCCGGATGGGACCCATGTTGCAATTAAGGTCCTGCATGAGCGTATTCGCGAAGATTTGGAGATGCTGCACTGTTTTCGCCGGGGTGTAAAGTCAATGAAAATCCTTACGGATCAGAGTGTTCGGGGCGTGGTTCGATGCTACAACGCTTCTGAAATCCCTGCCTTGGTAGTCATGGACTTTATTGAAGGGATCGACCTGCAAGATGCCGTGGAGAAGGGCACGCTTCGAACATGGAAAGACGTCTTGTTCGTTGCCTCGGAACTCGTGTCGGTCATTCGTGCCTCGCATCGTTTGCCCCAACGAGTGTTGCACCGTGATATTCGCCCTGCCAACATCATGCTGGAACACTGCTGGGGCCCTGATCCTCAATGGGACGACGTCAAGCTTCGCGTGCTCGACTTCGACCTCTCGTGGCATATCGATGGGTTTGATGTTTCTGTAACTCAACCGGGTGCGGCGAATGGGTACTTGTCGCCGGAACAGGCAGAAAGAAACCCACAGGTCTCGACGCGTAACGCCGCAGTAGATTCCTTCGGGACCGGCATGACTCTGTTCTTCATCGGAAGCGGAAGTGCACCACGGTTTGGTGAGCAAAGGTATGCGGACTGGAAAGACACACTCACCGAGCGAGCGCACGCTCGTCCATGTCGCGAGTGGCGATCGTTGCCAAAGCGGTACTATCGTCTCGTGTTCCGTGCAACGCTGAATAATCAAGCAGATCGCTTGGACATGGCACAAATCGAGAATGAGATTGAAATACTCAAGGAGCTTGTAAGAGAACCCCATAGTGTGCGATCGGCGGAAGTCCTCGCAGAGGAAATTGCAGCGCGAGTATCAAATCTACAATATGAATGGTGCCCTCACGGTCAGTGGCTGACTCTACCTCAGACGCATATGCCTACTCGAATTGGATTCGACGAACAGAGGCATTTAGTCCGTTTCGAGTTTACTTGGTTTCGGAACGACTTTGACACGAGAAAGAATGTTAAGAAATGGTTGCCGAATGCCACCGACAAGGCGGCGGCAGCACTTCGTGGGAACGGCTGGGAGGTCGAGATCGACCGGAACCCAGAAACGCCAAGCATACGCGCGGAGATATCGATTTCCAAAGTGCGCGAGGTCGGGATTGATAACGTAACAGCCGGTGTAACAGATTCGATTCAATCACTAACGTTTTAGGCGGCCCTTTTGACCAACGGGTGCACATTCAGTGGTGATCAAAAGCTCAATCAGGAATGTTTCTGTTGTCCAATGAAGAACTCAATTTGTCACCATTTCTATCTATACCTACCACGTCGTGGATTGCGTCGAACCTATCTGCCTTTGCCGTCGCCGATCGTTTTCCTGTCACTCCAGGGCACGTACTCGTAGTAACACGTCGCGTAGTGGCTACATGGTTCGATTCGACTGAAGAGGAGCAGTTCGCTTTGATGTCGCTCGTCAACGACGTGAAGTCGATTCTCGATGAGCGACTGAAGCCAAAACCAGATGGGTACAACGTAGGATTCAATGCGGGCGAAGCGGCTGGCCAGACCGTACCGCATCTGCATATTCATGTGATTCCGCGATACAAGGGCGATGTTGCTGATCCCCGGGGCGGGATGCGGCATGTGATTCCGGGGCGGGGCAATTATCTTGCAGGCGACGTATCATCGGCGAAAACTGAGGAAGGACTCACGCTGGCGACAGGCCACCCGAACTCGCCGCTGTGGGACGAACTGTCTTGGCGATTGGCGGGCGCAAGGTGTATCGATGTGCTCGTATCGTTCGTGCAGCTTTCCGGCCTGGATGTCATCGAAGATCGGTTGTTCGAGGCAATTCGCAACGATGGTCGAGTTCGCATTCTTGTCAGTGACTACCTCTATATCTCGGATGCCAAAGCGCTGTGGCGGCTGATGGGGTGGGCCAATTTGGCATTTGAGGAATTCAATGAATCTCGGCTGCAGGCAAAGTTGATTGAAACAAACAGGCTCCCGGCCTCCCCGGCCTCGTTTCATCCAAAGGCTTGGCAGATATCGGATGACAGTTCCGGGCTGATCGTAGTTGGCAGCAGCAATCTGTCACGCCCCGCATTGCAAACGGGTGTCGAATGGAATCTGCTCAGTGAGCGACATGCTGCGCCGGAAACTCATGACAAGGTTCGGCTCGAGTTTTCATCGCTCTGGGATGTCGCGTCAGAACTGAGTTCGGACCTTCTGACCAAGTATGCAGAAAAGGCGAAGGCTTTTCGCTCGGTTCACTTTGAAGCGGAGAGAATCGATGAGCGGCTAGGCCCGTATGATCCGCGACCGTGGCAAATCGAAGCCCTTGCTTCACTGTTGAGGATTCGCGAAGCGGGTTACAGTCGAGCGTTGGTCGCGGTCGCAACGGGAATGGGAAAGACTTGGCTGGCTGCGTTCGATGCCAAACAGTTGGGCGAAGGTCTCCAACGCCGACCGCGAGTTCTTGTGATCGCGCACCGAGCTCACATCCTCGCTCAGGCGGAGGCGGCGATCTCGCTGGTTCTCGACCACACTTTCGGCGAGGGCACCACATCGTGGTACATCGGTGCCAGCAGCGAATTGGACGGCGATCTGGTGATCGCTTCGATTCAGAAACTGTCGCGACCGTCAGGTCTCGATCGACTTGCTGAGGAGCACTTTGACTTTGTCGCCATGGACGAAGTCCACCACGCGCATGCACCGAGTTACCGGCGAGTCCTGGCCAGACTGAATGCTCGATTCATTCTCGGGCTGACCGCCACGCCCGAGCGAACCGACGGGGTGGATGTCGCCTCCATCTTCGACGATAACCTTGCGTATCATGCTTCAATCGGCGATGGGATCGCGGAAGAATCTCTCGTTCCATTCCACTATGTCGGCATCAAGGACACGGTCGACTTCGGACAGATTCCCTGGCGGAACGGTCGCTTCGAATTGGAGGAGCTCGAAGAACGCGTCATCCGCAGCGAGCGTATGGATCGCCTGTGGCTAACGATGGAGAAACATCCAGCCGATCGCACGATCGTCTTTTGCTGCTCTCGCCGCCATGCTTTGTTTACACGGGACTGGCTGCGCAGCAAAGGCTTGCAGGCTGCAGCCGTATTTTCGGGAGGTGGCAGCGACAGTTATTCCGAATCACTCGAAGCGCTTCGTCGCGGCAAGCTGCAGTGTCTGTGCGTTGTGGACATGTTCAATGAAGGGCTCGACATCCCCGCTGTTGACCGAGTCATCATGCTACGGCCAACGGAATCGAAGGTGATTTTCCTACAACAGCTCGGACGAGGCTTGCGAGCCAGTGAAGGCAAGTCACGCTTGCTCGTGATCGACTTCGTGGGAAATCATCGTATCTTTGCTCAACGATTGATTCATATTCTGTCGCTTCATAAAGCCGCGGCCAACTGGACGACGCTGAAGAAGTGGTTGAACGGCGAGACACCCGATCTTCCACAAGGCTGCCTTGTCGACGTGGAGGTCGAAGCCAAAGACCTGATTAGGCAGTTCATCCCGACCGGGCCATCGCAAGCCATCGAAGCCTATCGAGCGATGCGTGACGAACTGGGGCGCAGGCCGACGATTCTGGAAGTGTTTAATCAGGGATTCCTGCCGCTCACTTTAGCAGTTCGCGACGGGAGTTGGTTTGCCTTTGCACATGTGGAAGGCGACTTGAACAATATGGAAGTCGCAGTTGTCAGCGAGTTTGGTGACTGGCTGAAGATGCTGGAGACGACGAAACTTACGAAGTCCTATAAAATGATCGTCCTGCGAGTGATGCTCGATCAGGGCCTGTTCGGCAAAGCTGTCGACTTACGGACATTCGCTCCGGCTTGCCGCAGATACATGCAGAATCACGTTATCCACCGCCGGGATTTGGAGGGCGACGGACATGCGGTCGATCACGTCGATGCAGATGATACGGAATGGTCCAGATGGTGGATCGGAATGCCAATCGACCGATGGACGCGGGAACAAGCCGGACAACCGTGGTTTGCGCGAAGTGGGAACAATTTCACCTTCACTCGTGCAATCGATTCCAAACTCCAGCAAACACTTGAGGCAATGACTTCTGAAATTGTCGATTGGCGACTCGCTCAATATGTCCGTCGATTCAATAAGAATTCGGCGACTGAAGGCCCGCTGACCTTCGAGACAAAAGTTTCGCACTCGAATGGTCGCCCAATTTTGTTAGGGTTGCCAGACGTAGCCGTTTGCCCCGGCCGCGCAGTTGGACCAACATTAGTGCAACTTCCCAATGGCTCACGGTGGGAATTCAAGTTTGTCAAAGTGGCGTGTAATGTGGCTGCACCGGAGGGAGAAACATCGAATCAACTCAGTGAGCTGCTGAGAAATTGGTTCGGCCCGAACGCTGGGCTTCCCGGTACAGGATTCGTTGTCAGGTTTACGAAGGAAGGAGACACCTGGTCGGCGTCACCGGTTTCGCCTGCTGGTGAGATGGCCGATCCTGCGTCACAGGAAACGGCCACTGTTCCGAAGCCAAAAATTGTGGATCGAGTCAAGCCAAAGGAACGTTATACGACGCACGTGCCGGTTTACGATCTCACCGCTGCGGCAGGTGGATGGGGCCCCGATGGCGTTCCGTCTGAGTCAGGCTGGGTGCAGGTCGCGAACGAGAAGCTCACGGAAGGCATGTTCGTTGCGCAGGTTGTGGGTCAATCTATGGAGCCCAAAATCCCATCAGGTTCCTATTGCCTATTTAGAGCATGCCCTGCCGGAACACGAAACGGTCGACTACTACTCATTCAATGTCAGACGCAACACGATGCCGAAGACGGTGGTCGATATACGGTCAAACAGTACCATTCGAAGAAAGTGCCTGGCGAAGACGGATGGGTGCATGAGACTGTGGAACTCCGTCCCCTGAATCCGGAAAAGACCCCAATCTTGCTAACAGCAGACAATACTGCCGACTTGCGCGTCATTGGCGAGTTCGTTCGTGTGATTGAGACACCATAAAGGAACTTGGCCGTATGGCGTTCGAGTGTTGGCTGAACACACTGCGGGACCTTGCTCCGCCTGACGAAGCTCCTCACAGACCGTTGTTGTTACTGACGGTGCTAAAGGCTGCGGAGCGGGATGGGGAATTGCCGGAGGTCATGTTGCTGTCGCCGGAACTGGTTTATCAGTTCAAGTTGTTCGAGCACATCGTGGCTCATCGGCGGAAGCAGAAACTCGATATTCGTATGCCGTTCCATCACCTGAAGTCATCGGGTGTTTGGACTCCCCTGGATAAGCACGGCGAATCATCGAAACATCGGTCCGTGACAACGTGTGTGCGGTTCGATCCTGACTTTCGTGCCGCGTGTCTCGATGCCGAGTTTCGCCAGCGGGCGGCGACGATTCTGATCGAGACGTACTTTCGCTCCGAGGAACAGATTGCTCTGCGTGAAATGATGGGCCTTCCTGCAGATGTGGTGATTCCGGAATCAGAGGGTATTCAAACGCCTGAACAGGCCGCTCGTTCTGAAGGTCGTAGTGCTCGGTTTCGCCTGGATGTTGTTCCCGCCTACAACTACACCTGCGCGTTGACTGGTTATCGCATCATCACCGTCGATCGAGGCACCATCGTTGACGCGGCTCATATCGGTCCGTTTCGCAGTTCAAAGAACAACGACGTGCGCAACGGTCTGTCGCTCTGCAAGAACGCCCATTGGTTGTTCGACGTTGGATTGTGGTCGCTGGATGATGACTATCGAGTCATCGTCGCGGAGACCGCCTTCGATGAGAATTCACCGGACCAAACGCCGCTGAAGCGGATGGTTGGCCGACGTATCCGGTTGCCTCGGGAAGAACGGTATTGGCCGTTGATCGCGAATCTGGCGGCCCATCGGAAGTTGCATGGTTTTTGGAAGGTTTGAAGTTTTCAGTTTGAGGTTTTCGGAATGTCGCAGAACGCAAAGTCCTGTCGGCGGGCATGTAGGTTGGACATTCTTGTCCGACGTGCGGTTGAATGAGAACACGACGGGCAGGAATGCCCATCCTACTTTCTGCAAGGGCAAGGGCGGCGATCATCTCGTGTCCGGAAATGACAGTCCAGTCGATACCGCCTGAAGCCCGGACGATGAACGAACGCTGTTCGGGCGACCTGTTTTGGTCCCGACCGGCCTTGTGCCGGTCGAGCCACGGTATGGAAACCAGCAACCGCAGCTAACGAGAACTCCCGCCCCCTTTGGCTTCACGCCGATGGAGCGACGGTTTGAGGCGTGGAGGCTCGCGAGTTTCCAAACCTCCGGTCCACCGGCCTAAAGCCGGATGGGGCCGATGTGCCACTTGGTATCTCCTCTGATTTCCAAACCTCCGCTCACCCGGCACAAGGCCGGGACGGGGCCGATTCGCGGGCGACCTCGTGCGCGGCAATGTCCTCTGGTGGTGGATACGTCGACGCCAAACTGCGGCAACAGCCGCTTTGGTTGCTGGGTTTGGGATCACAGTTCAGCGAGAGGTACGCTGCTTGTCTGTCGTGCGGTTCAGCGTTGTCAGCTTCGTTGTGACGATGCAGACTGGATTCGATCTGTGAAGCTGCTCAATCGACGTGATACGGGTTTCGCCGATGTTGAGTTCCCTGAGTCGCGGCATCGTGCAGAACGATGACACACTGATGTCGGTCACCGCAGTTCGCTGCACATTCAAATGAGCTAATGTTTTGTGCCGTGAGAGCTGCGCTATGCCGGAATCACCGATGGATGTCTCATTGATCTTGAGGCTGCGAAGCCCAGGGAAGGCGGCGGCAATAATGCGGAGATGCTCGTCCTGTGCAGCAGATTTGTAAAGCACAACTTCATAGACGTGCTTAAGGCCCGCGGCATGATGCAGTGCCTGCGTTATTGCATCGGGGTCAGAGACTCTGCGAAGATCGACCACGTAAATGACTGGAAACTGTGAACCGAGCCAACGGCCGAAGCGAGAAACAACGAACGAACGTATGACGGCTGGCGTCTTCGAGGCATACGCAAGATCAGAGTAGCCGGGTGGCGGACCAGTCATCGTTTGTCCGCCGAGCCTGTTGATCGCTCGCTCGGTGTTCCACACCATTAACCGATAGCCGATGAAGATGATCGCGTTGCCCAGCATCAGCCTCGTAATGCAGCGAAGTATCCGCTGCCTTACAGTCACTTGGTGAGACGTCTTGCCGGTGCTCTCGGGGGAATTCATCGTCGATCTCCACGAACTGAAGATGATCGTCTGCGGTGACGCGGTGTTTCACTTCAACGAGACTGCGTTGTTGCACCATGGTAACGCATTTGTTGAATGTGAGTGTTTCGCAGGGTGTGACAAGCGGAGAGCGGGCTCACCTTTTTTGCTGCCTTTTGGTGTGCCGGCGTGTTGCTTGTCACACCGTACGGCTTGGCGCATTCTGAAATCATGCGCCGCCGTGTTTGTTGCAACAATGTCGTCCATGCTAGTTTTCTGTCAAGAACACGATTTGGGGGGGCAATGCGAGCCGACGGAGCGGCTCGACTACGTAGGTTCGCCGCTCCGTCGGCGAACATGGGATCTAACGGTCACCCGCAATTCAAAACTTCACGAGCCACTCGTGTTCTGTCCAGAACAGGATTTGGGGGCCAATGCGAGCCGACGGAGCGGCTCGACTACGTAGATTCGCCGCTCCGTCGGCGAACATGGGATCTAACGGTCACCCGCAATTCAAAACTTCACGAGCCACTCGTGTTCTGTCTAGACCACGATTTGGGGGGCAATGCGAGCCGACGGAGCGGCTCGACTACGTAGGTTCGCCGCTCCGTCGGCGAACATGGAGTCCAACGGTAACCCACAGATCAAAACCTCACGAGCCACTTGTGTTCTGTCTAGAACACGATTTGGGGGCCAATGCGAGCCGACGGAGCGGCTCGACTACGTAGGTTCGCCGCTCCGTCGGCGATTGCATACTTGACCATAATTGGAACAGCATCCTCGTCGCATTGAGTCCTGTCAGCCAGTATATTGTTCACCATGTCGCTCAAGCTGTGGGTGCGTTCTTCAGCGTTCGTTCTTCAGCCATTCGATGTTCTGCCATTGTGCTCACCAAACAGGTCGCTCTCATGATTCGATCGCTTTTTGTTGCCACCATGTTGCTGTCGCTTGTTGCATCCCGATCATTCGCCGAGGACTGGCGGACGATCACGCCGGATGTCATTTATGGTCACAAAGCCGGGATGGCTTTGACGTATGATGTTGTGAAACCGGCCCAGCCCAACGGTGCGGCGGTGCTGTTTATGGTGAGCGGCGGTTGGGTGTCGACATGGGCTCGTCCCGATGCGGTTGTTCGCGTCGATAAACCAGATGCGTTGAACCTGTTCGAGAAAATCGTTGATCGAGGCTACACGCTGATTCTCGTCCGACATGGCAGCAGTCCCTATTTCAAAGTGCCCGATGCAGTGGCGGATGTCAAACTGGCGATTCGACATATCCGAGCCCATGCCGCAGACTTCGGAATCGATCCCGCTCGCATCGGTGTTTGCGGTGGCAGTGCGGGAGGACATCTGTCTTTGATTCTGGGCTCAATGGGCGATGATGGCAGCGACAAGGCTGAGAGCGAGAATGGAAAGGTCTCCAGTCGAGTTCAGGCGGTCGTGGCTTATTTTCCTCCGACCGATATTCGTGAGTACGTGAATCACAAGACACTGAGCCGTCAGTTTCCGGCGATCGTGTTTCCTGATGATCAGGCCGATGATGTTTCACCACTGCTGGCCGTTACTCCTGATGACGCGCCGACGTTGCTGATTCATGGTGACAAAGATGAACTTGTACCGATCTCTCATAGCGAACGATTTCTCAAGGCGATGCAGGACAGCAAGGCAACCTGCGAACTGATCGTGATGAAAGGGGCCGCTCATGGCTTCCCCGGCGACCAGGGAACTCAGGCCGAGACGGCGCTACTGGACTGGTTTGACAAGTACCTTGGGGCACCGGCGAAGTCAGTTGATTGAAGTGGCGCAGACGCCTATGAACCACCGGGGTGAACCGCAATGTCCCATTTTCGCCGACGGAGCGGCGCAGATACGTAGTCGAGCCGCTCCGTCGGCTCGCATAGAACACCAAATCTTGTTCCTGACAGAACACTAGCGCCCAGCGGCTGATTAAGTCCACGCATTTGGGAGGTGGCGTTTGGGGATTCCGTCACAGAACTCGACCAAGTTGCTCGTCCAGTTTTGCCGCTGACACACTGATGGCGGTGCCAAGCTTCTGAGCGAATAACTGGATGCGGAATTCCTCCAGCATCCACCGATAATGGGACAACATCGGATCGATACGTTGTTGGCGCTGATGATCTTTCAGCTTCTGTTCATACCGCGCGAGCCAGGGAGCGAATTCCGACTCCAGAGTTTGCTCGGTCTTCAAACCGCCGGACGACAACCGCTGCAGACGCTGGCGAATGCCCTGAAAGTAGCGAGGATACTGGATCAGCCAGGGCCATGGTGTATCGATCAGGAACGTGGCATGCACCAATCCTGCAAGCTGCTGCTTCATGTTATTCAGCAGATGATCCCAGCCGGGCCCGCGAGTTTGCTCAAGGGCTCGTCGAGTTTCGTGGTACTGACTGAAAAGATGCGGCAGGAACTGCACAAACTCCTGAGCGATGGTTCCCAGCCGCTCACGTCCTCGCTGCAAGGCTTTCTCATACGAAAACTTTGTACGAGCCAATGGCTGATCGGCCAGATAAGCTCGTTCCACCATCAGCAACGAAAGGTGATTCATCAGTTCAAGGCCTTTGATCGACGATGACAGCAGTTTAATCTGTCCGATCTGAGGCATGTTGCCGATCTGAATCAGCACGCGTTTGCGTTCAGAAATCAGAATCAGCTTCAGCAGTCCTTTGCGAAGAATGCGAGCCGCGTCTTCGGGAGTATGACAAAGCACCAGACCGACCGTTTCCCCATCATCCTGCAACGACGGGAACGACCGAATCAGCATGCCGGCGCGTTTGATTTCGATGTGTTCCGGGATATCAAAAAAGTCCCAGGCTTTGAAACCACCACGAGTCCACCTGGCTTCTTCTGCAGAAACCTCATTCCCCGGTGCGGCTTTGTTTGAGGCTCCGGCGGCCGCCTGACTTCGCTGAATCAGTGTCTCACGCAGAACTTTGAGATCTCTCCCTTCGACCAGAGTTTTGCGTTGATCATCAACAACGCAGATATTGAACTTCAGGTGATCGTCCAGAGTGGTCAGGTCGAACTCACGAGCATCAAACCGTTCGCCGCCGAGCTGCGACAGTCGGCTCGCCACGCCCGTCAGCAGATCGCCTTTCCCGAACTCCAGATCTGAGGCCACAAGTTTGGCCGTATCTGGTGCCGGGACAAAATGGCGGCGAAAATGCTTGGGCAATGAACGAATTAACGCCAGGACTTTTTGCTCCAGAAGCCCCGGGACAAGCCATTCCAGTCGCGTTTCATTAAGCTGCCCGAGACCCTCAACAGGGACAGTCACGGTCACGCCGTCTGCATCTCGACCGGGATCAAGCTGATAAGACAACGGCAAATGCATCGCGCCGAACTGAGCGGACTCAGGAAACATCGCGGCCTGTTCGGTGCGATGAGCGGCATCGGAGAACTGATTGATATCAAACTGCAGCAGCCGCGCGTTGCGAGTCACGGTGCGCTGAAACCAACGCCGCAGTCGATCTCGGTCGCAGCATTCTTCGGGAATCTGCGACGCGTAATATTCGAACAGCAGTTCATCGCCAGGCAGCAGATGATGAGATCGCGTTCGTGCCTGCAGATCTTTCAACTGATCCAGCACATCATGATTGTGACGCAGAAACGGAAACTCATGGCCCCAACCTTTGCGTTTGGAAGACGGATTCGCGGCAGTGCTGCGTCCCGGCCGAACTTTTGATGCTCCGCGCGATAAGGCTTCTTCTTCATCGTCGTAATCTTCAGCGCCGGCGTTGTCAGGATCAGCGTCGCCGAACAGCAGGCCGAACTCGACAAGTCCATGTTGAATCAACATCTCGCGCGCTTTGATCGGATCCACTTTGGCGTAGGTGACTTTTCTCCGAGGAACGATCGGCAGGCCCCAGAGACTCACCTTTTCGAACACCATGATGTTGCCGGCGACCGGGTCCCAGTGCGGCTCGAAATACTCGCGGCTGACCAGATGTTCGGCCAGCGGTTCAATCCATTCGGGCTGGATACGAGCAATCGTGCGAGCAAACCGGCGGCTGGTTTCGACGAGTTCTCCCGCGACAAACCACTTCGCGCCTTTGGGAGCGAGTGCTGATCCCGGCCAGATTGCCAAACTATTTCCCCCCGCGCCCATAAAATCGCCGTTGGGATTCTGGCAGCCGATGTTGGCCAGCAACCCTGTCATTAAGGCGCGGTGAGTGGCGGCAAAATCGTTATGACGCGGCGTGGCAGGGGGCGGTGCTTTGACAGCTGACTGAGCGTTGTTCTGCTTTTGTTTGTTATTGGAAGGTTGTTGAGCACTCGGAGGGCTGACGCCCTGCCGCTCACCGGGGCTTCCGCCATGTCGATGATGCAGCGCTTTCGCGGCTTTTGAAATGGCGGGATCATCACTCTCGGACAGCAGATCTTTCAGCTGCTCATGCACATCCACCCATTCCCGCATGCGCATGAAGGACAGGAAGTTTTGCTGGCACCATTTGCGCAATTGCCCCTGGGAACCGTTGCGTTGTTTGTCGTGCCATGCATCCCACAGATTCAGAATCGTCAGAAAGTCCGAATCACGGTTGAGAAATTTGCGATGGGCTTCGTCGGCGGCCTGCTGTCTTTCGATGGGACGTTCGCGAGGATCCTGGCTTTCCAGCAGTGATGCGATGGCCAGAACTTCCGGCAGTGCATTCTCATCAACGGCGGCCAGAATCATGCGGCTGATACGAGGATCCACTGGCAGTCTGGCCATGCGGCGCCCGACCTCTGTCAGTTCTCCTTCGACCGTGATCGCACCGAGTTCTTCAAGGGTCTTGTAACCTTCGCGGACTGTGGTTGATCGGGGAGGATCCAGAAACGGAAACTCTTCGATATTTCCCAGACGCAAATTAATCGTCCGCAAAATCACAGCCGCCAGATTTGTGCGTTGAATTTCGGGGGCGGTAAAGGCTTCGCGGCTGTCGAAATCTTCTTTGCTGTAGAGCCGAATACAAACGCCGGGGCCAACTCGGCCACAGCGTCCCGAACGCTGATTGGCTGATGCCTGCGAGACCGGTTCGATTGGCAGCCGTTGCATTCGCGACCGAGCCGAATAGCGGCTGATACGAGCGGTCCCGGTATCGATGACGTAGCGAATGCCGGGCACGGTCAATGACGATTCCGCCACGTTCGTTGCGAGCACAATGCGGCGATGTGAACATGGAGAAAAGACTTTGGTCTGGTCGGCCATCGAGAGACGACCGAACAGTGGCACAATCTCCGTTGGCACCTGCGGCGTGTCACCGCGAAATCGTCGACCGCCCAGACGTTTGTCGGCCTCGCGAATATCTCGTTCTGTTGGAAGAAAGATCAGAATGTGACCACTGTCGATCGCGGAAACTTCCTCGACGGCGTCAGCAACACCATCCAGCCAGTCACGAGGCTCCCGGCTGTCATCGTCAGATTCATTGAGCGTTGACAAAGCCGACCCGGCGGCACCCTCATTCGGATCCAGCGGACGATAACGAATTTCAACCGGATACATTCGCCCGGAAATCTGCAGCACAGGAACCGGGCGGATTCCATCGCCAAAGTGTTCTGCGAATCGAGCCGCATCGATTGTCGCGGATGTGATGATTACTTTCAGATCACGTCGTTTATGCAGCAGACGCTTAAGGTACCCGAGCAGAAAATCGATGTTCAGAGATCTCTCGTGGGCTTCGTCGACGATGATCGTATCGTATTGATCAAGAAAGCGATCGGTCTGAGTTTCCGCCAGCAGGATGCCATCCGTCATCAGGCGAACTCGCGTATTGGGACCGCTGCTGTCGGTGAAGCGAATTCGGAAACCAACCTCGTGACCAAGTCGGCAGTTCATCTCTTCCGACAGACGTGCCGCCACAGAACGAGCGGCGATTCGACGAGGTTGAGTATGCCCGATGACCCCGCTGAGCCCTCGTCCCATTTCAATCAGGATCTTCGGCAATTGCGTCGACTTGCCGGATCCCGTTTCGCCGCACAGGACCACGACCTGATGATCGCGGATCGTGTCGATGATTTCCTGTTTGCGAGCCACCACAGGAAGTTCTTCATCCCATTGCAGGCGCGGCTTCCAGACGGCTCGCTCTTCACGACGGCGTTTCGACTTTTCAAACTGCGATCGAAGTTTTTCGAACAGTTTGTCCGTCGGTTTCCCTGCCTTTTCGGATTCTCTTACGATACGCAGCATTTTGCGCAGGGAGAATTGATCGGCCTGCATGACAAGCGAGAGAGACTGTTCTATTTCCTGAAGCGAAGACATCGTCACCGTGCGACACACTGAGTTGAGCTAAGGTTCCGGGAGAATTCAGACGCGTCTGATTTGGCCGCATCTTGCAGGAATCGCGAGGCAAGAGCGAGTCACCCGACGAAGTCATTTTTCGTGAGCCGAATGGCGCTATTGTTCTGTCCAGAACAGGATTTGGGAACGCGAGCCGGCGGAGCGGCTCGACTACGTAGGTTCGCCGCTCCGTCGGCGAACATGGGATCCACCGCTAACCCACAATTCAAAACTTGACCAGCCGCTAGCCACGGGTGTTGATCTAATTAGCCGGAACGCGTTAGCGTCCGTTTTTTGCGACCAGACACGGCAAAGGCAACCGGGGGCGAACGCCCTGCGGCTGATGAAACCACGAAACCTACACACCACACGCCTCACAATTCAAGCACCGGCGTGGCACTGATCGCTTCCGGAGATTTTTCGTCCACGGTGACGCCAAAGATTCTGGCGTAGATCAGATAGAACGTCGGGACGAGCACGAGCACCAGCACGGTCGAAGTCATCAGTCCAAAGCATAAACTGGCCGCCATAGGAATGACCAGCTGTGCCTGAAACGATGTTTCGGTCAGGATGGGAGCCAGGCCCGCAATCGTCGTGAGAGAAGTCAGCATCACAGGCCGGAAACGTCGACCACCCGCTTCGAGCACCGCCTGATTCAACGGCATTCCTCCACGCACAGCGCTGTTGATGAAATCCACGAGAACAATCGAGTCGTTCACCACGATCCCTGTCAGAGCGACAAGGCCCAGCATGCTGAACAACGTCAGCGGCAGGTCCATCACCCAATGCCCGATGACCGCTCCCACAATGCCGAAGGGGATAATCGCCATGACAACCATTGGCTGGCCATAGGATGTGAACTCCATCGTCAGCAGGACGTACATGGCGATCAAGGCGATCCCCAGACCGATGCCCAAACTTTGCACCGATTCCGTGTCCTGCTCCTGTTGTCCCTCCCAGCGAACTCGCAGAGAAGGATATTTTTTCAGGAGTTCCGGCATATACGTCTTCTGGAGATTGCTCACAATCTCCTTTGCGTTGCCTTCCTTCTCATCAATATCCGAAGAGATCGTGATCGATCGCTTTTGGTCGATGCGGTTAATCTCCGAGTATCCGCGGCTGACAGACACGTCGGCCAGTTCTGTAATCGGACGCTGTACGCCGTCACCGCCGTCGACGCGAATATCGTCGAAGCGAGCCAAAGATTTGCGATCCTCTTCCGGGTAGCGAACCATCAATTTCACTTCGTGGCGACCACGCTGCAGTCGCATGACCTCTTCGCCATAATACGAAGCCCGGACGGTGCGGGCGATGCTTTCCAGCGGAACGCCCAGAGCGACCGCATTTTCTTTTTCCCGGAGCTGAAGCTCCCACTTGCCGGGACGAGAATCATCGGAGACGTCAAACACACCTTTGTACGTGGCCAGCTTTGTTTTGACTTCTTCAACCGCGGCTTCCAGTTCCTTCATGTCCGTTGAAGGCCCCAGCAACTTGAACTCAATCGGCTTTCCACCCGGCCCGCGAGACTGCGAACCGAACGTCAGTGTTTCGACACCGGCGATCGGCCCCACTGCGTTTCGCCATTCCTGAACGACCTCTTCGCTCTTCAGATCCCTCAGCCCGCTGTCGACCAATTGAGCATAAACGGATCCCGCATGACTGCCTTCCGTGGTCTGACCGCCACCAGGAGCATCATCCTTAACCAGACCAACCATACGGTGAGTCGCCAGCATCAGAGGACGATCGGGAGTCGAATACTTTTTGTTGATCTCAAGGATCGCCTTCTCGATGCGTTCGGTAGCGTGTTCGGTCACTCGGCTGGGAGTTCCATCCGGAAAGATCACCTTGGCCATCACTTCCGGAGCATCCAGCTTCGGAAAGAAGATGCTGGGGACCGTGCCACTGGAGACAAGACTGGCTGTCAGCAGCAGGAACGAGATCGCCATACTGACCGTAATCGCCGGATTCCCGATGCAGAACCGAATCACAGGCTGATAAATTCGAGCGATAAATGTGTCCAGAACCCAGTTGGTCAGCCGATTCAGGCCGGATGTCAGCGATGACGGTTTTCCGGAACCGTGAGCAAGATGACACGGAAGCACGAACGAAGCTTCCAGCAGGGAAACCAGCAGAATCGCAATCACCGCCAGCGGCATCACCGCGAAGAACTTGCCCATCACGCCGGTCACGAAAAACATCGGCACGAAGGCAAAGACAGTCGTCGCCACGGACGAGAAAACCGAAGGCACGACTTCGATGGTTCCATCAATGGCCGCCTGCATCGGAGACTTGCCCATGGCTCGATGAGCATAGACGTTTTCGCCGATCACAATCGCATCATCCACGACGATGCCTAACGCGATGAGGAACGAAAACAGAGACAGCATGTTCAGAGTCTGATCGAACTGCCAGAGCACCGCACAGGCTCCCAGCAGTGAAATCGGGATTCCCAACGCAACCCAGAAGGCCAGCTTCAGATCGAGGAACATGGACAGAATCACGAAGACCAGAATGAGTCCCTGCATGCCGTTGCGAACGAGCAGATCGAGGCGGTCGCGAACTTCGATCGAGCTGTCTCCCCAGGTTGAAAACTTGTAACCGGGCGGCAGTTCTTTTTGCTTCACATATTCTTTGACAGCATCAGCCATCGCCAGCAAGTCTTCGCGGGACGCAGCACTGACATCAATCGCGAGTCCCGGCTGACCATTGATGCGACTGATGGACGTCGTATCGACGAATTCATCTTTGACTTTTCCCAGTTCGCCAACGGTCAGGACAACTCCGTCAGCCCGAGTGATCAGTGGAATGGCAGCGATTTCGTCTCCCAGAACTCGCTTGTCTTTTCCTCGCAACAGATACGTTTCCCCCTGATCACGAATCGTCCCGCCGGGCAATTCAAGGTTCCGCAGTCGAATTCGACGCGACACATCCGTCAATGTCAGCCCGTATTCTCGCAGAGTTTTTTCCGGGATCTCCACATCGATCTGAAACTTGCGTTCGCCGGTAATTTCGGCCTGAGAAATCTGAGGAATGAGCAGCAGGTCGTCCCGAACCTGTTCCGTGATTTCACGCAACTGCAGCTCGGCATCAGGAGCTTCGGAGTTCTCCTGAATCACGCCGACTGTAATGGCCTTATTACGAAATGTGACCTGTTGAACGTTCGGCTCTTCCGCAAGATCCGGGAAACTGGGGATACGATCGATCTGAGACTGCACTTCATTCAGTACTTTCTGAACGCTGGGCACATCACTTCGAAGCTCGATGACCACGTTGCCCGCGCCTTCGGCTGCAACCGACGTGACCTTCTTAATGCCGTCGACAGAACGAACAGCTTCTTCGATTTTCTGACAGATCCCGCTCTCCACTTCATCCGGACTTGCTCCGGGATACGGAACTGTGACAAGAACAATCTCAAGCTCAAACTGCGGAAACACTTCACGTCGCAACATGAACGCCGACAGAACGCCCACGATCAGCACCGCCAACACGACAGTATTCATCGCTGGCGTGTTTCGAATCGCCCAACGCACCATAGAACCGCTCATGGCTTCACCTCCTGCGTTGATGATGAAGAATCAGTCGCAGTATCGATTGCAGGCTTAGCATCCGACGGGGTCGAGGGCTCCGCAGAAACGGATGCTGTTTCGGGGACATCAGAAGCCACGGAGACCGGCATCCCGTCCGTCACAGAAGCCAGCGGTGATACGATCACGACGTCCTGAGCCTTCAGAGTCTGCTCGTCCTGTCGAACCAAAGCCAGATCACCATCGACGCGAACCAGTGAAATCGAAATGACTTTCAACTTCCCCTCGCGCACGACCCACAATTGGCCTCCGGGACGAATCGACTCGGCAGGAACCTGTAACAGCGGCACGGGAGAATCGATGGGAATCCGGACTGTCACGTACATGCCGCTGAGCAATGTTGGAGGCGAAACCTGGGGACTTCCATCGGGGGATTTCACCCGCGTCTTTTCCGGCGCTTCGACGATGACTCGACACGGAAACATCCGGGTCGCTCGATCCATCCCGGATCCTTCGTACCGTGACAAGTATCCATCCCAGACCGTTTCTACTCCTTCGAACTCAAAGGCGATCTCACAGGGAACATTCGGCATTTGGAAGGGATCGGCTTTGCGAGGTTCAGCCGCTGAAGCCGCAGCGGCGGAAGGCAAGGCGTTCTCGGACGGCGTCGCTTCTGCTTTCTCCGATGTTTCCGAAGTGGCGATCGGCAGTTCATCGGACTGTTGTCCATGTTGCCAGATCCAGGCTAGTTCCTGCCCTTTGAGACTACACTTCACTTCCATGCGGCTGGAATCGCTGATATGGACAAGCGTGTCGCCGGGCTTCACATAGTCGCCCTCCTCTTTCATGTCGTCCACGATGCGTCCGGTGATCGGCGACACGACACGACAACGTTCCAGATCAACGCGAGTTCTCTGAAGTTCGGCCTGAGCCAGCTTGAGCGCCGCTTCTTTGGTCTTCTTCGTCTGGGCCAGAGTATTCAACTGATTCTGCTGCATCTGCACGGCATTGCGAGACGTCAGTTCCTGGCGAGCCGCATTATCAAGTTCGGCTTCAGAAGCGGCTTTGCGAGCCGCCGCTGATTTGACTCGCTCGAGATGTTCTTTCTGCAGCTCATTGTCTTCCTGCGCCAGTTTCAGCAACGCCGAACCGTTCTGCAGATCGACCTCAATGGCTTTCAGTTCTTCCGAAGCCTGCTCGACGCGAGCCTGCAATCTTTGTTCATCCAGCTGATAGTTGACCGAGTCCACTTCGAACAACACATCACCCTGATTGACGAAGGTCCCGCTGCGAGTCTCCTCGGACTTCTTCAGAATCCGCCCGGTGACTTCCGCGCCGACCGTCAGTACTCGATAGCTGATTGCTTCGCCGTCGATATCCAGGTGAAAGGGCTTGTCCCAGGGTGTCACCTCGGCGGTCTCTACTAGCGGAGCTTCCGACGCGGACTTCAGCCGCGAGGTATCTGTTGGTACCTCCGGACTTCTGCCGAAAAACAGCAGACCAAAAACGCCAAGTCCGAGGATGAAAATTGATCCGACAACATTGCCAAGGACATGCAGCCAACCTCCACCGGAGGATGCGTTGTGGCCCGTGACACTTTTCGATGAACTCATAAATTCTTCCAGTCAACACCAACGATCGAGTCATCTGCAGACGTCAAGGCGATCTCGAAACAGTCGATCAGCACACCAGGATTGGCGTGGAGTTGAATCGCGTTTGACTTAGAACGCCTTACAAAACCGTAGCTGGGCTCGTGAGAGCTCAGAAACACCTCCGAATTCTCACGAATCCGGCTACTTGAGTAAGTTTTGTTAGACGTTCTTAACCTTCAACCCGATCCTGCAGGGATCAGGAGCCACAATCGTCCAGGGGCAGAGAAACCCTGCAACTACGTCGCCGCATCACGATATCATCGCAAAACGGGCCGACAAGGAGCACTGCTGATTTCGCTCTCGACGACAACTTATTGCACGTTTCCTACCACCTGGAATCGTTCAGAGTCTAACGTCCGTTGTCCGGCTCACAATAACCCTGACGTGCGTTCAGGTCGTTTCAACGGCCTAAGGTTTGGACTTCCTTAAGCGAGATTCCGTTGTCACCTTCGGCCTGATGAACCGCACAATGCCCGTTTTTCCCGACCCGACGACAGACTCTGCGCTCATAGAGCTGTGCTCAAGAACCCCGGGCAGAATTCGTCGCATGCGTACGGTCCAGGAATCGCCCGCCTTCGCGGGACGTGAAATCAGTTCAGAGAATGGAATCGCCGCCTCAATTCGCCATGCGGTTTCATCGGAGTCAACGGCAACGTACCACTGAGGATTCCAGCGAGTCAGCATCCAGCACCGGTCACTGGTCTGACCGGTTTCATCAATCGTCAACTGAAACGACGTTACGTAATCGCGGTCCGTGTCGAGTTCTATCTCGAAGCGATCCTTGTCTCCATGTTTCGCGTCGTGACTACGAGCGGCTGCCAGTTCAACAGCGTTGTTATGGGCCGGAGATTTCTCCAGCCTCGCCGCAATAAAAAGAAACTCCTCGTCCCACGCCAACATGCTGAAGCTGCGAACCGTGTCATCTTCCTCATTGATGCTGCCATCCGAATCGGCATTCGAGGACGCTGATCGTCTTCGACCAGAACGAGAACGAAGAGAAATCTCCTGCGCACTCTCCCAGATCGAATCCGTAAGTCGGCCGTCCAGAAATGGTCGCTCAGTCTGACGAGGCAGATTGAACAAAGGCAGCGGTGACGTCGCCGCGGCTTTGAGCTGCATTTCCGATTTCGCAAACAGACCAAAGTCGTCCGGCCGATGGCTCAGTTCCGCTAATGCGTTTGATTGTTCCCCAACGGCGTCGATTTGCCTCTGATTCACGGCGTAACGAAGCAGTACCGCCGGATCAATCTGTCGAGTTGAGCCCTGCGAAGTCTCTCTGGCTGAAAGAATGCGAAATGCCGTCGCGGCGTGACTGTCCCAACGCTCCTGCAGGGCCGCAACCGGATCCTGTCCCTGCCCCGGAGGCAGAAACCCCTGTGTCTCCGGACTTCGACTCTCAGGCGTGATGAGCGTGGCACCCGGTGAGGCTGAATCGATGCCAGTTTCCGCACCATTTCCAGAGCCAGAACCACTTTTTGTCTGCGAGTCATTGATAGCTCCCGCCGAAGGAGTCGGGATCGTGGTCCTGACGGCGGGAGAATCTGCGGATGCCGTCACGACGGAAGCTCCGAAAGGTGAGCCACTTTTCGAACGTGTCCTGTAATAGCGAGTTTCGGCCGACGAATAAAACAGAAACAACATCTCGGCCGCAAGTCGTCCGTCTTCAGTCTGCGGATAGCGGCGGATGATCTCCTGCTGCACAGCGATATAGCCCTCCATGTTATTCTGTTGCAGATTCAGGTCGCCAAGATCTCTTAACTGCTTGGCGGCCAGTTCCTGAGGCAAACTGGACCCGACATTCTGCAACTCCGCCGTGAGCGATTCTTCCGCTCGCACGAGCCTGGCATGGCCCTGCAACGCACTGCCTTCAACGCGGGACTTGTCGAGAATCTGTTGGAGTTGTTTGATCTGATCGCCCGAACGATGTTGAACCGGCCGCCGAGCTCCCTTCATCGATGTTGCATCAAGGCCCTGCAGCAGATTTGTAATGCCAGCTGTGTCGTTGCGATCCATAACGACTTCGTAACTTGAGCGGACTCGAAGGCCCGTGCGGTTACGAGCGTCTTCGGCGATCACTCGCAATGCCGCATCGCACAGTAAACCATTCGTCGTCCCTATTGATGGCAGGAGGTCATTGTCATCGAACGATGGCGAAGATTGACGATCGGAAGGGACTCGGCGAACAACTCGCTGCACTCGCCACGGGGGTAGTCCCATGGCATTGAGCGACTGGGCACCGGCAATGAGATCCTGATCGTGATCGGCTTCGGGGTCATCCGGACCGGTGTTATTGGGGCCGGTGTTATTGGGGCCGGTGTTATCGGGGCCATCCTGTTCGGCAATCTGCATGGCTCGCACCAAAGCATCCGCAAAAATCCCTGAGACCGCATCATCATCGCTCATCGACTCAATCACCACCACGGCCGGTCGCCACGTGCGAAGTTCGCGAGCCAGTCGCAATGGCAGCAGACGCCGCACTTCACCGTCGGTCTGACGCTCCCATTCAGCGATCAACTGAGACACCGAGCGATGATGCTCGGGGCGAGTTCTTGGAAACATCCAATCGGCGACACCATCATTGCCAGCGAATTGTGTGACAGCCAGTCGGGATTTCTCCGAAGTGTTCACGGCGGACCTCTGACCTGTCGTCCGCAACTGCTGAGACATCTGGACCGTCACGGATCGCACGCCCTGTTCGCCTGCGATTGTAGCCAGCAACTGCCAGGAAGCCCGATCAGCGTCCGTGACCAGATTGAGAACTCCCGATCGGAAGTTTGAGCAACGGACTGCGTTCCATGACAGACCATTGTCTTCGGATCGCAGAATCTGGCCGAAGCTCCCCACAGCCAGAACAACGCCTTCAGAGGCAAACCGAAGTTTTGTAATCCGGCCTGTGGCGGGAATCGGAACGGTGTCCCATTGCTGCCCGTTTGTGTCGCTGCGAAACAAACATGCGCCAGGATGACCGGCCAGAAGGATGAGCTCGCCGCTGTGAGCGACGGTACTTAGATCGGCAAGTTCGCTGATTGATTTTGGAAGTTCCGTCAGCGGTGGTGCCCATGTGACGCCCGAATTTTGAGTCGTGAATATCGTGGCGTTGTCACCCACAATCCAGCCGCTGCCATCGGTGTTCAATGAGACGCCTCGCATCTGTCGCAAGGTCGGCTGCGAAGGATTAATCACGACAGCCTGATCAGAGACAACAGCCGCGTAACTGTGATGCTGTCCCACCACGACGCCTTCTGCCATACTCAAGAAGCCGCCGGTGTTCCAGGAACTCCCGGCCTGATCTGATGCCAAAGCAGTCCAGGTCTGACCACCGTCATCAGATCGAAAGAGACCGGCTCCGCCACGTTGAGGGTCCGGCATGGTCACTGCGATGGCTTCGTCGAGACCAAAGAATCGAATATGGAGAATGCCGGGAAGTGCTGAAGTCGAGATCGCATCTGCGCCAACGCTTTGAGGAGATGCCGAAAGATCTGTCCATGACTCGCCGCCATCGCGAGTTTGAAACAGGACAGCGGAGAGTTGCGATGTGCCCGGCATAACCCGGTAGCCGGCAATCCATCCCAGACGATTTGTCAGAAAGCAAACAGTCTGCAGACTGCAATCGACCGGCGTTAAGGCCGCGGTCCACGTTTGACCATGATCATTGGAGCGACAGACGACGCCTCGCTCACCAACCGCCCAACACAATGTTCCGACGTGGCAAACATCATTCAGCGTTGCATCTTCAGCAATGGCTTCAGTACGAGGCACTGCTGCGCTGAAGAACATTGACTGTTCGGGATCTCGTGTGATCAATGACCAGGTTGTGGCAGCCGTTTTCTTTGCAACAGGGTTCGCGGGCGCGGGCCTGGTTGTGGCACGACTTTCTGATGAACTCGATGGAGCTCCGGACTCGTCAGCAACTTCGATGGACTCTTCGACCGGTCCTGGCGCAGCATCGCCGGTTTCGAGTTTCAAAGCGGGGGTGTTCGGTGCTGATGACGCCCCTGCGTTTTTTCTCTTTCGCAGCCGGGAACTGGTCGGGAGATCAAGAGCCTTCGCATCGACCGCGACTTCTTCATCATTCGCCTTCGGTTCTGACAATTTCAACTGTGCATCGGCAGCGTTGGAGTTGCAGAGAAGGAACAGCAGCAGAATGGAAAGCCGTGTTTTGTGAGCAGTCATCCGTGACTCTCCCGATTGATAGCCCAGGGTTCAACAGGTGGCAGAATGATGGGAAAGACGGACTGCGGCAAGAGCAACCATGATTGGAGCTGGCGGCTAATTGATTTCGCTGTTCACTGCCCAGCCGAAGGCAGCGGGCGCAGCGAGAAAAGCCGTAGATCCCGCAGGGGCCAGCCCTAATGTCGTGGACTTAATCAGCCGCTGAACGCTAGCCCACGGTTGTTTTCCCTCTGTTTCAGCGGCGAAAGCCGAACGCTAACGAGTTCCGGCTGATAAAATCAGCATTTCAAATCAACCGCCGGGAACGCACACCATTTTACGTTGAATCAAAAAAAAGGACCGCGATGGTCTCCGGCCGGTACTTTTGGGCAACGCGACTCCTCTGTGGGCCCACAGAATCAAGCAGCCTGGTAAAACAGGAGACCTGCGAGCTCTAGTGAGATGCTTCCCCTCGCAAAACTTGCCGGTTTGCCATATCCGTACGGCAGTGAAATTAGAATAGGCGTCAAAGGGACTTGCTTCACCTTGACCGGGTTTGGTGGGTTTGGGACAAAACGCTGGTCCACGACCGGTCAACGGTCTGAGATTGAATGGATTACCCGCCCCACGGAAATCGGGGCTTCAGACTGGCAAAGGAGTGCCGAAACCGTGAAAAACATTGTTATCGCATTAGTCGCTGCCCTGGCAGCCGGAACCATCACCCCCGCCCTGGCTCAGGAAACTGCCAAGCCAGCTGCTGCCCCAAAAGACAACACCGCGCATCGCGTCGGTCTTGTTGACATGGCAGAAGTTTTCCAGGGCTACAAGAAGTTCGAAGACCTGCGAACTGAGCTGTCTGCAGAAATCGAAAAGAGCGACGCCGAAGCCAAGCTCATGGTCGAAAAAATGCAGAAGATGCAGACTGAGATTCAGGAGCTGAAATTGGCTCCCGGCACACCTCAGTACGATCAGGCCGAAAAGCAGCTGCTCGACGCCAAGGGTGAATTCGAAGCGTTCCGCGCAGCAACTCAGCGCAAGCTGGCTCGCCGTGAATCGGAAATGTTCAAGGTCATCTACGCTGACACAACCAGCATGGTCAAGAAGTACGCTGAGTACGCTAAGTACACAGTGGTCATTCGATTCGACCGCAAGGACATCGACGAGAACACTCCACCGGCCGAAGCTGTTCAGCGCATGAACAAGCAGGTGGTTTACTATCGTGCAGACGACGACATCACTGACGTTGTTCTGTCCACGCTGAATAAGCAGTACGAAGGATCAGCCGGTGCTGGTGCTGCAAAGCCAATCCGCCAGACAAGCGGCGGAGCTGCAGGCAAGCCATCTGCAAACTAGGTCTGCTGGCTCGTTCAGAAGCCGAAAACCTGTGACTGAATTCCGGCAGTGGAAACGTTGATTCGCTCCACTGCCGGTTCATTGAATGGACTTTGTACGGTGTGATTTGAGTTCCTGTATTCGCCTCAAAGTTTGAGCGAACAGCCTCAGTCATAGCCGCACGCTGAATAAAACTCACTTCGCTACGATGGGGGACGCGATGCTTATGAGTTCTGATGCTACTGTGCAGCCACGCCAGCAAACACTGGCCAGGACCGCGATGATTTCCGGTCGAGGGCTGTTTCATGGTGTGGAAGCCCGCCTTCGACTCCTTCCTGCAGAACCAGGCTCCGGAATTGTCTTCCGTCGAGTCGATCTGGCGGGCAAGCCGGAAGTCAAGGCTCATGTGGACAACGTCACATCGGCTCCTCGACGCACCGTCCTCGCTTCCTCCAATGGAGCATGCGTTGAAACCACCGAACATCTGCTGTCAGCACTGGCCGGTCTTCAGGTCGACAACTGCATCATTGAAATCAACGCACCTGAAGTGCCTGCGGTTGACGGTTCCTGCCTGCCATTCTGCGAAGCGATTCTGGAAGCAGGCCTGAATACTCAATCTGTGCCGCGTGACCTGTTGATCATCGACGAATCTCACGGAGTCAATGACCGCGCTGGCGAACAATGGATTGAGATCATTCCGTCTTACGATGGATCAACCACAATCGATTATCGCCTGGACTATGGTCCTCAGACGGCTATTCCGTCGCAGTCGTTCTCTGTAACCCTTACTCCGGAGATCTTCCTCAAAGAGATCGCGCCGGCTCGAACCTTTGTCCTGAAGAATGAAGTTGAAGCACTTCAGATCATGGGATTCGGCAGACATCTGACGGGCAAGGATCTGGTCGTCTTTGATACCGACGGATCTGTGATTGATAACAAACTTCGCTGGGCTGATGAGCCGGTTCGGCACAAGATACTGGACTGCATCGGAGATCTGACACTAAATGGTCAGATGTTTGTCGGTCGAGTCGTCGCGCGTCGAAGTGGTCACAAATTGAATCATGTCATGGCCAAGACACTGTCGACGATAAACTTACGCCAACCCGAACTTCAATGGGCCGCGTGATGCGTCGGTTGACGTTACTTCGGAGCGACACGATGTCAGCTCCGCCCACCTGGTGATTCAACACCACAGAATAATTCTCTGCAGACTCCCGATCAGGATGATCCACATGGAAACGAAAATCTCCCCGATGTCACAAGTCGACCCGAAAGCCAGGATCGGGGAAGGCGTCGTGATCGGTCCATTCTGCGTCGTGGGACCACAGGCTTCGATCGGCAGCGGAACCGTTCTGCATAGTCATGTCGTGGTCATCGGCTCCACATCGATTGGTTGCAACAATCAGTTCTGGCCGAACTGCGTGATCGGCGGCGACCCACAGGACGTCAGCTGGCAGGACTCGGACACGGAAATCGTGATCGGTGACAACAACATTTTCCGAGAAGGCGTCACGGTCAACCGTGGGGCCGAAAAGGAAGACGGGGTCACTCGTATCGGCAACAACAATATGTTCATGGCCAACAGCCATGTGGCTCACAATTGCCGGATCTTCAACAATGTGATTCTGGTCAATGGTGTTCTCCTGGGCGGCCACGTGCATGTCCACGACGGAGCGATTGTTTCCGGAAACTCCGTCGTTCATCACTTCTCCACGCTGGGACGTCTGAGCTTCGTCAGCGGTGGTTGTCGAGTTCCTCACGACATTCCTCCATTCATGCTGGCGGCCGGCAGCGATGATCCAACACTGAAAACGATCAACATCGTTGGAATGCGTCGAGCAGGAATTTCCAACTCCACGATTGATACCGTCAAAGAAGCCTTCCGACTACTTTACCGCCGCAATCGTCCTCTGGATGAAGTTCGCCAGCACTTTGATGACACACTGCAGGGCACGATTCCGATGGAATTGTCCATGCTGCTGAACTTTGTGGAAAATCAGCGAGCCGGTAAACTGGGACGCGCTCGCGAAGCCGTGCGAAACAAACCAGCGGCCTCAGAGTCACAGAACCAATCTTCACAGGAACGTAAGGCCGCATGAATCCGGTTAAAGTCGCAGTTGTTGGCGTCGGAGCACTCGGGCAACATCATGCTCGGATTCTTTCGACGATGGAGAATGTTGAACTTGTTGGCGTTGTGGATTCACGCGAACAACAAGGACGAAGCATTGCGGCCAAACATTCGACTCAGTGGTTCGCCACGGCCGAAGAGGTGCGTCCACTGGTCGATGGCGTGGTCATCGCGGTTCCTACTGTTCTTCATTACGAAGTCGCTCGCCCGTTTCTGGAAGCCGGCGTTGCTGTAATGATCGAGAAGCCTTTGGCGGACGGCCTGGAGGCAGCTCGCGCGTTGCAGGGTCTGGCCACGTTTCGCGGCGCGGTTCTGCAGGTCGGACATGTCGAACGCTTTAATCCGGCGTTTGAGATTCTGCAGCAGCGAGTTCAGCAGCCGATGTATATTCGCTGTCAGCGAGTCAGTCCGTACACATTTCGATCGACAGACATCGGTGTCGTGCATGACCTGATGATACACGATATTGATCTGGTGCTGGCCCTCGCCGGCGACACGGTGACCAGCGTTGATTCATTCGGGGCGGTCACGATCGGCCCCAACGAAGATATGGCGGTCGCTCGCCTGCGAACAAGCTCAGGCATCATCGCAGACATTACAGCCAGCCGCATGAATCCAACGGCTGAACGCACGATTCAGGTTTGGGGTCGCAATGGTTTTGTCTCAGCCGACCTGCAGACTCGCAAAGTCTCCGTCTGGCAGCCAAATCCTCTGCTGGCGGAACGACCGACGATGGTGCATGACATCGTCGCGGCGACTCCGAATCCACTGACACTGAAAGACGAAGTCTTTACGAAGTGGATCAGTAACGAACAGATTCAGGCGTCGGCTGCGGATGCGCTGACTGCAGAACTGCTCGACTTCGTCCATTGCATCAAAACCGGCTCACGTCCTCGAGTATCCGGCGATGCGGCCGTCAAGGCGATGGAAGTGGCCGATCGAGTACTCGCCGGGATGCCCAGGTTTTCGTGGCAGACCGGAGCCATGCCGGATGCTGTCCGCAAGGCGGCGTAGCCAGAATGTCTCGAACCGTCCTGCGTGGTGGCCGTGTTTACGACCCGATCAACGGAGTTGACGGCGAATTGCAGGACGTCTGGATGCAGGACGGTCGCATCATCGCGGCCCCGAACAATCCTGATGTTCGAGCGGAAATCATCGTCGATGTGACAGGCATGATCATCATGCCGGGCGGCGTCGATATGCACTGCCATATCGCCGGGCCCAAGGTCAACACAGCTCGCAAAATGCTGCCCGAGCAACGCCGCCGCGCTCGCGTGATGGCTCGCACGAATCTGACTCGCTCTGGAACTCTGGGCACCGTTCCCAGTACCTACACGACCGGATACTTGTACGCAGGCCTCGGTTACACAACCGCCTTTGATGCCGCTGTCCCACCGATCGGCGCACGGCATGCCCATGACGAGCTGCAGGATACTCCGATTATCGATAAGGGCTTTTATGTGATGATGGGCAACAACCATCTGATCATGGAGCAGATCGCGAAGCAAAGTCCTGAATTGATCGATGCGGCCGTGGCCTGGCTGCTGAATTCCACGGGTGGTTACGCGGTCAAACTGGTGAATCCGGGCGGCGTGGAGATGTGGAAGAGCGGTGGCGACGGCTACTGTGGTCTGGATGAAGTCGTTTCTCACCACAATGTGACTCCGCGACAGATCCTGACAGAGCTGGCTCGTTCGGCCGATCGACTGCAGTTACCACATTCGGTGCATATCCACTGCAATCATCTGGGTATCCCAGGGAACTGGACCACAACACTGGAGACGATGAAGTCGCTCGATGGTTCACGAGCTCACCTGACGCATATTCAGTTTCACAGCTATGGCGGCAGCCTTGATGATCAGTCGACGTTCTGTTCGCAAGTTCCCGCTCTGGCCGAGCATGTGAACAGCCATCCGTTGTTGACCGTCGACGTGGGACAGGTGATGTTCGGTGAGACAACTTCGATGACGGGCGATGGGCCACTTGGGCACTATCTCCACAAAGTGACGGGCGGAAAATGGTTCAGCGGAGATGTGGAGCTGGAAGGTGGCTGCGGCATCGTTCCGATCACTTATCGTGACAGTAGCTTTGTCCATTCTTTGCAGTGGGCGATTGGTCTCGAATGGTACCTGCTGGTGAATGATCCGTGGCGGATTGCGATGAGCACTGACCATCCCAACGGCGGATCATTTCTGGCTTACCCCGAAATCATCGCATTGCTGATGGAGCGATCGCGTCGCGAAGAATTCATGAAGCGGCTTCCTCAGAAAATTCGCCAGCACTGCACGCTGGCCGAGCTGACTCGCGAGTACACGCTCTACGAAATCGCCATCATCACTCGAGCATCCCCAGCACGCATGCTGGGGTTAAAAAATAAGGGGCATCTGGCCCCCGGCGCAGATGCTGATGTCACGGTTTACGATTGTCAGGCGGATCTTGAGGCCATGTTCCGCATGCCTCGTTATGTGTTCAGCCGCGGCACGATGATTATCGAAGACGGCGAGATTCGAGAGATCAGCGATGGCAACACTTTGATGGTGAAACCCACCTACAGTGAAGAGGCCACGCCGGTGATTCGAGAATGGTTTGACCGCAACTCAACATTGCAGTTTGCCAACTTTCCCGTGGACGCCCATGACGTCGGGGATCGTACGACGCTGGTGGCTACGGATTCGAAATCTGAAATTTGAGATTTGAAATGGAGCGAATGAGCTACTACTGCCCCAGTTGAAACGGGGCGATACGCGGGTTTTCGGAATGAGGGTTTTCGGAGAGTCGCAGAAAGAGTGTTTGCCGCCTCCTGCATTCTCTGAAAACCGAACACTGAAAACCGAAAACTCGCGAAGCGCCTGGCTTCGGCCCCAATTGAAAGGCGCGAGAAGTGGGCTGAAGCCCACGCTACCTGGCGTCTTAGGCACAGTCCCGAAATAAGTTCCTCGTTTAACAGTCAGCCGAAGGCGTACTCTGCATCACGTTTCGCGTACGCCTCCGGCTGACGGTTAAACAACAATCACGGAAGTTATTCCGGGACCGTTCCTTAGTGCCACGAGCAACAAAAAAGCACTGCTCCGAATCGGGGCAGTGCTTCCATTTTTTACGGCCAGAGACTGACGAAGGTCACTCAATAATGATCTCACGCACGGTGCGGCCGCTTGGGATCATTGGCAAAACGTGTTCCTGATAAGGACAGATCACGTCCAGCAGATAGGGTTCTTTGCTGGCCAGCATTTCCGCAAGTGCCTTTGGATATTCGGCCTTGCTGCGAACCTGCTTCGCCTGGATTCCGTAGCCCTTCGCGATCGCCACGAAGTTCGGGAAGGTTTCTTCTGGCATTGTGCCATCGCCTTCACCCAGTGCTTCCGGATGATCGACTGGTCCAAGGTACGTATGAGCACGTCGACCGGACATAAACCGATCTTCCCACTGCACAACCATACC
The DNA here is from genome assembly GCA_052034165.1 of Planctomycetota bacterium. Lineage (GTDB taxonomy): Bacteria > Planctomycetota > Planctomycetia > Planctomycetales > Planctomycetaceae > SXXK01. The sequence goes on along the minus strand of JBPOIW010000056.1, from coordinate 3,675 downwards.
CAGATGCTGATTGTTCAGCAGCAGGATTTTGACCGGCAGCTTTTCGCAATGCAGAGTGGCCAGTTCCTGAATGTTCATCTGGAACGAACCGTCACCGTCGATGTCAACAACGATTGAGTTCGGATGAGCAGTCTGGACGCCCATCGCAGCTGGCAGACCAAAGCCCATCGTTCCCAGACCGGAGCTGCTCATCCAGCGACGAGGCTTATCGAACTTATAAAACTGAGCCGCCCACATCTGGTGCTGACCCACACCCACGGTGATGTAAGTATCCATGGTGTGCGACTGACGCCAAAGTTCGTCAATCGCATATTGCTGTTGAATCGCGTCACCCGCATCGGCATAGCCCAGCGGAAACTTGGCTTTCCAGCCAGCAATCTGATGAGACCACTCCGAAAGATCCGGAATGTCTTCGTCCGTCAAAGCGGCATTGAGTGCCACCAGAGCTTCTTTGACATCCGCATGGATCGGGATATGCGCTTCTTTGTTCTTGTGGATTTCGGATGGATCGATATCGATATGCACGATCTTGCCGTGCTTGGCGAACTCTTCCAGCTTGCCGGTCACTCGGTCGTCAAACCGCACGCCGAACGCGAGCAGCAAGTCAGACTGATCCACAGCGTAGTTGGCGTAAACAGTTCCATGCATTCCCAACATGTGCAGCGACTGTGGATGAGTTCCCGGGAATACACCGAGCCCCATCACGGTCATGGCGACCGGAATGCCAGTTCGCAGAGCAAACTTGGTAAGTTCTTCCGAGGCTTCGCTCTGAATGCAACCACCGCCCACATATAGCACTGGACGCTTTGATCGGCGAACAGCCGCGATGATCTGTCGAACCTGTTCCGGAGCGATTGGGCGAACTTCCGGACGATAGCCAGGAAGATTCATCGGAGGATCAAAGTCTACGTCGCTCAGTGGAATTGAATCGAGCTGAACGTCCTTCGGAACGTCAATCAGCACAGGGCCCGGGCGCCCGGTAGACGCGATGTAAAAGGCTTCCTTCACAATTCGAGCCACGTCACGAACGTCCGTGATCATGTAATGATGCTTGGTGATGGCTCGACAAACTTCGACCATCGGCGTTTCCTGAAACGCATCGCTGCCGATCACGGCCTGAGGAACCTGCCCCGTGATCGCAACCATCGGAATGCTGTCCAGTTTGGCATCAGCAATACCGGTGACAAGGTTCGTCGCACCCGGACCACTGGTCGCCATGCAGACTCCAACCTTGCCGGTTGAGCGAGCGATCCCCTGAGCAGCAAAGCAGCCGCCCTGCTCATGACGTGGAAGAATGGTGCGAATCCGATCCCGCTGCTCACGCAGAGCCTGATGCAGCGGCATGCTGCAACCACCGGGATAAGCGTAAATCGTATCCGTCCCCAGACGGACCAGCATCTCGATCAAAATCTGAGCGCCGTTGATTGTCTGCGTAGCTTTTTCGACAGTAGCCAACGTCGTGACCCTTACTTCTTAGTGTTCAATTGGACAAATTTCTGTGCGCGACTTCGATTGAGGCGATCTTCTGATCAGGCACCCACGGATACCCGGCCTCAAGTCATGCCGTGCGGAAAACACCACGACTTTTCCTGTTCAATTCCGTCATCTCCGATGATGGAAACACGACAAATTTCGAACGTCTGAAACGCCGTCCTCCATTCTTCGGACGTTGCTCCCGCGTGAATCACGCGCAGAACGCTGCGTTTCGTGAGTCGTAGTGTATGTTCCTGCCGGTCCGCATTCGATCCTGATTTTGGGCAGATTCACCCGAATCACACAAACTGGAAGAGCCTGCCCGAACAGAAAAGTTCACCGTTCTGCATTTGACGGTCGCGAAATCGCATGTCCCGGACTCCCGGCGGGGCCTGTTCGCCGTATTTCAGTGTCGCCCCCGAGTTTCTAACACCTTATTCAACATTCAACGCGAGTCCTGACGACCAGGTTGCTGCCGATCCAAAAGGGCCAGAATTTCCGGCACGAGGGCTTCACACAGCAATCGATTGCCCTCCTCGTTGAAATGGCACCACGGGTCGACATAAATAGATTGCGTGACCGCAGAAAAGACTTGTGTTTGGTCACTGAAGGCCAACCCACCCGCTTTCATTTCCAGCCCGTTTTCGATGAGCCGCGGGAACAAAGCCTCGACCGTTTCCTCCACGGGCCCGCCCGGGTCGAGGCACTTTTCTATCTCAAACTCAGTCAAAGGCTTCGATCCCGGCACGTATTGATTCGGCTGTAGGACATGAAGATACAAAGTTCCATTTGCCTCGCATTGGTGATGCATCGCCAGTGAACAGCGTCGCCAGATTTGGACGGCCTCGTCCTGCACCGCCGCTTTTGAATCGGCGTTCGCTGGCCCATGATGGATGAAACTGGACTTCCGCGATCGGGAAACTTCCAGCCCCAGGTCAGTCAGTTCACCCTGAGCGCTTTTGTCTCGGAGGTACCAAATCAGATTCATCAGCGGAGACCAGCGAAGCGGCGACGCGATGATCTTTCGAGCCATGTCCTGACGTTTGCCGCGCAGATAAAGCAACCGCGCTGAATCCGCGGATTTGCGAGGATCCACGATGACGATGGATCGAGCATGCCAGGATCGTGGATACGCTAACGCGGTGTCTGATTCAGCGTTTTCTCGAATCCCAAGGACTGTCTCGTTGTATCCATCAATGTTGATGATCAAATCGAATTCAGCTCCAAGTGCTGTCAGATAGGAGTACGCCATCAACTGCTGAGGCTGCTTGTAACCTGACAACGCCAGACGCACAAACTGTATCCGTCGACCACGAACATGAGGATGCTCGGCCAGTCGCTGCTTCAAAAGTTCCTCTGCCGCCCAGGAAAACTGAAACGCAACAGAGCCGCCGGCGATCCCCACGATAAACACGTCGTCAGCACGCCGATAAACGCCCTCCCCGTCATCGCGGAAACCAAGATGATTGACGGGGGTCTTCCGATTTCCAACATTCTCCTGTCCGGGGTTCTGAGGATTGTGAACCCACCCAAGGTAAGGATGAATTGTTTCGAACGCACCTTCCGAGACGCCCTCACCCGAAGCCACGTCCTTCTGCCACAACTGCAGAAGAGACACTGACCCGCCTTCGTTCACCATCCCCACAGCAAAGGTGGCGATTAACTCACTGATGAGATAAACAACTGGCAGCAGTATCAGACGAAACAGCCAGACTCTGCTGCGTGATCGTCGTTTTGGTCGAGCAACTTCCATAGTCGTTTCACGTTGCCAGTTCAGAATCAGAAGCGATTCAAGGTCAGGACCAGAGCGCCGCCAGAGCAGAGCGAGATCAGAGCCAAGGCGTGTTCAGGGCAGGGAAAGGAAAATTTCTATCAAACGACTCCGTCTCGCATTCAGCTGAATGCTGAAATTGATGCCGGTGACTTTTCAGGCTGTTGATTTTTAGTCATTCCATCAGCCGCAGGGCGTTAGCCCCGGTCGCTTTTGCAGAGTTTCAGTGGCGAGAACCGGACGCTAACGCGTTCCGGCTGATTAAATCAACATTGTGTTTTGATGCCGGTGACTTTTCAGCGTCTTGATTTAATGGGTTTTCACAACCCGAAACGTGCGCGAGCCGCAGGGCTTGCGAACTGAGTCGTCATCTGCTGAAAGGTGGATGGCAATAAACGGAGAGGTCGTCAGAGATGATGGCCGAAACCTAC
>JBPOIW010000012.1:0-62434 GCA_052034165.1 Planctomycetota bacterium | reverse complement strand
TTCCAGTCTTCCGGGTGATACCCCAGTCGGAAGTTCCGTACAGTATCTTCCGACAGTTTTCTCTTTTTGACGTACTCCCGAGCGTTCTCTGCCTTCGCGCTGGTTCGCAGCGTTGAATGCATGAGATTGACAGCCCACTCGACAACCGCGAGCGAATCGGTCTTTTTCAGCTGATTGTCTGAAGTTGCTTCGTCACGTTTCTTTTTTGGAATCTCCAGCCGTGCTCGGCGAGCTAAAGACTCCATCGCTTCCGGGAAAGGAAGCTTCTCTATCTCCATGACCCAGCGGAAACAGTCGCCGCCCTGATCACAGACCCAGCACCGATAAGTTTGTCGATCCGGATAAACGTGAAAGGAAGGATTCTTGTCGTCATGAAACGGACACAATCCAAGAAAATCACGTCCACCATGAATTGGCTTCAATGAAACTGTTTCAGACACCAGATCCACAAGATTGGTGCTGGACCGAACCAGTTCTTTGAAGTCATCTCCAAAACCAACCACAGTGAACTCCGACGTCGATCATCGACTTTGAACTCAAAACCACTGATCCGTCAGACAGCCGGAATCCGCTCAGAACAGGTGTCAGGAACCAATAGTGCTCAGCACCCTTCGGGCCATTTGGCTACTTGGTTCCTGACACCTGTTCTGAGCCAACTGCATCACTAGATTCTTTTCCCTGCAGTTCATTCCTCAGCGCAGCGAAGAACGCGGCGATGAATTACGGGCTACGGGGAACTATTCAAAACAGCGGGAGCTTCAATATTGCTCAACCACTGAGACTTCCAATGATCAACAAAGGACTTTTGATTAGTGACGCCTGGAGCATGCATCCTGAACTCCCCTGTCTGGCGTCGGCCAATTCTAGCCGCGATCCGTTGGCGGTCAAGGACTTCGGTCGAACTCGCGAAGCGAAACACGACCCCTCCAACTCCCGCAGAGAACAACGGTGAAGGTCTTCTTTCGAGGCTTCTTCGGCGTGCCGAGCAGACTTTCTCAGACCCGCATGCCAGGCGATTACGGCAGAGTTTCCCTGAGAGATCCGCGGTTCACTGAGATCTCCCAAACTGTGGAATTTCTCCGAGAAGCCGTTTGACGCCTGAGAATGCAGTCTTTTGACGATTCGGAGACTACGGAAAACTGGTCTGCTGTTCAGCATACTGATGAGCGAGATCGCTCACAAAATTGGGAAGTTTCCGCAAGTCTGGGAAGCTGACTCGGCGAGCAGCAGGGCGTCAGCCCTCCGAGTTCGTCCCTGTCTGCGTTCTGTCCAATTCTAATCGCAGCTCATCACGAAAAATCGCATAGACTCGGATAGCTGACGCTATGCCGCTCGACGGGGTTTCACTAAACCAGACACTCATCAGACGCGCGCGCATTTTCACCCCCGGTATGTTGACATGCAACAAAATCGAAGACCGTTCGAACCAGTAAAGATTGGCGTGATCGGACTCGGCCGGTTCGGCAGACTGCATGCGTTGACGCTGTCTTCACTGGCCGAAGCCGAATTAGTCGCCGTTGTCGCGCGGCGGCAGGAGAGTCTCGACAAATTCAGCGCCGAGATTCCCGATGTGAGCGGTTGGCTCGACGTGGACCTGGCGATCGCCGAATCAGGGGCCGAGGCGTGGGTTGTGGCTTGTTCGACGTCTGAACATGTTCGGATTACATCGAAGTTGCTTCAGGCCGGAAAGACAGTGCTGCTCGAAAAGCCGATCTCCGATTCGCTGGCCGAGGCGGAGTCGCTGGGTCCACTGGTGAAGCCGGATTCGTCCAACCTGATGCTTGGCCACATTCTACTGTTCAACAGCGAGTTCCGGCAACTGCGCGAAGAAGTCGCACGACGCGGTACGCCGACGTTCATCGACTGCGTGCGTCATCGACCGGCCAGCATTGTGCAGGATTTCCCCGGCGAGAACCCGCTGCAGGCTGCGATGGTTCACGATTTGTATTCTGTGCAGGTGCTGATGAATCGTACTGAGCCGAATCGATTTAGTTCGCAATTCCATCGCGTCGCGAACGGCTCTGTCGACGTCGCGCTGGCGCAATTGCAGTGGCCCGACGGAACACTGGCCTCGTTCGCAGCCGGCTATATTACGACAACCGGCATGGCGCCGCGCGGGTTCGATCGGATGGAAGTCTTCGGCAGCGGCTGGGCCGCTCGCATTTCCCCGAATCCGCGACCGATTGAAGTCTGGGACGACAAAGCGTTGTGGCCAATGGCGTTGGAAATTCGAGCCGACCTGTCCGGTCCAACAGGTATGATGGCCGAAGAACTCCGCTGCTTCTGCCGAGTCGTCCGTGGAGCCGAATCGGTTCCCGTCGGAGCGTCATTCTCCGACGCTCTGCAAGTTCAACGCTGGATGGACCGACTGGTCTCGGAGGTGCATCCAACGTAACCGGATGGCACTGGACGGCGCACCTCAAACGCGAATGAGGGTGAAAATGCCGCCGACATTTCGTTATGGAACACGCACGCCGCCTGCCGGATTCCGAATAAATTTTGCGGCACACTTGATGTTCTCGATTGGTTTGTGACCATTCACTCTGAAACAAGACTTGAGCGACTCGCTTTTTCAGCGACGGATCGTTTTTGCTGTCATTGTTCGCTCGCTTGATCGAATTGCTCGCCAGATTTTCAGACACGGAAGTTGCATTCAATGGCTCGCGGTAAGAATTCCAGAAGTCGCCGAGATCCTCGTTCGATGTCTCGCTTTGCCAATCCTGAATTGCTGGCACAACTCATGGCACGTTTGGGCGGGAAGAAGGGCGCGGCCAAACCTAAAGTTGATCCGGATCTGGACCCGGAAGAGCTGCACGAGAACTGGGGCGCTGCGCTGAATTCCTTTCTTGGTGCTCATGACGACGACGTCGCAGTTCTGGGGGAAAAGCTCCGAGCGAATCTCAAGATCAAATCGATCGATCGCCTTTCCGGGGTGGAAGGTTCAGTCATTCAAGGCTTCGATACCTTTCAATGTTCGCTGGTGCTCAATCTCGCAAGACATTCCTATGACTACAACTGCACCTGCGGAGATCCCGAGCTGTGTGAGCACACCTATTTTATGGGTCTGAAGCTGGAGGCCATGCTGGAGGATCCGAACTCCGCTTTGTCGAAGGCGATACTCGGAGATTCGGCAAACAATCCCGACAAGGATTTTCGTCAGACGCTCACACTGCTGAAGTCTCTGACTCACAATGCCCAGATGGAACAAGCAGTGCAGTCGGAAGTGACTGTGGAAGAGAAACCTCAGACGCGTTACGTCTGGAACCTGTCCGAGGATGGCTACTACGGTTCCAGTCGCCTGTTTCCATGCATTCAGCAGGAGAAAAAGGGTGGCTGGACGAAAGGCAAAGAAAGCACCATTGAAGCCTTCCTCAAGGCAACTCGGTCGAACTGGTCACCGATTGACCACCAATTGGCGGATCTGGTCAAACAGGAACGCTGGCAGTCGCCCACGATCGAAGTGGCGGAAGGATTGCGAGTTCTGGCAGGAACTGATCTGTTCTGTTACGACCGAGAACCTTGTTCGCTCAGAATGCTGCCGCTGGAAATCCTTGTGCTGGAGTCTGAGCAGGGCCTGCAGCTGTCCACCAGCGTCGGAGAATATGTCACTCGGCTGGGGAAGATTGGTGAGATCAAGTTGTTAAACGTGTCCCGAGGCGTTCTCGTCTACGTTCAGGCCCTGAAAGAAGCAGTCTATTTCAGAGGACCGTTGCATTCGTTTGAAATTTGCCGCCAACTGCTCGAGAAGAATGACGTCGTTCCAAAAGACAAGCTGCCAGTCCTGTTGCAACAACTGGAGCCGTTGCGAGTCTGCATGGCGGTGCGTCTGCCGGAGTCTGTTGCAGGCAAAGAAAGTCCGGCAGAAACTCAGCCAGTGCTGATGCTGCAACTCCGCCGCAGCGGCGCGCTGGATGTCTCCGTTCAGGTTCGCGATCGCAATCAGATGTTGCATGCTCCGGGCGAAGGCCTGGCACGGATTCACGAAAAGGTCGATGGCGAACCTGTGCAATTTGTTCGCGACATCCCGAACGAGATTCGACGTGCTCAGGAGATTGTGGCAGAACTGCAGATCAGTCGAGGTGTCCCGCTGAGTCGCTGGAGCTGGCGTCTGACCGATGGTGACGCCATCAGCAATCTGCTGACCGATGCCGGTTCGGCGGTTGAACGAGCAGAACTGACTGTGCTGTGGCATAAAGACTCCGTCAGTCGTTTTGATGTGATCGGTCGACTCACTGCGAATAACGTGCGTGTCGAAGTGTCGCGGCAGAGGGACTGGTTTGGGCTCAGCGGAACCTGTCAGATCGGTGATCAGGAGATTTCTCTCAAAGAGATCCTGGCGGGAATGCATGGGCGCCCCATGAACGGCCTGATGGAAATCTCGCCGGGCAAATGGGCGGCTGTCGCAGCGGAATTGCGTGATGCTCTAAAACGTCTTTCCGATGTCAGTCAGGAGAATCGTGGCAAGCTTCAACTGGATGCTTCAGCGGCTCCGATTGTCAATGTCCTGGAAGCGGCCAAAATTCAGATAGAAGCGGACAAGCATTGGGACAAATGTCTCAAGCGTCTGCGAGATGCTCAGGATACGAATCAGGATCCACCAGCAGGCCTGAATGCGGAACTGCGAGATTACCAGCTCGAAGGCTTTCGCTGGCTCTGCCGACTGTCTCAATGGGGCGTCGGCGGAATTCTGGCCGACGACATGGGGCTTGGTAAAACCGTGCAGACGCTGGCCCTGTTGTTGACTCGAGTTGAATCCGGTCCGACTTTGGTGATTGCTCCGACCTCGCTCGGTTTCAACTGGCAGCGTGAATGCGAACGGTTCACTCCGTCGCTGACCCCGATTCTGTTTCGCGACATTGATCGCATGGATCTGAAGAACAAAGTCGGCGAAGGAGATCTCGTGATCTGCAGTTACGGTCTCGCACTTCGCGAAGCAGAACTGCTTAAAGAGATCAAATGGGGCACGTTGATTCTGGACGAAGCTCAGAACATCAAAAACAGCAACAGCAAGACGGCCGCGCAGATTCGCACGTTTGAAGCCGAATGGAAGATCGCTCTGACCGGCACGCCGATGGAGAATCATCTGGGAGAACTGTGGAGCATCTTCCACACGGTGGCTCCGGGAGTTTTGGGTTCGTGGGAACAGTTCCGTCGCCGGTTTGCTGCCCCGATTGAAAAAGAAAGCAACAGCGATCGTCGTCAGGCTCTGTCGCAAGTCATCGCGCCGTTTATCCTGCGTCGATCCAAGCGTGACGTGTTGAAAGATCTGCCGGCGCGGACTGAAACTAACCTGATGGTGGATCTCAGTGCCGAAGAACGACTGCGGTACGATCAAATGCGATTGGCTGCGGTGACCGAACTGGATCAGATCGGCGACGAGAATCTGTCGCATGATCAACGCTTCAAAGTTCTCCAGATGTTGACTCGGCTGCGTCAATTGTCGTGCCACATCGGTCTCGTCGACGACAAATGGAAGGGCTCCTCGGCCAAACTGGACGTACTGATGGAACAGCTTGAACAGTTGAAAGAACAGGGCAATCGGCCTCTGATCTTCAGCCAGTTCACGACTCACCTGGCACTTATTAAAGACGCTCTTGAGAAAGCCGGCTTCAGCTATCAGTATCTCGACGGGCAGACAACGCCTGCTCAGCGACAGGAGCGAGTCGAAGCGTTTCAGCGTGGTGAGAGCGATGTGTTCCTGATCTCATTGAAGGCCGGCGGAACCGGGCTGAACCTTACTGCGGCCGATTACGTGATTCATATGGATCCGTGGTGGAACCCTGCCGTTGAAGATCAGGCGACTGACCGAGCCCACCGTATTGGGCAGACGAAGCCAGTCATGGTTTATCGCATCATTGCTCGTGGAACGATTGAAGAACAGATTCTGCAGATGCACGATGAGAAGCGAGATCTGGTCGATGGAGTTCTCTCCGGAGCCGACGCGGCCGGCAAGCTGTCGACCAAAGAGCTTGCGGATATGATTCGTCAGGGAATCGAGGTTCCAGGTCGGCGTTGAGGACCAGTCCCGAAATAAGTTCCCCAAATCACAGCCCGACGCGTAAGTTTTGAAGTTGCGGATTTGTCGCCATTCCAACCCGAAACGTGACGGCGTGTTGATTTAATGGGTTTTCACAACCCGAAACGTCAGTGAGGGATGAAAGTTGCCGCGTTTTTCAACAACAATCCCTCGCTGATGCATCGGGTTATGATTAAATCAACAGGCCGGTGAGTGAGGGATTGAGCATTTGCGTCTTATCAATGTTTCCGTAAATCCCTCGTTGACGCGTGGGTTATGATCATTCCCTGTGTTTTCGCTCTGTTGATCTCCCCCATTGTCGAATAGCGCAACTTCAAAATGCGTAAGCGAGGGATCGGTGCCTTGAAGAGAACTGCTCCTGAATGGAAGACTGTCAGGGACTTCGTCGTGATTCCAAGCAACACTGCGAAGGCAAAAAAACGGCGGAGCTTTTCTGCTCCGCCGTTGTAGTTCAATTGAGACATGTGCAACGAACGATTGTTCTGGACTGAATCAATACGTGCGAGGTCGAACAGAACCCTGAACGCGCACGGGCAGTCCCATAATGCGGAGGAAACCTTCCGCGTCGGTCTGGTCGTACGAACCACCGCGTTCCATGCTGGCGATGTCGGCTTTGTACAAGCTGTAGGGAGATGTTCGGCTGCTGACTCGGACGTTACCTTTGTAAAGTGTCAGCTTCACTTCGCCGGTGACGGGCTTTTGAGTTTCCCGGATGAAGGCCATCAGAGCGTCCATCTTGGCACAGTACCAGAATCCGTAATAAACCATCTCAGCCACTTGAGGACTCAGTGAATCACGCAGGTGAGTCAGGTCGCGGTCGAGTGTCATCTGTTCAAGGCCCTGATGAGCAGCATAGAGCAGTGTCATACCAGGAGCTTCGTACACTCCACGGCTCTTCATGCCGACAAAGCGATTTTCCACAATGTCGATTCGACCGCAGCCATTGCGGCCACCGATCTTGTTCAGTTCTTCCACCAGCTTCGCAGGGCTGAGCTTCTGACCGTTGACCGCCACAGGCACGCCCGATTCAAACTGGATCGTCACCGTTTCTTCTTTATCCGGAGCCTGCTGAGGAGAAACAGACATACCGAAGTCGATGACGCCAGTTCCATCCACGGTCGGATCTTCCAGATCGCCCGCTTCGTAGCTGATATGGAGGCAGTTTTCGTCGCTGGAGTATGGCTTCTTCGCTGTGGCCTTCACGGGGATGTTCTTCTTCTCGCAATATTCCAGCATCTCTGTTCGGCCCGGGAACAGATCTCGGAACTTCTGCATACGCCACGGGGCGATAATGCGAATGCCTGGCTCCAGAGCTTCTGCCGCCAGCTGGAATCGACACTGATCGTTGCCCTTGCCGGTTGCTCCGTGGACAAACGCTTCCGCGCCAACTTCACGGCCTCGCTGCAGGCAGGCTTTGGCGATCAGCGGGCGAGCAATGCTGGTGCCCATGAGATAAATGTTCTCATAGCGAGCCTGCCACTGCAGCACGGGGAATGCGAAATCGCGGCACAGTTCTTCACGAACGTCGACAAGTTCAGCAGACTTGGCTCCGATATCGCGAGCCTTCTTCATGATCGCATCACGGTCTTCACAAGGCTGACCGAGATCAACGTAGAGACAGTGAACGTCGTATCCTTCGTCCTGAAGCCATCCAACCAATACCGACGTATCCAGTCCGCCGCTGTAGGCCAGCACAACCGATTTGCCCACGTGAGTCTTCTCCAACAATCCGATCCAATGAAAAACCAAACCACAGGCCGGAATGGTATCCTTGACCGAGCCGCTCGCCACCCTTGACCTCTGAAATCAGGAAAAAGGGAATTGAGCGAATCTGGCGGAGTGTGGGTATCAGCGAGATTGTGGTCAGAAAAACTTCTTCAATCTTTCGCTCCTGAGGCTTCGATGAATTCTGAGTTCGGAAAACGGAAACATCCGTTGATGCCAGTCCTGTCGGCCACATTCAGGGCTCGAATCGTCCAGGCAGAACTCTCTTCACCAGGTTTGCGATTCAGCGCTTCGATGAATTGAAGAAAGCCGCCCGGAAGCAAATTTGAAACGTAAGCTATTTGGTAGCATAGGTTTGCGGTCGCTGCGTCAGCATAAATCCCAATTGACGCACGGTCGGCGTTTGCCGTACACTTCAGGGTCGATCATCAGCAGGGAAAGCAGATGATCTCCGGGAATTTGTCAGGGACGACATTATGCCACCGACCACAACACCGCGCGCGGTCATCTCCTTTGAAGATGTTGAGCAACTGCGTGAAGCGCGGAGGATCATTCGGCAGGAAGCGGATTCGCTTCTGCGGCTTTCGGAGTCGCTCGACCCCTGCTTTTGTGACGCCGTTCGGCTCATCATGGACTGTCGTGGCTGTGTTATTGTCACGGGTGTAGGCAAAGCCGGGCTGATTGGTCAGAAGATCGTCGCGACGCTGGCCAGCACCGGAACTCGTGCGCACTTCATGCATCCGACGGAAGCACGCCATGGCGATCTGGGCTGCGTTGGTTCGGCCGACGTCATCCTTGCATTGTCCAACAGTGGCGAGTCTGAAGAGCTGATCAGTCTGATTCCTTCCATTCGACAGCTTCAGGTGCCGCTGATTGCCGTGACTCGGGATTCGGAGAATACTCTCGCCCGACATGCCACTGTCGTTGTGCGATTTGGAAAACATGAAGAAGCGGGAAGCCTGAATCTGGCCCCGTCATGTTCTACGACCGCAATGTTGGCCATGGGCGATGCGATGGCTCTCGTTTTAAGTCAGCTGCGAGGTTTCACGTCTCACGATTTTGCGAAGTATCATCCTGCGGGAAGCCTGGGCCGTCAGTTGTGTCCGGTCCGCGACGTGATGCGTTCGGGCTCGCAGTTGCGAATTGCATCGGAGAACGAAACGGTGCGCGAAGTGATGATTCATCACAGTCATCCTGGGCGACGTACGGGAGCTGTGATTCTGACGAATGGCGAAGGTCGATTGACTGGAATCTTCACCGACAGCGACCTTGCCCGATTGTTTGAGAATCGTCGCGATGAACAGTTGGATCAACCGATTCGGATGGTCATGACCGCGAATCCGATTACCGTCGCACCCGGCGTGCTGCTTCCGGAAGCGATCCATCTGATGTCGGAACGCAAGCTGAGCGAAGTTCCGGTGATTGACCCAGATCGTTTTCCCATTGGAATGTTGGACATTACCGATGTATTGCAGCGAGTCGAGAGTGCGGATCGGTTATTGAAAGCCAGCTCGGAAACGGTTCTTCCTCAGTCCACAACTCGTTCCGCGTGATCGGAAAACTTGTATTCTGTACTCGGCCATGATTGAGATTGTCATACGTAAGTTCACTCGCCCGCTCCCGACCTCAATTTCACCAGTTTGAAGAACAGCCCTGAAGAACATTATGTCGCGTTCATCATTATCCAGTGGACCTCGAACCGTGCTGGTTGGCATCGGTTTGGTCGCTGTGTATTTGGTGTATTCGCGACTCACGTCACCGTGGCTGATTGTGGAACGCAAGCCGTCTCCAGTGCCGAAGCAATCCCGCGACCATGAAAAACAGCCGTTGTTTACTCAACAGGCAGCAAGATGGTTTGAGCAGGATCGCTGGGTTCAGAATGCCAACGCCAGATTTCGTGACGGTCAGCGATTGCTGTTCTTTAATGACTACGAGCTGGAAAACAACAGCCATTCGATTGCCATCAGTCCGGTCGCATTGTTGTGGCAGCAGGACGATGGCGAGCAGCCGATCACTGCGACGGCCGATTCCGCTCAGTTGAATTCTTCTTCACCGTTTGACATGCAGGGTGGCAAGTTCGGAAAGATTGTTTCCGGTTTCCTTGCCGGTGATGTTCATATCGCCGGCCCCGATGGATTAAGCATCGAAGGCAGCGGGTTTCACATCTCCGAAGATGCGATGAAAATCTGGACCAGCCAGCCCGTGAAGTTTGCCTGGGAAACTCATTCGGGGCGTGCGGAGTCTGGTGCGGAGATTGAACTGCTGGCTTCGAAAGATTCAGCGAAGTCCGGGTTGATGGCCGTGAATGATGTTCAGCGAATTCGCCTGCGAGGTCGGGTGCACTGCAATCTGTGTTTCAAAGATCGCCATGGAGATCGTGAGCCGGTGCAGATGACGGTGAGTGCCGCCAACGGCTTTGAATTCTTCGTGCCGACAAAGCAGGCCACATTTCACGGTTTTGTGGACCAGAAAGTCAACATGGACAATCAGGTTCTGGTTGAGCGTCCGATGCCGAATGGAACGCTTGATCGTCTGCATTGTGCACGTCTCGACCTGATGTTCCAGCCAAAGATCCGAGATGCCGCCTCGGGCCGAAAATCAACGCAGTTGCAACTGTCCAGAATCATTGCGGAAGGGCAGCCAGCCGAGTTTCGGACGATCAAAGACGGTCAGGATCAGGTTTACGCGGCGATGGGAAAGATGGTCTACCATCTCAACGATCATCGACTGGAGCTGATGGATCGAAGCGTTGCCGCTGATGGCAGCCGAATCCCGCTGGAAGTCCATCAGAATGGCACGAAGCTGACCACGGCCTATTCCGTTGTGACAATGACAGAAGACAATGAATTGCAGGCGATCCAGTGTCGCGGCGAAGGCCGGATCGGTCCATCGACACGTATCCCGGGTGAAGGTGATCAAAGCGAAACGTCGATCTTCGGAGCGGCCTGGAAAGAGTCGCTCGTCATGCTTCGCGGTGAGGAACCCCGGATCACTCTGACAGGCGCAGCGAAAGTGGTTCAGGCCAGTCGACAACTCACGGGAAAGCTCGCAGTGGATTTGTCTCTGGGTGGCGATCGGATTGACATGTTACTGGACGAGACTGCTCAGGAATCGCAGGCGGCCGAGTCTCATGATAGATCTGACATGACATCTTCTATGCAGGGCATGAGCATGTCGAACTTGTCGCCGCGACAACTGGTGGCGACTGGCAACGTGAGTATGCTTGGGCCAGGAGTGAACGGGGAGGTTCGAGAAAAACTGACCGTCAGATTTCAAAAAACACCGGCTCTCGTTGCCGACGATGGCTCTATACGAACCGTCAGTCAAACGTCGGAATCACGACCGGGAGCACCCACCGGGAAGACGCAGTTCTCGTCGGACACCGTCGAAGCGGTTGTCCTGATGGTTGAGTCATCAAAGCCGCAGTTTGATGATGTGTGGCTGAAGGGCAATGTTGAGGTCTCAAATGAATCAGCCAATGCGAAGAACTCAAAGGATGCTCGTAACTTCAAAGCCAGTGGCAATATGCTGCATGCGGCGGGAGGTTTTCGTGAAGATACGGAGATCAGTTTGTTCGGAGATCCCGCTGTTGTTGTTAGTTCCGACAATCGCATCGAAGGCCAGCGAATTGATCTGACGGAGATGAAGGCCACTTCATCTCCGAATCAGCGACAGGCTCGCGTAGACGGCAGTGGCCGCATTCGGTTTGTTGTCAACAGGGGGCTTGATGGAAAGCCGCTGGAGAAGGATTCTCCCCTGGACATCTACTGGGGCCAGGAGATGAGCTACAGCGGTCGCACCGCACATTTCGTGGGCAATGTTCGAGCAGTCCTGAACAATGAACTCGATCACGACGTCGAATTAACCTGCGCTGGACTGAAGGTGCATTTTTCGGAAGATGTGAAACTGGAGCCATCCGGGAAAGACGACGAGTTCCGTTTTGCTGAGTCCGGCGGTTCGCAGTCTCCGTCGGGAGATATCGAACGAATCGAATGTGAGAGCCGAGTTGTCGTGAAGATCGACATTATGACAGCCGGTGTTGTGACGGCTCGCCACTATGCGGAGTTCGCGGACCTGGAATTCAATGCGGTGACGGGTGACTTCAAGGCGACCGGTCCGGGATTAATTGAGTCAGTCCAGCCGGATAAAGGACAACGGGGGCTGACGGCTTCAAATCGGACAGTGGCTCGTTCTAACACACCTGCGAAAACATCTGAGGAAGCCTTCTACTTCATTCGAGCGCAGTTTATCGGGACGCTCAACGGCAACTCTCACAGCGAATATGTTCGACTCAAGCAACATGTCCGTGGAACCTTTGGTCCAGTGCGAGAACTGACTGATCGACTGAACATTGATGGCTTGAATGCTGAGGAATTGCCCGACAACGCTGGAGCACTCGAGTGTGAGAACCTGTCGATCTCTGCGGTCCCCAGCACGTCACCGGAAAAGCAGTCGTCGTTCTCGCTGGTGGCAGAATCGAACTCGGCAGAATCCAGCTCAGGAACTCGACGCCCGTGTCGTTTTGAGTCACGATTGTTTGCCGGACTGGCAGACAAGATCATCTACGACCATTCCAAGCAGCAGTTTATTTTACTCGCTGATGAAGGTCGCCAGGCAACCGTTTCCAATCAACGCGACGGGGGAGATCGACAGGTCCTGAACGGTGGCCGGTTTGAATACTATCGCGACAAGAACCATCTCAAGGCAAATCAAATTACGGGCGTGCAAAGCACGGGTGATCTGGCCAATTAGAATGCGTTGGAAAGGCCACGTAACGGATGGGCGAAGAGCGGGCGGACCGCCCATGAAAGGACTGCCATAAGAACTCCCTGATTGCGGTGAAAATGAACCTTCCTGATCGTTTGGATTGGCGTTGGTCGGAAAAATGAGCAGAATCTGTAGAACCCGGAAAATCGGTGTAACCGACATTTGGCCGGGGTGTATTGCTCTGCAGGGTGCTTCTCCGTCATGTCCAGCGACATTCCTCCCGACCGCCGTGAACTCAGATTCACGCAGCCGCTTTCTGCCTTTCTGTCTGATGAAAGTGTTCGGGTCTTCGTGCCGGAAACGTGCGTCGTTGGAGCAGCCTTGTGCTTGATTGCGTGGGCGGTCGTGTCGTGGATGGGGCTGATTTCGGCCTGATGTTTATTCGATGCGACGATTAACGGAGAGTCAGGCATGGGATTGCTGGCTGGGACCAAATTTGATCGACCACCACACTGTGATCGTTGTGAGAAACTCGAGTCAGAGTGTACCTGCCCTCCGTCGGAGCCAAAGCGAAAACCGCCGGAGAAACAGACCCTTCGGATCGGTGTCGAAAAGCGTAAGCACGGCCGCGTCATGACGATCGTCCGTGATCTGGACGCGACGGAAAATGATGTGCCGGAGTTATTGAAGAAGCTCAAGAATGCTTGTGGAGCTGGCGGCACCATTGCAGACGGCAACATCGAAGTCCAGGGTGCTCACCTGGATCGAGTTCGCACGGAACTGCAGAAGATCGGCTACAAGGTCAAAGGCTGATCAATATCTCTGCGCGGTATGCCCCCTCTTTGGACTGCTGCAGCCCGCTGCAGCTTTCCGCTCCACAGCCTGCTGTGGAACGCCGCACCATGCCTGTGGCAGAAAAAGAAGTGCCCACTGAGCCTGAGGCGCTAGCCGATATAACAAAAGGGAAGCACCTGCAAGAGCCCCGCCATTCATCTGCCTTTCCACGATAGGATCGCAGCTCCCATGAAAATCGTCCACTCTGTCGCCGCGAGGACTATCGTTGTGGCAGGTATTCCGCTGTAAAGACTGAAACTGAGCGTCCGAAAGGCAACCAGACATCCATGAATCAAAAGACACAGAAACAGCGGAAGTGCGATTTCTGACGGACGGTACAGCGGCCAAAGAAACGCGAGTCCAATCGCGACCTGCAGTCCGCCGTAAATAGTCAGAAACTCGGACTGCCCTGAGCCCGGCTGAAGCGTGAAACCAACTGAAGCCGAAGTCGTGTCAGGCAGGATGGCGCACCATGCTGCGAGGACGAGATATGCGGCTCCGACAAAGGCCAGAAAAACACGAGCCATGGTAATTCTTTTCGATCGATCGTGCGGGAGCTCAAATGCAAAAGAACGCGATTCTAGTCTGATACAGGACAGAAAGCTCTCTGCCGCGATTCTCAGCCTATTGCCTGGGTGAGGCATGAGCAGAGGACTCGAGAAGAGGCACCGATTCAGCGAATTGATCGTGAGGATCGCCATGCCTGGAAGACAAAGACGTCAATGCGTACCATGCACGGCAGAGTTGAAATTTCCCACAAGAATTGCCTGGCACAGGAGATCGTAATGCGAAGTCTGGTGTTTGCTCTGACAGCGGTCCTTTCATTTTCATCGGTTGCCTTTGCCGATGACGCACCTGCTGAAACCAAAGATATGCAGGTGCTTTTCAACGGAAAAGACCTGACCGGCTGGGACGGCAATCCCGATCTTTGGACAGTGAAAGACGGCGTGATTCATGGCGAGACGACGGAAGAAAAGAAGGCCGATGGCAATACCTTTTTAATCTGGAAAGATGGCATCGTTAAAGACTTCGAATTGCGTCTGTCGTTCCGCTGCAATGCAACAAATAACTCCGGGATCCAGTATCGCTCAAAACATATCACCGATGGAAATCCTCGAAACAAGTGGGTCGTGCGAGGATATCAGCATGAGCTGCGCAATGAAGTGGACTTCCCGAATATTTCCGGGTTCATCTACGACGAAGGCGGCAAGCGAGGCCGCATTTGTCTGATCGGCGAAAAAGCCTCCTGGGAGACTTCCGGCAAGAAGGTTGAGAAGTCTGATCTCATCGACGAAGCCGGCTGGAAGCAACTCTTCCGCCTCGATGACTGGAATGATGTCGTGATCATCGCCAAAGGCAATCACATTCAACATTACATGAACGGCAAACTGGTTCTGGACTTTACAGACAATGATCCCAGCTTGACGTTGCTGGAAGGCGTTCTGGCCGTGCAGCTCCATGCCGGTAAGCCTATGTGGGCCGAGTTCAGGAACATTCGCCTTAAGGAACTGAAGTAGTTTTCCATGGCGTTTGAATCTCAGCGTTGCCTGTTGGTCGAAACAACGAAAGCTGACGGATTAAAAACGGAAAAACACAGCGGAGGAAATCGTCTGTCAAAGACTGTTCTTCCGCTGTTTTATTGGTCAGATTCTTTGTACCGCAGAGTTGAGCGTTCGACTGTCCTGGTGCGTTGGCAAATTGTTCAGATGTAGGTTGGACATTCTTGTCCGACTGGATTTCGACGGGCAAGAATGCCCATCCTGCAAAAATCACGTCCTGGCAAAGCATTAATTTGATTCCGCCATCATCAGGACTCGTTGGCGTTTGCTGATAACTTGTCGATCGCTTTGAATGGCCTGCCGGAGTCGTTCGACTTCAGCCATGCTGTCGTCAATACATCGCTCCAAAGTCATCTCGGCCTGTGACAGCAACAACTCTGCTTCTTTCAGGCCGCGTTCCAGCAGTCTCAGCCTCGCCTGCAGAATCAGGTCCTGAGTTGTTGAGAAATTTGCACCGGCCTTGATGTGGCAGGCGAGAGCATGAGTCAGGAACGTGTCCGCTTTTCCGCGATTACGCGATTGAGCGATGAGGCAGGCTTTCACAGCAAACAAATCACCTGCCGCTCTCTGGAACTCTGGTGACTCGACATTCAGGTCTTTGCCGTGCAGTGCGCGTTCGGCCTGCTTTAACCAGGTTTCGCACGAGTCCAGATCGTTCTTGAGCAGGGAACTTGTCGCGAGAACCAGCCACGCTGTCGTGTGCTTGTTCTGGTGGGGAGCATGTGGCATCGTCGATTGCAGCTGCAACGCTTTCTGCAGGCAGCGATCAGCCATCCCGAACTTCCCGGCCTCCATCAATTTATGAGCCGAGAGAAACAGATACTCGGCCGTCAGCCCCGGTGATTGATCGCCGACCTGATGATCTGCCAGCTCAAACGCATTCGTGTCGGCATTCGACAAATGATCCAAAGACGAGTTGCCCTGAAACCAAAGCACCGGCAATGCACCGTCGACAGGGATCGTGGAAGGCAGCGATGGAGTTCGAACGCGGGAGCACAGTAATATGGGAGTCGCCATTTGAGGACTGGCAACAGGCAAGCCAAACAGTTCAAAATTCATGGGCACGAGTTCCATCCAGGATGGACCAGCCAAAAATCCTTTGGATCTTCAGCTTCGGAAGCAATCCGACGTGCTCAGTTCAGGCAGCGAGAAGGGAGAGATCAATTTGAGAGCAAGCACTGTAGCGACGCGATGACTCGGCCTTCAATTGAAAAATGTTAATTTGGGGTGTTTGTGAGCATTTTCATGGTTGTGCGGCTTAAGACGATTTTTTACCGGCGGAGGGACGTCTGCCAACAACGGTCCGCGCCAAAACGGCAGGCTGCAGTGAGTTGTCGTGCGGGCAGTTGCTAGGGTTTATGTCCCAAAGTCTTTTCCGGAAACAACTTACGTGATGAAATGCTTTGGTGGCACGTAATTCGCTTCGAGGCGAAGCTCATTGGTGCATTTTCTGCAAATCTGGCCGCTGACAGTCCGGGATGCCTTAACGGCCGCCCGTTGGTGAGCGGAGATTAATTTGTAAACTCACAAGAAGTTCGATCGACAGGTCAGGAGAAAGTCATGGCGAAGAAGGCTTCCGCGGCAGGCACTCGTATTGTGCCTCTGGGGGATCGCGTTGTGCTGAAGCGAGCCGAAGCTGAAGAAAAGACAGCCGGCGGGATTTTGCTTCCGGATTCAGCTCAGGGCAAACCACAGCGTGGAGAAGTGATCGCGGTTGGCGACGGTCATACCAACGACAAGGGTGGCAAGATTCCATTGTCTGTTAAAGAAGGCGATCGAGTGATCTTCAGTTCTTATGCTGGAGACGAGATCAGTGTTGGCGACGTCACTTACCTGTTGATGCGTGAGAGTGACATTCTGGCGAAGGTCTGATTTGGGGGCACATGGAGGCTCCATCCGGAAGCTTCCGTGCTCTGACCTGTCCATTCGTCTCAGTCTGATATTCAAAGTTTTAGATTTATCTCATCGGAGAAGTTCGACATGGCAAAGATGATTGCCTTTGATCAGGAAGCTCAGGAAGCCATGCGTCGTGGAGTCACGAAGCTGGCACGTGCCGTAAAAGTAACTCTTGGCCCACGCGGTCGCAATGTGATCATTGAAAAGAGTTTTGGTTCACCGACCGTCACCAAGGACGGCGTAACCGTTGCTCGTGAAATCGAACTGCCAAATAAGTTCGAGGACATGGGTGCTCGCATGGTTCGCGAAGTGGCCAGCAAGACCAGCGACGTTGCTGGTGACGGCACAACGACAGCGACTGTGATGGCAGAGGCAATCTACAACGAAGGCCTGAAGGCCGTTGTCGCCGGTGTCAGCCCGCTCGATATGAAGCGTGGCATGGACAAGGCTGTTGCCGACATCATCGAAAACCTCCGTGGGATGGCTCAGGACTGCCGCTCCAAGAAGGCGATTGCTCAGGTCGGCACTGTAGCGGCCAACGGCGATGCAGAAATCGGCCAGATTCTGGCTGACGCGATGGAGCAGGTTGGTAAGGACGGGGTTATCACCGTCGAAGAAGGCAAGAGCCTGGAAACCAGCTTCGAAGTTGTCGAAGGTCTACAGTTCGACCGTGGTTACCTGTCTCCTTACTTCGTGACTGATTCAGAAAGCATGGAAGTTGTCCTTGAAGACGCTTACGTGCTGATCCACGAAAAGAAGATCTCCAGCATTAAGGACCTCGTACCTGTTCTGGAAAAGGTTGTAAACTCCGGCAAGCCGCTGTTGATCATTGCAGAAGAAGTTGAAGGCGAAGCCCTGGCAACTCTCGTGATCAACAAGCTGCGTGGCACCTTCAAGATCGCTGCCGTAAAGGCACCGGGCTACGGCGACCGCCGTAAAGCCATGCTGCAGGACATCGCCATTATGGTCGGTGGCACGGCGATCTTCGACGATCTGGGTATCAAGCTGGACAGCATCGAGTTGGCCGACCTTGGAACAGCTCGCAAGATTGTTATCGACAAAGACAACACAACTGTTGTTGAAGGCGGTGGCAAGAAGGCTGACATTCAGGCACGAATCGAACAGATTCGTCGTGAACTGGCCGGCAGTTCCAGCGACTACGATCGCGAAAAGCTTGAAGAGCGAATTGCGAAGCTCGCCGGTGGTGTTGCTCAGATCAACGTTGGAGCGGCCACTGAAAGCGAAATGAAGGAAAAGAAGGCTCGCGTTGAAGACGCTCTGCACGCAACTCGTGCTGCTGTTGAAGAAGGAATTCTTCCAGGTGGTGGTGTGGCGATGCTGCGAGCTTCGACAGCCGTGAAGCCAGGCAAGCTGACTCATGACGAGAAAGTCGGTTACGACATCATCGTTCGCGCCTGCCGTGCTCCTCTGACTCAGATCGCTGACAACGCCGGCGTTGATGGCGGAGTTGTTTGCGAGAAGGTTGCGAACGGCGAAGGAAACTTTGGCTACAACGCAGCGACAGATAAGTTCGAAGACATGGTGAAGGCTGGTGTTATCGACCCAACCAAGGTGACTCGAACTGCTCTGCAGAATTCAGCCAGCGTTTCGACTTTGCTTTTGACCAGCGATGCTCTGATCGCAGAAAAGCCAAAGGACGACAAGAAGGGTGGCGGTCACAGCCACGACGAAGACATGTACTAAGAACGGCTAACAAAACCGTAGCTGGGCTCGTGAGAGCTCAGAAAAGCAAAGCCGTAGCTGGGCTCGTGAGAGCTCAGAAAAGTGTCCGAATTCTCTCGAATCCGGCTACTTGCGTAAGTTTTGTTAGGCGTTCTAAGAAGTCAAGCAGCTGACGCAAGTCGGCTTATGTGTCTTCTTCCGCAGGCGAGTACCGGCTTCTGGTCTCTTAAACTGCTGGTTTTTCATAGCAGCAGTAGATCAGGCTAACAGCGGGTGCGAGCACGGATGTTTCGATAGGAGGGCTGCTCAACGTTTTGTTGAGCAGCCCTTTTTCTTTTGTCGGAGTGTTCAAAAGCGTCAGTGCAGATGAGCAAAAGGTGACAACATCAGGATTGTTTTAACACCGTGGGAGATATAGAGGCCATTGTCACAATGGAATTCACTGGTGGAGCAGTTTCCGCGGCTGGTTCCTGCGGCTGATTCGGCGACAGGGTTTGCATAAATTGACGTCCGGCCACTACGAACTGATCAATCACCTGTGCGGTTTTGTCCGAGGCTTCACGACCGCGGCGAACGGCTGTCGCGGCATCGCTGATACCTGTCCCGACACGGCTGGCCGCATTGCCGCTTTGTGTGGCGAGATGCTTGATCTGATTAGCGACCACCGCAAAGCCTCGGCCAGCTTCTCCTGCGCGAGCAGCTTCGATCCCGGCGTTAAGAGCGAGCAGATGAGTCTGAGCGGCGATTTCTGAAACGATCGAAAGTTCACGTGCAATCACTGCTGTGACTTCTTCAATCGCAGTCATTGTCTGTTGAGCAATGGAGGCGACATTAGAACCATCAACGGAAAATTGTTGAATCTGCGTCTCAAGACTTAGGGACGCTGTCGTGCTGCTCCTCAGGATTTCTTCGCGAACTTTGTGATCATTCCGAAGCTCGTCCAGCAGGAGATTAAAGCCTTCGGCCAGCATGCCGATCTCATCTTTTCGTTCAACCTTCAGACGCATTTCGGGGGTGGTTTGAGTACTGATGGCGGCGACCTGGGAACTGAGTTGCTGAAGTGGCCCAGTGATCCAATGACGCAGCACGAAGACCAGAACCAGAGCGAGCAATAATCCGGCTCCAAGGGAAAAGCAGGTCGCGGTAAGGCCCGCTCGTTTTCCCAGCTGAGACACCGTTCGATCCATGGTGACTCGCGCAAATGCGGCGGGTGTACCTCGCGGGTCTGTCAGTGCGATGTACCCACACAAGCGTGTGTTATCCACAGGAACGATGATCTTTTCGCGAAAGCCATGCAGTCGTCCGGCATTTTGTGTGACATCGTCCGGAATGGCCCCTGCATTCTTCGGCCAGTGATCAATCTGCAGATGAGTTCGATCGGCAATGGCGGCAACACAATCGGAGTTGAGGTAGCGTCCAAAAATGACAGCGCCTCGAACAGGGCTTTTTCGATCCGTGGTTGTAATCGGTCGTGAAGCCAGCAGCATCGCCCCGCGTGACGTCGGCGCAACGCCGGTGAAGTCATCATCAATGGTTCGAAATCGCTGCAGCCCGTTGACCGGATCCAGGACGAATGAGAACAGATCAGGGACTTCGTGGTAGGTGTGGCTCTTATGATCAAAGCACTTTCCCCAAATCACTTCATTCTTCGAGGACACAAAGCAGAGGAAGTCAGTATCCGTATTCGTGAACGTTTCATCGACCAGATTAACCTGCTGAAAAGTCTCATTGCGATCTGACACAAATTTATAGGTGTCATCCCAGGCACCCCAGTCGTTGGCTCGCTTGGAAAGGACCTGAAGTTCATTCTCGATCGCATCGAGAAATCGTTCGACATCTTTTTCCGCCTGCTCATTCTCCAGTTGATCGAATGCCGGTAAAAGCACGGTTGAATAAGCCAGCCATTTCATGCACAGAAACGGAACAGCGAGGCAGAGCAGCAGTAACGAGATCTGTGACCGAATACTCATGATTCCCCCGTAGCACGCTGTGAACATCAAGATGTGGGGGTCATGTGTCTGGCAACACCTTGCGCCCGCGGCGTCACTATCGGACCATTCAGAGAGGACTTTCCCTCACAGATCAGAAATGAGGGATAAACCCACATGGGCAAAAATAGGTATTACCGTCGCAGGGGAGGGCTCTGTGGAGAATGCCCGCCGGGAGCTGTTAACTCCGTGTGGACTTCAGCTTCATATAAAGTCGCTGCACTTCGCGCAGGCAGCAACGGCCGTCGACGGCAATGGCTTCGCATCGAGCCTCGGAAGACTGACTTCGAGCCAGCAAGGCTCTGATTCTAAGCGGCTGCGGCTCCTCAGCATCGTCTTCAACATCCTGCAAAGTGAATCCGAAGCACGCACAGATCGGGGCATTGGAGTCATAAGGATAGACCGGACTCAGCAGGTCAGCTGCTCGCACAGTCTGTTCGAACATGTTGTAGTAGACGACATCGCAAGCCGCATTGGAGCAGCACCATGCGGCATTCTTCATCTGATCCTGCAATGAGCCCGGAACGTAAAGCTCAATTGGTCCATTGCCGACCGTTGTGCCCACAGAACCACATCGAGGGCAGGTGACTCGGGCGTCAGCATCGGGCTCTCGAACGAATGCCTTGTTCATTTGCAGGGACCGCACGAAAGGAAACGTCGAAACGAGAGAACGGTCTCGGTTAGAACTTATGCCCTTCCTGTGGGCCGTCTTTTGTGAAGGTCAGGATCTCCGGCCCATCTTCTGTCATCAGAATTGTATGTTCAAACTGAGCTGACAACGCTCCGTCGATTGTGCGAACAGTCCACTTGTCTTTCTTGTCGACACGTGTCTGCCACGATCCGATGTTCAGCATCGGCTCGATTGTGAAACATGTCCCGGGACGCAGCAGGTCTCGATTGGACTTCAGTGTTGGGAAATGTGGTACACCGGGTTCCTGATGAAAATCGCGACCGATCCCGTGCCCCTGATACTCACGGACAACTGAATAGCCGGCCTTGGTTGCAAACGTCTGGATGGCGCGACCAATCTCTGTGACGGTTCCACCTGGTCGGGCTGCGTGAATGCCGACGAACAATGCATCGTGAGTCGACTGGACCAGCCGGCGAGCACTGTTGCTCACATTGCCGATCATAAACGTTTCTGACTGGTCACCGTACCAGCCATTCACAATCGTCGTAATATCGACGTTTACGATGTCGCCATCTTTCAGGGGGCGAGTGTTCGGGATTCCGTGGCAAACAACCTCATTAATGCTGGTGCAGATTGTTTTGGGATAACCAAGATAGCCCACGCAGGCCGGCACATGCCCGTGGTCAAGAGTGTATTCGTTGGCCAGCTTATCAAGCTTCTCGGTCGAGACACCTTCTTTGACATGCGGGCGCAGAAAGTCCATCAACTGCGCGTTGAATCGACCCGCGGCTCGCAGTCCTTCGCGCTCTTCTTCTTTCAGGTAGAGCGGTATCGGGGTATTCTTCACGGCTGGCAAGAGGTCACATCCGAAGGTGTTGTGGAGAAAAACGGGGATTCAAAAACAGGGTCCAACGGAGTGAGTTCTCCAAGTGTCCCCTGTCAGGAAGGGCGATTATTGTGCCCTGATCTGCTCTGTCAATCGGTGGACCATAATACTTATCGAATCCTCGAAATCTCCGAACTTCACCCCACACAAAAAAACTCGAGTCGAAGTCAATCAGGGGACGATTTCTGTTCCCACGCCCGTATCAGAGTAGATCTCCAGCAACACCGAATGCAACATGGACGCATCGACGATATGCACTTTGCGGACGCCGGCATCCAGAGATTCCAATGCCGCCTCGACCTTCGGCACCATGCCACCAGCGATGGTGCCATCGGCAATCAGTTCCCGCACCTGAGCGGCCGTGACATGCGAAAGTCGAGAGGAAGGATCTTTGATGTTCGTCAGAATGCCCGGAATGTCGCTCAGGAAAATCAGTTTCTCAGCAGAGAGCGCTCTGGCAACAGCGGCCGCGGCGGTATCAGCATTGACATTTAATCGATGGCCCACGGAGCTGAGAGCAATGCTGGGAATCACGGGGATGGTGCCGGTCGAGCAAACTCGTACAAGCGTATCAACATCGACCTCGGTCACATGTCCTACATGCCCGAGATCAACGGGGTTGCCCTGATCATCCTTCAACGTCAGCTTTTCGGCAGTGAGGACATTTTCTGTGCCGTAATGCAATCCGGTTGACCGGGCACCGTTGCGATTTATCTGGTCTACGACCGACTGGCAGATGTCTTCCACGAGCACTCGTGAAGCGATTTGCAACGTCGGTCGATCGGTATAACGACGGCCAGCGACGAACCGAGCTTCAATCCCTGCTGTATTCATCGCTGCGCTGATGGCTTTTCCTCCACCATGGACGATGACTGGCTTCATGCCGACCGTCGCCATAAAGACAACGTCGGTGAGCAAACTGTTCACGGCGGCCACGTCATCCAGAGTACTCCCGCCGAGCTTCACGACCACGTAGCGACCTCGAAATCGCTGGATCCAGCTTAAGGCTTCGATCAGAACTTTGGCTTTTCGAATCGCTTCTTCCATCAGACATTCACTGTTTTGGCTATGAGGAAAGGGTTTGGCCATGAAGAACGGGCAGACACTTAGATCGAGGGATTATTCCGGCGCGGCCGGATTGAGGCTGTCGCTACAAAGGGAAACCGCTCGCGTGCCATGAGATCCTGAACGCACAATTCTAACCGGACTGCGTCAGGTTTCTATCAGCCAGAGGAAGCTGGTTCACGGTTTCCTGCCGGGAATTCATGCCGATTGTACCGGACTTTTCCAGCAAGTGTTCGATGGTTCTCGGAATGAAATGGCCTGAATTCCTTGCAAGTCTGTCGCGTCCCTCGACAATTGCGTGGCCTTGCAGTTCCATGGATGGGGACTTAGCTGCCTTCTCCCACCAGTGCTACGCCCGGAAACAGGATCCGGTCCACTGCAACATGCAGACGCCCACTCGTCTGACCATGAGAGTGAAAGAGTTGACATGTCATCCCTGAACGCACCCGGTTCATCCGACGTTTCTGCAACTGTCGGCGGATCCGCTGCTGAGGAAACCTTTTCTCCTCAGCCCGGCACAACCCATATGCCCGCGTGGACAGTGGGAGAACTGCCGGAAGCGCCGAAGTTTCAGTGGTCAAAACTGGCGCTGATGCTGGGACCCGGATTGGTCATGGGCGGAGCTGCCATTGGCGGCGGAGAATGGCTGACCGGTCCGCTCGTGACAGCTCGCTATGGCGGTGCCATGTTGTGGCTGGCGACACTGAGCGTAGTCTTTCAGGTGATCTACAATGTGGAGATCAGTCGCTACACACTTTATAGCGGCGAACCGATCTTTACCGGCAAGTTTCGAATTGGCCCCCATCCGCTGTTCTGGCTGGGGCTGTATCTGGTCCTCGACTTTGGATCCGTCCTGCCATACCTCGCGTCGAATGCTGCGATCCCGGCGGCCACGATGATCCTCGGCCGGATTCCAGACACCGTCAACAACCCCGATCATAAATCACTGGTCCTTGGACTCGCGATTGCCATCTTCATGTCGGTGTTTATTCCTCTGACGATCGGAGGCAAAGTCTACAACTCCATCAAGGCGATGATGACCTTCAAACTCGTGTTCGTGCTTGGGCTGCTGGTGTATTTGGCACTGGGTTATTCCGATATGTCGACGTGGAAGGAGATTTGTTCGGGCTTCGTGAAGTTCGGCAACGTTCCCGTGACCCCAGTGGAAGATGTCAACAAGAATGGGAAACAGGATCCTGCGGAAGATGTGAATGGTAACGGCGTTCTGGATGAGGGAGAGGATGTTGACAAGAACGGCAAGCTTGATGTGGCAGAGGCTCCTCATGGCCCGATCATCGACAACTACTTTGTCGCGAAGTCACAAGGGCGAGACGTTGATTTCGACTGGACTCTGGTTGGAATTCTGGCTTCGATGGTCGCCATCTCCGGCAATGGCGGTCTGACGAATACGCCGATCAGCTCGTTTACTCGCGATCAGGGCTGGGGCATGGGCAAGCACGTGGGAGCCATCCCAAGCCTTGTCGGCGGCCATGAGATTGAACTGTCTCATGCTGGAAAAGTATTCCTGGTCACCAAAGAGTCACTGCAGCGCTGGTTCGGCTGGATGGCTCACGTCCAGCGCGAGCAGTATCTTGTTTGGTTGCCAGCGTGCTTCGTCGGACTGGCGTTGCCGAGCATGTTGTCGGTCCAGTTTTTGACTCGCGGGACAGTTCCCACAAACAAATGGGAAGCGGCCAGCATGACAGCGGGTGGCGTCAGAGAAGCCGTTGGGGCAACCTGGGGGCAAACGTTTTGGTATCTGACTTTGTTCTGCGGACTCTTAATTCTTGGGACAAGTATGGCGACAACCGCTGACGGGTTCCTGCGACGTTGGGTCGATGTTTTCTGGACCGCCAGCAAGCGGCTTCAGACATGGGATCCGCGACACATCGGTCGCCTCTACTTTGGCGTGCTGTGTGCCTACTTCGCACTGGGTCTAACAACATTGATTCTGTTCCAGAACGGCGAAACGCTGCTGACGACGGCAACCGGAATGTTTTACAACTACGCACTGGGATTCAGCTGCCTGCACACATTGGTCGTCAACACGACCTTGTTGCCACAGGAGCTGCGACCTCGATTATGGCAGCGGATTTCTCTCGTGCTTGGAGCTGTCTTCTTCCTGACGATCGGCGTGCTGGCGACTTACTCCGCAGTGCCAAACCTGAAAGCAGAAGCACAGAAGATGTTTGGCAGCAAAGCGGACGTGGCAGCCAAATCACCGTAAAGTGGATTGTCAGCAAATGGTCGTCGTGACTTTGCGGGAGACGACGTGACAATCGCAATGAACCAGTTGATTCTTCGAATTCATGAGTGGCCCGTGCCTGTTCCTGGCAGCAACAAGCTACCGTCGTATCACCCATTGAATGAGGAACGCATCATCGAACGATTGGGTTGAAAGGTCGCGAAATTCGAGGCGGCGGCCAAAAATGTAGCCAAACTCCAATGCCCCCAGATAATTCCCCTCCGAGGCTCGTTCAAAGCCAAGGATCAGGCGGTAATCTCGATAGGTCATTGCGTGTTCCCGTTCGTCCGGGAATTCTACGGCCCATGTCCCACCTCCGAGTTGGCCGCTCAGATAAGCTCGGGAATCAGGACTCAACGTGTATTCGATTCGAGGTCGCGGAAAGATCAGATCCATCCGAAGTCCCGGCAGATCGAAGTTATGAAGTGACAATCCAAAAACCGGCAGGATGGAGTAGTCATCCCGATCGAGGTAATCAACACCGAAGACAAGATCTGTGCTTTGATCATAATGCACCATCCCAATCGCATGAGCCGGGAATCGAATTCCATCGCGAGCGCTGCCTTCGAAGTCGCTGTAAGCTCCAACACTCGCGGCGAGGTCATAGCTGAATCGATGCGACAACGAATCGCGAGTTTGATACCCCATTGCAAAATCGTACAGCCGTGGACTCAACGGAGCGGTTGTTGGGCCTCCCAGCCAATGAATATTAATCGTCCCACTGAAACCTGACGTCTTGCCGCGAGGCTGGTAGGTTGATCCCACAAGGCTGAACCAGCCGAAGTCGTCGCCCGAGCCGGGGATCCAGGACAAGAAGGATTCATCGACGCGATAAT
The DNA here is from genome assembly GCA_052034165.1 of Planctomycetota bacterium. Classification (GTDB taxonomy): domain Bacteria; phylum Planctomycetota; class Planctomycetia; order Planctomycetales; family Planctomycetaceae; genus SXXK01. The sequence goes on along the minus strand of JBPOIW010000012.1, from coordinate 36,342 downwards.
TCTGATACGGCGAACCTGCAAGTCTTCGAAGATTGAGTTTCGGTTCGCCTTTGTTGAAGTCGTTAAGGCTCTCCACGTCCTCCGGGTTGTACGTCGAGGCCGTTGCCGCTGCGTTGTCGGAAACATGTCTCGATTCGCCGGGCATTGGTGGAATCACTATGGGCTCGCCATCAATGAAATCGGCCGGCCCAATCCGCTCCAGCCCGTCCTCGTTGATCACGGGACCTTCTTCAGGATCAGACGACTGGTACGATGCACGACCGATGCGGCCCGCGCCCGCTGTGAACAGCGAGTTCGGTTCGGTCGGCTCAAACGGAGTCGAAGGGGTGAACAGGAACGTCGAGAATTCGCTGTCGCTCTCGAATGTTGATGTCGTAGATTGCAGAAGCCAATCTGACCCGGTGGTTGTTTCGTCTGCACGCAGACCACCGTGTTGAATCCATACAAGGCTTGCAACGACGAATGGAAGCACGCCCGGCCGCTGTGATGGCCTTAGCAACACCCAACGTAGAATTGCAAGCCGAAAAGCAACTGTCATCTCGCGAACAGACACCAAGGGGCTCCCGAAACGCGATTCATGAACATCGTGAGTTCATCAGTGTCGATATTGCAAAGCGAACGTGACACAAGGCGTTCATCGGAACTATGGCGGCTTGCAGAGGAAAGCACAGGATCGAAATCAGACTCTGTTTCACTGACGCGACATCAAATCAAAGCCATCGGGGAATTCTGCAGCATCAAAACTCGCCACCCTCACAGCATCGGCAGGTTCTGCTGAATTGCACTGAGGATGGTTGCTTCAGTAGTTCTGGAGGCCGGTAATCTCGGAGAGCTGACGCTCTGTCGTTCGCGTTATTGGCCTCGACGTTCGCGGTAGTCCAGTTGGCCCTGCCAGCCAAGCTTGCGATGCAGGGTTCCGTAGTAGCTGTGTCCCGGCAGACGAATCAGCTTCAATGTCGGCTCCGCGCGTGACACTTCGACCACGTCGTTTGCGCCCAGAGGTCTGCGGATTTGTCCGTCGATGACGACCATGACTCCCGGGGGAGCGTCCTTGACGGACAGGCGAAAAATTCGATCGGCCGAGTCAACGATCGGGCGGATCGTTAATGTATGCGGGCAGATGGGAGTGATTGCAAAGACCTGCAGTTCCTGGCGAAGAATAGGGCCGCCGGCTGATAAATTGTGAGCCGTGGAGCCCACAGGAGTGCTGATGATCAGGCCGTCGCAACTGAATGTTGTGACGTCTTCATCATCAATGCGGAGTGTGATGTCCAGCATTTTTAAAGCACCGGCACAGGTCACGGTGACTTCATTGAGTCCAAGGTCGGTGATGACAGATCCATCGGTCTGATGGTGAGAGCAGCGAAACATCAGGTGTTCAATGATGGAATACTGACCGCGTTTTAGTGCAGGCAGCCCTTTGCGAAATTCAGCAGGACTCAGATCCGTCAGGAAGCCAAGTCGCCCCAGATTGACGCCGATGATAGGCAGTTGGCGTTGTCCCAGTTGCCGACAGCCTCGCAGAATGCTGCCATCGCCGCCGAGCACCACGACCATATCTGCAATGAGATCTTCGGGAATCTGTTCGTTCGCGGAAAAAACACCCACGACCTCGACGTCACGCACTCCCGCCAGATAAGCCTTGAGGTCGCTCCACGCGGAAAGAATGTCCGGTCGGTCGCTGCCTGTCAAAACAATGATTCTGAGCAAGTGCTGGTCTCTCATGCTTGTGACTTTGTTCCAGAACGAAATTGCTCGTCGCCTGTTTGCGGGTGATTTATAGTCGCTTGGATATCTACTCACCAGCGCAGGAAGGCTGCAGGATTTCGTCCTGCTCCGCGGCCTCAGCGAAGGATTGTTATTAACAACGCAGCAAAGCGTATCCCTCACTGAAGTTTCGGGATGTGAAACACAATTAAATCAACAAACTGCCGGGGTAATGGGGTGAGGAATGAAGTTTATGGTTGACTGCAATCGCGTCCGCCGAGTCGCCAGCTCAAAACAAAAAACCGCAGCGAAACACAAGGTCTCGCTGCGGTCTGTGGTGTGAATTCAGAGGAAGGCTAAGCCTTCACTGAAGTCAGATTAGTAAGTGATGATCGCGTCGATACCGAACACGGTCTGGTTGAACAGAGCATCGTGGCCTGCTCCACCAGCACCATTGGCACCTGGTGCCCACATGTGACGAACTTCAGGTCGAATAACAAGCTTGTCAATCGGGGTGATGTTCACACCGTAGGTCATCGTGTTATAAGACGTGCCGTCGGCCTTGTACCATTCCTGACGAGCACCAGCTTTGACCTTGTCGTTGATCGTGTAGAACAAGTAGTTGATCACGCCGGTCGAGTTATCAGCAGTCGCTGTCCCATTGCCGAAGTCGTAACCGAAGTCGCTGGCACCGTTCGTACCAAGGATGTCGAACTGATGCACGCTCTGCCAGTTATCATCCCAGTTCTGTGACAGGATGAAGCTGTTAATCGCTCCGTCGCCACGCAGACCGAAGTTGCCAACGGTTGACATGTAGGTGAAAGTTGTTGACTCGGACAACGTATAGATGAAACCGCCCAACCAGGCGCTGCCGCCCTGGAAACGGTCAAACCCAGTGTCCATACCCAGTGTCCATCCACCCAGAATCTGCAGGTTGTCGCCAGCAGTATAGGTACCCAGAGCACCAGTGTGAGTAAACGGTTCGCTGTTGTAGAAGGTCAACTGACGGCTAAGGAAGAAGTTGCCGCCAGAAGGAATCACTTCGTACCCAACCGGGGTATAGAAGTGACCCAGTTTCACTGACAAGTCACCTGTGGCGACTTCAGCGTATAACTGAGGCAGAGCCCACTCGTATGTGCCGTGGTCCCAGCCATTGAGGTAGTCGTACCGGCCTGGGTTGTTGCCGAAGGCCTGAGCTTCATTGCCGTCAACGCCATAGATCATTTCAGCTCGGAAGCCAAGACCGATGCCGTTGCTGCCATCAGCCGTCTTGTTCAGATACAAGCCCTGCTGATTGAGGTTGAATTTGTTCCATTCGTTGCCGCGTGGGTTAGTACCAGCACCGAATCGAACATCGTTGAACTGGCCGTTACCGGTGAAGGCACCGTCCGGTCCGTCCTGGTAGCCGAACTGAGTCCAGCCACCGAACTCGATTCCGCTGCCTGACTCGCCGAACAAGCCGCAGCCTTCGCCGCAACCGTCGCCACAGCCTTCGCCGCAGACATCGGAAAGTGGATCGGCACATCCGTCATCACAGACGGACGCTGGTGCACAGCAGCTTGCGCTGTCGTTGCAGCAGCTCATTGAAGCCAACTGGTCGGTCAGTTTCTGACCGGCGTCAGCAAAAATCTGTTCGCAGTTTTGACAGTCTCCGCATCCTGGAGTGCAGCCCCCGTCAGCGAATGCGGTATTGCCTACCGCGATTCCACCAACAAGTGCCATACTCGCGATGAGCGACTTCCATGATCGTCGGACCATTTTCAATCCCTCGCGTTCATCCATGAATTCTCCGGGCTCACATTCCTCCCGAATGCCTTTAGCCCTTCGAACTTGGTCAACTTGTGAGCAGGCAGCGTCGGAGTCACTGCGTTCGACACTTCCTGCAACCTTGATTCCCTGAGCCCACACGATGTGGTTAAAACTCATTCCGGGGGGGTTTCGTGGGTATCGACAGCGCCTTTTGCATGAGGCAAGGACTTTGCTGGCCAAAGTCTTACCATTCCAAATCAATGTGCCACTGGCGGCTTACAAATCTTCTGATCTGCCAGGTCAACGAATGAGGCAAACCCGCCCTACTCTCTCTATTGTGACCGGAAAACAGTCATTTAGTGGACGTTGTTCAGCAGTTCACCACGGTTAACGCCTTCAACCTTGTCATGCACGCGTCCCATCTCTGAACGAGAATGGTTTCGTAAAAAGCCCGTGTTTTAAGATTTCAGGTGAGATTTTTTGAATTTCCGGATACTCTTTGCGAACCTATTTGGACGATTCTGCGTCTGAGGGGCATCGGACAATGTCCGTCGGTGCTCGGGATATATCTTCAACTGAACACTTTTTTAGATGACCGAACTTGTCGGGAACACAGTCGTTTCCGACGCCAATTCGTGCCGCCGAAGTGCGGCATTCAACAGTGACTCGCAATTCCAGTGACAAAAAGTCACAAACGCGGGACAAATTTGGAGGCAGAACAATGCTGCTCAACACAACGATTCATGCTCTGGTTGCATCTACACAGGCCGTCGCGGCCCATGTGATTGCCGGGCTGTTCGTCGGTGCTGCCTCCCCCGCGGTCTTTGCAGTGGTACCGAAACAGGAACGCATAATGCGCTCGATGCGCTGGCGTTATCTGCCAGGACAACCGGCCAGCGATAGTAAGCAGTGTTGTGGAGAACTCTCCAAACGCTGCCAGAGTTCGCTAAGTCGCCTCAGTTCGAGATTACTCTCGAATTTGAATCGAGCCCTCCACCTGGGTTCGGGTTGTCTGACCGGTACCAGCGGCAGAAGCTGAAAAGCAGTTTCGATGCACGGCCTCTTCAGAGGTGATGTTCAACGGAAGGTTCCCGCGAGCACTCGACCTCAAAAATTTCTGTGCAAAGAAAATTGCTCCCCGTCTTAGGACGAAATCAGATCTTCTTCCGCTCGAACCGCTCGAAATGGATCGCACCCTTCGTGCCATCCATGTTCTTCGTGTGAGTTTCCGAGGCTATTGCTGTTTTCCCAGCGACTCTCCGCCTCGCCCTCACGGCTGTTCCTGCGAAAACTCCTTCACGACCCATCCGTTCCTGCCACTGGCAAACACTCCGGATGATGTGCTCGTGATTTTTCAGACTGGAGTCTGACGATAATGACTACTTTGACTTTGACGACTGATTCTTTGACTCCCCTCGTTTTGCGAGCCCAGTCCGGTGACCGGGACGCTTTTGGTGATCTCGTCACGTTGTTCGAATCTCGAATCTTCGGGATTGTGATGCAGCGGTTGCGAAACACGGCAGAAGCGGACGAAGTTGTGCAGGAAGTCTTCCTGCGAGCATTCCGGAAGTTGCCTCAGCTTCAGGATGCGGAACGTTTCGGCGGATGGTTGTGCCAGATCGCGGTTCGGCTTTCTATCAATCGAGCTGTTCGGCGACCGAACGAAACCTGCGTTGAACCTGAGTCTTTCGATTCCGCTCAGGAATCTGAGGACACTCCGTTTGCCGCAATGATTCGACAGGAAAATATTGCACAGGTTCGCGAAGGATTGAGCCAGCTTGGGCGATTGGATCGAGAAACGCTCTGGGCGTTCTACTTCGAAGGATCTTCTTTGAAGGAAATGAGCGAGCAGTTTGAGAGCCCGATCGGAACCATCAAGCGGCGGTTGCACACGGCTCGAGGCCGATTGCGAGATGTTATCAGCGCGATGCAGCCTGCGTGATGCTGTCCTTCGTGAACGATGCTGTTCCTGTAATCCCTGAACGAAAAGCCCGGCCTGACTTCGAAAGAAGCGGCCGGGCTTTTCTGTTTACTACGTTGAATAACCGTCAGCCTGTGTGAAGGGCGATAAAAACGTCCGCCCCCCAAAAAGGTCAGAATTCGCCGACGTCTTCGCTCCCTGCTTTTGTCGCCAGAGCTTCCAGAGTCGTCTCATCAACATTGACTGAGATCGCTCGCACTGACCCGTCCGCAAGCAAGACCTGCACCACTCCGGAGTGAGGCGAACCGATTCCATCAGGACCATTCAAATAGGGAGACTGACTGAAACCTCTGATCGTTGCTCGCCCCCCCGCCAGATAAGACGAGGTTGGCTCCGAGGCATCAGTAATCATAATCGTATTTGAAGTGCCATCAGTAATGTCCCTAAAACGACACTGACGATTGTAGCCAAAGATGCCAGCTCGTGGATCGTCGTTTTCCAGAGTCGCAGCATCCTCGCCAACGCCGGCCATCGCCACGTAATCGCCGGCAGAAGGATTCACTCTGACTCCCGGCTGACTCGGATTCTGGAATGCCGGAACGGCCGTCAGCACGGCTTGCGAATTCTCTTCTGCCTCCCAGCCCGCTTCGCCATCAATAGACTCATGCAGAGCCTGCTGCTCAATGTAAGGAAGAATTGAATACGCCCAGCTCAAGCGTTCATCGGGTTCGAGTTCGTCATTGGGCACCGTTCCACGGGGGAACTCGTTATGGACGTCGTGGTAATTGTGCATAGCCAGTCCAATCTGCTTGAGATTGTTCTTCGACTGGGTCCTCCGCGCGGCTTCGCGGGCCTGCTGTACGGCGGGCAGTAACAAGGCAACCAGGATGGGCACGCCCACAGTGGCTGACATGTTTCCCATGGGATTTGCGGGGACCGACTGCCGTGTCGTTGAACCGATGCCGTTTTCAGTGGAATAGCCAACCGTCACGTTCGGGAACATCGGCTCCGTCACCATTTCGGCGGCGGGAAGGTCCTCGAGTCCAAACGGCATGACCAGCGTTCCGCCAGCAATCTGAGGTAACACGTTCTGCTCGAGCAAGCTGAATCCCATTGGCGCTAACTGCAGAAGTTGCTGATAGGACGGAGCCGGATCAGACACGGTTATGGACGAAAACTCCTGCGGCAGTTCGGCGAGGGCCGCAGTGACATTCGCATCAGGTTTCCAGGAAGGCAGCTTCCCCGCTTCTCGTTGGGCCATGGATTGAGCAGATCCAGGAGTCACACTGGCGACCATCCACTTGTCGGTGACCATGATCGTCGGCACGACGGGCATTCCCGGGAGACTAAACGAGAAATACTCACGACCGTCTTTACTGGTTTGGCGAATGTTGAATTCCTGATTTCCTCCCTGTTGGGCAAGTTCTGCAATTCTGGCAATGCCATCCACCAACTGGCCCTTGTCTTTCACACTCACGGCCAGAACAGGGGAAAATCCAATCGGAATCGGGAGAGCCGCCGGATCGGCATAGAGGCACCAGACATCGCCAAACCCGTCAATGAAATCCGTGCGAAGATCACCACCGAAGACTTCTGTGATTCTTGAAAGACCTTCGTCAAGCTCTGCTTCCGCCGTTGGTTCCAGCTTCTGCATCAAGCCACGGACCGTTTCCAGAACTGTGTCGATGGAACCGCCAAGATCGAAAGCAGTCGCCGCAAAACCCGAGGTGGCTTTGGGCATTGGAGGCAATTCACCCAATGACAAGTTTCTTTGCTTCAGGATGGCTGCGAGTCCTGTCAGCGGCCCATCTGCATTCAGGCGGACATCCTGCCATGTCTGAGGTCCCTTGTAACCCGTCTGCATGGTTAGCTCACGAATATTGTGGAGACCCAGTAGTTCGGCAAACTCACGAATCGTCAGAACTTCCCCCGATGGTGTCGGAGGCATACTGAAATCTCCGAATTGGTCGAGCAGCCGACCACTGTCCAGCCACGCAAGGCCGTCCACTGTGTAAGCTTCGTGACTCCTTAGTTGAGCCCAAAGAGGATTCTTCGTGATGTTCTCTGTCTTCCCTGCTGCGGTCGCAATAATTTGATCGCTCGCATTCAGCCCGATACCAATCACAAGATGCCCCGATTCATTCCACCAGCTGAATTCGACATCGGGAACGTTCGTCCCAATAAACGACACTTCGCGACCGTCTATAGTTTTTAACTGAAGTTCTTCGCGAGCGGATGCGGCGACCTGTTGAATCATCGGTTCAAGGACTTCCATGAACCGTCCGGCGTCATGCAATACCACGAGACCATAAGGGCTAAAGCCGTCACCGCTGCCTGACATGCTGCCTGCAATTGAAAAGCCCTGTTGCCGTAAATGCTCGATGGCTTCTCGTGCCAGAACGCCCTGTTCTTCACCAGCGGCAGAAATCAACATTTGTCCGATATCGAGCAATCTCGCGGTCAGCTCCGTTTCCTCCAAAGCCTTCCATGCCGCGGTTTCTTTGATCGCTGGCAAGTGGGCGGCATTTCCATCAAACGTGACGAGCAGAAAGCTGCTGGACGGCAGCAAGTTCGATACTGCGATTTTGGATTCTTCTGTCTTTGCTTCATCCGCACCGCCGACCCAAGCGAGCGACATGCCTGCTGCGAGAACACTTATCCATGCTAATAGAATCTTCATCGTCCCCTCCTCTGCCTGATTCAATCTCCCGGAAACTCAAAATCTCCAGAGGCTGAATCTAACAGAGAGGCTGGCGACTTCTGAATTCCAGATGCACGCGAATTTCAGAAAATGCTCTGTGCCGGTGCGAACGTTGAAACTCACGCCCGGGCCGGATGTTAAGTTGCATTGCTGTTGAGATGATTAGTATTCCGTTCTCAGAGCGTCGAAGAACGGCGTTGCCTGAAGCCTCAGGAATGACAACGATAACGGTCTGTCACGACAGCCGCTCACTTGCTCATTTGAGTTCAGATCTTGTCAAAGGCTCATGACGATGAAACAGCAATGTCGCGAATTCTCCCGCAGTCACGAATCGGTGTTTCAAGAATTCAACGTTTCAATGGCCGTGGTCGCTGGCCGAAAGACGAGTATTCAGGAAGCATCATCTCGCAGAGAGACATCAATAGAATGGAACGGGATCTCAGCATAACGCTGATACTATTTTCGAGCGTGGCACCTTCTATCGTTTATTCTGGACATTCCGATTTCGGGAGCCTGATCCTCCACAAAGGCTGCTGTGTTCGCTCGCTGTTGACGAGAACGGAATCGTCGGTTGATTCGAAGCAGACGGCTTCGCACTGAGGCTGTGCGGGCAAGGTTAGCACCGTGATGGGTTTCTGACAGGCCGAGTTCCATGATTCGTCTTTCCCACGTCGAATCAACGCGCCGCTGAACATGTTGACGATGACGAGACTCTGGTTGTCTGCGGAAACATCCATGGACGTTGCAAATGGAACGGCCAGAGACGCAATGGGTTCCGCCGTAAGCTTTCGCCGCCCGGTTGTAGTAGACAATGGCAGGCGAAAAAGCTGACATTTTTGTGGGACAGATTTTGTGAGCAGCAGGATCTCGTTCGACTGAGTATCAACGGCCAAACTCTCGCAGTCCTCAGGTCCCTCAGGAAATTGAAATTCAATTCTGCTGACCACATCAGCTTTGACAAGGACCGGACTTTTATTGCCCGGCTTGATCTCCGGTTCTTTGATCAACAGAAGCTCACACGCTCGCTCGGTTTTGGAGCGGATCCGTCCATTGTCCCCAGTATCTCCGATCAGCAACCACTTCTCGCCATCGGCCTCGAACGAGCACATGTCTTCCCAGTCGATCGGACGTTCGACATTCAATGTCACGATCGCTCGCGTCTTACCATCAAACCCCACCAGAAACAGTCGCGCCGAATCTCCGGAATCATTGTGTAACCACAGGGCATCGTTTTGTCGACGACTTAACGCGATGCCGCTGGCCTCAGAGATCTCGCCGTCCTCAACCGTGCAGACTTTTTCCGGTTCCGCCTCAGACGTGGCCGCAATCGACATCGGGAAAGATCCCTGCATCGATAAGACAAGAAAGCTAAATGAACTCAGACAACTTGTGAACGCGGCAACAGAAAACCCCAACGCTGTCACTTGGATTGCTTTCGATCGGAAAGGAAAAAGTGTCTGCATTAGCTGCGACTCCGTGACCACAGATAACGCGCGAAGGCCCCCAGACCACTGAACCGATAATTCGGATCAACATAGTGCTGAATAACGTAAAACGCGAAGTAATAGAACCTGCAAAAACACCAGACACAAGTGGTCAGAAGCAACACGGTCCGGAGTCCAGGGTGCTCGAAAATCAGGATTCCAGCTGCCATGAGCCCGGCTAAAAGGAACAGAAAGCCCTTTGCCAGAATGACTCGACGGCTTTTCAGATCTCCAAACATGGTAATGCAATTCGAAAAGTGCAAAAATCCGAGTCAAATTGGGCCGGGAAACATCCCCAGCCGACCTTTGACCAGATGCTGCAATCCTGCTCCATAGGGAGGCTACCGGAGGCCTGTTGACAGTGATCGATAGAAATCACATTTTTTGACTCAAACGACAGATTTTGGCCACCAAACCCGTTAAACCAAGCGAATCTGGCGTTTCCGTGCATCATCAAGGTTGGGACGATTTCTGGTTGAGCAATGTGACCAAAAGGCACTCTACGCATGGACGGTGCTCCCCGGGCGCTGCTCGGATCTCTTCTTGTTTTCTGCCGTCGCCTGCGGCTTTCCGAAGACGTTCCGGCAAATTCTGCCGCACCGAGCTCAGAAGCTGACCTGTGCGCCGGCTCGTGGTTAGGCGGAGGCAAATGGCGGGGAATGTCCAACATGGTGAACGCTAACCGCGTTGACAGTGTCGTAACGTTGTCCAATAATCCGACTGAGGCGGTCACGAGCGTATCAGAAGTTTCTGCATGCTTCACGTTTCTGCCCGGATACTTGTGATGGTTTGTCCTCAAATCGAGGCTAGTGTCCAGCGGAGTGTGTTGGTTTGCGTTGACTGGGGACAAGTGGGAGTCGCCACTTTAATCGTTGAACCCATAAGGCCTCGTTAGTCGACACAACCATTAACGACCGTTTTCACGGCATCACGAAGACAATCCGGAGACTCCGGAACGAAGATATGGGCCATGTTTTAGTGGCAAACTAATTGAATCAATGAGGAGAAGGTGGAATGGCTGGTAATTTGCACGAGTTTACCGATGTGAACTTCAAGTCCGAAGTTCTTGAGTCTGCTGAACCGGTGTTGGTTGACTTCTGGGCTCCATGGTGCGGTCCTTGCCGCCAGCTGATGCCAACCGTCGAACAACTGGCCACGGAGTATGCCGGGCGAGTCAAGATTGGCAAAGTCAACACCGACGACAATCACCAGACGGCTGCTGGGTTTGGAATCACGAGCATTCCTACAGTGATGTTGTTCAAGAATGGACAGCTGGTTGACAAAGTTGTCGGGGCTCCTCCAAAGCAGCACTTCGTCAACATGTTGGATAAGGCTCTGACATAAATTCACAGAAGCGTCGGTTGAATTTGGGAGCCAAGGACAACGCCTTTTGCAGGATGCAAATCGAGTTGTTGAGAGCCCAACTCCGGCGTTTTGAAGTTGCGCTATTCGACAATCGGGGAGATCAACCGGGCGAAGATACTGGGGATTATCATAACCCGACGCGTCAGCGAGGGATTGATGGTAACACTGGTAAAACGCTACAGCTCGATCCCTCACTTACCGGCGTGTTGATTTAATCGCTTCATCAGCCGCAGGGCGTTAGCCCCGGTTGTTTTTCCTGGGTTTCAGAGGCGAAAACCGGACGCTAACGCGTTCCGGCTGATTAAATCAACAGGCCGTTACGTTTCGGGTTGTGATTGCGGCAAATGCGCAACTTCAAGACTCCGGCGTTGGGTTAAGTTTCGGTTACTGTGATGGAACGTGGGCTGTTGCCCGTGTTATCAGTCTTTGCGGTCGTTTGGGAAAGGAGTCCCGAACATGGCGGAAAACCATGCTGAGAATCTGACGATGTCAGATGCTTCCGGCGTTGGCACAGCCAGGCTCGGGCAGGCTCCGGTTCAGGCGACCGCAAACACGCCCGAGGCGCTCAATCCTTTCGCAGGCGAATCAGACGCGTTGAAGATTCTGCTTCAGGCCTCGGCGGCTGCAGAATCTCTTCAGCACCGTTTCGCAGAACTTCAGCAGCGTCGAGCGGAGATCATCGCCGACCAACAACAACTCGAGGCGGAACGCCGAGCCTTTGAACAGCGGGCTCAGGAATTCGCAGCTCAGGTCGCACGTGACCGAGCAGACCAGCGAGAATTGATGGCCGATCTGGAGCAGCGTCTTCAAAAGGTCGGGCAACAGGAAGAACTCCAGCAGCGTCAGGCGACCGAACTGCGAAGCGCCCAGAGGGCTCTGGCCGAAGAGCGAGTCATCCTGAAGGCTTCTGTTCGCGCAGAGCTTGATGAAGATCGCATGAAGCTCAGTCAGGAACGCGCGATCCTGGATGCTGAACGCGATCGCCTGCGAATTCAGGCCGAACGCGAACGTCAGGATTATGCTGACCGTATCCGTCAGGTGGATGAAGAACTGAAGCTGGAGAAGCAGCGTCTGGCTGAACGAGCTCGTGAGGACCTGACTGCCGAAATCGTGCTGCTGAATCGTCAGAAGGCGGAATGGCAACTGGCCCATGAGCACCAGCTTCAGGAAATCGCCCAGCAGGCGGATGACCTGCAGGCCCAGCGAGAACTTTTCGGGCAACAGGTGGAGGAAGAACAGCAGCGGCTCAAAGAAGAGATCGAAAAGAAGCGTCAGGGATTATTGACCGAACAGAATAATCTTCAGAGACGATATCGTTTTCAGTTTGAACATCTGACTCGCGCTAAGGAAGATCTCGAAGCGGAATTGCGTGAGTTCCGTCGAGAGCAGCAGTTGTTCCGCAGTGAGCGTCTGCGATTCCTCGAACAGCACCGACTGCGCTTCCGACAACTGGAACACGTGCGTCAGTTGCTGACGGATCGCGAATCCTCGATCTCACGGGAATCACGTATCATCGACCGTTCACGCTCGGCTGCACTTTCAGACATTCAGCGTCTCCAGCGACGCAGCGAAGAAGAACGCGACGCGATTCTGCAGGACATCGAAAGTCGACAACGTAGAGTCCGTCAACAGGAAATGGCGATGGCCGATCTTGCCGCGCGGCTTGAAGATCGCTCGCAAAGACTGAATCGATTGCGAGCAGAGCTGGATCAGACTCAATCGGAAATCCTCGAACAACGTCTGGTGATCGAAGAAGCACGAACCAATCTCGTCCGTGACGCTGTGTCACCGGAGATTGCTCGAGCACGGCTGGAGCAGGCCCGCGGCGATGTGCAGGCCTTCTTCGATCGTCTGCGTATGCAGATCAATGCTGACCGCGACAAAGTCGAAGAAGCCGCCAGTGATGTGGCGGAGCGTCAGCAGCAGTTCCGCCGCGATCGTGCTGAGTTGGAGCAATGGTTTGCGGCTCGCGAAGAACAACATTCTTCTCGAACAACCGACTCTGTTGTTCAGGATCAGGCTGTCACGATTCAAATGCTGCAGACGCAGATCGTAGAACTCCAGAATCGCTGGCATAAAGAACGTCTGGAAGCGGAGCACGCGATTCGAGATCTTCTCAGTCAGATTACCTCGCGCGAGGTTGGCAGCATGGAATCTGGTGCCTCCGGTGGTCATAATGGCTCGAATAACATTCGCGATGCCGCGTAGTTGCGAATCATAGAACCATGAGCGGCTCGACACTCTGTCCGTCAACTGGTCACGAGGCGGAGTATCCAACACAGGATTGACGCTCTGATGGTCATGCCGCAGCAGATCATTTCCGACTCTCGACAACTCTTAATGGGATTGTTGCTCTGTCTTGTTCCTGGAGGATGCGGCGGCAGTCCGCCACCAACAGAACCCCAAGCAACAGAACTCACGGCAACAGAATCCGACGCAGCAGAACCCAGCGCAGCAGAGCACCGCGACCCCATGGACGCGCAGGCACAAGGCCGGGGAACTGCTCCCGGCATTGTTCGTTGGGAGCATATCGACGGGCTTCCTCGCGATGTGGCGATTATGGAGTCTGTCTTCTGGGAACCCGCAGATACAGACAGTCTCCGGCAGAAGATCTTCAACGAGCCTCGCATGCCCGGCTCAACCGTGCTGGAGATCGGGACCGGTTCCGGACTTGTTTCACTTTGTTGCCTGCAGGCCGGAGCAGCAAAAGTTGTGGCAACAGATTTGAATCCTCAAGCGATCGAGAACGCGAGATTCAATGCCGCGGAAATCGGTTTCAGTGCGCGGCTCGACGCAAGGCCAGTGCCACGGCGAGCTCCGGAAGCTTGGACCGTGATCGAGCCCGCGGCGACCTTCGATTTTATTATCTCGAATCCTCCTTGGGAGAACCACAAGCCGGTCAGCGTCGAACAGTTTGCTCTCTACGATCCGGATTTCCTGCTGCTGAAATCTCTGGTTACGGGTGCGCGCACAAGATTGCGTCCCGACGGTCGAATGTGGCTCGCGTATGGCTGTGTCACCGCGATCCGCAAAATTCAGGAAGTTGCTGCCGAGCAACGGTTGAGCTGTACGCTGCTGGATGACCGAACACTCGATTCGCTGCCGGAAGTTTTTCTCCCAGGAATGCTGATCGAGATTCGCGTTCCAGCAGCGCGTTAGCTTCGCATGGATCCTGTGAGGGGACAAGACCTGAAAATGGGGTCGCCTGAGCGAACTCGTTTGGTCAGGACTTAGCGTCCGACAGGCGAGGAGCGAAGTTCGTTCGAAAGTTTCGACCATACGGTTTGATTCATATCTGCCGTTTGTACCGCCTGATTGGGGCGTAGATTCCCGGCGGCGCGGGTTAATCCTGCCGAATGGAGCGGGGGATTATCCCCGTGTCCTCTCCGAACGCTGTTGCATCTCGGCAACAAAAGACTTCTGCAGGAAAATCGTGACCTATGCTCAACGCAGAAGCTTTCATCAGGATTCCTCACTATCTGGTTCAGGTTCATGCCCCGCCTCTCTTCAAGCATGCGAATTGTTCTGGGACTTGTCAGTCTCACGATCAGTGCATTGCTGGTTGCCGGTCTACTGGGACTGATTCCAAACGTCGGTACCGCCGCACAGAAAAACCGATCTGCATTCTGCGAAGCCACAGCCGTCAGCTTCATGGCACTCGCGCCGCGCATGAATGAAAAACAGATTCAGGAAACCTTCGACGCGATTCGGCAGCGAAATCCGGAAGTCGAATCTCTGGCAGTGCGAACCGATGAAAGCGGAGAACTGCTGTTTGCCTCCGGAGAACATCAGACCCTTTGGGAAACCAGCGGAGCGGTCCCCAATTCATCACGTGAATTCATTGTGCCCATTACTGCCTCGGGTGAGCATTGGGGACAGTTGGAAGTCCGGTTTCATGAAGTGGCTGCAGGCCCTCTGGGCAACATCATGCGGCCCGAATTCTCACTATCCTTGTTCCTGGGCGTCGGACTGTTCTTTTCGTTCTCGCTGTATTTGCGGCGGGTGCTTCGCCAGTTGAATCCATCTCAGGTGATTCCGTCGCGCGTTCGCGAAGCGCTGGACGCTCTCGCCGAAGGTCTTCTCGTGATCGACACTGACGGGCGAATTGTGCTCGCTAACAGCGCGTTTGCTCAGCACGTTCAACAGGAGGTTGAAACCCTGGTTGGAAAAGACGCGAATCAGATTGGATTTCGGCATCAGATCGAAGCTCGCTTTACGGAACAACCGTGGCAAACGACCATTGCCAGCGGACAATCGCTGCGCGGCGTGATTATGAAATTCGGCGTCAATGGCACAGAGAGAACGTTCTCTGTCAGCTCAGTCCCCATTCACGATGAACGCCAGAAGTGCCGTGGGGTTGTGGCCAGCTTTGAAGATGTCACAGAGCTTGATCGTAAGCAGAAAGAACTTCGAGACGCTCTGAGTTCATTGAAGCAGTCGAGCGAAGAGATTCGTCAGCAAAACCGGGAACTGGAATGGCTGGCGACTCGCGACGCGCTGACTGGCTGCGTGAACCGTCGTAGTTTTTTCAAAGACTTTGAATCCATCTGGGCTCAAAAGAAGATGATGGGTGGTGAATTGTCCGCAATGATGGTGGACATCGACCACTTCAAGTCAATCAATGACAATCACGGCCATGCTATGGGGGACGAAGTCCTGCGCAAAGTGGCGTCTGTGGTTATGAAAACAGTTGCGGAATCGGACATCGTCTGCCGTTATGGTGGTGAAGAATTCTCGGTCCTGATGCCGGACACAAGTCTGGACGACGCAGAACTGAGGGCGGAGCGCATTCGCCTCGCGATTAAAGCTCTGCAGATCGGTGAGTTGCGAGTCACAGCAAGTCTTGGAGTTTCGTCTTTTGCTCAGAAGGCGGACTCACCTCAGGATCTTCTTGATCAGGCTGACAAATGCCTGTACGTGGCCAAGAGAAATGGCCGAAATCAGGTCATTCGTTTCGACAAAGCGCAGAAGCAGATTTCGCAGCTTGGTGAGACACCTGCAACCGCTCGCAAAGAACCACGCAAGCAAACTGCGGTCACAATTCCTTTCCAGGCTGTCACGGCCCTGCTGTCCGCCATGTCGTATCGTGACCAGCCGACGGCAGCTCATAGTCGACGTGTGGCAGACCTTTGCGTTGCGACGGCCGAGGGCTTGTTGTCAATGCGTGAATGCTATAACCTGGAGATCGCAGCCCTGATGCACGACATCGGGAAGATTGGTGTTCCGGATGCGATTCTTCAAAAGCATGGCCGTCTGACCGATGAAGAGTGGGCAGTCATGCGACGCAACCGAAATGTCAGCATGCAACTTGTGAAGAATTCGTTCGGCTCGGATGTTGTCACCGAGATTATCGAACAGTATTCCGTGCGGTTTGACCTCAGCAATCAGGAAGAACTGAACACCGTCGGCAGCCGACCAAGTGTTGCTTCACGAGTACTCGCGATTGCGGATGCTTTTGATTCGATGACTTCCGACGCTGTCTATCGCCGCCGCAAATCGCGGACTGAAGCGTTTGAAGAGTTGCGTCGATGTGCAGGAACACAATTTGACCCTGAGCTGGTCGAACGATTCATCTCAGCCGTGCGTTTGCGATCTGGTGCTCGAGCAGAAATGCCGGGCGTTTCGACAGACATTGCGCTCGACATCGGTGTGCAGATCGAACGTCTGGTTGCCGCCCTGGACGATCAGGACCTCGGCGAACTGCGAACGTTGACCTCCAGAATTCTGACGACAGCCGAGCGGGCTGGTATCGACAGCATGGTCGACGTATCCGAGCAGTTACTGGAATCGCTGGATCATGACAAAGATATGATCGGAATCATGCAGGCCGCAAACGAACTGCTGGATCTCTGCCGCCTGACACAGTTCTCCCTGATTCAGGGCGAGACCCAGAGGCTTGTTACAGCGTAGTGCTCAGGACATTGCATGCCCAAGCGACAGACTTCCAGAAGCAAACCACAATAGCCACGCCGTGAAAATCTCTTAGCATCGCTCCCGGCAAAGGAGCGATCGCCGTGATCAAGGGAGTCAGCATGAGAGATTTGAGCCGCTCATGATCGTCCCTCAGATGGGCATCGACAGACGACATGTAAATTATCGTCCACATGAACTCTAATGTCGCGATGATCCACTAGTGCGTCGCCGAGTATGATGCTCGACGTTCTTGTCTCACAATGAAATCGCCAGCTCTGACTTCATCACGAACGAATGAATTGGCTTCATTCTTTTGGTGTGAATTCATTTCAAGCCGCCGCTATTTCATCCATGCATGGATGGCAGAAGGCTGAAATCCTCGTCCCAGACTGGAATGATCTGCCCATCAATTCGCAGTCCTGCAGGCTGAAGTCGAGTTGATATGGTATCGCTCGTACCGCAGATCAATTCCGCGGTTTGATTCTCTGTTTCGCTTCTGATTCCCAGTCGCACACCGGTTGAGGATTCGCAGCATTTGATATCGCGAGAAGTTACGATCCAAATCTGATTCAGCAGCAGAAATCGATCGCCAGCGTGCAAGGCCAGCATTCTGCCGGTCGTGGGAGAAGTTCGAATACGATCGATACGCCACCATGATTGCAGAAGGGTTCGAAATGATCCCCACAACCCATTTCGAACAACTGTTGATGATCGCTCAGCCACGGTTTGAACTCCGTCAATTTCTGAAACAAGCAGATCCGAAGTCAACACCCGGTTTAATCCATAACGCGTGAATTTAAACTCGACTTGCCTCAATGGGGCGCGTGCTGAGGGTGTCAGAAATTTGGTCATGCATCGAGATTCAGCAGGACAACTTGCGTTCTGTTTTCGCCGCGTAGAGGCGGCAGCAGGTAGTCCCAGGCTTTGCCTTTTGACGTTGCGCATTTGCCGCCATCACAACCCGAAACGTGAGTGAGGGATTGAGCTGTAGCGTTTTACAAGTGTTACCGTAAATCCCTCGCTGACCGGCCTGTTGCTTTAATGGGTTTTCACAACCCGAAACGTCAGTGAGGGATACAAAGTTGCCGCGTTTTTCCACAACAATCCCTCGCTGACGCGTCGGGTTATGATAATCCCCGGTATTTTCGCCCTGTTGATCTCCCCGATTGTCGAATAGCACAACTTCAAAAGCTTTGCCTGGGGCTAGACACTGCCGCAGCTACGTTGCGAAACACACTTCTGGTTTGGCTTGCGAAGGTGATCCTCAAGACAAAACGTGGACCAGTGGCTCGTCAAGTTTTGATTTGGGGGTTAGCGGTGGATCCCGTTTTCGCCGACGGAGCGGCGAAACTACGCAGTCGAGCCGCTCCGTCGGCTCGCATTGAACCCCATATCTTGTTCTTGACACAACACTAGTACAAAGGCCGGAAAATCAACGGGCGAAACCCTGTTGCGGAAGACACCTTCGATTGTTTAGGACCAGTCCCGTAATAACTTCCGTAGCTGAAGTCGTAAGACTTCAGTCCGAACTCTCACGAGTTCGGCTACCACAGGAACTTATTTCGGGACCGTTCCTTAGTGACTATTGTCATGCCCCGGCAACGCTGGCTTTTAATTGGGCCAGTTCCTCCGCAAGTCGAGCGTTTCGTTCGGCGGCGTCCAACTTTCTTTCCAGCTCCATGGCGTCGGGGTCTTTTCCGTCCATGCGATCCCAGGCTTCACCCAGCGCTTCCTGCCGATCCACCTTTTCCTCAAGTCGATTGAACTGAGCAAATGCTGACTGAGAAGCCGTGCGTTCCATGACATCATGAATCTTCTGGCTGGATTCGGCACGGGCCAGTCGAGCCGTCAGCAGAGTTTTCTTCTGCTTCGCCTGACGAATCTTGTCTTCAAGATCACGAACAGAATCCTGCAGCTTCAGGACATCCTTTTGCTGTCGGCCCAGCTCCTGTTCGAATCGTTCGGCTCTTTGTAAAGCTGATAACTTCTGATCCAGAGCCGCACGTGCTGTCGTCTCGTCATGGCGTTTCAGGGCCTGAGCTGCACGATCACTCCATTTCGCGACATCGGCTCGTTCTCTTTCTGTTCGTTGTCGCATCTGAATTTCATCGGCCACCGCTTCGGCAACTCGAGATCGGACGCTGTCCAGTTCTTCCTCCATGTCGATCAACAACTGATGGAGAGTCTTTTCCGGGTCTTCGATCCTGTCTTTCAAAGTGGTCAGATTGGACCGCATAATTAAACTGAATTGAGTGAGCCATTTCATGATCATGATCCTTTAAGGAATACAGAAAACGGAAAACAGAAACTTTCATTCCCACGTGGCCAACGCCGCGGACAGGGTTCGAATACGAGCAAGTACTCGATCGCGATGATTTTCACAGATCGCGGCGAGAGCAATCACTGCGACGCCTAATCCAAGCCCGCCGATCCAGAGTAAAGACATGCGGTCCTCGGTTGCTCGAAAGATCATTCCAGTGAGATCCGCCACAATAAACGCGGTTCCCGTATACATGAGGGCACGCAATCGCAGCCCGATCGAAAGTAGCACAATAAGAGTCGACAGGACCAGCAGCGACAACAACGGACCCCAACTGCCGTTCAGAATGTCGAACACTGGAGAGACCAGAATAATCAGGGCTCCGATGTAACGCAGCGGATCATGCGATGCCGAGGGTAGCTCCTTCTTCATGATTTCAGTCAGCCCCAGAACCGACAAGCCGATCGGCACCATATAGAACTGAGGATCGCTGACGTGCAGGCTTCTCCAAAGCAGTACGAATGCGAGGTTGACGACGGCTCCAGCCAACAGCAGAAACAGCCGTCGGCGACTTAAGAGCCACTGATGGAAGTAGATCGCTGCACAGCCAAACACAGCCAGGGCCTGCAGACCTCGTGCATCGCCTCCCGCCATCATTGTTCGCAGCAGTGCGAGAACCGAGACCAACATTGGCAGTGAGATGCCAATCAATCGCATCGGACGAATGAGGATCGCCAATAGCTGCTGACCTCGGGACTTCTCCGCCATGGTCAATGTGATTGCGGAAACGAGCAGCAGCAGAATCTGAGACATTCCGGTCCCTGGTTCGATCAGGCCTTCGACAATCATCCATCCGGCACATCCCGTGACCAGAGCAACAGCGTTCCAGACGTAGAATTCCTCCTGCCGGCGGATCGCATTCCAAAATTCAAAGGCGGCTGCCGCCAGAAACGTGGATACCATCACGACACTCATCAGGGGCGAAGGGGGACTACCGAGAATTGTTGTGAAGACCGCGAGTCCTCCGCAGACACGAAGGATGATCTGCCAGACTTCCACGAGATCCTGCTCAAGTCGTGAACGAAGAGATTCAAAGACGAACACGCTGACAACGAGAGCCGGAAAGTAAACTCGGAGAATATTCGCGTCGGGAGACGACAACAGCGACGGTACATTTCCCTGCAATCCCATGACGCCGCCGATGAGCAGAAGAGCGTGAAGGTTGGCAAGGATGGCAATAATCGATCGTTGAAGCCCGGAGAGGGAATCTCGTTTGATCATGAACAGAACTGGCAACACAACTACGGGAATCACGCGATACTCGTGATTGAAGCTGGTTGTGGAAACCGCCAGTGTCCCCAACATCCAGGCTCGACTGACCGTTAAAGCCAACTCCGTCGAAGGTGTTCGCATCCTTGAAAAGAGAATGCTGCACAGAGACGACGCCGTTGCCCAGATTACGAAGAGCTGCTTCCAGGAAGGATCGTTCACAAGTCCCGCCGTGACGGCCAGCGACGAACACAGCAGGGGAATCGTGACCGCACTCAGAACGCCGGCCAGTCGACTTCCGGGAATGAACGTTGCGACCGTCAGCCACAGTATCGTCAGCGTCGTGGGCAGCGACATCGGCAGCGCGGAGTGACTCAGGTTGTGAGACATCAGAGTCGGAAGATGCAGCAGCACCGTCATCACAAACATCACACCAGTGCTGAGCCAGTTAAATGGCACCAGTAACGAGTCGCGAGTCGTTGTACGAGCCTCTGACTTGCGCAATGACCTCGGAACGATTTCCGACACTCCGATGGTTGGCGTCGATGTCGTCTGTCCGGATCGGAACCACATTGTTCCTGCGATAGATCCAATCCCCATTGTCAATGTGAGGCAGGAGTAGATCATGTCCCCGCTGATGCCAGCTTCAATGGCGACATACAAGCAACCCGTCAGCAGCAAAGCCCAGAACACAAAGCCGCTTAGAACATTGCGATAGCGGACAGAGTGAACAACAAACGTTGCGAGCGGAAGCAGGCAATGAATCCACGATACCGAAGAACTCTGTGGATGGACGATGTTCCAGAACGCGAAAGCGATCCAGTAAAGTGCCAAACCGCCGGACAGGAATAGTCCCAGCGATTCGCTCATGTGATCAAGTAGAGATTTCTCGTCCTGAGAGACTCCTTCTTCAGGCACAAGCTTCAGGAGCCGATCTCCGATTCGAGTTACCGCCAGCACACAGCCGAGTACTCCCAGGCTCAATGCGATGGACGTTGCCGAGCGTAGTAGCAAAATGATCATCGGCACCGAACTGGAAGTCGCCGTAAAAAACGGGACCAGCATCGTCACTGCAGCGACCAGTGAAATCAGCGATAGCCGCGCGATGGTGCGATCGCGAAGGATCACTCCCAACAGGTAGAACGCGACGACATTGACGGCTGACACAAGGAACATGGCCTGAAAATTCGTGAACGCAGCAACCTGCAGGATTACAGCAAGGCAACAGGCAAAGGTCTTCAGAGGCTCAATCAAATGCGGCGCAGTACGTGTTTTGAAGACGCGATAGAAACATGCGAGTCCGAGGATCAGCGGGAGATAGGTTAATCCGTAGAACGCAGGCGGAAGTTTGGGTGCATGAAGTCCGGCAGCCGCGGCATTGCTTAACGCTATCGCCGTTTCACGGAAAAGTGTGGGCGAAAACTGATAGGTCATCAGCCCTGTGATCAGCGCGGCCCAGACGAATCCACGATGATTGGTTTCTCGAGCCGCCACGATCAGTATTGCAGTCGCCACCGCGCATGTTGGGATGAGTGCAAAGGTCTTCGGGAATCCTGCAAATGCGAGCCCCAGTCCGACGGCCATCCAGATCAATCCCGCCAGCACAGGCAACACAATGGACCACGGCAGAGGACGCACGAGGTCACCAGTTCGCTGTCGAAATACGTCTGCGACCGTGCGAGCATTCATCAGGATTGTTGCGGAAACAAGAGTACAGCCGAAACCAATCCATTCGACGGAGACGCTTACCGCAGTTCGAGTCACCATCAGCATCAGAAATAGCAAGCCCAGCAGTAGCGACGGGAAGAATCCAAAGATGCGAGGCCAGCGATGTTCCTCCGTCAGCCAGAAGATATGGCGAGTGACTTTCACCATGCCGGCCGACATCACAAACCACAATACCAGCGAAACACCGAAGGACAGAAGCGGATGCGTCAACTTCGGCAACGCACCGGCAATACACAGAATCACATAAGCGGCAACAAATGTGGTCTGGCGTCCTCGAAGCTGATGATCAAAGATTCGAGAGGCTGCAAACAGCAGAAACGCGCCGGCGGGAACTCCCCATGCGATTGCTTCGGCGACATTCATCAAACTGCCGGCAAGTCCTGACGACGTAGCCCAGTTGAGGGCCAGAAAACAGACCGGAAGCAGAAACAGTGTGAGCACGTGCAGAACCCGGCTCGTTGCTTTCAGGCCCAGCCGTGCACGGCCAACTTCGGCAGCCGCGAAGATCATTCCCGTGTAACCCAGCACGGTCAGATACTTGAGTCCCACCGGCCAGCTGGAGAATTCCCGGCTTACCAACATCAGCGAAGAACCGAAAACAGTGGCGGCTCCAATCACCAGCATCCAGCGAATATTCTGCTCGCGGAGAAAGCTGTTGATGAAGCGTTCTAACGCAGATGATGACTCCCGATGACTCTCTTGACTGTCGATCGATGTCGTCGAAAATTCATCCGGGATCGTGTTATCAACAGCACCTGGCACGGACATGATCTCTCTCCTCTGTGAACGCACGAATGGGTTTCACAGAGGGCTAAATCAAATGTCGTGCCGTTTAATCACACGGTTCTTTTTTGAGCAGGAAAGGCCAGAAACAGGCGGTTTTTTGGCGTTCTTTCGCGCGTCGGGAATTGCTGTCAGAGAAACCGCAGTGCCAGCAATGCAGGGAACCGCAGTCCCGTCGCTGCAGGGTTTGCTCAGTACGTTGGACAGTCTTGTCCGACCGAGTTTCTACGCGAATGGGTCAACCCAAAAGGAAGTTTCTGCGACCCTACTCGCCGTCTTTAATCACGATCGGCTTCCGCAGTCGCGATGCCACAGCCTCAAATGAGAAGCTGGCCTTAAATCGCTTGTCCATCGCTGCGCCTGCTTCGCGGAGAGCATCCATTTCGCGTCGCTCCGGAAGCATTGAACCGACCGCAACCACTCCTTCAGAATTCGGCAGGCTGAAAACATAAGTCTGCGGGAATGCTTTGGCGATCGTCTTCAAATCTTCATCCAGCGCCGCGTGAGGGTTGATGTTAAACACAACGCAACCACCTTCAGTCAGCCGACTCTGAAGTTGCTGGTAAAACTGGATTGTTCGCAACTGCAGAGGGACGCCGGTCTCATCGGTTTCCGCCGATGGTTTCAGAAATGCGTCCATGTAAATTGTGTCATACTTTGTTTGCGTCTTCTTAAAGTATTCAAACCCATCAGCCACAATTAGCTTCACATTCTTCTGTGGCTTCAGATTGAAGAAACGCTCTGCCAGCTGCACAACAACCGGATCGATTTCGACAGCATCTACCGCAACGGCTGGATCATGCTTTTGCAGAAAATGAACCATCGAACCGCCGCCGAGCCCCACGATCAGCACTTTGCTCTGTTGGGGTTGCAGCAGGTAATTGGCAAACATGTGCTGCAGGTAGGTGAACTTCAAAACATGAGGAGACTTCAGGTTCATCTGACTCTCCCAAGCTTCTTCGCCGTTGTCACGTACAAAAATCATGGTACGCACAAAGCCGTTTCGGCGGATGCGAATATGCGAGAACGCTGACTTCACTTCATGTTCGACAAAACCCGCATCACGGTCATATGCCTCAACCGGAGCGGCGAACGCGCACACGAAAGCCATCGCGGTCAGCAGAGTCTTTATCACATTACGTCGTGTCGTCATCTCGGATCCATTCATTTCGCGCCATTCTGGATTCGCGAAAGCGTTATTCTACCAATCGAGGACTTGAAGCAGACAGGGTTCTTCCTGAGGGCATCCTCCGGAGGAATCACATTCTCCGTCTGGCTCCGGCAGACTTGTTCAATGCAGTGCAAAGACGTGTCATTGGAACCCGGCTACCCGTCGTTTGTTTGCTTCCCCTGCCCAAAGTCTAATTTGACGGCCGAAACGAGGGAAGTGCTGACCAGCGCCCTCCAATTTCAGGGGCCTCCTGCGGTACTGCGGGCACCAGACCGGCCGTCTTCGTGCGTCAAAGAGATGCCTTGGCCGCGAATTGCGAATGCGACACGACGATGAGTTGCATGCCGAAACGAGGCGGAAGAACCCCCGTCAATCGGTTGCCTTCTTCAACCGTATGTGTCAATGCGACGGAGACGACTACTCATGTGGCCACGCCGCCATTGAAGGAACAACTGCTGGCCAATCTCATGGACAATAATTGGCCGGGAGGAGAACCATGTAAACCCCAGGTCAAGAGACAATGTGTTCCGGGTGTACAGTTAATGATGAAGAGGAATGAAGATAAACAGCCACTTTTTCGCGATTCGAGGCTCAGCGTCAGGGTGATCAGTGCGACGTTGTTATCAAGGCTGCATTCTCGCTGATGATATTGGCATGGCGATCGCGTAAGGACTCTGTCAGGTGTGAAACCGCAGTCCACTTGCACAGGAAATAGCCATGACGGAAAAGAAAGATTCTGACGTACCGCTCGGCGAGAAGCCACAGAACGGTGTTGCAGGACTGAAACATATCAGGAACGATATTCTTTCAGGCATCGTTGTCTCCCTTGTGTCGCTTCCATTGTCTTCGGGCATCGCCATCGCGTCTGGATGTCCCCCCATTTACGGGCTGATGTCCGCGATCATCGCGGGACTCTTGTTTCCGTTTATCGGCGGAGCCTATATGACAATCAGCGGGCCTGCTGCGGGGCTCGCGCCAGCTTTGATGGCGGTGATGATTTCGCTGGGCGGGGCCGGTGACGCTCAGAATGTGGGTGCTGGTTATCCATTCTTACTTGTCGTGATCTTTATGGTGGGTTGTTGCCAGCTGGTGATCAGTTTGCTGGGGCTGGCGAGATATGCGTCTTTGATTCCGGTTGCTGTGGTCGAAGGCATGCTGGCTTCAATCGGCATGCTGATTATCGTCAAGCAGTTTAAGGCCTTTTTCGGCTTCACCGGAACGGTCCACGCTCATGAATTCTATGAGTATGTGCTGGCCATTCCGGAATGTGCAAGGAATGCGACCACTCCCGTCTTTATTACGGCTCTGGTAGCGCTTGTCTCACTGTTCACGTTTGCCGGACTCCAGAAGAAAGTTCGTCTGCTGCAGGTCCTTCCCCCTCAATTGTTGGCTGTGATCCTTGGGGTTATCGTGGGCCAGGTCGTCGGACTTGGCAGTCTGAATGAAGGGAAGTTCCTGATGAACATCCCGAGTAACCTTTTAAGCAGCATTCAGACACCTCACTTCTCAGAGTTGTTCGCTCGGCGAGATCTCTGGTACGCGGCCATCATGGCGGTCGTTCTGCTGACCATGATCGACGGTGTTGAATCACTGGCGACGGCGATGGCTGTAGATCGAATCGACCCGTATCGCCGCCGATCGAATCCTAATCGAGTATTGCTCGCGATGGCCGTCTCAAATATTGCCTCAAGCATGCTGGGCGGCATGACTATCATTCCGGGCGGAGTCAAGAGCAAAGTCAACGTCGCTGCCGGTGGTCGAACATTGTGGGCGAATTTTACGAACTCGATCTGCCTGATTCTTTATATCGCCGTGGGATATAAGTTGATCAACATGATTCCACTGGGAGTTCTGGCATCGGTGCTGTTGTTTACCGGATGGAAAATGTGTGAGCCAGCCGTTTGGCGTCATATGGCTCATATCGGCAAAGAGCAGTTGGGCATTTTCACATTCACGCTCGTGGCCACATTGGCAACCGATCTGCTTTGGGGCATCATCGCCGGAGTTGCGGCCAAGTTCCTGCTGAATGCATGGTTGGTGCGAAAATCATTGAAAGCACAACCTGCGACGGCAGCCAGCAGTTCGTCGTTGCTGGATCTGTTTGCGAACCCGGTTGGGAGAAAAGAATGGATTGATGGTGAGTACCACATTCATGTGGAGAAACCTGTTGTCTGGCTGAATGCTGGCAAGCTACGAAAGGAACTGAATAACCTTCCTTCGAATGCTCGCTCCGTAGTATTGCACATGGATGCTCCGGTCACGGTCGTCGAGAGTCTGATTGGTTTCTTCCAGAATCCGGTTGAGCATAAGGAATTTGTGGACGGAACCTACCACATGTATGTCACAAGACCGCTGGTCTGTTTCAGTTCGATGAAGCTAAGTGAAGAACTGGAGGCAGTGCCATTGGAAGCATCGACTGTCTGTGTTCATATCGACGAACGTGTGCAGTTGATTGACCATACGACGTGTGATCAACTGAATCATTTTGCGAAGGAAGCAGCCAACGCTGGTGTCAAAGTTGAGATCGTGGGGATGGACCGGATGCAGGCCACGTCCAGTCATTCGTCCGGGATCAGACTGGCAGGCTCGCCAGCCTAGTTCTCTGCGTTGTTGGTCGCCACGTTCCGAGTTTTCTCTGATGGGGCGTCTGCGAAGAAATCTTCATGCTGCGAGGAAGCTGCATCTCATGCAGCGACTGAAACTCAGTTATCGTCTTCTTTAATTCGGAGTTCATGATGCAAACCGTTCTCTCTGTTCACGACAGCCGTCAAGTTCAGCCTTCTTCTGCCAGTTCTGTAAAACTCACAATTGTTGGGCGATCGGCCCCGTGCTCCATTCGTCGGGCGAAGAGTGCTGCGCAAAAGCCTGTGGCCGCTGCGCATCATATTGTTCAGCAACCGGAGTTTCAGCCTTCGACCGCAAGCGAGACTTGCTACTCGGTGTTGATACCTTCCACACCCGTCACCGTTCGCTTCTTTTGGCAACGGCTTGGCGCGGGATTGCGTACTCTGGCGGGGACTGTGCTTGGGCTCACTGTTGGCGTGTATCTGGCAACCGAGATTGCCACTTCTCACCCCATTCAGGCGAATGTGGCTTTTGTGTCGGCCGTTTATTGCTTGCTGGGAATCGCTCTGGTGCCGATGTCGGTTCGAGAACTACTGGGTGTTCTGAGGGTCGATTCCTACGGAATCAGCGTAACTCCGGGACTTGTTGGTTTTAGCGTACCCTGGGATGACCTTGAGCGTTGGACGATCGATGGAACGGCATTTCGTTTTCACTCGCGAAAGTCGGGAGTCACTGAGTCTGTACGAATTGATCAGCTCTCGCCTCAAAGCCGACAAATTCTGATCGATACGTTGAAAGCCTGTGCTTCGCAGCGAGAAAGAACTCGTCCCGTCAAACGGGCTGAACCTGTCCTGTCCAGCCCCATCTGACTAGCGATTATTTGCGAATTCTTCATCATGCACAATCACGCCATGGCTCAAAGGAGATCGACAACTTTGACAACCAGAACGAGATTGAAATGACGAAACGGCGATAAGGGCGGAGCGATGAAATCCACGATCATGCTGAATGTGGCGGGGCCGATGTTTGCCCTGAGTCTGCTCCTGTTGGGAGTCGGTATTCTTGCGGCCTCGAATGTTGAGCGTCAGCAGAAAACAAATGCAGAGCTCATTACTCGTGAAGTCAACGCCATGCTGGCCGTTGAAGAACTTTACATTGTCGTTCGGGATATTCGGCATGAATTGAATCTCTATTTGCGTACTCATGAGGATCGACATCTCAGCAATATCTCTGA
Source organism: Planctomycetota bacterium (assembly GCA_052034165.1). GTDB lineage: Bacteria > Planctomycetota > Planctomycetia > Planctomycetales > Planctomycetaceae > SXXK01. The sequence goes on along the minus strand of JBPOIW010000012.1, from coordinate 8,492 downwards.
TCTCCTTGTCAATGCTCGCCGGCCAATTGAACTGACAAAGCAACTTGCTCGTACGGACACTGAGTCAGATTTGATAGCGATCGTGGACGCTGGCTATGTCGAGTTTGTTAAGCGTTTTGATGGTCTCCTGAAGAACGTTCCGGAGTCGGACCGGGACTTTGAGCTGAATCAGCTGAGTAACACGTTTCTTGAGCATAGGATCTTCGAGCCGATCCGGAAGTGCATTGGGCATAACCGCTCCGTGGTGGATCGCACGACCGAGTCCGGCACTGCGACCGCTCAGCAAATGCGAATCGGGTTTCTTCTGTTGGGGATCACGGGGAGTATTGCCGGACTTGTGTTTGGGCTCGCGATCGCAAGGGCGATTACTCGATCATTTATTCAGCTGGATGTTTCCGTACGGAGTGTGGCTGGAAAACTAAGAGGCGCAACGGATGCCGTACAGATCTCGCATTTCGGAGATCTGCAAGGTCTGGAACTAAGCATACGTCAACTTGAAGATGAGATTGGTGAGGTTGTTGAGCGGTTGCAATGTCGGGAGATGGAGGTGCTGCGCGGTGAACAATTGGCCGTCGTGGGACAGCTGGCGGCTGGAGTTGCGCATGAGCTTCGAAATCCGCTGATGCCAATCAAAGTGCTTGTTCAGTCGACTCTTGAGAAGGGGGGCGACGCCGCTTTGCATGGGCAGGAATTAAGGATCGTCAATGAAGAGATTTGCCGACTTGAGAAGACAATTCAGTCCTTCCTGGATTTTGCTCGTCCGCCGGCAATTGAAGCCACTCGCACAGATATCCGTGAAATCATCCAGCGATCCGCGGAACTGGTCAAAACTCAATCAATCCGCAAAGACGTACGGCTCGAACTGGAGCTGCCGGATCAGCCTGTTTGCTGCATCGTCGATGGTCCACAATTACGGCAGGTTCTGTTGAACCTGTACCTGAATTCTTTTGATGTCATGCCGAACGGAGGGCACGTCCATGTGAAGCTGACTCAGTCATCAGAGAACACCGACGAGATTCTTTCGCTGCACGATGCTCTGCGAGTCCGGAACGTTCCGGACTCGGAATGGGTTGAGATTCTGCTGACGGATGCAGGCCCGGGATTCTCGGCAGATGTTCTCCCCAGAGTTTTCGAGCCCTTTATGACCACAAAAGAAACAGGAACCGGTCTGGGCCTTTCGATATGTGAGAGAATCATTTTGGCGCACGGTGGCACAATCAATGCAAAGAATGGGGATAAAGGGGGAGCCGTTTTCACGATTCGTCTGCCTTGTCGTAATACCGTCTGCCTTTTCCCGGACCATTGATGCATACTCTAATGCTCGGGCAGCACTCCGCCAATTTCCTGTCAGGGACTAATTTGTGCCATCAACCTTACTTGTAATCGATGACGAACCGAACATTACTTTCAGTCTTCATGCCAGTCTCTCGGCCCCGATGCTGAAAGTGCTGACGGCATCCTCCGGTCGTGATGGAATCGAATCCTTCAGAGAACATCGCCCTCATGCCGTCTTACTGGATGTGCGGCTTCCGGATATGACCGGCCTCGAAGCCTATGAAAAGATCCGGGAAATCGATGGTCGCGTTCCGGTCATTGTCATGACGGCATTTTCTCGGACAGAAACTGCGATTGAAGCGACTCGCAGAGGAGCCTTCGACTACCTGACCAAACCCGTGGATCTCCACCACCTGAAGGATGTTGTCGCCAGAGCGTTGGAAGTCAGCCGACTGAGAAGAGTTCCTGCGATTGTGCAGCAGGAGGAAGATGCTCAGTCCATTGGAGCTGATGTAATCGTGGGAAATACACCGACGATGCAGGAGCTCTACAAGACGATCGGACGCGTTGCTGGAAATGATTCAACAGTGTTGATTCTCGGTGAAAGCGGGACGGGCAAAGAACTGGTCGCTCGTGCGATCTATCACTATAGCCTTCGCTCGTCCAGGCCCTTTCTCGCAATCAATTGCGCGGCCATTCCGGAGTCATTGCTGGAAAGCGAACTATTCGGGCACGAACGAGGAGCCTTCACAGGGGCTGATCAGCGACGAATCGGAAAATTTGAGCAGGTCAACGGGGGAACAATCCTGCTGGACGAAATCGGAGATATGACTCCCGCGACTCAGGCCAAGGCACTCCGATTGCTGCAACAGCAGCAATTCGAACGCATCGGGGGCAACACAACGATCCAGACGGACGTGCGAATCATCGCAGCCACAAATCGAAACATTGAAGAAATGGTTCGCGAAGGCACTTTCCGAAGAGATCTCTACTATCGACTCAACGTCTTCACGATTCATTTGCCCCCTTTACGCGAACGTATGGGAGATATTCCGCTGCTGGTCATGAACTTCATTCAGCGCGCGGCTAAAGAAGCGGAAACCGAACCATGCACGATCACTTCAGATGCACTGGAGACTCTGCAGCTGCACCATTGGCCTGGTAACGTCCGCGAACTCGAAAGCGCTTTGAAATTCGCCATGGCCCACGCGTCCAGCAGTGTGATAACCCCCGACTGTCTACCGGAATCCTGTCGCATCCGACGAGCGGTGCCCCAGAGCGCACCGCTCGTCATCAATCACTCCCCGGAAGGAAATTTATCCACCAGCCGACAAGCGGACAGTATTACCGGGCCGGGTTTTGACGTTGCTGAACTGGCACGGCAACTGTTGACTGATGGAACGCATAACATCTATCGACAGGTCGGCAGCAGTGTTGACCGGATTGTGCTGCAAATGGTCATGCAGCACGTTCATGGAAATCAGCAACAGGCCGCAGAGCTTCTCGGGATCTCACGAATGACCCTCCGCAGCAAACTGCGAGCACTTGATGCGGAAGTCCAGTCACTCACGGAGCCCGAAATCTCCGTGGGTAACAATGACGCGTCACATGTGACGGAGCCGTTATCCGAATAAAACAGGCGAGTCGGGAATCAGCGGGCGAGAGTCAGGAAGCGCGGTTCAGACTTAGTGTCCCGACTTGTGCATGATATTCATTTCAGCGGTCGAAACGAACGAAGTAATTCGTGCGACTTCCACTGTTTCAACACACACCGTGACATGTTGCAGAGGCATGATGTTGGTTCGAAGATACTCAATCACATGCTCGCAGGTTTCGAATGGCAGAATGACCTCCAGTCGAGTCTGTGCCAGGGGTGTGATGACATCTGAGTCGACATGCCGCCGACCCACTCCGAAGCAAGGCGTTTCGGTATAACCCGTGGCGCCCATCTGCACAAACTCTTTCGCCAGCTTTGATGCCAGTTCAGGGTCCGTCACAAGCGTCATCCTGCGAACCGGCGTAAGCCCGCGTACTCTCGCCGAGTGCACGTTGGGAGACAAGGCCCTCAGCTCATCCAGCCCCTTCAGTTCAAGCTTAAGCCCGACCTGTTCAAAATCGTGAACGAGTTCTTCCAGTTTCTCCATGACACTGGCGTCGACCAGCGTTGCTCCTGACAGGTCGACAATCAGATTCCGTTTCTGCACGAGTCCGATGTCCTCAATCTGCCGCTTGAACGGAATCCAGTTACTGAAGATTGCGGATTCTCTTGCAACAATTCGGCTTGTATTCTCGTCCACATCTTCAACGTCAAGATAGGCCTTGAAGAATGACCGCAGAGGCACGCCGTTCGCCACATGCAGGAACATCTTCAGGATGATCCCCGCCGCAACGCCAATCAAAAGGTCCGTGGCCAGCACGATGACCAGTGTCACGACAAAGATCAGAAGTTGCTCTTTGCCGATGCGGTAAACGTTTCGGAATTCATTCGGATGCGCAAGTCGTGTTCCGGTGTAGACCAGCATCGCTGCCAGTGCCGCCAGCGGAATGCGATGCAGAATGGTAGGTATAAGTCCGACACACAACAGCAGAAAGATTCCATGCCACATGTTGGCAAATCGTGTCCTCGCGCCATTGTCGATGTTGGACTTGCTGCGCACAATTTCTGAGATCATCGGGAGCCCACCAACCATGGCCGCACCAAGATTCGCAAGACCCACAGCCAGCATGTCTCTGTTCATGTTGGTCTTGCGTTTCCATGGGTCCAGCAAGTCCACCGCCTTTGCGCTCAACAGAGATTCCAGGCTTCCGATCATGAAGAACATCAGAATCCACTTCCAGGCCTTGAACTGATTCAGCACTGAAAAGTTGGGTGACTGAACTTCGTCGAACATGCCAAAAATTCGTGCCGGCATCTTGACGAGGTATTGTTCGCCCAGCTTGTATTTCTGGCTGAACATCTGATAGTCATGAGCCGATGTCAGATCCAGATACATACCAAGCGGGACAGCAATCAGCAGTACGATCAGGTGTGAGGGGATGGGTTTCAGAATGCTGAATCGACTTCGAACCATGGGCCACAGGAACATGATCAGCAGGCTGATCATCCCGATCAAAGCGATCGCAGGATTGGCATGCATCACGAATTCAGGGATCTGCCTGAGCAAGGAAAGTGGCCCGCCCTTTGCTTCCGTGATTCCCAGCGCAACGGGCACCTGCTTGGCGATAATGATGACGCCGATGGCGGCCAGCATCCCGTGGACAACGGTTCCCGGGAAAAACTCACCCAGAATGCCCGCTCGAAACAATCCGAAGAGAATCTGCAGAATTGCGGCAACAACACCAACCGCCAGGGCGGCTTTGTAGGCGAACATGTCCTGTTCCGACCAGCCGCCCGACATTCCGTTGCCACCGAAGTCTTCCACGCAACCAAGGACAATCACGATCAGCCCAGCGGCCGGGCCCTTGATTGTCATCTCGGAGTTGCTGATAAACGTCGTGACGATGGCGCCAGCGATGGCCGTGAAAATTCCGGCCAGTGGAGGAAACCCGGACGCCAGGGCGATACCGACGCAAAGCGGAAGTGCGATCAAGAAGACAAGCAAGCCTGAAATCACGTCGCTTTTAAGGTATCTGATAAACCCGTCGGCATTGCCACGGGGGATACGATTTTCCTGACTCATCTATGAAGCTCCCGAAGAGGTGAGAATGAATTCTTGTGTTGAGTATCCGGCGACCACGACAAGACGGTGTCTTTGCTGCCGGATTTCAGACGCCCGCAGAATGACCGTTTGGGATGACTCCGACCGCTCCGTTCCCGTGGATGAAGAACGGAGTTCGGCGGGCCGACGGGCACTACGGATCTCCTCGCACATGCGTTGATGCAATGTAATCTCTCAACTCTGTCAGCGATCTGCGTTGTAAGTTCGGGTGACTCTGATTCTCTGCATGTTCCTTGACTGGTGCTTCGGGCAGAAGCTTATTTTCATCTTCGGTTTCTTCTTCCTGCGGCTGAATAACCTGCGGCTGGAGGTCTCCGTGAGGACGACGAAGCTTCATCAATGCTTCAGCAGCATGATGTCTGGACGCAACTCCTGGCTGTGGCCAAAGCCCACCGCCCAGAACCAGAATCGTCAGAACTGAAACGGCAAAACGCTCCGAGGGACGCGAACGCAGCATGACGGAGGTTTCGAACTTTCGCCCGGTAAAGATTCTGAAGTAGGCCCGCAGGATAGCGACGCTGTTTAATGCCGCGGCCACCACGACAGCCAGTCCAACCAGCGGATAAACGTCAACGGCACCTTCAACCAGCAACTCCATCCCGATGAATCCGATCGTGCCGGGGAAACCAATCGACGCAAGCCCCGTCAGCAAGAATAGGCCGGCGAGCGTCGGCGTGTGCTCGTACATTCCGTGGTATCGCCTGAGAGTTATGCGGCCAATGCGAGACTCAATGGAGCGAAGCGTAAGACCGAAGCCACCCAATGAGAGCCCGACGGAAATCCAGACACACAACGCACCTGTCAAACCGATCGTCGTGACAATCTCAAGCCCGGAGAGCACGAGTGATGAATGACTCAGGAAGAGATAACAAAAGAATCGGCGAGCATCGGTTTGAATCGTCGCCATCCCGGCTGCATAGACGGCCGTTGTCAATGACAGCACGGCAATACTTTGCATGGCCCACGCGGGCGCAACTGGGAACACGAGGTGCATGACCGCGTAAGCCCCTGTCATCGGCGCGACAAACAGCAACGCTGTGCCCAGAGTCGCGTGCTCAAACAGATCCGCCATCCATGGATGGAGCGGGCAAACTCCGGCACGAAGTAGAACCGCCAGTGTCAGCAACGCGGCCGACAGGAGCGACGCATGTGGCTGATCGCCGGTAAAGTCGACCAAACTCCACCCGACAACCAGCAGGAGTACCGACAGCCCCATGTGAATTGAGAACACTCGCGTCGATGCACCTCGGCGATAGAGCTCCAACCACGGCGGAATCACACTGAGTGACATCAGCAAGATAATTCCCCAGGGGCTGTGGCAACTGAGTGTTGCCAGAGCGATGGCCTCGGAGGCCAGTGTCAATCCAAAAGAAAACCGCCCCAGCTTGGTCCTCAGCGTGGAGACCATCGTCATGAGATACAACAACGATGTCAGCGGCAGCAGGGGCGCGCTGAGTTCATCAATGACAAAAATGTCTTTGTGAAAGATCCATTGGACCATGTCCCAGTGATCGTGAGCTTCGAACGTGCCGATCAATGCAAAGTCCAGCCATTCTCCAGTCGTGCAGAACAACGTGAGCGCCCCGCAGATCACCGCAATTCTTTGCGACCTGACCGGATCACGAAACAGGCCGCAGGCAATGGCGCCCAGCAGTGGCAGCAGTATCGAACATTCAAGCCATGGAAAGTGAAGTTCCGGAATCATGCGTCTACCCCTGCTTTTCCATTCGCGCTGTCGTCAGTACTCTTTGATTGACCCGACAACCATGATGTCCAGCGTTTCTCCATTCTGTCTGACCAGCTGAAGACCAGAACGAATGGCCGGACGACGTACTCATCCAGCAGGGAGTCGAGATTTCCACGATCAAATGCGAATCGATAGAGTCGTGAACGCATTGTCGGAGACACATTGCCTCCCCGTGCCTCCGGCAGATAAGCGCCGATGGCATTGATCATGGAGTTATAATCCCTCAGCAACGACGGAGCGCGGATCAGCTGCAGAGTTCTCAGACACGCATGGCCAATGATATGAATCAGGGCGATGTATCGAAGTCCAAAACCTATTTCCACAACAATGATGCTGACCTGAGTCAGCGATGAAAACGCCAGACTGCTTTTGATATCTGTCTGCACGCGAGCCACCATCGTGGCATACACCATAGTGATCAGGCCCAGCAGGATCACCAGAATTCGCAGTGTCAGCGACTCTTCCAGCAATGAACTGACTCGCAGCAGCAGGAATGCTCCAAGATGCACCGACAACGCCCCATAGAAGACCGCGCTACTGGGAGTCGGCCCTTCCATGGCTCGTGGAAGCCAACCGGAGAACGGAACCAGAGCTGACTTTCCGGCCGCAGCGAACAGCAGCAGGCAGCCGACAAATAGTGCTGAGCCCTCCGATAGGACGGCTGTCCCATTGGGCCAGTCGCCCTGACCGGCGATGCCGTCGAAGTCGCCTGATCCGGAGAGATGATGCAGTGTTAAAGCAGCCACCAGAAACGCCGCATCAGCAATGCGATAAACGGCCCATACTCGCAAACCGTTGGCCACAGGGGCCGGGCGATCGTGAAAGAATGCGACCAGCAACGCGGAAGAAAGTCCCACCAGTTCCCATCCAAAGAACAGAGTCTCAATGGTTCCGGCCACAGAGGAAAGGATCATGCCCAGCTGGAAGAACGAGAAGTACATGAAGAAGCGATGAAAGCCTTCGTCGCGATGGAGATAGCGACTTGCAAACGCCGCGATCACGCCGCACAACACAAACGTCATGATGACAAACGGGACACTCAGGCGATCAAACACAAACTTAAGACGGAAGTGGAAGTGATCCGAGTGAGACTCTTCACCGTCAGCCGGAGCATGGGCTCCTTCATCGTGCGATGTGACTTTCTGGACGTCGTGTCCAGCAGCCTCAGCCTCAGCCTCAGCCTCAGCCTCAGCCTCAGGCGTTCCGCTGTCGGCCACTTGACGATGCGATGAACCGTCTCCCTTGGCGTCGTTCAAAAGTTTTGCGTCATGCTCATGCTGCTCTTTCGGTTCCGCAAGATCGTGCGCATGCGCGCCGGAGATCTTCACCCAATCTCCGAGAACCACGGACACGTTGCGTTCATTTGTTGCCAGCATGATGGCCAGAATGAACAACGCAGAGATCAGTCCAAAGACCGTTGAGGTCTCCGTGAACCTTGCCATGTTCCGCTCCGTCAGGGAAATTCGGAATAGGGTCGCCATTCCAAAAACAGCCAGCAGCATCAGCGGAGCAGCAACAACAATAATTCCGGCGATTGTGAGCATGGGCGTTGGCAGCAATTAAGAGATCTGGAGAAGCGGTCGGTGGCAGGCGGCGAGAGTGAGTTCGAGGTCTGTCGTTTTAAGGCAATACCGTTCAATGAATCATAACCACAGTCTGGTCAAAGGTTTTCGTCAAGGTTTTTTGCTTTCGATGTTTGGGACGGCACTTGTTCCATCGGGACATTTTTCTTTTGATCACTCGCGGATTAA
>JBPOIW010000120.1:0-50032 GCA_052034165.1 Planctomycetota bacterium | reverse complement strand
ATTCGCCTCCCGATGCTCTCCACCCCGCCTCGCGACGACGCAGTTTCGGTCAGCTACAGTTTCAAACTCTAACCTCCTGACAGGGACTTACACCCTGCTGATTTGATTCACTCACAAACGCACTAGTTTCGCCGCTCCGTCGGCGAAAATGAGATCCACCGGTAACCCCCAAATCAAAACCTGACGAGCCACTACCTTGGCTACACATTGACGAAAGAGTGTTGGGGATTGGGCTGGAGTTTTCCCGGTGACTGGCAGGATGCGACGACTCGTCTCGGCAGAACGAGTCGGCGACTTCGAAAACCGGCAGACGGACAGGAGAGGGCTGCGTGATAAATCTTCACAGAACTCGTACTGTCTAGTTTTGCCGATTGACGAAAGTTCGCTGGAGGGGCAGGTAGACTTTGAGGATTATGAGACACTGCAAACGTTCACCATTCAGCGATGTCCTGACTGGAGTTCTTACTGAATTGCGGCCGCGCAGCCGATGAACCTGAAGAGTCCTTTGGAACAAATAAGCCACCATTGTCAGAAATTCGGAGAATTCCTTTCACGAATTACGGTCGAAAGGCATCTCTATGGTGTTCAGACAGTGGAATCGTCGACGTCCTGGTCTCTATACTCAAAACGGGCAAAACCACCGCGTTGAATTCCTCTGAGAGAACCGATTCGAAAATCTCTTCGAAAAGGTTCGTTGAACTGGTCAGAAGTTATTTTCCACGCGGTGCGAACTGAGGCCAGGTGTTTGCGGGATAACTTTAGAAGTTAGCCTCGGACGTGGCCTTGCAAAGAATAAAAGCTCAGTCGGAGTTGACAATGAAGCATCTGCTTTTGCATGCTCGGTGTCTGGTCCTTGCAATCTGTCTTGCGACTTCAGCGAAGTACGCTCCGGCCGATGTTCCCGAGCCGTTGCAGCAGCGACAACAGCAACTCACGGCAGCCCTGTCGAAAGTGCGCCTGGCTGTTGTGGGCGTCTCAGATGGAATGGGTGTCGGGAGCGGCATTGTTGTCAGTCGCGATGGCATCGTGTTAACGGCATCGCACGTGGTGGATTCGGGACGCAGGTCGCGTCGCAGTACCGTGACGATTACCTATCCGGACGGCCGCGAATACCGCGCTAACGTTCTTGGCAAGAATCGTGACGCCGATGCCGCCGTCCTGAAGATCAGTGACCCTGCTCCGGGAAGTGAAGGTTTTCCTTTCGCCGACATGGGACGATTGTCAGAAACCAAAGTTGGTGACTGGTGCTTTGCATTGGGTCATCCGGGTGGTTATCGGCCGGACCGCGAAGCTCCCGTTCGAATTGGTCGAGTGCTCTCTGTTGGAAATCGTACGGTCGTTTCTGACTGTGCCATCCTGCTGGGTGATTCAGGTGGTCCACTTTTCAACATGAAGGGTCAGGTCATTGGCATTCACAGCATGATTACCAGCCTGATCACTGAAAATCGCCATGTGTCCATCGATAGCTTCCACGATGACTGGGATCGTTTGCTGGCTGGAGATCGCTGGGGACGCTTGCGATCGATGGACAACGACATTGCGTCATCCGGTTTCTTTGGAGTGAACTTGAAGTGGAAAGATTTTACTCCGGAAGTGCTTGGAGTTCTGCCGAACAGCCCTGCGGAAAAAGCAGGCCTGAAGACCGGTGATGTGCTGCTGAAGATCGAGGGCGAACCGATCGCGGATCGTCTGGATCTTGGGACGACCTTAGATCTGCTGGAAGAAGAGCAGCCGATTGAAGTGATAGTTCGCCGAAGTAACGGGACCGAGGATACTCTTAAACTAATTACTGGAGACGATTCTGATCCGGATGTCGAGGACGACCGCGGCGATGGCCGGGAAAGAATTCCGACTCTGGATGACGCCGAGCGTGAACGTGAGATTCTGGAACAGCTCAGTGACGACCGAAGCATTGGGAAGTTTGAAAAGCGTGCGACTGAAGAACTGAAGCTCTACGACAGCATCGCGGGTGTCAGCGGGCAGAGCGTTGTGGCGGTTCGTGAAAATGGACTGCTGCTTTGCCTTGGAACCGTCATGTCGGCGGATGGATATATCCTGACAAAAGCGTCGGAACTGGATGGAGCGATTGACCCGGAGATTATTCTCCCTGACGGCCGTCGCTTTCGCGGAAAGGAAATGGCCGCTGACTATTCTTATGACCTGATGCTGCTGAAAGTGGACGCAAAAAACTTAACTCCGGCTGCACTGCGCACGGAGACATTGCCGGCCGGTACGATGGCTCTTGTTCAGGATCCAAGAGGTAAAGCGCTGATCCCCACCGTCATCAGCGTTGTCGCCCATACCTCTGAAAGCGCTAAACGAGCGTTTCTGGGGATTACAATGCCGAACCCTGTCGAGAATCCAGACGAGTCCATCGGCAACGGCGTCCGTATTGTTGAAGTTCTGGCAGGCGGCGCTGCGGTCAGAAATGGCCTGAAGCCCAATGACAGAATTCTCTCTGTCGACGGCCATGATGTGCATGACCCGAATTCTCTTAAGCATCGCATCGGTGGATTTAAGCCTGGAGATAAGGTCGCGATTCGTTTCATGCGAGAAGACATGATTCGAACGATCGAGATTGTGCTCACTTCAAAGTTCACAAACGAGAACGCTCTGCTGCCGCTGTACCGTGAACCGGAACTGTCTGGTCAGTTTGCGAGCACTCACGCACAGGGATTTCCTCGAGCACTCCAGATTGACGCGGATGTGTATCCGACGAAGGTGGGAGGCCCCTTACTGGACCTGAATGGTCAGGCCATTGGAATCGTGATTGCACGAGCCGACCGATTCCCGACGTACGCGATTCCGGCCGATGCCGTTCAGTCCGTGTTCGAACAGCTGAAAGCAGAAGCCGCTAACAAAAAGCCTGATCAGCCTGCGGCTGAATGAGATGCGGGATACCTCAACATTGCCACAGAATCAAAGTCCACCCGGATCAGCAGAGAAGCAGTCGGTCGTATTGCTGGGAGCCAGCAACTTGACTCTGGGCTGGAAACCGGCGATTCGTGCACTGCAGCAGGTGGTGCCCGGCGAAATTGATCTTCGGGTTTGTCTGGGGATGGGTCGGTCTTACATTGACTGGAGCTCGGTGTTCATTCGTCGTCTACCGGGAATCATCCAGTGTGGACTGTGGGAGAATTTGCCAACCACCGGATCTTCCGCGCCGTTGGTACTGATCACGGATATAGGTAACGACATCGTTTACATGCGTGACCCCGAAGAAATTTTTACAACCGTCGAAGAGTGCCTGCGACGAATCAAAGCATGGCGACCCGATTCAAGAATTGCCATTACGGGATTGCCATTACCTTCCGTGGAAGCGACGCCCCGAGTCCGATTTCTCCTGATGCGAACTCTTCTGTTTCCTGGTTGCATGATGACTTTTCAACAGATCTGCGAACGCTCAAGGGTGCTCAATAATTTGCTGGAAGGCTACACTCAAACGCATCAGATCCCGTTCGTAAAACCGGAAGCGTCGTGGTATCACATGGACCCGATTCATGTCATTCCGCCGCTGCGGGAAAAAGTCTTCCGACTGTTCTTTTCACACTGGAACACACGACACGTTGCTGATTCTGATAGTCAATCGCCCGCAACTCCAGCATTGCCTGCAACAGCCGTGCGAACCATGGCCGGGTTCGCTTGTAAAACCTCGCAGCCAGTTTATCAGTCATCCCGACTGGTCGTTTCGGCGTGGTAGGTCTGAACTTTCAACGGGGAAGGCGACTTGGTGAATCTGAGTCGTCAAACCTGGCACTTTCCGGTTAAAGACGTGTTGAAAACGGTGGCCGGGAGACTCAGTCGGCATCGGCCACCGCCTGAAGGTTTAGAGCAAAAGGGCGAGATGCGCAGCTTATTTATTGGAATCCTGGTGTCCTGATTCTGTGCAATACATGGAACGCGAGAAAACCATCGATAGACAACCTTTAAGTTGTCCCCTACGAGGGATTGAGGGATTGAGGGATTCAGCAAGTTTCGTTAGATATCGCAGATGTTTGCGTCGTGGAAGTTTGAACAGTTTTCAGCACACGTGGCCGTCACAGGCTGGCCCGGTGTTTTGGAGTCGTCCATGGTATGCCGTCAAGTGGGTAGAAAAAACCTGGCACAATTCGTCGGCATTGCGCTGCTTTGGACTCTGTCGAGCACGGTTAGTGGTCAGAATGTCGTGCGAATTGAGGCCACTGAGGCCCAGATGCAGATCAAGCGGCAGGTGCCAATTTCCTCCGAAGTCGCCGGCACACTCGTCTCAGTGAATCCCACCGAAGAGGGGATACTGGTAGCCAAAGGTGAGATGCTGATCAAGCTGAATGATTCGGTAATTGCAGCCGAGGTTGCTCGAGCACGAAAACAATCCATGCTGATGACAGAGATTGAGTTCGCGGAAGTGGCTCTGGCGACGGCTCTGGAAGGCCAGACTCAAAAACGTGACGCGAATAATCGTCGACCGGGTGCGTTTACTCCGAGTGAAATGCGGCAGGTGGATCTGGAAGTTCGCAAAGGAGAAGCTCAGCTTGCAAAGTCCAAAGAAGACAAGGGGTTGGCAGAACTTGATCTGAAGATTAAGGAAGCTCAACTGAATCAATACACCGTGTTTGCTCCGTTTGATGGGTTCGTCACCAAAGTCCAGAAATACCCAGGGCAAAACGTGCGGCCGGGCGATCCTGTTTTGACGCTGACGGACATGTCGGAACTGCGTGCCTCTGTGAAAGTCCACTTCAAACATCGCGATCTCTTGTTTGTTGGCGATGAAGTGGAGATTCGCATTGTCACCCAGCGCGGGGCAGGAGCAGTGGACCGACAGCCAGCGGCCGCACCTGCAGAAGATTCAGACCCGATTTTTGGCGACGCTCCGACCGGCAAGAAGGGCGGACCCTCTGCGAATCCCGGGCTTGCATTCGAACCTGATGAAATCTCCGATGCAGAAATCTTCGTCGGTCGTATTGACCTGATTGATCCCAAGGTTGAGCCGGACTCAACTCAGTCGTTGATGATTCGGCTGGGCGTTACGGTCCCCAATCGTCAGGACAAATACGGGCGATATATGCTGCAGGAAGGTATGCCGGTTAAGGCGGTGATCCTTGCAAAAAAACGATAACTCTGCCAACGCAGGCAACATGGTCGCGTCCAATCAGCGACCAATCCCGCTCCGAAAACGCGCGGACCTTGTTGTTGCAAAAATTGACTATCTGGGTGTTGGCTATCAGGTCATCAAGGACCCGATTGCGCTCAAATATCATCGACTGCAGCTGGAGCAGTATCGCATCCTGGAGTTTCTCGACGGCAAACGCAGTCTCGAGAACGTCCGCGACGATCTGAAGTCCGAGTTCCCCACACTCCAGATTACTCTGAGTGACATCCAACAGTTGATTACAGACCTTCATAAAAAGGGTCTTGTGGTCAGTGATCGTCCGGGGCAGGGGGCATCGGTTGTTCGAGAACGGCAGAAGACACGCAAGGAAAAGATCAAGCAAACCTTGATGAGCCTGCTTTCTCTGCGGTTACCCGGCTGGGACCCGGAGAAAACTCTGCATTGGATGCACCCTTATATCGCGTGGATCTTTCATCCTGCAGCCGTCACGATCTGCATGATCTTCGTCGTGTCTTCATGGCTGGTTCTGGCCGCAAACCTGGAAGAATTTCACGGACGCCTGCCGGAGTTTCAAAGCTTCTTTGGCTGGCCTAACCTGATTTATCTCTGGGCGACTCTTGGCATCGCCAAGATTATTCACGAGTTCGGCCATGGACTCAGTTGTACTCATTATGGCGGTGAATGTCATGAAATGGGTGTGATGATGCTGGTCTTCAGCCCATGCCTCTATTGCGACGTCACCGATTCATGGATGCTGAAAAACAAATGGCATCGCATCATTATCGGTGCGGCCGGAATGTATATCGAAGTCATCCTTTCCGCCGTGGCCATCTATGTCTGGTGGTTAACGAAGCCCGGACTGCTACATCATCTGGCTCTGAACACATTCTTTGTGACAACCATCACAACCGTCATTTTCAACGCCAATCCGCTGATGCGTTTCGACGGCTACTATATGATGAGCGACTTTCTGGAGATTCCGAATCTTCGCCAGAAGTCCGAAAAGCTGCTCAAGGAAGCATTCTCATGGTACTGCCTGGGAATCGAATCCCGGCCGGACCCTTTCATGCCGGAAACGGGTCGCGCGTGGTTCGTGACTTATGCTATTGCGGCCTGGTGTTATCGCTGGGTTGTGCTGGTTTCCATCAGCATGTTCCTTTACACCGTACTGAAGCCCTATGATCTTCAGAGCCTTGGGGTCACGATGCTGATCTTCTCCATGGCTGGTATTTTCTTCGCAATGTTTCGCAGTATCTATCAAATCATCGCCACACCTCGGATGGAACCCATGAGCAAGACAAAAATGGCAATCTCCGGGACCATCTTTGCCGGTCTCGTCTGGGTTGCGTTTACGACTCCGATTCCGTGGTACCACGAAGCTCCCTGCGTGCTGGAGCCACGCGGGGTTGTTACGGTTCCCGCTCCGATCGCCGGCCAGATCGTTCTTCCTGACGACTACCGCGAGTATTACGAATCACTGTCGGCTTTTGAGACCAACATACGCGGCAAGCTCCGGAAAAAGGCCGACACTTCAGATCCTGATGTCTTGCTGATTGATCCGGCAAAACTGAAGTTGCTCGAAGGTATGCCGACACCAGACGAGTACGCTCGTATCCCGCGAAATGGTGACACGGTCAAAAAGAACGATGTGATCGCCATTCTCGAACAGGCTGACGACTACAAACGTCGCGACGATCTCTATAGCCGCGTTGCAGAACTGTATCTGCGGTCGCTCGAGATTTTCCGATACGACGAAATGTCGTACGTCAAAGGGGCGACGGATTCCCTGGCTCAGGCCATGATGCTGCAGGAAACCATACGGGAACTGGTGAAGCTGAATGTGCAGAGAGTCGTGCGAGCCCCCGCCGATGGTGTTCTGGTGGCCGCGAAACGCGTAGCGGAGGAGTCTGCAAGTGAGATTGATCCGATGAAGTTGGATCCATGGCATGGGACTCCCCTCGATCCTCGCAACGCCGGGTGTCGAGTCGAAGCAGGGCAGGAATTGGCCAGCATTGCACCATCCGACAAAGTTCAGGCCGTCCTGTATGTCGATCAGGGTGATCGAGACGACCTGGGCGACAAAATGGAAGTCGAAATCAAACTGGATCATCTGGCGGACATCACCTGGATCACGAAGGTATCTCAGGTTTCCCTCAAAGGGGAAGTGATGGCTCCCGAAGCCCTGACGACGCGATTCAACGGTCCATTGGCGACCAAGCCAAGTACTCAGGGGCAGGAACAATTAGCCAGCACGGCGTTTCGCGCGATTGCAGAAATGCACTTTGACGATCCCGTCAGTCAGCCTGACTCAGTGCTGATGAAGCCCGGCATGCGCGGGAATGCTCGATTTATCATTTCTAATCGAACGGCCGTTCACTGGCTTTGGCGATACTTGTCTGAGACATTCCGGTTTCGCGTGTAGAGAGATTCAGCGGCCTGACATACGAGTCGCGTGCTGTTGAATCGAGATCACGTCATTCTCGCGAGTATCGCTTCCCGCAGAACTCTGCAGCACGTTGGCTTCCTGAAAGTTTAAGCAATGCCCATCCTTTCCTTCGGCCGCCTTGCGATGCGACTCCTGTCTTCTTCAACCGAGTTACTACTGGCCAGCCTGCTTTCGGCGGTCGTGTTGACAAGTTCGCTCTTTGCCACCGATCTGCCAATCTCCGGAGCAAAGTTCAACGCCACTGATTCGATAAGTCTGGACATTGATCCATTGCCGGATGCAAAAGAATGCCTTGATGGATTGCGGTGGAAACCCGATGCCTTTGAAGTGACGTGTGAAAGTGTCGAAGGCGAACATGGCGACCTGCTGGTGCGTTTTCCCTCAGCGATGCCGTCCGGTGATGCCGTTAATGATAAAGTGTGTCTCGAATGGTACGTTGCGAAAGATGCTGCTGGTCAGCCAGTCACGGCGAAAGCGGTCGTCGTGGTCCATGAGTCCGGGCGTGGCATGACAGTCGGGCGTATCTTTGCTCGCGGCCTGGCAGCTCAGGGATTGCACACGTTTATGGTACAGATGCCAGGTTACGGAGTTCGTCGGACCGAAAGTACAGGGAAGCCGGAGCAGATGCTGACTTCCATGAAGCAGGCCGTCGCTGACGTCCGACGTGCTCGCGATGCGGTCATCTGCATGCCACTTGTTGACGACACCGTTGTAGGTGTTCAGGGTACTAGCCTTGGCGGGTTCGTCACTTCAACGGTTGCCGGGATGGATGATGGTTTTGATCGCGTCTATATTCTCCTGGCAGGAGGCAACCTGCATGACGTCGTATTGAGTGGTGCGAAGGATGCTGCCAAAGTCCGGGAACGACTGGAATCGCTGGGCATCAACGGCGACAAAGTTCGTGAGCTGGCTCGACCCGTCGAACCTTTGAGACTGGCCCATCGCATCAATCCGCAGAAAACATGGCTGTACAGCGGAAAGTACGATGACGTCGTACCACCAAAATGCAGCTTCGCATTGGCGGCGGCTGCCAAACTGCCGGAAGGCCATCATATCGAAATGCCGGCTGACCATTACTCCGGAATCGTATTCCTTCCCTCGGTGATGGTTGAGATCAAAAAGAGCATGCAGGCCGAATAAAGCCCGACACCTGCAGAGAAATCGACACGCCCCAGTTGCAGACCGTCAATGGATTGGATTCGCGCCGCGACCAAATCAAGAACCGTCAAAGTTCCTTCAGCCGTTTTTTCGCGTCTTCCACCTTGGCATGCCGCGGATAACCATCGATCAGCTGCTGATAACAATTCTTTGCCTGTTCAACATCCTTGAGAACTTCAAAGCAACGAGCCGCCTCAAACAACGCCATCGCAGACCATTCCGGATGACGGTAAGCAAAGGCCGCCTTCAGGAAATTCCTGGTCGCTTCCTTGTGATTCTTCTGAGCAAAGTAGCATTCACCAATCATGAAGCGAGCTTTCGCGGCAGTCTCGGTATCAGTCTCCTCAGTCACTTTTTCATAAGCCTGAACTGCGTCATCAATCTTATCCTGCTGTTGCAGTGCCCAGCCCATTCCATATCGGGCTTCAGACTTCAATTCAAAGTCAGGATAATCTTTCAGAACTCTCTGATGATACTTCAGGCTGTCTGACCATTTCTCCAAGGCCGCCGCACACTCTCCGGAACGAAAAATCGCCAGTGCTGCATATGTCGATTGATTCGCAGCAATCACTGGCGCGTAATGTTCAAGAGCGGCCTGCCACTGCTTCTGGCGATAATCACATTCCGCCAGAAGAAACTGCGCATCACCCGCCAGTGCCCCTTGCGGAAACTGTTTCAGTTGCGTCGTGAATCCGTCGGCCGCTTCTTTCAGCAGTTCCTGTTTGAAGTAGCTCCACGCAAGCTTGTGAGCAGCTTTCTCACCCAGTTCACTGTTCCCCGCCTTCGCCAATGTGCTCTGGTAAGCCTTTGCGGCGTCCGCATATTTCTCTGATTCGTACAGTGATTCTCCGACGCGAAAAAGACTTTCCACTGCCAGAGGACTCTCCGGATAATCCTGGCCAAGCCGCTGGAACGCGGCAATCGATTCCGGCTGTTGCCCAGATTCAAAATGAGCCCAGCCTAATTCATAAAGAACTTTGTCGGCATCCGCATACTTTGAATCAATCTTCAGGATTCCAGTGTAAACTTTGGCGGCCTCGGCGAACTTCTGCTGCCCTGCCAAAGACAACCCCTGCAGATATTGAGCATCCAGCGCTTCTTTCTGAGCGGGCGTGGATTTCAAGTACTCCAGCACGTCCTTCTCGGCTGCCTCGTATTGCTGCAACTGGAACTCCGCCATCGCTCGCACATACAGCCCCTTGCGAGCCTGTTCCGATCCCGAAAAATTCTTCACCAATGCGTCGACAGCTTCCACGGCCGCCGCTGAATTGCCCTTCTTGAACTGACACCAACTCAGTCCATACTGCGCGTGAGCTGCAAACATTCCCTGAGGCCACGACTTGATGACAGCAGCATACTCAACGATGGCCTCATCGAAATTGCCGGAAGCATAGGCGACTTCCCCCAGCCGAAACGTCGCTTCTTCCAGGACAGGGCTTTTCGGATACTGAGTCTGCAACTGCTTCAGTCTGGCGGCGCTGTCGGACGGACGATCCAGACGACGGTAGACATCCGCCAGAATCAGCAGCGTCTGATCGGACTGCTCGCGATCAGGCTTAGCAGCGAGCGATTCTTCGAAGCGTTGAGCGGCAGCAGCCAACTGATTCTTTGCAAGTTCACAACGCCCCAGAACAGACAGGGCCTCACTCTTCAACGCGGGATCAGGAAGGTCGGCAAGAACCGGCGTCAGCCATTTGACTGCATCATCATTTCGACCAGCTAACTGCAAACCAAGGCCCGCCCGCACCTTCCCCAGCGCAGCGTTCGGATGTTCAGGACTTTGCTTGAGAAACTCCTCATAGAGCTTCACTGCAGCATCAAACTCTTTCAGCAACAGTCTTGCTTCCGCTCCGATGAACATCACATCCGGCAGCAGTTTGTCGTCAGAAAAACTCTGTCGAAACAGATCCGAGTTCTGTTTGGCCGCCAAATTGTCCCCCAGATCCAGTGCTGTCAGGGCGGACATGTAACTGGCCTGTGAGGCCAATTCTTCCTGAGGATACTTTCTTGCGAAGTCAGCATACAGCGGCACCGTTTCCGCTCTGCGCCCGGGCAGTTCATACAGCGCATCGATCCGCGTCAGAATCAGCTGTGGCAGGGCTGGGCTGCTCGCATGTTTTTTGATCGCCACATCCAGAATTGCCAAAGCCTGCAACGCACTCTTTTCCTTCAGCAGAGCTCGAGCGATCCACTGACTGGCTTCGGCCGCTTCCGGTACGTCACGTTTGGCCACGTTCTCGAGACCGCTGCGTGCGACCGAGTACTGTCCAATCAGGTAATAGCACTTCGCCCCGGCAACCACCGACGTATCGTAGTGCTTCGTCTTCGGAAACTCCTTGGCCACGTTCCAATAGATCGCTCCGGCTTCTGCGTATTTCTCCTGTTCATATAGACAACGAGCCTGTCGCAGCATGGCCGTGTCCGCCAACGGAAACTCTTTGACCCGACTCACAAGTTCAAACTGTTTCGCAGCCTCCACAAACTTCTGTTCCGCAAAAAGACATTCCCCGTTCCGCATACGAACTTCCGTCAGCAAAGTATGCTTCGGAAATCGCTTCTCAAAATCTGCGAACGCCTGCTGAGCTTCTCTCGGCTGCTTGAGTCCTTCGAGGCTAACGCCCAGGGCGTACAGCGAATCCGGAACGAGTTCATCCTGAGGAAAGTTTTTGGCAAGTTCGCGATAGCTGTCGGCAGCTTCCTGCAGCCGGTCCTGCTGGTATTGACTTTCGCCACGGTAATACGTCGCCCGGGCCGCAAATTCACTCTTGGGGAAGTCTTTGCCCAGTCGCACAAACAGGGCTTCCGCGCGAGCATAGTCTTCGGGTTTCTTTGATTCCTGAGCAAGGCTATACCATGCCGTTCCGCAGTTCAGAATGGATTGATCCAGCAATTCAAATTCCGGATACATCTCCAGCACTAAGGCAAACGTGGCAGCGGCCGCCATATACTGCTTCGCCTGCAGCTGGCAGGTGCCGAGATAGTGCGTGGCTTTGTCCACGCGAGGGTCTTTGTCGAACTTTTTCAGAAACGTCTGCCACTCGTCGATGGCTGAGTCATACAGCTTTTGATTTTGAAAGCCGACTGCGACTGCAAACTGCCGAGTCGCCGCTTCTGATTCCTGCCCATGGCTGCTTGCAGCAAATGGCCCCAAAGCGAAACAAGCCAGCAGGAAAAGAAATGCTGCGGCCCGATATTTTACCGACTTGAGCATTCCAGCAGAGCACATGACCGGGTTCCTGATGTCATTCGTTTGAGCTTTGTTTTCCGTCACCGAAGTCCAGTGTCTTCTGACGGTCTTCACGCCCCAGCTCCTTGTAGAGAAAGCTGGGTTGGATGTCTTTGTTCTTCTGATACTTGCCGGAACTGTATTCTGTGATCTCACCTTCCACCGTATGGTAGAAGACCTGACAAACCTGCACGCCCGGATAAATGCGAATTGGCTGAATCGCGATCATCTCCAGCGTCCAGTATCCGCAGAAGCCAACGTCGCCGAAACCGGCGGTCACATGCACAAACATTCCCAGCCGACCGATCGAAGACCGGCCTTCAAGCATCGGGACAAGATTGCGTGTTTCCGTGTACTCAATCGTGCGACCCAAATACATCTGATTTGGCTGCAGGACCAGACCTTCCGGAGGGATCAGAATCCTGCGAAAGCGATTGGGACGCTTCATGTCCAGAATGATTTCTTCGTAGACGAGAAGTTCATCATGCAAACGCAGGTTATAGCTGTTGGGATTCAGCTGATCCTCGTTGAAAGGATCGATGCGAATGTCAGAACCGAGGCGAGCCTTGATTTCGCTGCCACTAAGAATCATGGAACACCTGCCGTCCGAAAAATTCGGTAACGGCTTCTGCAGAGGGTCTGTGGGGATAACTTCAGAAACTGGCCAGCCGGTAAACTCCTGTCAGGAGCCTGACGATCTGAACAGCAACGAGAATAACAAGCGAACGCTTCAGTGCTTTGCAAAGACTTGATGTTCAGTCCGACGAACATTCCTGCCGCTAGAAACCCGCGGGAAAGGAATGTCCAACCGACATCATTCAAGTTTGACAACGCACTCATTGATCAGAAGCACTTCCTGTACGCTGGAAGACCAGGATTCCACCAATAGTGCGGAGAGTACGGCAGTCGACTGCGGGATTCAACCGGACTTCAGTTTTCCGAAATTGTACCGGTCACCGTCATTTGATACTGACCGCCCTGCAGAGTGGCCAGGTTTCCCGTCAGAAACTGCACATTCATGGTGATTGTTGCGTTGCCGGGGCCTGTGCAGGAGACCTGAACAGCGGCCGTCTCATCACCGCTGGCATAGTCCGTGCGATCATCGGCGACATCAAACCGCCACCGCGCACTCGAGTTGCCCGAAATTCGAGTCAATCTTAGCCGAGCGTCACGTTTGAAACCCGGGCTATTGACGTGCCAGAATGCATGATCGGTCGTAAACCGAATCGTCGATCCGGTTCCGGACGTGGTCCGCGCGGACCATAACTGGCCGGAGAACATAACATCAGAACCCGTCATGGGGTGAGTTGCCGTTCTGTCCGGACTCAATGCTTCCAACTGCATCGCGGGAGCAATACGGACCTGATACCGAGTCGAGTCCTGAGCGTACAACTGCGGCACGGCCGGCTGCAGCAGAATCAGCAGTATGAATTGTCGAACAATTGACTTCATCTGAGTGCCGCAAGGTCCACGAGTTCCGCCGACTGACTCTGCAGGCGCATCCTGCACGAGGTCCGGGAAAACCCTATCCCTTAAATGCGGACGAACAAGTCAGTGAACTCTGCGAATGATCCAACCAGCAGATCTCATCGAGGAACCGCTGCCAGATCGATTCCAATCGCTTTATGTCGCACAATCCGAATGGTGCAGGAACGCAACATCTGATGCGATCCGGCGCAGAACTGTCGGGCCCAGCGCGGCTTCCCTCTGCCGACGATCTCCCGGGAACATTTTGAAAAGTTCCTGCACGAGGCCCTGCTGACGCTAAATGAATAGGCCCGAAGGTTCAAAATAAACCTTCGGGCCCCGAATGTAAGATCGCCAGGCTTGCAGTATCAAGTTGGCAATACCGAGGATTGAATTGATTCTCGTTGAAGTGCTTCCTACCGCTTGCTATGCCTGCAGCAAAACAGCATTTCTGAAATCCAACTCCGCAATCATCAGGTATTCAACATGTTCTCCATCAGCTGAATCGCCGCAGGGCCGACGAGCACCACGAAGATCCCCGGGAAGATGAACAGTACCAGCGGGAAAATCATCTTCACGGCGGACTGTTGAGCTTTCTCTTCGGCCATCTGACGACGCTTAACTCGCATGCTGTCGGATTGTACTCGCAGAGCTTGTGCGATGGACGAACCGAAGCGATCGGCCTGAATCAGAATCGCGACCAGGGCTCGCATGTCATCCACACCTGTGCGCACGCCAAGGTCATGCAAAACTTCGCGACGCGGCTTACCCATCTGCAGTTGCATATTGGCCGTGGAAAGTTCAGAACAAACTTCCGGAGCACTCGGAGCCAGTTCTTCAGAAATTCGACGCATACCAGCATCAAGACCGAGGCCAGCTTCTACACAGACCACAAGCAGGTCAAGTGCATCGGGTAGCTGCAGAAAAATCTTCTGCTGTCGACCGGATTTCATCAGCGTCAGAACAACTTCAGGAATATAAAACCCCGCGCCGCCACCCATCACGAGTGACATCAGCGAGTCTTTGCTGAACCCGGCGGACGCAAAGCCGTAGACGGCCCCGAACAATAAGCCGCCGATCAGGCACGTCAATTTGATGGCCAGAAAGTTACGAGTCGCGTTCGGTTTGGAAAAGCCGGCATTCGCAAGACGAGTCTTCAGGTTGCTCTGTTCGAGCTCGCTCTTGGATTCCAGTGCTTTGGACATCGCTGGAGCGGCTTTTTCAATCATGCTGCCCATCGCAGAATTTGATTGTCCGCCTTCACGCTTCTGACGTGCAAACGGATCTCGCCACTCTTCCAAACGCTCCGAGGCTCGGGAAGATTTTCGAGAGAACATGCTGACAACGCCCCACAGACCAGCTGTGATGGCGATGAAGGCTGCTATCGGGAGTATGGTGGTAGTATCCATGACGTTGTCTCGAACGGTCAAATAAATCTGGAAACGAGTTGCTGTGTTGAATAAGGCCGAACGCGATATTTCGAAGCCTCGCGGATCACACCTTGATATCCACAATCTTCTTGATCGTGTAGGCACCAAGAACCTGCAGGAAGATGGCCACGCTGATCATCTGGCGGCCAATCTCACGGTTAAACAACAACATGACGTAGTCGGGATTCAAGTAGTACACGGTAAAGAACAGGCAGATTGGCAGGGCCATCAGCACGATCCCGCTGATTCGACCTTCACCGGTCAACGCTTTCACCATGCCCAGAATCTTGAAGCGTTCGCGAACGAGGTAACTGATCTTGTTCAGAATTTCTGCAAGGTCACCCCCGGCCTGACGCTGAATGGCCACAGCAGTCACAAAGAACTGAAGGTCCATATTTGGAATTCGCACCAGCATATTTCGCAGTGCCTGTTCGATCGGAATCCCAAGGTTCTGTTCGTCATACACGGTCCGAAACTCGGTTGAAATCGGGGCCGGCATTTCGCTGGCAACGACGTTCAGACCAGACGCCAGACTGTGACCGGACTTGAGTGCTCGTGACATCAGGTCGAGTGCATCAGACAGCTGCTTTTCGAACTTCGCGAATCGCGACTTGCGACGCCACCACAGCCAGATCCATGGAGCACCAAAACCCGTCATGGCTCCGACCGGAATCAATGGCAGCGGTGCTCGGCCAATCGTCAACAGCATCGCGCCCAGAGCTGCCGTACCGGCGCATAGCATCAGGAATTGCTCGATTTTGATCGGAGAATCTGCCTGTCGAAAGAAGAGGGGCAGCTTTCCGAACTTTTGAATGATGCCACCAACGATCCCCTGAGCCGTGGATAGACCATCGCGCATCAGGGCTTCGGTGATTTCTGATTTTGAAGGCTGAGCTGCTCCGGTAAATGCCGCGAGCCGAGCCTCCAGCGTGGAATCAGACTTGCCCTGCAAAGCAAATCCAACCCCGAACACCAGCGCGATCACGCCGATGAACGCCGAGATCATGATAAGCAGGTTTGGATCCATGGAAGTGGTCCGTATAGAGTCGCAAGTGGAACAGAATCAAATCAGCAAAACAGTGTTGTCAGGAAAACCAGAAGACCGCCTTCGACAAGATTGATCGAAGGCGATCGGATTCTCTTATGGAGATCGCATCACGCGAGCAGCAAACAGTCCGTTTGGCAGCCGAACTCCGCCGGCTTCCAACTGCTCGATACATTTAGGACGAACGCCGGTGGATTCGAAGTGCCCGAAGGCCTTTCCATTTTCACCAATGCCATCCTGGATAAACTTGAAGATATCCTGCATAACGATCGTCTCGCCTTCCATACCGACGACCTCAGTGATGTAAGTCACTTTTCGCGGACCACCCTGAAGTCGATTCGCCTGGATGATCAAGTGCACCGCCGATGCAATCTGCTTTCGAATCGCGGACATTGGCAATTCGCAACCGCTCATGTTTACCAGTGTTTCAATTCGCGAGATCGCGTCACGCGGATTATTTGAGTGAACGGTCGTCAGAGATCCGTCGTGTCCCGTATTCATGGCCTGCAGCATGTCCAACGCCTCGCCACCTCGACATTCGCCGATGATGATTCGGTCAGGCCGCATACGCAGGGCGTTCTTCACAAGGTCCGTCGCTGTGACTCGGCCTTTGCCTTCGATGTTCGGCGGGCGAGTTTCCAAACGCAGCACGTGTTCCTGCTGCAGCTGAATTTCCGCCGCGTCTTCGATGGTGATAATTCGATTTTCGTTGGAAATGAAGCTGGAGAGTGTGTTCAGCAGCGTCGTTTTCCCGGAACCAGTACCACCGCTGATAATGATGTTGAGGCGAGCCTTCATGGCTCCTTCGAGGAACATCACCATCTCCGGCGTGAATGCTCCAAACTTCAACAGGTCTTCCAGTGTCAGTGGGTTGGAACCGAAACGACGAATGGTCAGTGACGGCCCGTCCAGTGCCAGCGGCGGAATGATGGCGTTCAAACGTGAACCATCCGGCAAACGGGCGTCAACCATCGGCGATGTTTCATCAACGCGTCGACCTACGCGAGAAACAATGCGGTCCAGAATCTGTAGAAGATGATCGTTGTCTCGAAACGTGACGTCAGACTTGACGATGCGTCCGTTCTTCTCGAGAAACACGTTCTTCGGGCCGTTGATCATAATATCCGCGACGCCCTCTTCCTTGAGCAGCAGTTCCAGCGGTCCGAAACCAAACGCTTCGTCCAGGACTTCTTCGACGAGACGTTCGCGTTCCGATCGGTTCAGCAAAGGGTTTTCGGTATCGCAAAGATGCTCCACGACGACGCGAATTTCACGTCGCAGGGAATCTCCTTCGAGCTCTGACAGGCGTGTCAGGTCGAGTTTTTCCACGAGTTTTCCGTGGATGTGTGACTTCAGGGCCTCAAAGTCGTTGGATGTCTGGCGAGAAGGCTTGAGAGGGGCAATCATTGAAATTCACTCCGGAATCACTGTTCACATTCGTTCGGACGATCGGGCTGATGAATACGGACCCTATGTCCGACTTTGGTCCTCTATGGACAATAGGTCACGATTGCCGGTCGTGCAGGAACGATCAGTCCGGAATGTTGCACAGTTTCCACAAATGCAGCCGAACATCGCCGCATCAGCGTAGCGATTGAATCGGTTGTGCATTTCGTAGGGCGAATCGGCTGAGTAGGCAGTGGGTGCAAAACGTTCAGCGGAAAGCATTTCGATATCACCGCCCTGCCCCGACCAGCCAATGTAGCCATCTCGCTCCGCCGAGATGTGCCTTGCAGGGGGCAGTTGCATTGCCGAAAACGGCCACGATCTCAGAAGACATTGATCAGGCGGCGCTCGGGATCGGGCCGTAGATTGTTCAGCCGCAGGCCGCATGCAAGGCCTCGTCTCGGCGGAGCGAGACGGCTACATTGGGCAAACTGATTGAGGCAGCTGGGCGAACGCAACCGAGCCACATACTGCGAGTGACTGAACACTGAACGGTCAGCGTTTTACCCCAACGCTGTCACCGAGCTTTAAGCCAATCCGCGATGCGACGTCCGGTCATCGACAACGGAAGTTCAGGAAGCTCATCATGCGAAAACCATTGCACTCCGTCGCTCAATTTGCCACGACCACGCCGAGCTGAACAGGCGAAACAGATCAATTGCACCTTGTAACGAGTCACCGAGTAACTGAATTCTGTCGAAGCAAAAATTGGCCCTGGCCTCAGTCCGATCTGAGACTGCGTTTTCTGAATCGCAAACTCGGGTAACTCCAGACCTTCCGGACTGAACAGCGATTTGGCCCGGCCGCGTTTCTGTACTATGGGAAGACCAGAGGACTCTTCAGCGGAGATCTCGAATCGAACGAAGTCCCACATTCCGGCCCAACGCTCACTTTCCGTTCGCCTCCGCAACAGAAACCGTTCACGATCCATTAGGACAACAGCCAGTTCCGTAATCGCTGTGATGGCTGTGGCCGGTTTTCGGACCGGAACGACTTTCTGTAATCCTTGCTGAAACGCACCGCAGTATCTCTGCAAGGGGCATGACTCACAATCCGGGTCCGTTGGCCGACACAGTTTAGAACCAATGTCCATCAGCGCCTGATTGAAGTCTCCCGCGCGTTTGTCGGGGACTAACTCTTCGGCAAACTGCCAGAGTAATTTCTGGCTGGCAGTCGCTCGCACATCGTCTCGCAATGCCAATAGCCGGGCATAGAGTCGCTCCGTGTTGGCCTCGACAATCGCGGCTGGCTGATCGAACGCAAACGAGGAGATTGCACCGGCCGTATAGCGGCCAATTCCTGGCAAAGTGCGCAGGACCTCAACATCGGATGGGATCAGGCCGGCGTGTTCATTGACGACTGCCTGTGATGCTCGATGTAAGTTGCGAGCCCGGCTGTAGTACCCCAGCCCTTCCCAAAGCCGCAGCACTTCATCCACGTCAGCCTCGGCCAAAGACTGAACATCCGGAAAGCGAGCTGTGAAGCGTTCAAAGTACGGGACGACGGCTGCGACCGTCGTCTGTTGTAACATGACCTCACTCAG
This sequence comes from Planctomycetota bacterium, assembly GCA_052034165.1. Lineage (GTDB taxonomy): Bacteria > Planctomycetota > Planctomycetia > Planctomycetales > Planctomycetaceae > SXXK01. The sequence continues at coordinate 31,182 of JBPOIW010000120.1, read as the reverse complement.
CCAGATACGATAGGGATCCGCAGACTCACGCCACGGAAGCTTTCGCCCGTGCTGATCGTACCACTTCAGCACCGCACTTCTGAACCGGCGTTTGTCTGCAGCTTCCATGTCTTGAGACCTGACCTACAACGGCACAACAGCTCCGGATTCGATACTGGCGGCTTCAGCCCAGCAAAGTTGCAACGCATTCAAAGCAGTCTGTCCGGACAGTGGACCAGCGGACTTGCTCTGTGACAGGAAGTCAACGGCCGTCTGAAGTTCATCCGTAAATGCTCCGCACCATTTTCCACTGCCGCCCAGATCTGGATGAGTCATTTTGCCGTCATTTGTGATGACGCTCAACGGACGACTGACAACCCACTCGCCGGCCAATGTCCCCGCATCAAACAGCAAAGTTGCATTCTCAAAGTAAAGCTCGTAGCCATGCGAGAACGCCAGACCCTTCGCCGCAATTCCACCGCTTACGCAACTGACCGCAGGACCGTCCTTGTACAGATAGGAGGTGTGCACATGATTGACGAAACCATCCTGCATCAGCCCGCGTGAGAAAACCCCGTCAGGGCGACCACAGGCGTGAGCAATAAAGTGGTTGTCATGAATATGCAGATCAATGCCCCAGCCACCCAGCTTGCGGAAGTCTGACATGTCGCTGGACCAGTCAGGCTTACAGATGACTCGCTTGAAGTGAGCCGCATTCAGCTTGCCGTACCGCTGATCCTGGATGCACTCCGCGGCGAAGCGAAATTCCGGGAAGAACGGCAGCACATGAGCAACTAACAGAGGCGTCCTGGCCGCCTCGGCCGCCCTGACCATCTGCTCAGCCTGAGCAAGGTCGACGGAAATCGGCTTCTCAACCAGAGTCGGTTTGCCGGCCTTCAGAGATTCCATGACGACATCAAAATGCTTGTCTGTCGGCAGACACACATCGACCAGATCAATATCCGGATCAGCCAGCAACTCACGATAGTCGGAATAGCACTTCAGCCCGGAGACATCGACATGGCCGCCCGGAGGACCAAAGTTCCCCTGGATCGAAGTCCAGTCGCCAGCAAGCTTCTTCTGATCTCGCGTCGCGATCGCGGTGACGGCAGCACCCTTGAGATCACGAGCTCCCTCGAAATGGGTGTAGCCCATGAAGCCGACCCCAATGATTCCAATCCGAACCATGCTATTCCCCTTTTATTAATTAGGTCACTGACCAAGCTGACTTTCAAACCAGAACGCCGGCACCGAACAGCCCCATTCAGCAGCCCTGGATATTCTGGCTCAGCGGTACGGCCATCGCCGACCTCGGTTCACAGTGGTCGAACCGACCGGAACCCAGATCGCACGGGATTTCACCGCGCCAGACCGCAAAACTCAAGCAACTCGCGAAACCCGCCACAATGGCAGCCACGCACCAGCAGCCCTTAAAACCCCGGTGCCCAACTTTTAGGCACGTCGACCCTGCCTGCTTTTTGGGCAACATCAATTTTGCGGGTTTTACTGTTGGCAACGAGTTTGTCGGGTGTTATCGTTATGACGTCGCAATCAAACTGATGTCAGGCAGGTTCTGCCGGAGCAGGGGGGCGGGGCGGCAATGTGAGCTGTCAAATCATGTGCATGATCAGCTCAGGACGGACTCAGGGAAGACCGACGCAGCAGAACACAGGGAGAGAAACATGTTGGTACTGTCCAGAAAGACCAGCGAGCGAATTCTGATTGGAGACGACATCGCAATTACGATCGTCCGAATCGGGCCGAACTCAGTGAGAATCGGGATTGAAGCTCCCAAGAACATGAACATCGTTCGTGAAGAGCTTTGCGACTTCTCCAGCAAACCCAAAGAATCAGCCGACGTAGCAATCCCCATCAACTGATCGGGCGCTGCCGAAAAAAATCTGCAACACAAGGCCGGGGTTCTTTCCCCGGCCTTTTTTCTTGCGCGGACTCGGACGACACTTCAAATACATCCGCCCACTTCAATTGATCATTTCCGACCGAGCCGATCAGATCATGCACAGAAACGACCAACCCCTCGCAGAAAGTGACACCTGAATGCGACTGGGCATGATGCAACCCTACTTCTTTCCATACGTAGGTTATTTCTCTCTGATTCACGCCACAGACTGCTGGGTCGTCTTCGACACCGCACAGTATCGCCGCCGCGCGTGGGTGAATCGAAATCGCATGCTGTCAGACAACAAAGAAGGCTGGAGCTACATTCGTATTCCGGTTGCTCATTCCCCAAGAGAAACCAGGATCTGCGATATTCGGATCGATGATACGCAGACGTGGATTGATGAACTGATTGATCAGCTGCAGATTTATCGCGTGCGCCGCGCGCCGTATTACGCAGATGTCATTGACTGGGTGCGGACAGCATCTGCCCAGGCTCACGCCGTCAACGACCCCGGTGATTTTTCACAAACCCTGATCAGTCTGCTGCAGGAAACCTGCCGTCATATCAGCTTGCCGTTTCCATATCAGATCTTCAGCCAGATGAACCTGAACCTGCCGTCCGAGTTACCTGCAGGTGAATGGGCTTTGGAAGTTGCTCGATCGCTGGGAGCAGAGACCTATATTAACGCTCCCGGAGGACGCGAGTTGTTTTCTCCCCAGCAGTTTTCGGAGGCCAATATTTCGTTGCAGATCCTGGAGCCACGCCTGACCGCGTATCGCCAAGGTCGCTTAGAGTTTATTCCGGGGCTGTCAATTCTCGACCTGCTCATGTGGAATTCCCCGGCCGAAACGCTTGAACTCGTGAAGCACTACGAACTGGTATCACTGACAAAAGTGCCCTAGCTGGACAGCGCCATTCTGGGCTGAATGTTCAGGGCTGGTGTGATGTTCTGCCTGCGATTTTATCTGTGCTATCTGTGGTTAAAAACAGAATCGCATTTTTACCGCGGATAACGTGAATGAATCATAGAGATCACAAAAAGTTCATTCGTTGCGTGAAGGAGTCGATGCCTTAGTCTTTCCGCATCATGCGGGATGGACACACAGAAACTCAAACTTGGCGCTGTCCGGCCAGTCGCCATAGAAGGTTCAAGGCTCAACGGTGTGCACACACGGTGAACAGCGAATCAACGCATTCGCTGGGAATATCAGTATCACTGAGCAGCATTCGGAGTCTTTCCCGTTGGTCCTACCGTCAGAACCATGCGAGTCTGAGCCAGCCGCTTGGCCTCTTTAGTTTTTCTCGAAGCCAGTTGCCGTCAACTTTGTTGAGTTGATTCTGGACCTGGACGCAGCAGCGGCAACATCCGGAGAAAAAGCATCTCGCCCCGTTCGCCCCGGGAAGCCAGGCCATTGCGCAATCCCGATCGGCATGTCATCACTGAGGCGTCGACGATGCTCAGGCACAAAAGCTGGCGAAGCGGGATCATCGAACACAGATTTACGTCCCCACAACACGGAGCGGCCATCACTATACAGTCGACTCCAGTCTGCATGCTGATCAAGAAATGCCACAGCGGGCGGATCGGCAATTCGATCCATCAAGACCAGATTCGGATTGCCAAACTCGAGCACTCGATTCGAATCCACAGGACCAGAGTCCTTGCCGCGATATCGCCGCGACAAGTCATCACCGAACAGCAGATCAAAATTGATATCAACAACGACTTGCGGATAACAAGTGTCGTATCGTCCATCAAAACCAACCGTCGTATCCGGAGCCAGTGCAGCCAAGGCATACTGAGCCCAGTCGAAGGTCACGACGAGTCGACCAGAGATATTCTCTTCAGCCATAAACTCGATTGCGGAAACAGGATACTTGCTGCGATCAACTCCAAACGTCGCAAACGAATATCCCAGCATTCCCAGCAGCGCTGCCGCAACAATCGCGACCTCGGCCGTTAACCATCGGACAGCTCGCGGTGTGAGTTCCTCCTGAGCTCCCAAAGTCGGACGCCATTCGACAAGCCGATGCCACAAAGAGATCAGATGCTGCGGCATCCAATAGCCAAATGCGATCGCGAAAAAAGCCAGATGCCGAACATGACCCAGTGTCTGGACCGCGATCAATCCCAGTACAACCAACTCCACCCAGTCACGGCGCTGGCGAGTTAGCCAGAGACTGGTGATCGTGAGCAGCGATAACACCGTAAAAGGTATCGCCGTGACTCCGCCATCAAGAATATTGGCCCATTCGGAAACCTCCGGACGCGGCTGGCTCAATGAAACAAGCATCCAATACGGCAACTCATAGCCATACGGATTCACCAGCACTGAAAGGATGGCGAAAACTCCGATGACGGAAAAGTGGGTGATAGTTTTCCAGCTGGCAACTCCGCACTTGAACAGCAGTTCTATCGATCGCAGTCCCAGAATCGCCAACAACACACACAATCCCGCCGCGAAGCCGCCGTGCGAATTTGTCCAAAGCGTCATTAACGGAATGCAAAGCCAGAGCCACCCGAAAGCAACTCGCTGATCGGTAAGCCGGTTTCGAAACGCGCGTTCAACGGCCAGAAACATCAGGCCGCAGAAAATGAAGCTGAACAACTGTGGCCGCGCGAGCCAGAATTCACCGAGTCCCCAGGCCACGGGAACCATCGCAACAACAGCGGCCAGTGTTTCGACGCCGCGACGCTGAGCAACTCGGACCATCGTCCACAGCAGCCACAGTCCCGCGACACATTTGAAGATCATTAATCCGAGTCCGCCGATCGTTCTTTGTCCCAAAGCAACAGCGAGTTCGAAAAGATTCTCGTGGTTGACCCAGGGTTGATCGGGAGTCGAATACGTATGTGTCGCAGTCGTCGGCATTTCTCCGGCGTGTAACCAGTCTTCGCCATACTGAATATGGCCCCACAGATCCGGCTCAATGCTTCGCCATGCGAGTAAGTTAGCGGCAACAAGTCCCAACAGCAGAATGATTCCGCGCGTCAGCCATGCTGGATTTGCGGAAGGATGGTGGTTTTTCATATCGGTCGAGTCTGTGAGACCAATGCCGCACGATCACTGCGCGACCTTGTTTTGCGTGATGATGTTTGTCCATGCCCGCATCAAACGCAGTCGGACGAAGCATCCGGCGATGAAGTTGCGAGCATCACGCTAACCTAGCTCAACTCATTGCTGACGCCGGAGCATGTTTCCCAGAGAGTCGGATGCCAGATCGCATCGTGTCGCTAGAATATGTTGAATCGTCAAAATCGTTACGACACACCAGCGCGCAAGTCTCTTATGAAACCTCGTTTACTCATTCTTCTGTTTTTGCTGCTGGTCGTTGGTGGAGCAACAGCGTGGCGAATCGCGAATCCACGTGAGCGCCAAGCGGTGTCGCTGGAGTCGTTGAATTCTCGTCCGGCTCCGGAATTTCAGCTGCTGGACCAGAACAATCGCCCGATTCAATTGAAAGGATATGTTGGGCGGTACCGAGTACTTCTGTATTTCTTCGATCCCACAGCGGGGCCTGACGCAGATCGGGTTCTTAAGCGTCTGAAGGATGTGCACGGCGCGTTGAAGAAGTCTCAGGTGATGACATTTGCGATTTCGACACCTCTAAATCCCGAACAGAAGCGACAGACTCTTTCGTATCCGTTTCCGATCCTTCGGGACACTTTGGCGGGGCAGCCAGGATCCTGCACATTTGCCTGGGGCCGCGCAGTACTGGCACCGGGAGAAACCGGGCCGGCAAAGATTACTCCGGGCGCTTTTTTGGTCGATGCCACGGGCATGGTGAGCTGGGATGACAAATTCCCAAAACCGGTGGAAGATCCAGAAGGCCTGATTAATGCCATCCTGTCGGGCGAACAGTAAACGGCCTGTTTCGATGCTTGCCTCGGAATCCGGAGTGCTCTATTCTCAATGCAGTAACACCGGGCGATCCATTACGCGGATCACGCAATCATCGCAGTTTGAGAATCCTGAGCTCTATTCCACAGCCGTTCGGCCGGAGTCTGTCGTGATCATTCAGAAAGAGTACAAGTTCTACGCGGCTCATCGCAACGAAACATTGATGGATAAGTGCAGCAATTTGCACGGTCATCGATACGGGTTGCGATGTTCTTTTGAAGTCGAACGAGACGGCGACATCAGCACGCTGTTTGGGGCTTTCGATGAAAAAGTCGAACCGTGGCTGAAATCGCTCTACGATCACGGCATGCTGATCAATATCCACGACCCGCTTTATGAAACGCTGAAGGATCATTGCCGCCGGACCGGTGAAAACTTCAAGATGAAGCTGTTCAATGGACCGACCAGCGTCGAGAATCTGGCCTGGATGATGTTTACTGAAATCACCGAAATGGGATTCCGGTTATCTCACATTGAAGTCCGCGAAACCGACTCTTCTGTGATCTCCTATTCCCGTGAAGACTGGATTCGCGACAACCGCTACTTCGCCTCCGTCCGCAGCCCCGGTGTTCCTTCTGTGACTGCTGTTGATCATCCAAATCGGGGTTGTGACGAGAGCTGAAGATTGCCTGGCACCTCTGATCAGGAAGAGTCCGGAAACAAGCCCCCGAATTATAATCCGAACTATAAGCGAGTGATCGAAGTCTGGTTAAAAAGGGCTCTGCGCGAAATCAAGCGCGCGAGACTGCATAGATGCTTTCATCACCGCGTTCGGGCTTTCAACGAGGTCGTTGCGATTCACCGCGGAGCGTTTTAAGAGGGTAGCCGGTGGTCAGCGCAGCGCCAACCACCGGTTTGCGTCGAATCCTGCGATTGCACCCTGAAATGGGTGCCAGAATCGTGATTTCTGTCATCCCTGCAGGATGAGTTTGTTCGCATTCGGTCACCGGTGGTGCGCCGAACGGCGACCACCGGCTACTCTCTGCCATCCTTTCAGGATTAATCGCAGGGATTTCCACCGCGCATGCTAGCACATCTGATTTCGCGTTGACCCGTCGAAGAATCCCTCGCTGACGTTTCGGATTGAGATCTCTCGCGTATGAAAAACATTGTTTCCGGACTGTTCCAGACAGTCGATTACTTCTTCCCCGCCGGGATCACCGCAGGCAGATCTCCGGCAATCTTCTTGTCGGTCGGCGAACTAATTACGGGCGAATTGAGCACTGTCGAGCGGGAGACAGATGTAACTCCGGATTTGTTTCGCAGGCCCGGCCAAACTGGTGGCTCAACAATTCGAGTTGATGAGCCTGGTGCTGCTGGCACTCCCTGCGGAGCCGGTATGACAGGGGCTTCCTGAACAGGAGTAATGCCGAATTGCTCCGGTGAAAACGCTTCGCCGGGCGACTGAGGAATCACAGGAATTCCTTCCAACACGGCCTCGTCTCTGCCATGTCGAGGTTGAATATCGGCCGGTGTTATTAACCCAGGATCTGTGCTGTCGATCACGGTGTCTCGGAGAGGGTCCGCAAGACATTCTCGCTTACGATCAGAATGCAGAATAGCTCGATCTTCAATTGTCCCGCAACCCGGTGCAGCACAGCCAGGCTGCACAGTTGGTTCGCCACATGGCACTCGATACGCTGGGGCAGGAAGTTCTCGCTTTAGTGTGCCACACGCTTCTGGTTCTGTCACCAGCGGACTGCATTCAGGTCTATAAGAATGAGGCTCTGCCTGAGGGAACGCCCCCGGCAGTGATCGATGGAATCTCTTGAACTTGCTTGTTCGCCGTGGCGGAGGCGAATCACAAGCACGCTCTTCGCAGCAGGTTTCAGGGGTTTCCGTCACACAACCCGGCTCAGTGACGCAGGGATCAAGAGCCGAACACTTGCCGACCAGCTCCTGATCCGAGCAGGATAGTTCGTCGGTACATTCCGACGGCGGAGCGGCGGGCTTGCGGTGTAGTTTCGCGCCAAGATCTTTGATCCAGCCAACGCTCTTTACTCGTGACACGCCGAAGGCCGGCGGTGCGGGAACAGGCTCAAGTGGCCCATTGCTTTCGGGGGGATTCTGAAAGTCGTCCGACTCTTCAGTACCCGGTGAATATTCATGGTCGTGTCGAGGTGGCAAAGGGCCGTGATCGTCGCGATCTCGCAGAGGAGTGATCGCGTTTCGGCTGGCCGAACAGCCACTGGCCAGAGCCAACGACAACATGGCAAACAGGGAAATCCGTTTGAGTCGCATGCGACTTCCTTCCAGCGAAGCGACCTGTTCCGGCATTTCTTGACGCCGAACGATCGCAATCTCCATAAAACAATCCGTATGCCATTGAGTTCGGCAGGATTTGCAGAAGTGCAATCTGTTTGCTGGAAAGTTTCTCAACTTCGCCGAAAGAGCGTCGCGAACAGTCTCTGAGTACCGAGTGCTCGGACTGGAACACTTCTGCCAGTCCCACAAAATAGGCGAACCACACGCCCTCCCGATCCTCAAAGTCGCCGAGGACTTTACGGTTCGCCGCGAAATCATGTGCGCGAGCATAGCCGATGGAAATCCATGCGATTAATCCTGAAAGGATGGCAGAAATTAGACGGTGGTCGCCGACAGGAGCACCACCGGTGACTGATCGCGAACCAAACTCATCCTGCAGGGATGGTAGAAACCACGAGACTGGCACCCATTTCAGGGTGCAATCGCAGGATTCGACGCAAACCGGTGGTTAGCGCTGCGCTGACCACCGGCTACCTTCTTAAACCGCTTCGCGGTGAATCGCAACGACCTCCACGAAAGCCAAACGTAGTGATGACAGCTTCCACACAGTCGTTCGCGCACTTGATTTCGCGCAGAGCCGACTTTACATCAGCCGCCGCCTCGAACGTATCCACAAAAATCGCGGTTTCAATTGAGTATCACTGTCCGTGTTGGTCAAATCCGCCAGACATGTTGTGTCTGGAATGCTGTGAAGACGGTCGACATCCACGATTCGGCCTGCGGTTTTTCTGGACGTGACACAGAACCTTGCCTTCCCACCTGATCCACCGGAGGTTACCCGCCGTGAAGTTTTTCCATCGTGCCGCTGTCGGGCTTTCCGCGAGATATCTCGCGGCCGCACTGGGTGTTTCTGCACTCGCAAATCAAGCGTGTCTCGCCGCTCCACCAAAACCGATTGCGTCCACTGCAATTGTCAGTACAGACACTCCCGGACATGCAGCGAAGATCGAAGCCGACATCAAGGGACAGAAGAATTTGTACCTCGTCGTGACTGACGGCGGCAACGGTTTCGGCAGCGACTGGGCCAACTGGGCCGAACCGAAACTGGTGGGAAGCAAAGGCGAACTGAAACTCACCGACCTGAAATGGAAGAACGCATCCGCCGACTGGGGCAATGTTAGCGTCAATAAGAACGTCAACGGTGGCGACATGAAAATCGCTGGCAAGCCCGTCGAGTTCGGGATCGGCACCCATGCAAATTCGATCATCCATTTCGAGCTGCCAGTAGGCTACGACAAATTCGTCGCTCGCGCTGGCATCGATAATGGCGGCAGTGATCAGGGCATGGGCAGTAGTGTGCAGTTTTTTGTTTACACGTCTGCTCCAGGACCGATCGGACAGAATGCTCCCGTCGATCGCACTCCCGAAAACGCCGTGGCAGGACTGGATGTGACCGATGGCGTCGAACTGAATCTGTTTGCCGCCGAACCGATGCTGCTGAGCCCGTCGAACATCGACATCGATCATCTCGGTCGCGTTTGGGTTTGCGAAGTCGTTAACTATCGACGCTTCGCCAACGGCAATAATCCTGATCGAGCAGAAGGTGACCGCATTTTGATTCTGGAAGACACCAACGGTGACGGCATGGCCGACAAGGAAACCGTCTTCTATCAGGGCCGCGACATCGATTCGGCTCACGGAGTCTGCGTGCTGGGTAATCGAGTCATCGTCTCCGCGGGCGACAGGGTGTTCAGCTTCTACGACGATAATGGCGACTCCAAAGCCGATCGCAAGGAAGTGCTTTTCACCGGCATCAAGGGAACTCAGCACGACCACGGAATTCACAGCTTTACGTTTGGCCCCGACGGTCGACTGTACTTCAACTTCGGCAACAGCGGCGAAGAACTCCACAATCCGGATGGATCAATTGTTGTGGACGTGGCCGGTAATGAAGTGCGAGCTCAACGAAAGCCGTATCAGGAAGGCATGGCGTTTCGTTGTGAACTGGATGGCAGCAAAGTCGATACGCTCGGCTGGAACTTCCGCAACAACTGGGAACTCTGCGTCGACAGCTTCGGCACGGTCTGGCAGTCTGACAACGATGACGACGGCAACAAAGGCGTTCGTATCAACTACGTGATGGAATACGGCAACTACGGCTACAAGGACGAAATCACCGGAGCCGGGTGGCAGACGCCTCGCACGAATATGGAAGAGGAGATTCCTCGCCGCCACTGGCATCTGAACGATCCGGGCGTTGTTCCGAATCTGTTGCAGACCGGAGCAGGCTCACCGACCGGCATTCTGATCTACGAAGGTGACCAACTGCCCGAACGGTTCATTAATCAGCTCATTCATTGCGACGCTGGCCCGAACGTGGTTCGCAGCTATGCGGTCACCGACGATGGAGCTGGCTACAAGGCTGAGATCAATGACATCCTGAACGGGACTCGCGATCAGTGGTTCCGTCCGTCGGACGTCTGCGTGGCTCCGGATGGATCCCTGATCGTCGCCGACTGGTACGATCCGGGCGTTGGTGGTCATCGTCAGGGCGACGTAGATCGAGGCCGCTTGTTCCGAGTCGCCTTGCCCGGCCAGAAGTATTCTGTTCCGAAGCACGACTTTTCAACTGTCGAAGGTGCCGCAGAAGCTCTGAAGAGCCCCAACACCGCGACTCGTTATCTGGCCTTCACCAAGCTCAAAGAATCCGGTGCGGCGGCAGAGGCAGTACTGGCGAAGATGTTCGAATCCGATCCAAACCCCCGTTTCCGTTCACGAGCGTTGTGGTTGCTAGGTCAGATCGACGGGAAGACTCAGAAGTATGTTGACCTTGCGATCGCAGATAAGGACAAGGATATTCGAATCGCGGGGATTCGATTGGCTCGACGCATGATGCTGGATGTGATTCCAGTCGTTCGCGGCCTCGTGAAGGATGAATCGTTTCAGGTGCGCAGGGAATGTGCGATTGCGCTACGCCAGGTCTCATCGGAGGAAAAAATTTCTGAGTGGACTGCTCTGGCTTTGTCCTTCGACAATAACGACCGTTGGTATCTTGAATCACTTGGGCTCGCGCTTGACGCGGACCCAAAATTTGGTTGGGACAGGGCACTCCACAGTTACATGAAAGCGAATAAGGACTCAAAACCTGCAAGCCTTGAAATCATCTGGCGATCACGTGGAGTCGAGACGACGAAACTGAAGCTTGCAGAGCTTATTCATCTGATCAAAACAGCTCAGATGAAGATGGCCGCCGAGTCAGGTCATGAGCAGGAAATCTCACGCTCGGCAGCAAAGTTGTTCCGAAGTCTTGATTTCGATGACAAAGCACTTTCCGCTGAGATCTGTTCCAGCGTGCTTCGAGAGCTGAGTGGTAAGAAGCTCAGTAAAAAACTGGAAGCAGCGTTTGTTGTCGACTGTTTGGAACGAATCAGCCGGGATGAGGCCGCACAGCCGGCAGCAAAAGAAGCGATGGCTCGAACTCTTGAGGCAACTCGCGGCACAAGCGAGTATGTTCACCTCATCAAAAGATTCCAGTTGGCGAGCAGCTATCCCGAGGTCTTGACTCTTGCGAAGACGAAGCCATCGGAACAATTGGGTGTCGAAGCCATGACGGCGTTACTTGAATTGCAGCAGTGGGATCTGATCGGTAAGGAAATACGAAGCGATGATACAGCCGCGGCAATCGCGACTGCTGACGCACTTGGCAACACTCAAAACGGTGCCATCAGCGGCCTGTTGCTGCCGATTGTGAAGAACGCGGACGTCAACATCGACGTGCGTCGAGCCTCTGTAAAGGCCGCGTCAAAGGCAGGCAATGCGGCGATGGAATTGGTGAAGCTCGTCGACGAAAAGACTCTCGATCCGGAGTTGGAGCAGTCCGTTGCGGCAGCTCTGCATAGTTCTCCGCACCGAAACGCTCGCGAGGCGGCTCAGCGGCTGTTCCCGTTGCCACCGTCGAAGGACAACATGCCAACTCCGCCAATCAGCGAACTCGCAAAGCTGAAGGGCGATGTCGCGAACGGTCGCATGGTGTTCTTCTCCACCGGCACCTGTCACAAGTGCCACGTTGTGGACGGCATGGGGCGCGAGATTGGGCCAAACCTGACTGAGATCGGCAGCAAGCTCAGCCGTGAAGCAATGTTTGAGTCGGTGCTCTACCCAAGCGCCGGTATCAGCCACAACTTCGAACTCTGGACCGTCGTCAAAACCGACGGCACGACTTTGAACGGACTGCTCGTGTCCAATACCGACGCCGAAGTCAGTATCAAAGGCGACGATGCCCTCGTGCGAGCCATCCCGAAGTCAGAGGTCGAAGAACTGGTCAAACAAAAGATCAGCCTCATGCCCGCTGACCTGCAAAAGACCATGACAACGCAGGAACTTGCGGACGTCGTGGATTACATGCAGACGCTGAAGAAGAAATAGGGCCGGTGGCCAATCGGCAACCGTCGCACAATGAGCCCGGCACGCAAATCGTGCCGGGCTTTTTTGTTGAGTACCAGCCAGCAAACCCGCAATATTTCTTCGCCACCGGGTTGACACCGGTGCCGTGGACTTAGGCTCGACTTGCCACAATGAGGCTTGCTCTGAGGTGTCAAAGAATCGGTATTGCAACGAGATTCAGTGGGACAACTATCGTTCTGATTTCGCCTCGTAGAGGCAGCAGCAGGTAGCCCCAGGCTTTAGCCTGGGGAAGACGTTTGAAGATAAACCTTAAGCCGTGAAACGGCGACAGCAATGTGTTGATATCGCTAAAAAAACCATCACTGTCGCCGTTTCACGGCTGATGGATCGCGGTTTCGCCTCCCACCCCAGGCTGAAGCCTGGGGCTAAATGCTGCCGCAGCTACGCTGCGAAACACAGCCCAAAACAACGGACCAAAACTTAGTTTCCAAACCAGTTCACCACTGGCACGAGGCCAACCGGGGCTTTGCTGCTGAGTGGCGTTCGTCCACGACATTCGGACTGATCATAAACCCAGCGACGTAGCCTGGTTCAAAAAAGACGAATAGCTCCGTGGTTCATTTCGCGCCAAGTTGCACCAGCGACAGTGCCGCATTGAGATTTCCCGATCGAAACCCTTCAAGGTCGATCGTCACCGTCCGAAACCCGAGCGATCGAAAACACTGCACCAGCGCCTGCCGAGTCTCTGCGACACAAATTCTCGCGATCTCATCAACCGGCACTTCGATTCTTGCCAGCTCATTGGCTTCGAGTCGTACTCGGAACTCCATGATTCCCGTCAACTCACGTAGAAACGCTTCGGCCTGTTCAATCCTGGCGACTCGTTCTTCATTGACCTCAACACCATAAGCAATTCGGCTGGCCAAACACGGCGCTGCGGGTTTCTCGGAGACGCTCAAACCCCAGTATCGCGACAGGTTACGAACATCTGACTTATTGAGATTCAATTCAATCAAAGGACTGCGGATCCCGTGGTCCGCGGCAGCTTTCATTCCCGGTCGATGATCACCCAGATCGTCAGCATTGGCCCCATTGACGATCAGCACAACCTGCAGCGCGTCCAACTTCTCTGCGGCCAGTGAATAGAGCGTGTCTTTGCAATAGAAACATCGATCACTCGCATTGCGTCGATACTCAATTCGCGAAAACTCGTGCGTGGGAATTTCGACGTGGCGAATTCCAATTCGAGTTGCCTCGTCACGGGCTATCAACAGCTCAGACGACGCCAGGCTTGGACTTACCGCAGTGACCGCCACAGCCTGTGATCCCCACGCCTCAAACGCCGCCTTCGCAACAACCGCGCTGTCGACCCCGCCGGAGAATGCAACGGCAACAGGACCATACGAACGAATTGTGTCCACAAGTCGTGAAGCGATGTCGGCCAGAGTGGGCGGAATTGTTTGAGTCATGAGTTATGGAGTCGATGCAATACGCAACAGGACAGACGATCTGGAAAAAGTTTCTGGCTCATCTGTAGGTCCTCCTTGCCGAGGAGGACTTCGCGGCTTGCCGCGACCTGTGTGAACGGGATGAAACTTAACAGACCGCTATGCTGGTCAACATACGCACTTGGGTTCGCCTTAGCTGGACAGCGCCATGTTTGGCTCCCTTACAAGCCCGAAGCGCCAGCGAGTGAACACTTTGCGACTCATTCACTCGCTGGCGCTTCGGGCCTGTATTCTCAACGGATCCAGTGAACATGGCGCTGTCCAGTTAGGAACGGTCCCGAAATACGTTCCCGTGGTAGCCGAACTCGTGAGAGTTCGGACTGAAGTCTCACGACTTCAGCTACGAACGTTACTACGGGACTGTTCCTTACGGCAAATCGAAAGTCCTTTCCGGCAGATAAGGACCTACACAAAACGTTCGAGGCCTTCGTTTATCATATCACCCCCGTACCGTTTTTTCAGTGAACGCCGTCGGATCCGGCACAATGTCCGGGACTGGCCGAATTCCGGATTTGCGTTCAGTTTCTGATCGGGTACATTCGAAGTAAACTTTGCCCACGCGGTGTGAATTAAGCTTGGGTGTTCACAGAACACCTATAGACGATCGTCTCAATCTACGCCGCGAACTGAAAAAAATCCCGCCAAACGACATTCCCACCGCGAATCCTCGGAGTTTTTCCCGTGCTCAACATCGTCAGTCAGCCCTCAGGCCGTCGCCAGTTCTGTGACGGGGTTTCTCGCCGACGAATGCTGCAAATCGGATCTTTGGGTACGTTTGGTCTCACGTTGCCAGGTTTGTTGCAGGCCGAACAGTCGGGCCTCGTCCATCCCTCGGCTCGATCGAAGAAGTCAGTCATTCTGGTCTGGATGCATGGCGGTCCATCGCAGCTTGATACCTTCGATATGAAACCCGCGGCTCCTCGAGAATATCGCGGACCATTTTCGCCGATCGCATCGTCACTGCCGGGTCTGGAAGTTTGCGAACTTCTCCCGGAACACGCCAAGGTAATGGATAAGTGCACGGTCATCCGCAGCTTCTCACACGGCAACGGTGACCACTGGGCGGCCGCTCATTGGATGCTGACCGGTCGTCTCGGTGCCAACGGCAGTGACCGCAAGGCTCGCTATCCTTCGATGGGAGCTGTCGCGTCACACCTGCTCGGGCCAACTCAGCCCGGAGCTTTACCCAACGTCAACATGAACGACGGAGGTTTCGGCTTTCATGGCGGAGCGTGGCTGGGCGTCAACACGAATCCATTCCGCTACGGAGATTTCAGTTATGGCAATGAAGCCGGTCAACTGCCCACCGGTGATCACAAGAGCTTTTCACTGACCGACGGTCTGTCCCGCGATCGCATGATGGATCGAGTTTCCCTGCGAGGGCAGCTCGATGGTCTTAAGAGACAGATTGATCGCAATCGCCTGTTCGAACAGATGGACGCCGTCGATCATCAGGCGATGGATCTCGTTCTTTCCGGCCGAGTTCGTCGCGCGTTTGATGTGACGGAAGAAGACGCTGCACTGCGAGAACGTTACGGTGCGGGCTGGGGCGAACAGGCCTTGCTGGCTCGGCGGCTGATACAGGCTGGAGTGCGCTATGTCTCTTTGAACACAGGTTACTTCGACGACCATTCGAATATCACCGGAGCGTTGAACGACAAGTTGCCTCGCCATGATCGAGCGGTCGGAGTCCTGATTCAGGATCTCGCAGAACGCGGCATGCTGGATGACACATTGGTCGTTGTCGCTGGTGAATTCGGGCACACGCCAAGAATCAACGACAACGCCGGGCGAGATCACTGGCCGCAGGCTCAAAGCATCCTGCTGGCCGGCGGTGGTTATCGTCACGGACAGGTTATCGGTGCAACGAACGACCAGGCGGAGTTTCCAACAGACCGCAAGATCGGCGTCGAAGACTTTTGCGCGATCGTTTACCACGCCATGGGGCTTAAGGTGGATGATACTATCGTCGACCTGACTGGTCGGCCCACGCATCTCGTGCCCGGCGGTGAAGTGCCGTTTGAGTTGCTGTGAGATAATAGCTGATGCCATTAGCCGCAGGGCGTTAGCCCCCGGTTGTTTTTGCATCAAAAACCGGACGCTAACGCGTTCCGGCTAATGAGATCATCGGTCTGTTAGCCCTCGGTTCCCGAGAGCCCCCCAAATTCATTCCATTGGCGAAAGAGTATTCATCAACATTGGTTTGGCATCATGAACGATGATCCTCTGGCTTACTTCATCACGTGGACCGTTTATGGGACGTTCCTTCAAGGTGACGAAAGAGGCTGGAGGAAGTGGAGGAAGGGACATCAAATTCCACAACTACGCCTCGCTGAGTGGCGGGCCGAGCGGCTTAAGCACTCTGTGATTCTGTTCGAAGAGCCCCAACGCAGTGCGGTGAATGCAGAAATCCATCGTCTTTGTATTTATCGCACTTGGACCTGCTGGGCGGCAAATGCGCGAAGCAACCATGTTCACGTCGTCATCACATCACCAGGATACTCTGGGGCGACTGTTCGTGATCAGTTGAAGGCAAATTGCACCAGAGTTCTGCGGGAACTCTCTGAATGTTGGTCAGATCGTCCGGTATGGACTGTTGGTGGGGATTGGGAATGCATCAACACAGAGGATGATCTGGAAACGGTTATCGCCTATGTGCTGGAGGCACAGGATCGGAAATCTTTGGAGATGGGCTAAAACCGGACGCTAACGCGTTCCGGCTAATTCGGGGGCAACAAATGCGCGAAAAACGCCTCTTTCAGAACTGCCCTGTTCATCCAGATTAGCATCATGGGCTGTTCGGTTCCCAGTCGGCGTTTTGTTCGGTAGAGTTTGTGCATGGGGGCGCTTCAATGAACGCTGTCGACGGCCATGATGGAAAAGAGTTCCATCGGAGTGGCTGATGGCGGAAGGCCCAGGACGGATTCGTGTTCATGAAGAGGAAGGGAATCTGACTTTATGGATCGATCAGCACAGCCAGCGGCTCATCTTGTGAATGGGCTGCGACGTTTGGTGGACGATATTCGCAGAAACGAAACGGCAGGCTCACGCGGACTCACGGATGTTGTCTGCGGCACGACCAATCTTCTGACCTATGGCGACGCAGGAGTTCATTACTGCGGGCATGCGGTCGAAGATCTGATCCAGATGTACTCATTCGAGCATGTCATCTGGCTTCTGCTGCATCAGAATCTGCCCACTGAAGAAGAGATGGCGGACTGCAGTTCCATCATCGCCGACTCCGCAGTCATTGATGAGTCGACAACCGAGATTCTGGCGCGACTCCCTGTTGGCGCGAGGCCGCTGGATTTGTTTCCTCTGTGTCTATCGCTGCTTTCATTTTTTGATCCGACACCATGCGACAGCAATGACGAAAGCGCGAGAACTCGAGTGCTTCGTTTGCTGGCTCAGTTGCCGCTGATTATTTCCTCCGCGCTGGGAGATTCGACAGACATCGCGGCATTGTGTTCGACGCAATTGTCACCCGATGAAGCTGAGCTCACCTGGGCCGGGCGTTTGTTGTGTCGGCTGCGAGGAACCGAGCAGCGTCCTACGGCGGCTGAAGATGCGGCCATGAATGCACTGATGATTTGTGAATGCCTTACGGAAATGCGTCCGGCGTGTTTTACAGCGAGGTTTGCGGCCAGCGCGACGTCTCACATCGTTCCGGTGCTGCAGTCGGCGGCGTCGCTGTTTGTTTCTCAACTTCGGAACGACCCGTTTTTGTGGACCAGCGATCTGCTCAAAGGATTCCTGAATCCGGGACAGGTGGAAGCGTGGTGGCGACGTCGCGAAGGCCAGCCGATGCCGTTCGGTTTTGCGGCAGCTTCCGAGGATAATCGTGCCTCGCTGCTGACAGAAACCTGTCGTACAATGCTGGGAAGTATCGACAGAATCCGCGTAGAAGCGGCTGCGGCTCGACTGGAAAAGCTGCAGGCTCAGGAACAGCGAGTTCCCACGACGGACTGGGCGGCAGCTCGGCTGATGACGCTGCTGGATATTCCGGCCGATCGGCAAGCCCTGGTGATCGTGATGGCCAGGCTTGTGGGCTGGGCTGCTCAGGCAATTGAGCAGCAATCGTCTGGCATTAGCCTGCTTCCGGCTCTACGCTACGGCAGTTGAGACGGTTGATTTAATCAGCCGGAACGCGTTAGCGTCCGGTTTTTCTGCAAAGCTGAAAAGAACCGGGGGCTAACGCCCTGCGGCTAATTGAACAACAGATCAACAACGCGATTGAGACCGTCGCTACTAACGAGTTCCTTTTTCATTCTGGTTTTCCATGTCAGTTGCATTTCAGAAGTGTATCCATCCCGATTGCGCGGCCACTTACGATGTGGGCCAGATCCTTACGGCTTGCCCGAAGTGCGGAAGCCTGCTGGACGTCACGTACGACTGGAATGCTGTGCCCGTCCCGATGTCGCTTTCGGAATTCGAACGCCGGTGGACGACACGATTGAATCCTGTCGACTACAGCGGTGTGTGGCGATTTCGAGAACTGCTGCCATTCGCCACCGACGAGCAAATCGTGACGATCGGCGAAGGCCAGACCATTCTGCAGAAGAACGATAAGCTTGCGCGCCAGTGCGACATGAAGGCCGGTCACCTCTTCCTGCAGTATGAAGGCATGAACCCTTCTGGCAGCTTTAAAGACAACGGGATGACCGCCGCGTCGACTCATGCTCGCATGGTCGGTGCAAAGATGACGGCCTGTGCTTCGACTGGAAACACCAGCGCGTCATTGGCGATCTACGCGGGAGTTACCGGACATTTTCAGTGCATCGTCTTCGTTGGAAGCGGCAAGATTGCTTTCGGCAAGTTGTCACAGGCGCTGGACTATGGGGCGAAGACAATTCAAATTCGAGGCGACTTCGATGACGCCCTGGCTCGAGTTCGCGATATCTGTGCGAAGCATCCGATTTATCTGTGCAACAGCGTGAATCCGTTTCGACTCGAAGGTCAAAAGACGATCATGCTGCGAGTTCTCGAAGGGCTCGGCTGGCAGGTGCCGGACTGGATCGTGGTCCCGGGCGGAAACCTGGGAAACAGCAGCGCGTTCGGCAAAGCTTTTATGGAACTGAAAGCGCTGGGGTTGATTGATCGAGTTCCTCGATTGGCCATCATCAATGCGTCCGGTGCTGATACTCTGGATGAGTTCGTGAATGAAGGCAAGCTGGTCTGGAATGATGGTCGGCCGAATGCCGACCAGATCTCCAGCCGCTACACAACGATGGATCGTGACAACGAGCGAGCTTCCACGTTGGCCAGTGCGATTGAGATTAATCGTCCGGTGAATCTGGAGAAAGCTCTGCGAGCACTCTCCGTCTGTAACGGTGTCGTGCGAAAAGTGTCGGATCAGGAGATCATCGATTCACGTGCTCGAATTGCCGCGACGGGTTTCGGCTGCGAACCAGCGAGCGGCGCCACGATTGCCGGCGTTCTGCGTCTGCGAAAAGAAGGCGTGATTCAGGCGGATGATCGAGTCGTCTGTATCCTGACCGGCCATCAGTTGAAAGATCCGGACCTGACGATGGCCTATCATTCAGGCGATCCTCAGTTGATGAGCAAGAAACTGACACCGGCTGGTGTGACTTCAACACCGTTCGCGAATCCACCAGTTGTCGTGGATAACGACGAGGTCGCGATTTTGAAGGCACTGGGGTTGGCGTAACACGTCACTCGTCGGCCGACAATCGTTGTTTGCGGCGGGCTTGAGCTGCCCGGCGATAGTCGGAGAAAACATGAGCCGCCAGCAAAGTCGTCTCTGCTGAGAGCTCTTCGACTCGGCTTCTGAAGAACGCCAACGCTCCGGTTGCAGGAATCGCGACCCCGAGTCCCTGCAACGTCGTGATCAGAGCTTTGTAGACGCCTGGGGCGAGTTCGGAGATTTGGGGATTTGCTTTTAACTCGAATTCCATGAAGGCAATAATCATCCCCCAAACTGTTCCCATCAGTCCCAGCATGGGAGCCAGGGCGCTGATCACGGACAGATGTTCGATGCGGCGAAAGTAGCGAGACGATTGTTCGATCGCCGCGTCTTCGATGGCTTTCTCGACGGCTGCGTAACTGCCGGTTCCGGCTTCTTCCAGCCCTGCGTGAAGCAGTCGGCTGAGAAATCCCTGATGCTTTTCACAAAGCTGCAGCCCTTCGGCGATTTTTTTCTCGGCCAGGCAGCGGTGAATTTCTTCCGCAAGTCCCGGCGGCATAAAGGAGGTGCGGCGGATGTGCAACAGATAGTCAATGATCAGAGCGACCATGATGAAGCTCAGAAACATGATCACGTAGCCGATCATGCCACCCGCAGCCAGCATGTCGCGGACGTTCAGGAATGACTGTGCAGTCTTTTCAGCCGCCTGAGCCGGCGCAGCGTCCTGGGCGAAGAGACTTGTCACAGTCAGCAGGCAGACGGCTCCGCCGCACATGAGGACCAGTCGTCGAAAACCTGAGTTTGGCGATCTGGGTTCAAAAGGGATGCGCATCCTGACATTCCGTTGCCATGTGGGTCAAAGTCTTCAACGTTGAGCAGTGCTGTAGTGTAGACGAAGCTGGCGAAAACTCGACGATGAATCCGCAGCGGCCTGGAAAAGGGGCTGGAACTAGTCCTCTATCAAGCGAAGAAATTTTCGCCACCGACTTTACGTCGGTGGTTTACCGGCCTTTGCACTACCGACGTTTCCTATCCAGGATTGCTATAGAAGTAGTGCAGAGGCCTTTATCCACCGGGGTAAACCCGGTGGCGGAGGTTTCTTCAAGCCCGCTGAATTGCAATCAGCTCCGGAAAACATCAACCGGTTTGAAATCGCCCTTCAGGATCTTGCTGGACTCGCATTGCAACCAGTTCTCGATCACAGCCGCATAGACCTGACGGAAATCGGTGTGATGCTGGAGATCGCCGTCCTGAAGTTTTTGCAGACTCGGCAAGTCTCCAATGAGTCCGCTCTTCACGGCATTGCCAGCAAGAAACATCGGGCCGGCAGTTCCGTGGTCAGTGCCTTCGCTGGCGTTCTCTTCAACTCGCCGACCAAACTCACTGAACGCCATGACTGTGACCGCATCAGATTTCTTCATCTGACCTACATCATCCAGAAAGGCCTTCACGGAATCACCAAGTTGCCGGAGTAATCCTTCGTGAGCCCCAGGCTGCTGCGAGTGAGTATCGAAGCCGTTGAGTTGCAGATAATAGACGGAAGTCCTGAGTCCGGAACTCATTAGCTTGGCAACGGTCTGCAGCTGCTCGCCCAGTCCGTTCTTTGGATAAGTTACTGACGACTTGTAAGACTGACCGGTGGAGCTTAAACGCTCACTGGCCGTAATCGCAGAACTGGTGCTGGACTGCACGAAATTCAGCAGGTCATTGCCGTCGCCTCGGCGTGCGTCTGCCAGTTCCTGAACAGCTTTGCGGAAGTCCGCATCGTCGGCTCCCTGAAGTCGAAACTGTTCGAGCGATCGAATCGAGGGTACACGAACTTTTCGCGACATCACGGAGAATGGCTGTTTGTCGTGCCCCAGATGCAATGCTGGCGGATCTCCACCATCAGTGTCTGTTTGTTCCTCAAGAAATCGTCCCAGCCAGCCGTCGGTGCGAACTTCATTCTTTCTCTGACACGTATGCCAGATGTCCATTGACTCAAAGTGCGATCGATTAGCGTCCGGGTATCCGACCCCTTGAACAATCGCCAGTTTTCCTGCCTCCAGCAGATCCGCGAATCCTCGCAACGCGGAATGGAAACCAAGCTCTCCATTGATCGCCAACGTGTCGCTCTTCGCAACGGCCAGTTTGGGACGCAGCTTGCGGTACGTTTCGTCGGCAAACGGGATTACGGTATTCAAGCCGTCGTTTCCTCCGGCCAGTTCAATCACCACGAGAACTCGTTCTGAGTTTGAGCTGCTGCTTGCCGCGCGAACTGCGGCTTGCTGCAAAACCACCGGCGCGAATCCGCCGAATGTCAGAACAGCAGAACCGGCGGAGTTCTTCAGAAATGATCTGCGAGAATTATGTGCCATCGAATCGTCTGCCTTCAGCGATGCCAAATTAAAAATCGGCGTGTCCGGGAGTTCTGGGGAAAGGAATCACGTCGCGAATATTGGTCATCCCGGTGATCAACAGTACCGCTCGCTCAAGCCCCAGACCGAATCCCGCGTGAGGCACTGTACCATATCGACGCAGATCAACGTACCACCAGTAGTCATCCGGATTCAAATGACATTCGTGCATGCGCTGGATCAGAATGTCTAGCCGTTCTTCACGCTGGCTTCCGCCGATGATTTCACCCACTCCCGGAACCAGCACGTCCATCGCTCGCACGGTCTTACCGTCTTCGTTGCAGCGCATATAGAACGGCTTCAGCGTGCGAGGATAATTGAACAGGATTACGGGCTGGCCAAAGTGTTCTTCCGTGAGGAATCGCTCGTGCTCGGTCTGCAGATCGCTGCCCCATTGAACGGCATAGTCGAACTTCTTGCCGCTCTTCTGAATGATGTCGATAGCGTCCGTGTATGGCAGACGGATGAATTCTTTGTTGCGAATATTCTCCAGCTTGGCGAGGACAGTCTTGTCGATCCGATCGTTGAAGAAGTTCATGTCATCCGGGCATTTCTCCAGCACATCATTCACCATCGTCTTGATAAACGCTTCGGCCAGATCCATGTTGTCAGGGAGTTCGTAAAAAGGCATTTCTGGTTCAACCATCCAGAACTCGGCCAGATGTCGAGTCGTGTTGCTGTTCTCTGCACGAAACGTTGGACCGAAGGTGTAGCAATCGCCCACCGCTGTTGCGTAAGTCTCCGCTTCAAGTTGTCCGCTGACAGTCAACGAGGCCGGCTTGGCGAAGAAGTCCTGCTTCCAGTCAATCGCATCGATCTGCTTTTTGGCGAGCATCGCCAGATCCAGCGTGGTCACCTGAAACATCTCCCCGGCTCCTTCGCAGTCGCTGGTCGTGATAATCGGAGTATTCAGGTACAGGAATCCTCGCTGCTGAAAGAAGTTGTGGATCGACCAGCTGATGCAGTTGCGAACTCGAGCCACCGCGCCAAACGTATTGGTCCGCGGCCGCAGATGAGCGATCTCGCGAAGGAACTCCATGCTGTGTCCCTTCTTCTGCAAAGGGAACGTGATCGGATCGGCGACACCAAGAATGGTCAAAGAGTGAGCGTGCAATTCGATGCGCTGCCCTTTGCCGGGAGACTCCTTCAGAGTTCCCTCGATCGAAACACTGGCCCCTGTGGTCACATCTTTAATGGACTCTTCGTATCTGGGAACTTTGCTCTCCACGACGACCTGCAGATTCTTCATGCAACTGCCATCGTTCAGTTCGATGAACGAGAAACCGTTCTTGGAATCACGGCGAGTTCTCACCCAACCTTTGGCGATGATGGAGGTTTCCGGCTGACCGTCGCGAAGAATTGTTGCGATGCGAGTGACTGGCATGATGCGTTCGTTCGAAAAAGCATGAGTTTACGAATGGTGAATGGCATAACTATAGGCGCCGGATCATATCGAGTCCCCCAACATTTTCCTGCGCGACTTGCCGGGGCAGGCTGTTTTCTGTTTTCGCAGCAAGTTGGCGAGCTGGAACGGGCAGGAGTAAGATAGAGAATCCCGTCGGCGGAGCGACGGGATTCTGCACATCACGATCTCCCCAGCACTGTAAGTCAAAATCCGATGCTGATTGCGTTCAACAAACCATACGGAGTACTGTCTCAGTTTACGCCTGATGGTTCGCCGAATCGTCCGCTGGCGGAATTTGGCTTCCCGAAAAACGTGTATCCGATTGGGCGGCTGGATGCGGATTCGGAGGGCTTGCTGTTGTTAAGCGATGAGCCCGAGTGGAATGCAAGACTCCTGGAACCTCGCCACGCTCATGAACGAGAATACTGGGTGCAGGTCGAGCGAATCCCGTCTGCAGAGAGTTTGCAGCGACTGGCATCGGGGCTGATCATTCAGGGACGAAAGACGTTGCCATGTCATGCGCGATTGCCGGAGACTCAGCCGGTCGTTCCCCCGCGAGATCCCCCGATACGATTTCGCAAAAGCGTCCCTGACTGCTGGATCATTCTCGAACTGGTTGAAGGCAAGAATCGCCAGGTTCGTCGCATGACCGCCGCGATTGGTCACCCTACGTTGCGACTGTTGAGGAATCGAATTGGCGAGCTGCCCCTGGGGGAACTCTCCGCCGGAGAATGGAAGATTCTTTCGGCCGAAGAAAGACGACTTGTTGCGGGCGACCAACGTCAAAAAATGGCGAGCCCCAAACGGCCGCCAATTGGTCAAAAGTGAGCACTTGCCGTACGGGTGGTTCTCATTCGAATCACGACCATCCTGCTCCTGTAAGCGTCTATTGGCATCGAAAAGTACCAGCGTCGCGACTGCGGTCTGTTGAGTGGTTGTAACGATTGCGCCGGCGACGACTGTTATCTGGTTCGTGTCTTTCCGGTTGATCCGCCTCTGCGTTCAGTGACGCCGGAGTAGCACTCACAGTCGGGAATGACCGCATCATGAGATTCAGGTGCACATCGGGAACCGTCGATCAAATCGGCAGGTCTCAAGGATTGAGCCCTTCTGTGATTTGGTTGGAATGGAGTCCTGTCATGAAGATTCGTGCCGTCGCGCCGCTGCTTTGCGGTGCCGCGTTGTTGTCGTCCACGGGATGCCAGACGGTCAATCGATGTTGCTCGTCGCTGTTTGCGGCTCGAGCGACCACCTTTGCAGATATCACTCCGATTCCGGAAAAGCCTGAAAAGGCAGAGAAGCCTGCGGGAGATTCCACGAGGCAGACCGCGTTTCGTCGTCCCTCAAATAACAGTACAGACGAGCCCGGCGCAAAGGGCAGCGTACCGGAACCACCTGTAGTGAATCGGCGATTCAACATCCCGGAAGAACTGCCGGGAGCTGATGCGGCTCCGCTGGTGCTTCCGCCGATGGATCCGACGCAATCAATTGAACAACGCAAGTCACTGGCCGATGCTCTCTTCCCGGACGTTGAACCTGCAAAGGTATCGTCTGGACCTGATGCAGACTCTGCTCCGCTTACACTTTCAACCATGCAGCAAATGGCGGTCGACAACAGTCCTGTGATTCGTCAGGCTGCTGCTGATGTTGAACAGGCGCGTGGCAAAGCCGTTCAGGCGGGACTTTATCCAAATCCCACGGTCGGTTACGAGGGTGACACGCTCGGGACTGCACGGACAGCCGGCTATAACGGCGTCTTCTTCACTCAGGAATTCGTCACCGCCGACAAACTGACACTGGCACAGAACGTCGCCTTGAACAACGTCCGAGCGGCTCAGGCTGATCTTCGTAAAGCCCGAGTTCGTCTGGCGAGCGATGTGCGTCGAAACTATTTCAAGGTGCTGATTGCTCAGGAGCAGCTAAAGTTTAATCGAGCCATTGCAAAGCTCAGTGAAGAGGTCTATCAGGCTCAAATTGATCTTGTGACCGGTGGCGAATCGGCTCCCTATGAGCCACTGCAGTTGCGAGTTTTCGCGGTGCAGGCTCGCAATGCTGTTACGACAGCAGGTAATAGCCTTGACGCGACATGGCGTCAGTTAGTTGCTGCGGTCGGAATGCCTCATATGACACGCCAGAAAGTGGCCGGCTCAGTAGATCTTCCGGTCCCTGTTATTGAGTACGAGACGCTGGTCACTATGTTGCAGCGACATTCTGATTTGATCGCCGCGAATGCTCGCATCGCGAGTTCTGGATGCAACCTCCGATTGCAGGAAGCGATTCCGACTCCGAACGTGACGCTTTACGCGGCGTTCCAGCATGACGATACAACGCCATTGTCTGACTATTCAACCAACGTCCAGGTGTCAGCTCCGATTCCAGCCTTCAACAGGAATCAGGGGAACATCACGACGGCTCATGCCGAACTGGTGCGATCACGCCAGAATCTGACGGAGACGAACAATACTCTGATGTCGCAGCTGGCAGAAAACTACAATCGCTATGCAACCAGTCGCACAATCTCAGAAAGCTATCGCACGGACTTGTTGCCCGATCAGGTGCGAGTTTATCGCGGCGTCTACGATCGCTTTCTGATCGACGGCGAATCAATCGACTTTGCTCAGGTTGTCGTAGCACAGCAGACTTTGACTCAGGTGGTGACAAGTTATCTGCAGTCTCTGTCGGACTCGTGGATGGCAACAGTCGACCTGGCCGAGCTATTGCAGGTTGACGATCTGATGACGATGGACGGCATGGCGATCACAGAGGCAGCGATCTCGGCCGACGCATCTGTCCAGGGCGTAGACTCCGTGCAAACTACTGGCGATGAACCGTCAGTCAGTTTTGAGGCCAATTCGATCTCGGCCACGGAAACGAGTGAGGTGGCTGTGGTGTCCCGAGAGGACGAAAAGGCGGAGGTCCTCGATCAGGCGGCGGAATCGAACGAGGAAGCCGACGAGCGATCAGTTCCTCTTCGGAGCCGCCGTCCGCGTGCTCGAATGATCGGGAAGGCTGACGGCGACGCAGCTCAGTAGTCCCCGCATTCACAACGTTCCGAAAGCCCCGGGACTGATTCCGCCGGAAAAGGCTCAGATTCTGCCCGGAACGGCATTTGACAGGCGGCAAAGTGGGACACCGCGACGCACAGTCGACCTGGGTTTTCTCTGATCCGGCAGAAGCAGTGGCCAATTGCTTGTTTTCGAGCTGGAAGCTTGAAACAATTTGGGGGCCAGAATTAGGCGGATTCCGTGAACCTGACACCCACTGGCAGGTTCCAGCGTTTGAACGACTTCTGGTCTGGAAGGCGCTTTTCCACCGAAGTTTCCTGCCAGAATGCGGTTCCTGATATCGATTTCGGTGTCAGACAGTGAACCGAGGGCTTCGTGTGAAGCGCCGTCGATCGACATTTTTCCGTGACTGAAAACTGATTTGTCAGAAATCATGCTGAACCTGCTTCGAGCTTCATCCGCTGCATTCTCCCGGTCTTTGACCGCGGGTTGGACGATTTTTACGTCCGAAGTGGTTGCTGGTTCGCAGGCGGCATCAGTCGCCAACTTTGTCAATGCGGGTGTGAAACGCGCGGCCGCGTCCAAACGGGCCATTCTGCCACTGAGCTGACCGTGTCCTGATCACGTGTGTCAGCGAATTCGGGTGGCAACTTCGATGCGCACACACCGTTTCCGGCCGGTAGTCGGAAGAAGAACAACAAACAGACGAGCGGTTGGGGCTCACCCCTTCGTGTCGTCGCTGGTAAGTTCGAAGGGCCAACCCCCTGCAGCTTGCCAACGTCTGAAAGACAATTGAACGAGGATCACTCACATGGAAGACATTCGCGGTAATCAGTATCCAG
Source organism: Planctomycetota bacterium (assembly GCA_052034165.1). GTDB lineage: Bacteria > Planctomycetota > Planctomycetia > Planctomycetales > Planctomycetaceae > SXXK01. The sequence goes on along the minus strand of JBPOIW010000120.1, from coordinate 3,989 downwards.
CTCCGTTCCGACCTTCCTTCGGTGCGCCGGAAGCGACGGGCTTGTACGACCCTCGTAACGAACATGACAACTGCGGTGTGGGCTTCGTCGCGAATATCAAAGGTGTGCGATCACATCAGATCGTGGATGATGCCGACCGAATTCTGCGACACATGGATCATCGTGGCGCCTGCGGCTGCGAATCCAACACGGGTGACGGCGCCGGGATGCTGACAGCTCTGCCTCATAAGTTTTTGACGCGAGTTGCCAAGTCAGACATCGGTGTGGATCTGCCAGAGGCTGGCAAGTACGGCGCCGGGATCGTGTTCCTTCCGCAAGATGAAACTCAACGAGCGTTCTGCAAGAAGACCGTCGAGGAGTTCATTGCTCAGCAGGGACAAACTCTGCTGGGATGGCGACCACTTCCAGTCGACTTCGACAAAGCCGACATCGGCAAGTCCGCTCGAGCCTGCGCGCCTCACATGGAGATGCTGTTCGTCGGCGGAGCTCCGGGGCTCGACAAGGATGCTCTCGAACGCCAGCTGTTCATTATTCGCAAACTGTCCAGCCACAAGCTGCGCAACAGCGATATGTCTCAGGCTCTGTTGTTCTATGTTTGCTCGTTGTCGACGAAGCTGATCATTTACAAGGGGATGTTGACATCGTTTCAGGTTCTGCCGTTCTTTACCGACCTGCAGGCTCCTGACTATGACACACATCTGGCGATGGTGCATTCGCGTTTTGCGACAAACACCTTCCCAAGCTGGGACCGTGCTCAGCCACTTCGGTTTATGTCGCACAACGGCGAAATCAACACGGTCAAGGGCAACTCGAACTGGATGTTCGCTCGCCAGGGCATGATGAAGAGCCCTCTGTTCGGCGAAGACATCAAGAAGCTCTTCCCGATTGTTGAGCCTCACACATCCGACTCCGGCTGTTTCGATAACGCTCTCGAAATGCTCTATCACTCCGGCAGTACGCTGCAGGAAATTGTGATGATGATGGTGCCGGAAGCATGGCAGAATCATCAGACGATGCCCGAAGAAAAGCGAGCCTTCTACGAATACTACTCGGCCATTCAGGAACCATGGGACGGGCCGGCGTCGATTTCGTTTACCGATGGTCACTACATCGGGGCGACTCTGGACAGAAACGGATTGCGCCCGAGTCGCTACTACGTCACAAAAGACGATCGCGTGGTGATGGCGAGCGAAGTCGGTGTGCTGGACATCGAACCTCAGAACGTTCTGTACAAAGGGCGTCTGCAGCCGGGTCGTATGTTTCTCGTTGACTTCGAAAAAGGTCGCATTATCGACGACGAAGAGTTGAAGTCAGATGTGGCTTCACGTCGTCCGTACCGTCAGTGGGTTCAGGAACAGCGAATTCAACTCGATGAATTGCCGAAGAAGACTCCTTCCGAGCGTTTAACCGGGCAGGAACTTCTCAGCCGCATGCAGGCGTTCGGTTACACGGCCGAAACCATGAACTTCATGCTGCTGCCGTTGATCAAAGCGGACAAGGATCCGATTGGTTCAATGGGCAACGATGCGGCTCTGGCCTGCCTCAGCGATCAGCCTCGCATGTTGTACGATTATTTCCATCAGTTGTTTGCTCAGGTGACAAATCCACCGATCGACTCGATCCGTGAAGAAGTCATCATGTCTCTGGAATGCTACATCGGTCCGGAAGCCAACCTGCTGGATACTCAGAAGGAAAGCTGTCATCGCCTCGCGGTGCCTCATCCGATTCTGACGAACCATCAGATGGCCAACCTCAAGGGCGTGAACCATCGAGGCTGGAAGTGTCAGGTTATCGACATTACCTATCCGAAGTCCGAAGGCGTTTCAGGACTGCGAGCAGCGATTGATCGTATCTGCACTGAAGCTCGCGATGCCATTAAGAACGGCTACAGTCTGATCGTTCTGTCCGATCGCAAAGTCAGTGCGGATCGAGTGCCTGTAAGCTCTTTGATGGCCACCGGTGCTGTTCATCATTATCTGGTGCGGCACGAATTGCGAACTCAGATCGGCCTGCTGGTTGAGTCTGGTGAGGCTCGTGAAGTGCACCATTTCTGCCTGCTGATCGGCTACGGAGCGGACGCGGTCAATCCTTATCTTGCACTGTATGCTCTGCGACAGGCTCGCCTTGATGGTAAGCTGACCGATGACTGGGATGATGATCGCATCATCGCAGCGTATCGTTCCGGTGTTGCTCACGGCATGCTCAAGGTCATGGCCAAGATGGGCATTTCAACTCTGCAGAGCTACAAGGGAGCTCAGATCTTCGAAGCCCTCGGACTGGCCGACGAAGTGGTCAAGCTTTGCTTCGCTGGAACGTCCAGCCGAATTAAAGGGGTTGGCTTTGACGTGCTGGCGAAGGAAGCGTTACTGCGACATCATGTGGGCTTCCCGGAGAATCCGGACAGCATCTCACAGGAACTGCCAAACCAGGGCCTTTACGCCTGGCGTCGACAGGGTGAGAAGCACGCCTGGAATCCTCACACGATCGGCCGAATCCAGCAGGCTGCTCGAACTGGCGATAAGTCTGCGTACAAAGACTTTTCGAAGCTGGTCAACACCGAGACAACTCGTGCCTGTCATCTGCGTGGCTTGTTGAAGTTCCGCAAAGGCAATCCAGTTCCTCTGGCTGAAGTCGAGTCTGCTGCTGAAATCGTGAAGCGATTCTGCACCGGTGCGATGAGTTATGGCTCGATCTCGGCAGATGCCCATGAGTCTCTGGCGATTGCGATGAACCGCATTGGCGGCAAGAGCAATACCGGTGAAGGTGGGGAGCGATACGATCGCTTCGAGCCGATGGAGAACGGTGATTCTCGTCGCTCTGCGATCAAGCAGATTGCCTCCGGTCGATTCGGCGTGACCTCCTGGTATTTGACGAATGCGGACGAGTTGCAGATCAAGATTGCTCAGGGAGCAAAGCCTGGCGAAGGCGGTGAGCTTCCGGGGCACAAGGTCGACAAGACAATTGCCGAGACTCGTATGTCTACGAAAGGTGTGGGACTCATCAGTCCTCCGCCGCATCACGACATCTACTCGATCGAAGACCTGTCGCAGTTGATCTTCGACCTGAAGAACACAAACCGTCGTGCTCGAATCAGCGTGAAGCTGGTGTCAGAAGTGGGTGTGGGAACGATTGCGTCTGGTGTGGCCAAAGGTCATGCCGACAATATCCTGATTTCCGGCTTTGAAGGCGGCACGGGTGCGTCGCCTCTGACCAGTATCAAGCATGCGGGTTTGCCGTGGGAACTCGGGATCGCAGAAACTCACCAGACACTGGTGATGAACGACCTGCGAAGTCGAGTTCGACTGCAGACTGACGGACAGCTTAAGACAGGTCGCGACGTCGTTGTGGCGACAATGCTGGGCGCGGAAGAGTACGGCTTTGCAACAGCTCCGCTGATCACTCTGGGTTGTATCATGATGCGAAAGTGTCACCTGAATACCTGCCCGGTCGGGATCGCGACTCAGGATCCGGTGCTTCGCAAGAAGTTCCAGGGCAAGCCGGAGCATGTTGTGAATTACCTGTTCATGGTGGCCGAGGAAACTCGGGAGATCATGGCAGAACTTGGCTTCCGCACGATCAATGAAATGGTCGGTCGAGTCGACAGGCTGGAACTTGACTCCACGGTTACTCACTGGAAGGCCAGCCAGCTTGACCTTTCGCCAATCCTGACACCAGCGAAGAAGCCGCATGATGCTGTGCAGACTTACTGCACGATCAGCCAGGACCATGCATTGGACAACGTTCGTGACATGGAATTGCTGCAGAAGTGCGAGCCTGCTCTGAAGGACAAGAAGCATGTTCGCATCGACACCACGATCCAGAACATCGATCGTGCGTTCGGAACGATTCTGAGCAACGAAGTCAGCCGGGCTCATGGAGCCAACGGACTTCCAGCCGACACGATCCATATCAAGGCGAAGGGATCGGCTGGCCAGAGCGTTGGTGCGTGGCTGGTGCATGGCATCACGATTGAAGTCGAAGGTGATGCG
>JBPOIW010000001.1:0-90712 GCA_052034165.1 Planctomycetota bacterium | reverse complement strand
TTTGGGGGTTACGGTGGATCCCATTTTCGCCGACGGAGCGGCGAAACTACGTAGTCGAGCCGCTCCGTCGGCTCGCATTGCCCCCCAAATCTTGTTCTGCACAGAACAGTAGTCGAGCAAAAGCGCCAACTTTGGCAAACGGGATGCGATCGACTCAGGCGATGATCGAGACAATCGAGCATGCGCTCGGGTTGCCAACTCGGCGTTATCTCGACGTTTCACGAAAGCAACCACGCGTCGGCCCAAACTCCCCCCCACATGCTTCACTTGTACAGCCCGTGTTGAGAGATGAAGGCTTCAACAGCGCGCGGCGTCAAAAATCGCAAGGTTCTGCCGTCCGCAATTCTCTGTCTGAGCTCAGTGGCGGAGAGATCTGTGCCGGGCATCGTCATCGACAACACTCTGGCTGCAATCTCCTGGCCGACCCATTCGGCGATCTGCGACGATGTGACATCTGCAACTCCCGGACGATTGCAGGCCACGATCGTTGCGAGCCGTGCAATTTCCTCCGGTTCTCGCCATGTTAAAAGGTCACGAAGCGAATCAGCGCCCATTAAAAAATACAGGTCGTGCCCCGGATGTTCGGCTGTCAGCTCTCGTAATGTGTCAACAGTGTACGATGGCCCCGAACGTTTCAGTTCGCGCCGGTCCACAATAAACTCCGGATAGCCAGAGACTGCCAGGCTCAGCATGTCAGCCCGAGCATGCCCGTCGGCGATTTTTACTCCCGGCTTGTGCGGCGGGCTGGCGGCCGGAATCAAACGGACCTGATCCAGTTTCAGCCGTTCACGGCACGTTTCCGCCGCAATCAGGTGACCGTAATGCACCGGGTCAAAAGTTCCGCCGAGTATTCCTATTCTCATGACTTCCGCCGTGAAACTGTTGGTGTCGCCATTTTATGCGTCGCTGATTCGAGTTCTCCGTGTTTTCACGGCTCGTTTCAATGCTGAACGTGCCTCCATGCAAAAACGTAGCCATTTTGCTCCCGGTTGCTCGAATCTGGTATTCATTGTGTCTGAGAAAGGAAGTGTTTCGCTGACGAAGTTACAATCAGGATCGATCTGGTAACGACTCCCATTTTCTTCGAACGGCTCCATGAGTACTCCATCTGAAATCCACCTGACCAGCGGGCCTGTCTGTTCGTCGCTGCAGACTTCCGTCAATCAGCCTCTGGTTCCGATTCCCGATCAGGTCATTTTGCCTTCGGACCGCTGCCGAGAAGCGTTGTTGAATCCGTTGGGATATCCGGAACTCGTGCGATGTGTGGTGCCAGGTGATCGAGTCATCCTGGTTGTCGATCCGGAAACACCGTTCGCAGCCGAAATCATCTCGACTGTTTGGGAACAGTTGCAGTCCGTGACTGATGGCGGGGTCTTGTTGACTTTGCTGTTACCACCCGATCATTCGGGTAATGGTTGGCAATGGTTGAGAGATCAGTTCCCACTGCATGTCCAACAGCAGATCACAGTGCACATGCATGATCCTGCTGATTCAAGTCAGATCAGCTACATCGCCAGTACTTCCGGCGGCGAACGGGTCTATCTGAACCGACTGCTGTCCGACGCGGATCTGATCATTACGGTAGGAATTATTGCGTTCGACGGGTTGCTGGGATTTCGAGGGACCTCCAGCATTCTTTTCCCGACGTTCTCTGACCTTGCGACGCAGCAGGGGGCACAAACTCAGGGGCATCCTGAACTGACTCCTGAACAGCAACGTCCGTTTCGCGAAATGGTTGACGAAGTGGGCTGGCTCCTGGGAACTCAGTTCACGGTGCAGGCAATTCCCGGCGCAGCCGGTTCGCCAGCCGAGATCCTCGCGGGCCTTCCCGAAGAGGTCATGGCGCGAGGTAAAGAATTGGTTGACAGCACCTGGCGCGTGAATGTGGAGGAGATGTTGGAGGGTGCCGTTATCTCTGTTCCCGGCGGACCATTCGGCTGGAAGCAGCTTGGCCAGGCTTTGGAGAACACAACAAGCATTGTGCAGCAAGGCGGACGTATCATCGTCGTTGCCGATCTGCCAGTCCCCGAGGGCCCGGCTGCGACTATGATGCGACGGTGCCAGGATCCGGAAGAACTCCTGAAGCCGCTTCGCCGTGAACCAACGATCGACTCGGTCGAGTTCGCTCAGTTAATTCAGGCGTTGCGGCGTGTGCGAGTTTATCTGTTGAGCCAGTTGCCCGGAGAGCTGGTCGAAGAGTTGGGTATGATTCCTGTATCGGACTCCGCAGAACTTCAGAGACTGGTATCGACGATTGAAGGTTGCAAGTGCATCCCCTTTGCCAACTACGCGTGGTGTGAAATCGCGTAGCGAACGTCTTTGTTCGAAGGCACTACCGTTTGACGTCACTACCGTTCGGTAAGCCGCTGGCACGCTCCGTGAACCGTCCGCTGAGTTCTCAAAAAGGCGTTGCCCTTTTTGAGCGTTGCGGCACATTGAGCTCACCTATTCTTTTGCGGGCGGATTCGAGAATTGTTGGTATTTTGAAGAGTGTTTTGACACGGCAAAGCCCAGCAGTTCGTCGGGTTGCGATTCAGGCCTCGGAGGGCTGACACATCATCTTGTGACAAAAATGGGGGCTCTCATTGTGGCGCCCCCACCGGGCCTCTTGTTTCTTCGGTCTATACGATTCCGGGGCCTGACAGGCGTGTTGAATTAATCGCTTCATCAGCCGCAGGGCGTTTGCCCCCGGTTGTTTTTCCTGGGTTTCAGGAGCGAAAACCGGAAGTTAACGCGTTCCGGCTGATTAATTCAACACGCTGCAACGACCCCGGCATTCGAAGTGTCTGCCTTCGGAGCCCAAAACACAGCAAATCGACTTCGATCCGATCCCAACAGAATTCGAATCCGCCCTTGTTTTGCTTCGTTGCACGATCGACTCAGCGGACTGCCAGCAGCCTACTCTCAGCCTGCCGCTTAGATTTTTCGGCAGGACATTTCATAAACCGGCCATTCGGTTCCGCAATCGTTGCAGTGAAACCCAACGATCGTTGCTGTACCAGGCACTGGCAGGCGGTTGCGTGGACTGATCATTGAATCTGCCAGCTCAAGCGGCTCGATGTCATGATGGTTGCATTCGGGGCATGTGCTGTTCTGATGGATCAGGCGTGCTCGGTCAACGGCCGGCATAAAGCGACCGCTGAAAATCACTGACCGTCGAGCCCGCTCGAAAGGCAGAATGTCTTCCGGGCTTTCGATGGCCGGAATCGCGGAACTGTCTTCGATTTCCGTGACAGTGTCGTCGGTGGGCGTAAACAAACGCAGGTGAATACGGTTCATGCGTGTTTCCTCCTTGAAGCACGATTCCAAATAAGCATCAAGGCCATGTTAAGATGCTGCGCTTGCTCCTCGGTCCGTCGAGAGGAACAGAAACGCGGCTAACTGACCCAGATGAAAGAGATTGCAAACGGCGACCTGAGAGAGACATTTACGCCGTCCGATGCTGGAACTCTATCCGTCCTCTGCCGTGAACTCAAGGGCCTGAATCGGGATTTAACTACGGGCAAAATGCGGGGAATACGTTGCCTCTTCGCCCGCCCGCGATTTTTGAGCAATGCTGTGTCCTGCCATTTATTCGCAGCAGGCTGCACAAAATTATGACGCCCGCCCTACTACCGCAATGTGAGCTCAGAAGACTATTTATGAAAGAGTCTCTTGCGTCCGGACATGGCTGGCACGGACCCCCAAAGATTCATGGCGAGTCATTCGGAACGCTTGACGAGATTCTGCCGGGTGGGTGGCACTTCTGCGGAGTAGAAGTGCTGATTCGATCCAACTCCACTTCGCGATCGTTTAGCCAAGATACTGACCAGTCTCCTGGCTCGTGGCCGAGCCGGATCTAAGAGAACCGATCGCCTTTGCCACGTAATTGATCAGGTTTGCATACATCAAGAACAAGACAAGAGCACCTACGGCCGCAATGACTGAGGCGATCAAGCCAGCCAATTGCATATCGCCCCTGTCACCTGTGGAAACCAAGTAGACAGCAGCCATCGCGATAACGAACAGAACTGCAGAGCCGATAAGTACCTTGATGCCTCTGCGACGCAGATCTTCTCGATCGATGAACCTTGCCACCTTCATCAGGAATAAGATGAACAGGACTCCTCCAGAGACACCGGAGAATTGACTGAGCAGATGAAGTGTCGGAGAAAGATCAGCGCCTGTCCCCAATCCAATCATTAAAAAGAATCCTGTCAGCTGAAACAGGATTGATGCACCAATCAGACCCTTCGCTCTGGATTCGGCAGGAACTGAGAGACAGAAGAACGGACCGATGATCACCATCAGCCAACTAATAACGACTCCGACGAATCCAATCCTTGCTCTTGGTCCGATCGCGATGGCGAGTACACCAGTGGCCATCGCGGATAAAAAGACACCGCAAATGCCGAAGTAGATCAGCCGCAGACCTCGTTCCACACCGGCCAGTTCCTGGTAACTTTCAAAAGCCTGAGTCTGGACGTCGTTCCTCGTCTCCGGAGCTGCAAATGGATTGAACGGCTCAGGCACAGATTCTTCCTCTTGTTAGAGCAATGATGTTTACGACTCGCCAATGTTCACGATTCGTCATGATCCGGAGTTCGCGAAGTTTCGACAACTGATCTTTGGCAAGCAGCGTGCTGAAGAATTGTACGATTTAAAGTCCGAGCCGCATCAGATTCACAACGTAGCCGATTAGTCGGCCTATGCGGCAAAGCTCACCGAACTCCGACTTCGCGTGGATCACTGGATGCAAGCCACCGGCGATCCGCGAGTCGACACGGAATCCAATTTGTTCGACACGTATCCCTACTACGGCAAACCCGCCCCGCGACCGTCAGAGAAATAGTGGGTGAAAGTAACTGAGACTAAAGTTTGGCAGCGGCGGTTTGTTCGCTTATCGTGGTGCCATCCCGCTGGGTGGCAGTTGCACGCAGTGCGTCGCAGGCACATGCAGCCACCGTGAAGGCTTTTGGTTCAGCTACTGACGTTCTCTGAGGGGTGAAGTGCACGCTTGGGCTTCTTGTTGCTTTGCAACACAGCCCGTCCAGGCTGTGTCATCCAGCGTAAGAAGTTCTCACAAAAATTGAACATTCGCACTTGAGGTTCTTGATAGCAGCTTGGACCATACGGGCAGTGCAACGCATCGCCATGTACACCAAGATTTGCGTCGAAGGAATGCTATGATTGACTCAAAAAGTTTCAGCTGAGACATTGAATCGCGTCATTGATTGCGTGTATTCCGGACTCAGCCGGGATGAACATTCCATCCGCGAAAATGAAAAGTTCACTTCCCTTGTACGCTTTGGCAGCATTGTATTGGAGTTGATAGCTGAAGGTGGTTCGCTTTCGGTACAGAGCAGCGATTTCGGGAACGTTGTCATACGAAACGAGCCATGGTTGCGAAATTTCATTCTGAATAATCTTAGCCAGATCTGAATGCGAAGATGAATCGTAGTGATTTAAATAGAGTCGATCAGCCTTCTTGAAGTAGGGAGGATCAAGATAGACGAGCGATTTTCTCGAAAGCCGGTTGATGTACTCTCGGATGAATCGTGCGGCATCCCAATTTCGTATGTGGATCTGGGATGCTCGTTCGGCAATGGCTTCTACCCGGCAGATAAGCCCCTTTCGATTAAACCTCGCGTCCATTTTCCACGGACCTGACTGATCAAGGCCTCCAATCAGTCCACCGCCAATGATCCCTGAGCGATTGCACCGATTGAGGAAAAACAGCGCAAATCCAACCTCCTCGAGAGAGTGATTTTCCTGATCCCGAATCACTTCCCTTTGCTTCTTCCATTCTTCCACAGTAATCGATGCCGATCGAATGCGGCGACAAAGTTGATCCGGCGTTTTCTTCACACTGCTCCAAAACGCGTAAACGGGCCGGCTTGCGTCGTTTAAATGGACCTTTGAGACGACGCCAGAGAGGAGCAGCTCCATCGCGACTCCCGCTCCACCAGCAAAAGGCTCAACGTAGTCAGACGCAAGCAAATCGTTGGATTCAAGCACCTCTCGAACGAATTGCCAAAGCTTTTGCTTTCCTCCCGGGTATCGCAGCGGCGTTTTGTATTGGCTCATTAATTATCCGTTCAGGATTTCAAGCAACGGCATAACGTTGAAAAAGACACGACTAATGTGATCGACCGACAATGAGAATGAGGTTGAATGAACCAGTCGATTCAGTGAAGTGATGGACAAGAGCCCATCTTCACTTGCAAGTTCTGCCATTGGCCCGTGAAGGGTCCGCTGCATTTCCCGGTTTTTCTTTCCGTCTGTCAAAAAGTCGTGGCATTTTCGAAGCATTTCCTTCAGGGTGATTTCATTCCCATCTTTCACTGTCGGAATGTTGTTTTCCTGGCAATAGATCTTGGCGGAGATTTCAAACATGCTCCGAAGCACGAAACAAAAACACAATGGGGTATCTTTCAGTGAGAGATGCCGTGCCTCCTGCAAGAGTGATACAACCTTTTCTCGATTCGATCCTTTGGGTTTGAACTTTCGAATTCGCTCCATTACTGCCTTCTCGTCCGTGATCGGAATCGCTGATTTTTTTTGTAAAGCGGGAACCGTTCGTGACGTTGAGTTCGGCTGCGAACCTGTAGTAGTTGTGGTGTGTGTATTGCCCACGCTTCCATCCGGTTCGTCGGCAACAGGTTTCGAAGAAATAGGACCGAAAAAAACATCCAGCCCATTTGGGAACCTGATCTCTTTATACCCTGTCAGCTCTTGGCCGATGGATTTTATTAGTGAGTCTAGTGCTCGTCGATTTCGCACCTTCGGGTAATGGGTCACCATCGATTGAGCCGACTCTTCGGCACAGCGTTCGTGTAGTCTCCGAGTGTTCAATAGCTCGTCCAAGACAGTCAAGGGAAAGTCGCCTGCCCATCGCTCCTTTTGTTCTGCAGAGGCGTTCTTCGCTTCTCGGAGATACTTCTCGAGCAGATCAAGGCCGAGCTCCTGCTCCCCTTTCATCTCTCGGGCCCACCGTGCCTTTGCTACCGTGTTCCACTTGGTCCTGCCCGCTGCCTCCTTATTTGCATGAATCCGCGCTATGATCTTGTGAACCGTCTCCAACTCGTCGGTCTCATAAATGGAGCATGGAACAATTGCTCCGCCAGCGGAAAGAATCTCGCTCTTTGCTTGCAGCTCGGAAGGAAGCTCGATGTCGGCGTTTTTGAGCTGCCGAAACAGTAACTTCATTGCAGCAATTCGTCGATTGCCCTCTTTCACTAAGAACTTCTTTGCTTGCCGCACGACAATGATGTTCTCGGTTGGGTGATAACCGTCGTCATAAAGGCTTTTACAAAGCGCCCAAAACCGATCTGGATTCAAATTGATCATTGACGATACCGCTTCCGCCTCATTTTTCTGTGGCACTGTGCGGAAGTTACAGAGATCCAGTTTCAAAGATCGCAGCGGAAGCATTTCCGTTGTTGGCATTTCATCACCTGAAGGGGAAGAATTTGAGGCGTCGTGGATGATAGGAGCTTACCTAAGGCGGTTCCAGTGAACTCCCACCCCACAAACGGAACGCCCTAATACAACTTTGGGCGGCGGGAATGTTCCCAACCGGCCCGACGGGGGCACTTCCGCAGAGTTCGCCGCAGCCTAAAGAGGCGTCTGTGCGGCGTTTTTCTATCTGCACAGGTTCACTGTAAATTTAAATCCGCATACGCTGGCTGCTTACTGCTGTGCAACACAGCCTGTGCAAGCTGCGCCACCCTTCGGATGGAGGTCACGTCGTCTGCAACTACTCGCCGAACGTTTGGGACATTACAATGTCGGCTGGCGTTGTCTCTGAAAAACTGGCGGCGACAACGTTTTTCCACTCCACGGGTCCTGCAGTTCAGAGCCTGACATGTCCAAGTACACCATCAACACATTGGCTCTACTCCTGCTGGGCGCTGACTCACTGGTGGGCTTCTCGACTATTGCCCGTGCGGACGATTCAACGATCGTCTTCAGTCGCGATATTCGCCCCATCCTTGCCGGGCATTGCTTCAACTGCCATGGGCCCGATGAAGGGTCGCGAGAAGGTGATTTGCGGCTGGATACGGAAGAAGGGGCACTGAAGGTACTGGAAATTGACGGAGGCATTTCGAAGCTGCTGAGCCGCGTGACGAGTCATGATCCCGATCTCGTGATGCCTCCGCCGAGTGTCAAGAAGCCTCTGACGGCCGCTCAGATCGACCGACTGACTCGCTGGGTCGACGCCGGTGCGCCGTGGGGATCGCACTGGGCGTTTGAGCCGCTGGTTAAGCCTGCCGTGCCACAATTGGCTCAGGACGCATCGTTGCACAATCCCATCGATCATTTCGTGCAGGCTCGACTGGCTGCCAGAAATGTTGCGCCGAGCCCGGAAGCCTCCCGTGAGACTTTGATTCGCCGAGTCACTCTGGATCTGACGGGACTGCCGCCGACTCCGGAGCAGGTTGATTACTTCGTGCAGGACACGTCTCCTGATGCATGGGGCAAAGTCATTGATCGATTGTTGGCTTCCTCGGCCTACGGCGAACGCATGGCCTGGAGCTGGCTTGATGCGGCTCGATATGCGGATTCCAATGGCTATCAGGGCGACAATGAACGGACCATGTGGCCGTGGCGAGATTGGGTGATCGATGCCTTCAATAAGAATCTGCCTTACGATCAATTCACCGTCTGGCAACTCGCAGGCGATCAACTGCCCGAGGCGAGCTTCGAACAGAAACTGGCGACCGGTTTTTGTCGCAACCATATGATCAATGGCGAAGGCGGACGCATCGCGGAAGAGAATCGCGTCGACTACGTCATGGATATGACCGAGACAACAGGCACAGTCTGGCTGGGCCTGACCATGAACTGCTGCCGTTGCCACGATCATAAGTTTGATCCGCTCAGCCAGAAGGATTACTACAGCTTGTCGGCGTTCTTTAATCAGACGCCCGTCGATGGTGGCGGAGGCAACCCGCAAACTCCACCAGTGCTCGCTGTGGCCAGCGATGACCAGCGTCAACAGGAAAAGGACATTGAAGCTCAACTGGCCGCGTTGAAGCTGCCTCTTCAGCAACGTGAACAGGAACTGGTGGCGTCACAACAAGCGTGGGAACAAGCCACGCTGGCCAGCGCCGGTGAATCCACGTGGCAGCCACTGAAGCCGATCAAGTTCAGCGCTGCGCATCAGACGTTGACGGCTCAGGATGACGGTTCGATTCTGGCGTCCGGTGAGAATCCTCGCAACGACACGTATACGCTGGAGCTGTTATCAGGGCTCGAGAAAATCACCGCAATTCGACTTGATGCACTGAACCATGATAGTCATACGCAAGGCGGCCTTTCGCGATCTGACAGCGGGAATTTTGTGCTGACGGAGATCGAGATTCTGGTTCAGCAGCCGGGCAGCGATCAGGCGACGAAAGTGTCAATCGCCTCTGCTGAAGCCACTTACGAACAGGGCGATCTGAAAGTTGTGCGAGCCTTCGATGGCGATTCGAATTCAGGCTGGGCTGTGTATGCTGGCAAGCCGATTGATCGATCTCACTCGGCCGTGTTTCGACTCGCCGAGCCATTGACGATCGGCAAAGATGCGACGCTCTCGATTGTGCTTCGTCATGATTCGCCGCATGTGTCGCACAACATTGGTCGTTTTCGATTGAGTGCCAGTGCGTTACCGAATGCCAAACTGGATGACAGCAATGCTGCACTCATCGCGAACCTGAGAACTCCGGCCGACCAGAGAACTCAGGAGCAGCGAGATCAGCTTGTCGCCGCGCAGCGATCTGGCGATACGACGTACTCAGAGTTGCTGAAGAACCGAGAACAGTTGCAGAAATCATTAAACGATCTTCGCGGCGGTTTTCCCAAAGTGATGGTGATGGAGGACATGCCTCAGCCTCGAAAGACCTGGGTGCTCACGCGAGGAATCTACAGCAAGCCCGGGGACGAAGTCACAGCCGACGTTCCAGAGAAGTTGCCGCAATTGCCCGACGGTGAAACCGTCAATCGCCTGGCACTGGCTCGCTGGATTGTGTCGAATGAGAATCCGCTGACAGCGCGAGTGACCGTCAATCGGTTCTGGCAGCAGTTCTTTGGCATCGGTTTGGTCAAGACGCCCGAAGACTTTGGTGTGCAGGGGGAGATTCCTCTTCAACACGATCTGCTGGACTGGCTTGCGGCGGATTTTCGAGAACACGGCTGGGATGTGAAACGACTGGTTCGGCAGATCGTCACCAGCCACACGTATCGCCAGTCGTCGCGGATTACTGCTCGCGATGCCGAAGGTGAAGCAGCCTCTGATGCAACTCGTGGAATCTCCTACGAAGCAGATCCTGAGAACCGTTATCTGTCGCGAGGGCCGCGCTTCCGGATGCCGTCATGGATGGTGCGAGATCAGGCTCTGGCCGCCAGTGGACTGATGGTTGCTGCCGTGGGAGGACCGCCGGTTAAAGGGTATCAGCCTGCTGGAGTCTGGGAAGAGACGACGTTTGGTCGCAAGCAGTATGTTCAGGATCAGGGAGATGCCTTATATCGTCGCAGTCTCTACACCTTCTGGCGACGAATTATCGCACCCACGTTGTTCTTTGATAATGCGACACGTCAATCCTGCACCGTGAAGTCGTTCCGTACCAATACTCCGCTTCATGCGTTGCTGACTTTGAATGATGTGACCTTTGTGGAAGCCGCCCGTGCGCTGGCTGAGCGAGTGCTGACGTCGGATAGTGATGAAGATCGCATCGATGCTGTTTTCCGGCGACTATTGGCTCGTCGGGCGACGGTCGAAGAGAAAACAATTCTGCTGGCGGCCATTGATCGCTCACGTGGTGAATTTCGAGCTGACCCGGAGGCGGCTGCGAAACTGCTGGCGATGGGCGAATCGAAACGCAACGAGCAACTGGACGTGATCGAACATGCGGCGTGGACCAGTCTGACAATGGCCGTGATGAATCTCGACGAAACACTGACGAAGGAATAACAATGAATCCGTTGCATGAAAATTCTCTGCACGTCGGCCGTCGCGAATTCTTCGGACGTTCAGCAGCTGGTCTCGGAACTGCGGCTCTGGCGTCGTTGCTGGCTCGCGACGGTCTTGCGGCGGAACGTTCCGGCGGGTTGCCTGAGCTTCCTCATTTCACACCCAAAGCAAAACGAGTGATCTATTTGTTTCAGAACGGCGGACCGACTCATGTCGATCTCTTCGACTACAAACCAAAGCTGATTGAGATGCATGGTCAGCCGGTGCCTCAGGAATACATCGGCGACAAGCGTTTCAGCACGATGACGGGCAACACGAACGGCAAAGTCATGCTGGCTCCTGTGGAACCATTTCGGCAGCGCGGCCAGTCCGGAGCATGGGTCAGCGACTTTCTGCCGTACACCGCAGGCATCGCTGACGATCTGTGCTTTATCCACAGCCTTCATACAGAACAGGTCAATCATGCGCCGGCGATTCAGTTTCTACTGAGCGGTGCAGAGCTGCCAGGACGACCGACAGCGGGCGCATGGCTCAGCTATGGTCTTGGAAGCGACAACGACACGCTGCCATCGTTCTGCGTGATGACGAGTGTCAGCAAGGGCACATCGTGTGGTCAGATCTTCTACGATTTTTACTGGGGCAGCGGATTTTTGCCGTCGCGATTTCAGGGCGTCAAATTTCGCGGCAGCAGCGATCCGGTTCTGTATCTGAATAATCCCGATGGCGTGAGTTCGTCGATGCGTCGCAAGTGGCTGGACGACATCGCGAAGCTGAATGAGCTGAAGTTAGCCGACTATGGCGATCCGGAAATTGCGACTCGCATCGCGCAGTATGAGATGGCGTACAAGATGCAGTCGAGCGTTCCGGAACTGACCGACTTCAGTGATGAAACAGAGGCGACTTTGGCCTTATACGGACCGCAAGTGAAGGAACCGGGAACATTCGCCTACAACTGCCTGATGGCTCGGCGACTTGCTGAACGAGGCGTAGGTTTTGTGCAATTGATGCATGCCGGCTGGGACCAGCACGGGAGCGTCACGACGGAATTGTATACTCAGTGCAAGGACACGGATCAGCCTTCCGCCGGTCTGATTCAGGACCTCAAACAGCGCGGGCTGCTGGAGGATACTCTGGTGATCTGGGGCGGCGAATTCGGGCGGACTCCGTTTCTGCAGGGCAACATCAACGATCGACCAAAATGGGGACGCGATCATCATCCGTATGCATTTTCATTATGGATGGCCGGCGGCGGTGTGAAAGCTGGCATGCAGTATGGAGAAAGCGATGACCTGGGCATCAACGTGGCGAACAATGGCGTCCATGTTCACGACTTTCAGGCCACGTTGATGCACCTGCTGGGCATCGATCACGAGCGATTAACTTATCGCTTTCAGGGCCGCGACTTCCGCCTGACAGATATTCACGGCCATGTTGTTGAGGCCGTGCTGACGTGACAAGTGAGTGAATCGTGTGATAAGTGCATCGGGCGATTGCGCCCATCAGCGTTGATCAGGATTTCACACACCGAATTCGATCTCACCACAGGCTGACAAAAAGTTGTGCGGCCAGTGCTAAAAAAGGAGGAACGGGCCGTGACACATGCGTCGCCCGAATCTTTCCGGAGATCAGGAGTGACACGTGTGAATCGTTTCTTGAGCCCGCACCATTTCGAATTCTAGTCACCGAAAACACTGGTTTTTATGCGGTCGATTGAAACAGCCACCTGGCATCTTCACTGATCCGCGGAAACTGAGCAGCCAGGAGAACTCAAATTGCCCGGCCGAAATGTTTGCTCAAGTTGAGTGGTCGTGAAGAGTGGATCATTTTTTGCTGTGCAAATGCTAACTGGTGCATTGATTGCACGAGCGGTCGCGCAGGATTCGCGGTCTCTCGGTGGGTTGTTTGGTTGACTGGCGGGAAGACAGACGATGTCGCTGAATCACTCCGAATCCCTTGATGCGCCGGATATGGGAACGTCGTCCCTGCCCGGCCGAATTCTTGAGATCTCCGTTGTTCGTTCTTTGAGTCGACGATCGGATGTTCAGGGAATGACCCGGACCGCGATCCATGTCGGCATGATGTGCGTCACGGGAGCGCTGATCTATTTCACCAGTACCAATCTCTGGCTGATGATTCCTGCCATGGTCCTGCATGGTTTTGTAATCGTGACCATGTTCGCGCCGATGCATGAATGTGTGCACCGCACGGCTTTCGCGACCACGATGTTAAACGAAGTGTTCGGCTGGTTCTTTGGTCTGATGAGTTTTTACAACTTTCACTTTTATCGACACTACCACACTTGGCATCATCGCTATACACAGGATCCGGAAAGGGACCCTGAACTCTCCGATTTCAAGCCAGCCTCCGTTCCTGGTTATGTCAGCGAAGTCATTGGCCTGCACTTCTGGCCGTTGCGACCATGGCGGTTTCTGAAGCTGGCGATGGGGCAGACGAAGAACATACCGTTTGTGCCGGAATCTGCTCGCAGACGCATCGCCATTTCTGCTGGACTTCAGTTGACCGTCTATGCTGTGGCGGTGGCTTCAATCCTGATGGGGCAAATGGCGGCCTGGTACTACTGGTTCCTGCCAGCCTTGCTGGCTCAGCCTTTTCTG
The DNA here is from genome assembly GCA_052034165.1 of Planctomycetota bacterium. Classification (GTDB taxonomy): domain Bacteria; phylum Planctomycetota; class Planctomycetia; order Planctomycetales; family Planctomycetaceae; genus SXXK01. The sequence continues at coordinate 77,161 of JBPOIW010000001.1, read as the reverse complement.
CGAATGATTACATTGGCCGAACACACCGGGTGTACATTGGGAGATGATGGCCTGACAAACACGCGGACGACATTGACCACATTGCCAATCAGGCTGTTCATGTGGAACATGCCGTTTCATACCGAACATCATTTGTATCCGTCGATTCCGTTTCATTTGCTGCCGCAGGCTCACCAGGAACTCAAATCACGCCTGGTGCATATTTTGCCCGGCTATGTGGCTGCGCAGGTCGAAGTCATCCAGTCATTTTCGACAACTTCTTCGAGCTCGGCAGGTTCGTCTGGCTCAGCAGGAGCAACAGTGTGAGTTCCTCGCCGGACGACAGTCAGATCTTTCGGCTGCCGCAGTTCGAACTTCAGCGCGGCGTCACGCTTCCCAAGGCGACGCTTGTCTACGCAACTCATGGAGAACTGAATCCGTCTCGCAGCAATGCAATTCTGTACCCAACGTCCTATGGCGCGCAGCATAAGGATGTCAACTGGTTGATCGGTCCCGGGAAGATTCTGGACACGTCGCAGTACTTCGTGATTCAGGTCAATATGTTCGGGAATGGATTGTCATCATCGCCCGGCAATCTTCCGGAACCATTTGCGGGGACTCTTCGTCCGGTATTCACTCATGTCGATAATGTCGCGGCACAATTCAGGCTGGTTGTTGAGCATCTTGGCATCGAAAAGCTGGCCCTGGTTTATGGCTGGTCCATGGGCGGTCAGCAGGCATTACACTGGGCCGCGTTGCATCCTGAACGAGTTGAACGCATCGCCGGGATCTGTACGTCGGCTCGCACTTCGCCACATAATAGAGTCTTCCTGGAAGGTCTGCGGAGTGCTCTGACGACCGACGCGACCTGGACCGGCGATCGTTTTAATGGCCGTCCGGACCGAGGCTTGCGAGCATTCGCCAGAGTCTATGCGGGCTGGGCTTTATCGCAGGAGTTTTATCGCAGTGAAGTCTGGCGGACGGTCGGCTATTCTTCGCTGGACGATTTTCTGTTGCGGGACTGGGAAGCGGGATTTCTGCGGCGCGACCCTGCGAATCTTTTGTCGATGATCGAAACATGGATCCAGTCAGATATCAGCGATAACAGCGTTTACTGCGGAGATCTTTCGCGGGCACTACAGGGCATTCTCGCGAGAACTCTGCTGATGCCCGGGCGTTCGGATCTTTATTTCACGGAGGAAGACTGTCGACTCGAAGCGCAGCACATCGCGAAGTGCCGAGTTAAGCCTTTGATTTCTCCGTGGGGACATCGGGCCGGGAATCCTCTGAAGAGTCCCGTGGACGCCGACTTTATTCGCGATGCGGTCCGTGAATTGCTTCACTCGTAGCAGCGGCTCCGAAGTTCGCATGTACGCACGATGCTGAAGCAACTGCAGCGCGTGAAACTCGGGGCATATCACTGATCGTTGAGATACTGCGTGTTTTTGTCCTCCGAGGTTCTGCTCATGTCGTTGTCGCAGCGTGCTAAAGAATTGGGCATCCGCTATTTCCTTGTGTCGTATGCAGATCTTTATGGCGTCTCTCGAGCGAAACTTGTTCCAGCGCAGGTGATTGATGAAGTTGCCGAAGCGGGGGCTGCGTTCGCGGGCTTTGCGACCTGGCTCGACCTGACGCCGGCTGACCCCGATATCTTTGCCAAACCGGATCCCAACAGTTTGATTCAGTTGCCTTGGAAGCCGGAAGTTGGCTGGCTGGCGGCGGATCTCTGGATGGATGGTCGGCCGCTGGCTCAGGCTCCTCGAAATGTGCTGAAGCGCCAGATGGAGGTCGCGTCCGGCCTTGGGTATGAACTCAAGACAGGCGTCGAGCCCGAGTTCTTTCTGTTGACTCCGGACGGAAAGGCCATCAGCGATCCCCGCGATGAACTTTCGAAGCCATGTTACGACCAGCAGGCGTTGACTCGCCGCTACGATTTGATTTCAAAGATTTGTGATTCGATTCAGGAGCTGGGCTGGGAGCCGTATCAGAACGATCACGAAGACGCCAACGGACAATACGAAATAAACTGGAAGTATTCGGATGCACTCACGACGGCCGATCGACAGATCTTCTTCAAATACCTCGTGAAAACGCTGGCTGAACAACATGGCTATCGCGCCACCTTTATGCCGAAGCCGTTTTCACAACTGACCGGTAACGGCTGCCATACTCATTTGTCGTTGTGGGCTAAGGGGACAAAAAACAATCTGTTTGCCGATTCAAGTGATGCCTGTGGGTTGTCTGAAATGGCCTACCATTTTCTTGGCGGAGTCCTGCATTCAGCCGAAGCGCTGTGTGCGATCGTAAATCCGACGGTCAATTCCTTTCGGCGACTCCATGCTGCGACAACAACGTCCGGATCAACGTGGTCACCCAATCGAATCAGTTTCGCCGGCAACAATCGAACTCACATGATTCGCATTCCGGACGGCGGGCGAGTGGAACTGAGGCTTTGCGATAATACCGCAAATCCTTACCTGGCCGCCGCGGCAATTCTTGCTGTGGGGCTGGACGGGATTGCTCAAAAGCGTGTTCCCGGGAATCGAAAAGATTTCAATGTCTATGCTGATACGCGACAGTCTGAGGAACTACGAAAACTTCCTGAGACATTGTTGGATGCATTGAGATATCTCGAAGCCAATCCTGTTCTCAATGCTGCGTTAGGAGAACAGGTGGTACGTGCATTTTTGAAAATGAAGCAGACTGAATGGCGTGAATACAATAATCAGGTTTCCGCCTGGGAATTCCGCCAGACGATCGATTGCTAAGTGGGCTTTGGAGTGATCAGTTTCCGGCTGAGCCACCTGAGGTTAACCGCAGGTCTCCAACAACGCTGCCACGTGGGCTGGACCCAATGGAACCCCTCGGTCGTGTCGTGGTGGTCGTAGACCAACGCACAACGGCGCGTGGCGTGAGACCGAGGACGGCTGCGTGATGATCCAGTTGCCTATTCTGGCTGAGTCCGACAACCCACATAAGCCTGAAACTCGTATCCGCGAAATCTCGTGTGGTTTGATTCACTGATCATGGTTCGCGGTCGCGATACGATAACACCAGAGTCGTTATGGTTCATATGCGATTGGGGGATTTCTCCGTTCCGCCAGACCGGGATGTTCAATGCCAGACCGGGATGTTCAATGAACGACAAGACACCCTCAAACCCGGTGGCCGCCTGCTGATCTACGCGCTTTTGATCCGGAGTTGTCACATGCTGAATTATCGTCAACTGCTGTCTGCCACCGCCTGCCTCGTGCTGTCCCTCTTCGCTGTGGCAGTGATATTGGACCGTGCCTCGGAGCAGTCCTCAGACATCGTCATTGCCGCGCGGTATCATCAACGTCAGCATTCCAGCACTGCAAGCAGTCGTTTTGGATTTCGCAGCAATCGCACGAGCCCTGCGAACCACTCCCATCGCCAGCACATGGATCGCCCAAGCCCTGTTGGACCGCATTATCTGCGTCCGCAGGAGAAGATCGCTGCGCGGCCCGCGGATGGCGTGCAATCCTGAGCTTCAGGATTGGATTCGAAACAGTCTCGTTGAAGGCCAGGAAAAGTTCGCTGCGGCGAACTTTTCACAACTACTGTGTATTCAATCGCTTCAAGCCGGAAGTGATTCTGGTCTGTTCCTGCGTCGATCTTCGGCAGAAGGACTACGAATCAGCCTGGCAGGATAAACGGGCCTCGAAAGGCTGAAGTCCGTGGGATGCCACTAAAGTGGCTAACAATAAATGTCCGGCGAAGACGGCTACTTGAAGGAAAAGATATCAGCGGTCGGCAGATCGTTGATCGTCTTGAGACCAAACAGTTTCAGGAACTTGCCGGTCGTCACATAGGACACATCCGTACGTCGGCCACCTGTGCGTTGGAGTTCGATCAGTTGCAAACGCAACAATTGCCGCACGAGCGACATAGCGTTGGGACGATCGATCGTCTCCATCGTTTCTTTCGCGACGGGTTGATTCCATGCGACAAAAGCGAGGATCTCCAGCACGTCCGGAGACAGCTTCACATCGCGGGGGCCAAGCCCGAAAGTCCGTGTTGAGATATCGGAATACTCTTCACGCAGTTCGAGGCGATATCCGCCCTCGTTAAGACGGATCTCGTAGGGGCGATTCTCGCGAGCGTACGACTGGTTCAGGGAATCAACCAGTGAAACGGCGACGCGATTGTCGACATCATTCCCGATCAGCGAAGCCAGTTTTCTCGCTGTCAGAGCAACGCTGCCGCCGACAAAGATAGCCGCTTCAATTACCTCGCGAGGCGAAACACGGCGGACCCCATCGACGAGGACGGCATGGCTGGATGCTTCTGCTTCTGCGGCCGTCGATTTCAGATCTTCGGCAAGCTGCGAACCAATTGACAGGCCCTGCGCGACCTGCTCTTCGTCACTCGCGGTTGTCGTTGCACCCTCCGCGAAGTCAACGAACACAGTTCCCATCTGACGCTCGGCCGCATCCAGGGCTTCCAGAGCCTGACGATATGCCAGTTCGATGTCTTCGACCGCGAAGTCATCTTCTGGTATATCGTCGTCGTGCAGTGAAAGACCATCCAGGTCATTGGGTTCGGCGGGTCCGTCCGTCATATCGAGCTTACTCGAAGTTCGCCTTGGAAAAGGCTGACATCAATTTTCCAGCAAATCGCAACAGTCCGTGTTCCATCGTCAGATCGCCAGTGACGACGCCCTTTTCGACGTAGAAATCAAGCACGATTCGATCGCCACCGTTCTGAAATGAAGCGATCGCGCGAGCACGACGGCGAGCCCATTCTCGCTGAATCTCCTGATCTTCAGGAGTCTTTCCGGGAGCGTCCTTCTTGGCGGCCTCTTCGAATCGCTGCACCCATGGCAAGCAATGAATTTCGAGATGGACCGGATGGTTAGTGCTCTGAGGTGCTCCTAATCCAGCGATCGTTTCCTTAAGTTTCTCTTTCCCACCGATACCAGACGCCAGCCAAACATGTGCGGACCCGACGCCAATGAAAAGATCCTTCTTAGCACCGAAGACTCGGTCCACGATATCAATGTAGCCTTCGGCCAATTGGACTCTGTGAATTGCCACATCACCCTGCTTGTCCACATTCATCTCGACGAGATTTCCCTTGCCGGCATTAGCGAGTTCCGGCAACACGGCCGTCAGGCTGTTGGCATCCGGAGCGGAAAACGCCGCGACCGAGACAAAGTCACCTTTTCCGTCCGGCACAGATTCGACAAAGCCATTCATCCATCCCGCTTTGATGCTGCTGCGAATTACATCCAGGACTGAGGTGGTCACCTTCAGGGACGTGACTTTTTCAGCTTCACTTCGTTCTTTGGAGCCTTTGAGGCGATCGGCCATATCCTGTTCGGTTAACGCCAGGAACTCGAGGAAGTTCGTCTGCCGCATTGGGTCGACCGGATGATTCAGACGTCCTGATAATGCCGATCCTTCGAATTTCTCCAGGCCCGCAAATGCGTCCGGCTGTGTATTGACCTGGTCGATGGCCGCAGCCAGTGAAGTTCCCGGGATGGCATTCGCCGCCAGCTTCAGAGATGCCGTGGGCGCACCAGGAGTTTTCTTGTCCATAACGAACGACAGGAATCCACGAGCAATCTCACCGACGACACGCTCACCTTCATCCATCTGCTGTTTTACGGCCAGCTTTCGAAGTTCGAATTCTGTTGCAGATTCCGAAGGTCGCTTCTGAATCGCATCCATGCTGACTCGACGAACTTCCGCAAAGGCTTCTTTGCGATGTGCCTGAGCCGGAGCGGTAATATCTGTGTTGAGGAGCTCCGCGCACATGTTGCCTTCAACCTTGTCGGTTGGGAGCACTGCCTTCAGAATCAGTTCCTTCAGACCAGGCAAAGCTGTCTTATCCGAAGTCAAAACCAATGCTGCATATCGTTCCGCCGAGAAGACTCGGATCCACCCGGATTCCGCGTCCTGGCTCAGCATGAACAACGTGACGTCTTTGGCATCACGAGTCACTTCATAACCCAGTGATTCGAGGTTCTCACGAAACTCCTTGAACAGCTGCTGTTTGGCTGTCAGTGGAATCCAGATCAAAATGGTGTTTGGTTTAATTCCCGTGATGACACTGACGTAAACAGGGCGAGCGTCATCGATACCGATTGCAAATGTATCGATATAACCCTGAATGTTTTCCCATTGAGTTTGCTCAGCCGGCAAAGTCAGGTCGATCACAGACTTCAGGTCTGCCTTCAACGCGCCAAAGCCTGGATGTGAGATCGTGATTCGTGCGTCCTGAGGTGTTTGCGCAGCGACAGAAGAAACGGAAAGGACTGTAGTTGCCAGCAACAATGCCAGATGATTGAAAATGTTCATGCGTAATCACCGAACTATCGAGTGGGATACTGGTGTCACTTCGTGGTTGGCAAACTCAGTGTCAGACTTTGAGTTTGAAGCACTCCGTTGCACCGGATAAGGAAAGGGTATTATGAAGTGATGATCAGCCAAAGCTCACCGGGACAAAACTCCGTTCTCCAGAACTCCCTGTGTGCCATGGCCACGGGGCTAGCCCCGCAGCTTCGCGATTCTATCTGAACAACGTAAAACGGGTAAAGGCAGGTTGGGAAATAAGATGGGATGAAGTCGCGATCCCGTGGGGCGAATCTGAGCAAAAGCCTTGTGATAACGGCAGGAAAGGCAACTCCTGTCCGTGGCAATCGTAAGCCGATGCTGTAAGTTTGACGCTGTCTGCCTCTCCGGAATGCTGTTTCGGAGGCCGGCGCCGCGTTTTTTCCAGAGTTTTCCGCACGGTGTGAGAAAAGACACCTTAGGGCTCAGTCTGAAAATCCTCCTCAGGCAAAAGAGTGCTTCCAAAGCCGGGTCTGACCATGCCGGTCCAATTTTCCATTCTTGAATGGAAGATCACGGCAATTTTTCTCTGGAGGCGGTACTGTTTAATCTTCGAGTGAATCAAAGTCTGCCCGAGCAATTTGACAGGGGTGGCGATATCTTCCGCAGCCGTTTCTCCGTGGCGGAGAGTTCTTCGCGAAACGGGTCTTCAGGCGGAAGCGAGATTCATCTTCCGGGGGGACCATCACTCAATTTTTGAACTTGCGCCGTTCACGATTGCCGGGAATCAACGGGGCGAAAATAACGGGGGGTTATGATAGCTCCAGGCGTCAGCAAGGGATTTTTGGGGACACCTGTAAAACGCGACATCGGAATTTCTTAACAACGTCTCGAGTTGTGTTGGTCGCAAACTCGCAAGTCAGAAAATCACTTACGGCCCGGAATCGCTTCCAGGGGGCAGAGTCCCGGCAAATCAAGCTCCGTGCCGTGAAATGGAATATTGGGCCACGCGTCAGTGGAACAGCCACTGTGGCCGCCGGTACAAATGAGTCCATCTGACAGCTCTCGCCTGCTTCGGCAGCCTCACGGAGCATAACCGCCACCGAGATCGATCGGGAATTCATGCAGCGTTCACAACAAGCACTGGGGCTGCTGCTGGCACTCGGTCTGATGCTGCGCGTTGCTTTGGGATGGCATCAGCCGGAAGACCTGTTGGCCGACAATGATGGTTATCTGGCTCATGCGAAACCTGTGGCCGCCGGATTGGGTTTTCACGGGCCTTATACGGATCGCCCCACGGCCTTTCGCCCGCCCGGTTATCCGGTTCTCCTTGGAGCATTGATTGCGTGCGGTTTCAGTGATCCTGTGGCCGTCGCCATCGTGAACGGCATCTCGTGCGCTGTGATCTTTCTGCTGACACGGACTCTGGCTTTGCAAGCCGGGATCAATCATCGTTGGGCATTGGCAGCAGTTTTGGCCGTCGTCCTTGACCCCTTGCTTCTTCGATACTCCATTCTGCCGATGACCGAAGTTCCCTGTGCGGCGATTCTGTTGGCTGCCGTGGTGGCGTTCGAAAAATTCCGTAACTGTGGCATCAGTGACAATCGTTGTTCGATGTGGCCCGGCATTCTTGCCGGATGTCTTTTCGGAGTTGGCACACTGATTCGACCGGTCGTGATGATCGTGTGCGCCTTCGTGACGCTTTACGCGTTGTGGTGTCAATTTAGAACGACAATGTCACCAGCAACCCGAGTCACGGCCGCCCGGTCCTTACCGTCTCTCTCAACAGCAACCGTGTCAACAGCAACCGTGTCAACCCTCGACCTGCGTGGACTGTTCTACTTGTTCCTTCCCGCCATTGTCGCAGGTTTGGTCCTGTGTCCATGGGTCATCCGCAATGCGGTGCAATTTCATCATTTTATCCCCGCAACAACTCACGGAGGCTATACGCTGGCACTTGGCAATAACCCGGATTTCTATCGAGACGTCATCAATGGGGCGGATCAATTCCCGTGGGAAGGTCCGGCACTGGATGCCTGGCAGAAGAGAATGATTCGGGAGTCCCGGAGCCACGGAGTCATCGCGACGAACGAACCGGCCGCTGATGCGTGGTATTACGCCACGGCTATCGCCGCGATTCGAGCAGAGCCCGCAAGTTTTCTAAAGGCATCGGCATTGCGTGTGAGACGTTTCTGGGCGATTTCCACGGCTGATTCTTCAGCTGGGAACGCACTGTTAATGTCACTGGTGATGATCTGGTACGTTGTGTTGTGGACCGGGCTTATTCTGCAGATTGCTCAAACATGCTTTGGAAAGAAATCGCCACAATATCACTTGATGGTCATGCTATGGCTGGTCATTCTCGCGTTTCTTTGCATGCATACGGTTTATTGGACGGATACTCGGATGCGAGCCCCTCTGATGCCGATTATGATTGTTATTTCTGTGTCCGGCTGGCAGAGTGCGTTGACCTATTTGTTCGGGCGAGTTTTAAACTTTAAAACGGTAAACACGCTGAACAAGAGTTAGCTTAGTGTTCGTCACATCAGTGACAGTTCAGTCAGAATGGTTTTTCCCCACGAGATGACTCCATGATTTGCATTACTGTAACTCCTGAATCCAGAACTCTGGCTCCAGCCGATCTGCTGAATGCATCCCGACATTGCGACCTGATAGAACTGTGTCTAGATCATTTTATTAACGAGCCCAATGTTGGTGAACTCGTGAAGATGGTGGACAAGCCCATCATGGTTTCCTGTCGCAGTGAAAAAGATGGAGGGAGCTGGAAGGGAACCGAGCAGCAACGAATTCAACTGCTTCGTGAAGCAATCGTAGCGGGACCTGCGTATATCGAACTTGACCTCGAGATTGCGAATAGCATACCTCGCTTCGGGAAGACTCAGCGGGTCGTTTCGTTTACCAGTTTGAATCGTCCGCTCTCGAAAATCGACGAGGTCTTCGAACAATGCTGGAAGGCCAAAGCGGACGTCGTCAAGTTTACGTGGCTCACAGAAGATATGGATGCTGCCTGGCCACTGCTGGCTGCTGTCACTCAACAGCGGGAAGTTCCGATTGTCGGAATCGGCATTGGGCGTTCGGGGCTGACTTTTTCATTGCTGGGCCGGAAGTATGGTTCACCGTGGATTTATGCTGCACTCGAACGCGGGATGGAGGCGTATCCGAAGCAGCCGACTGTGTGGCAACTGAAAGAAGATTATCGCTGGGACGAAATCGGCACGAAGACTCGGTTTCTTGGCATTGTCGGTGCGGGAGATTCCGAGAACGTGGCTTGTCGAGTACTCAATGCGGCTTTCCAGTTGATGGAGAAGCCAATTCGCTGCCTGCCACTTTTACCCGGGGATCTGACTAAGTTTCCGAAGATGCTGGAGAAAATGAAGATCAACGGTCTGATCGTGGATCCCGGTTATAGCGGTGATTTGACCGGCATGGCTGCCGTCAAAGATGAGTTGTCGGAAGTGTCTGAGCGAATCGATGTGCTCATGGAAGGCAGCAACGGATGGAAGGGGATCAATACTCTGTTTGAGGCCGTCGATCACACCGGCCAGGCTGTGACAGGGCAGGCCGAATGGACAAGTCGAGGATCGTTCACCGTGATCGGTCATTCTGCGATGGCTCGTGGTGCTGCTAAATTCTTCGTCAGCAAAGGCGCTGCGGTCAGTGTTGCGGGAACTTCTGACAATCGAGCGGCCACAATTGCTCGCGAAGCAGGCGTGCGTCATGTTCCCTGGAACGCCGTTCATGATAATCGCACGGACACGCTGGTCATCGCAGATTTTGGCATGGAATGTGGTACGGCCAAGGGGCAGCTTAATCCCATGATCATTCGAGAACGAATGACCGTCGTGGATCTGACGGTAGGTATGGTGGGCTCTGCCTTCGCTGAAGAAGCCAACGCTCGAGGCGCTCGTTACATTGATCCCATGTCAGTCTTTGCCACAAATCTCAATCTGCAATTTCGACAGCTGACCGGCCGCGACTTGCCGGAAGGGTCTTTCCAGATGGGACTTGCGGAATGATGAGTGCGATCAGCTCTGCCTGCGTTACTACGCACGACGACATTGTTTTCGGGGTGTGTCGGAACAACATTCTGAGCACCACTGCCGCTTCCCGAGATTGCCTTGGCAGCTAATGGTTCTGCAGGGTTTCTTCGCGAACCGAATGACGTGACGCCCGGAATGGAGTGACTCCGGGGGGCTCACATACCGCTGCTCGTTGAGCGAACCGATGGTTCAGGACCACAAGAGTGTCGCTGAGCCATGGGCGCAAAGCCCGCTAATGCAGAGAGACAAATTCACTGCTGTTGAGGTAGGCCCAGAGCATGTCCTCAGTGGCCGTTTTCATGGCCTGTTCGTTTGGCAGAGATCTGGACAGTGCTCGATAACGATTTCGGAACGCCTTCTCTTCGTTTTCCGTGGCACTACGATTCAACGTCGCCATCGCCAGCCGCTCAGGGGCCTCCGATACTGTCCGATCCTGCAACGACCTTGTGACTTCACCAGCAGCCAGAGGAATGGCATTCTCAATGTCTTCGCCATTCATCATCAGCAGGGCCTGAGAGATATTGCCGTCGAAAGTGAGTTGCTCATCGTTTTCATCGGTTCCGTATGAGCGTACAAACTGCTCAACCCACTCTTTTCGATGCGCGGTTCCGACAGACGAATCGATCGGCTGCTGTGAGACAGATCGGATCGCAATACGAATCGAATCATAAACCTGTTCGGGCCCCATTTGCCGCGGATAGGCTCTCGAGAAAAGTGGTGTACCACCTTCCTGCGGATCGTCGACGGCCAACGCTTCTTCAGACTGTACGCTCGAAAGTCGAAAGGCCTGAGACAGCGTCATCCACCGCATCAGTCGTCGCATGTCATAGCCCGACTGGACAAACGCATTCGTCAGATAATCAAACAGTTCCGGATGACTAACAGGGTTATGCGGGCCAAGATCATCCACGGGGGCAGTGAAGCCATAACCGAAGAACTGAGCCCACGTACGGTTCACCATTGCACGTGCGACCTGGTGATTGCCGTCAACGTTCAGCAATCGCACCAATTCCGCGCGACGAGACGTTGTTCCGTCAGCTGGCAGAGCCTCGCCCGCGAACTGCGGCGGGACGGCTTTTTTCTGGCCTCGCAAAGTGTCGTAGAAAGTCATGCCGGATTCACCGGAATCCGTCAGCATCCAGACGTGCTGATTCATCCCGGATTCTGCATTGGCTGTGACTGGAATTCGTTTTCGTTCGGCCTGCTTGAAGAACGCATTCAGGCTCCAGAATTCCTGCTGACTGCGTTCTTTAGCGAACGGGTGATCATGACACTGCGTGCAATGAACCTGCTGGCCGAGAAACAGGCGAGCGGTGACAGCTGTCGCCGGTGTGGCCTGATCATTCAAATGCGCCAATAAGAAGTTCGTCGCGCCGTTTTCATCGCTTCGGCCTTCCGCGGCAATTAGCTGCCCCACGGTTTCCATCCACGGTCGATTCTCGGCGAACTGTTCCAGCAGGAATGAGTAAAGAGATTGCTCATCGACATCTCGCGGATTCGACCGACCAATCAGAAGATTAGTCCAGTTGACCGCAAGGTTCTCGGCCGTCAAAGAATTGGCAAGAAGTGAGTCAACCAATTGGTCTCGCTTTCGTGGCGAGCTGGCAGCAATATACTCAGAAGCCTGTTCAATCGTGGGGATTCGACCGGTCAACGTCAGATAAGCCCTGCGGACCCATTCGTGGTCACCTGCTTCTGCAGCTGGCTGGATCTTGTTGTCTTCCCATGCCGTGCGAATGAGCCGATCGATCTCTTCGACAACATCTGCGTCATTCAGGTCAGCGACAGTATGTTCTGAAGTCTGAACTGGCACTGAGGCCACTGCATTTCCATCGGGACGCGGGGGCTGGGTTTGAGCTATTCCATCAAGTTTCAGAGGTGGAACTGGTACTACGTCTTCCAGAGGCGACGTGTTATCAATTGAAATATTGGTTTCGGAAACGGACGTTGGATCTAACGTATCAGTCCCATTTGACGCGACTGAAATCGGGGCAGGAAAATGATTCTGCCGGAAAACCAGCAAGAGTACTGCCAGGACAGAAACCATCAAACTGGCCGCGATAGCAATTCGCCTTGAACCTTTTGCACGCAACGCGCCCGTACTTCGACGTGCCTCCGGGATTGCTCTCCGCAAGGCTTCTGTCAGTTCCAGCTCTTCCGGTTCTGCAATGGATTCGCCGAACTCATCTATTTGATGCCCGGGAGGAATACCGCCGCCCCACAGTAACTGACCATGCAACTGAAGCATGTCGATAAACAATGATTGGCAATTCACATCTGTCCGAAGCAGAACCTGCAAACGTTCGAGCTGTTCGTCGGTAATTGCCTCTTCGCAATACAGATTTGCCAGATTCAGAAGTTCATCATGAGTTGTCATTGTTGGACTCCTCCGGTCGCAAGTCGACGGCGAACACATTCCAGCAGTACACGTCGGACTCGTCCCAGAGATTGATAAACAGAGTTTGCCGGTCGTCCCATTTGGTGTGCCACTTCCTCACCGGTCACGCCAGCCAGATATCGTCGTTGCAATAGTTCCTGGTCAGAAGGCCGCAGCTTGCTGATACATTCCGTCAGAGCATCGCGTCTTCGCTCCTGGTCGACTGGCTGTTCTTCGATTCGCCGGGCCAGTAAGTCCACCACATCTTCTCCCATCAACTGCAACCGATGATGTCGACTGCGGCGAAAACGAAATACTTCAAGTCTTGCTATTGCCTTACACCATGCCGTGAAATTCGTCCCCGGCTCGAATTGTTTCCATTTACTCAGGATCACAACATTCGTTTCCTGAAGTACTTCTTCCGCATCAGCCGCCGTCCTGACCAAAGGCAGAATGAACAAATAGATCGATCTCTGAGTCTGTGTGAAGAGGCGAACGAAATCTTCGCCAGGGCCTGATCTGGAGTCGGGCTCGGGAGATCCTTCAGGTTTGTTGGCCACTATTGCCATCGCCTTACCCACTGAAAACCTCTGACTCCAGACATAACGGAAGCCCGGTCCTGCAGGGGAAACCGGGCTTCCGGACTCTCTCAAAACGATACTTCCGAATGGCCTATCAGCCAATCAGTTCCTGAATCGGAGTTCCGCCGTTGGCCAGCTTCATTGGGCGACCACGTTTTGAAGTGTGAACAGTGCTGACAGGAATTCCCATCGCCATTGCCACAGTTGCCCAGATGTCGCCTGGCAAGTAAGCCTTGCTGCCGTCAGCAATCTGAATGCCGTCCTTATCGGTTGCTCCAACAGCCTGACCATTCTTCAGCCCGCCGCCACCGATCATGACGCTCCATGATGCTGCCCAGTGGTCGCGACCGACATCCTGATTGATGCGAGGCGTACGGCCGAACTCACCCATCCACACAAGGACAGTGTTCTCAAGCATCCCGCGACGCTTCAGGTCCGCCGTGATGGCAGAAATGCCCTTGTCGAGCTGTGGAAGACGCTGGTTCTTCAGGGTATCGAAGACACCGGCGTGAAGGTCCCAGCCGCCCATGTTGACTTCCACGAATGGAACACCAACCTGAACCAGTCGGCGAGCCATCAGCAAGCCTTGTCCGAAACCGTTGGTTCCGTACATATCCTTGGTCGCCTGAGATTCGGCTTCAAGGCCAAGACCCGCATCACTTTTTGCGACGTCAAATGCAGCCATCTGGCGAGATGTCATCAGGTTCTTGGCGTTCAGGTAGACATCCTGATGAGCCTTTGGCAGTTCGCCACGACCTGACTTGATGAAGCCGGATTCGATTTCATCCAGCATCGTCAGGCGAGCACCCAGACGGGCCTTACCTTCTTCGGTTGGAGCATTACGAATACGGCCCGTGTTGTCCACAACGAATGGAGCATGAGTCATGCCAAGGAACCCGGCCTGACCAGCGCCACCATCGACGGATACGAAGGCTGGAATCTCCAATGCCTTTCGATTCTTGCCAATCTCGTAGCTGACTACTGACCCGAACGTCGGGTGAACGACGGTTGGGTTAGGGACATAAGAAGTCTGCATGTAGTAGCGACCACGACCGTGATCGGCTTCTCGAGTGCTCATAGAACGCACAAGAGAAAGATCCCCAAACATCTTTGCCGTTTCCGGCATATGCTCGCTGATCTGTACGCCGGGAGCAGCCGTGTCAATCGGCTTGAACTCACCGCCATTCTTGGAGCCCGGCTTCAGGTCCCAAATGTCGATTGTTGGTGGACCACCACCCATCCACATCAGGATACAGGCCTTCTGTTTTGACTTCACAACATCCGCATTCGCCTGCAGGTGCGACAGGAAGTTCATCGCGGGGACTGTCGCTGCAGCAGTCGCCATATGCTGCATGAAGTGCCGGCGATTCATTCCGTAGTTATTCCAGAGTGACATTGAAAACTCTCCCAAGTGAAGGTCAGTCGGCCGACACGATGTCGTACCTGCAGGATCGGATCAAACGTTTGAAGGGATTAGTGGATAAACACAAACTCATTGGAATTCAACAGGGCCCAGAACAAGTCCTGATAACCCATCAGTTTTTGATTTCCATAACTCTTGAGCATCTTCTGAACCTTACCAATTTCAGTCTTGGTAGGATTCCGACTGAGTGCTGCAAGATACAATTCCTGAATCTTCTGAGCCTCATTCCCGGGAGAACTCATGGATTCGAACAGGAAACTTCCTCGTTCAACACTGCAGGCTTTTTCCATCAGTTCACTGTTCATCATCATCAATGCCTGAGGAATCGTGCCATTGAAGGTTGTTGATTCATCATTCTCATCGTTCTCGAATGCAACGACGAACTGCTGCATCCAGCGACGTCGCTGTTCTTCCTGAGCACCCCAGCCACCTCGGCCGGACTTGTGAGCGTTGCTTGCAACGATCAGCGAGTCATACATTTGTTCCGCCTGCATCGACTTCAGGTACATGTGGCTGAACAAAGGCACTTCACCGGCCGCCGGATCATCAATCTTATTCTTGTCGCCGTACTGACTTGTCAGTGCATAAGCTTCACTGGACACAATCCAACGGATCAATTCCTTGACATCATAGTTGGCCGCAACGAACTCACGTGACAATCGCTCCAGCAAATCCGGATGGCTGGCTGGGTTGTGTGGACCCATATCATCGACTGGACGAGTAAACCCGTAACCGAAGAAGTGACTCCATGTCCTGTTCACCATGGCCTGAGCAATCTGCGGAGGAGCACCGTCGACTGACTGAGTAATCAGCTTGCCGAATTCGACACGGCGATCAACTCCAACACCCGGGTCGACTTCCTGGCCCTGAAAGCGAGGATAAGCCACCTGCATCACGCCACTGCGTTTTTCGTAATAAACAGGACCAGAAAACTCCTGCCACACAACTTCAGAGTAATCGTCGACCATACGCCCGGTGTTCGGATCCAGCTTACGATGGTCAATCTTACCAACCTGCCGGAAGAAACTGTTGTACTCCCAGAACTGATCCTGTTGCCACTTGTTGAACGGATGATTGTGGCACTGAGTACACTGGACCTGCAGCCCAAGAAACAATCGAGCCGTCATCGCTGTCAGCTGAACACCTTCGTCGGCGTTCTGCATCTGAGCCAACGTGTAGTTGACGGCTCCATTCTCTTCGTAGTGTCCGGACGCCGTCACGATATCGACGACGATCTCATTCCATGGTCGATTTCTTGCGAATGCCTCACGAAAGAACTTTTCCATTCCCGTCCGGCTGACTCGTTGAGGAGCCCCGCGGCCAATGCAGTTATTCGACCAGACCGTCGTAAAGTTTCTTACGTAGTCTTCATGCTCCAGAAGTTCTTCGGTCAGCACTGAACGCTTACGAGGGCTTTCATCGGCAAGGAACTTGCGAGCCTCCTCCATGGTGGGAATTCGACCCAGCAGGTCTAAGTAAATTCGGCGAACCCACTCTTCATCACTTGCAGCTGCCGAAGCCACAATCTCGTTGTCCTGCCAACCCTGCCGGATCTGCTGGTCAATAAATTCCCCCAGAGGAACCTCAGCGCCTTCCGCGGCTGTTGTTGCTTCATCAGATTTTTTCGCTTCATCGGCTGACAGATTGGAGTCATAGCCTGCCAAGGTCAACACCAGGCCAAGACTACCAAACAACCGAAAAAAGCTTCTTCCGCTTTGCATCGCCAAGTTACTCCTGAACTTCTTAAGGCTCGCATTTGCCCCTGTTCCACTTTACAACAACAGGAAGCTGGTATGTTCGTGAGATTTTACTGTATTTCCAAATAAAATCCCGGACTTATGAACATCCGCCCAGACATCGCTGCAGAATAGCAACAGTTTGTCATCGAAATCCACCAAATCTGCAAACCTGACCAGGGCAACTTTTCCATGAAAATCACGTTTCTTGGGGCCGCCGGGGAAGTCACGGGCAGCCAGCACCTGATCGAGACAGACTCAATTCGCCTGTTGCTGGACTGCGGCCTGTTTCAGGGGCGTTCCGAGGAAACGAGGCCGAAGAATGAACGTTTTCGCTGCACGCCTCAAAAGCTTGACGCGGTGATCCTCTCCCACGCTCACATCGATCATTGCGGTAACCTGCCGGGACTTTACAAAGCAGGCTTTCGAGGCCCCATCTATTGCAGCGACGCTACGGCAGATATTGCGACGATCATGTTGAGGGACAGTGCTAAGATTCAGGAAGAAGATGCTCGTTACGCTCAGAAGAAAGCTCGTCATCACGGTGGCACCGCTAAGCCTCTTTACACCGAAGAGGATGCAAAGAAAACGGCCAGGCTTTTTGAGGCGGTCCCGTTCCATGAATGGACTGAGATCATTGATGGTGCTCGTTTGCGGTTGCATCACGCTGGACATATTCTCGGTGCGTCCGTCGTCGAGCTCGACCTCCTGGACGTGGGCGAATGGAAGCGAGTCGTCTTCACCGGGGATCTGGGACGACGCAATCAGCCCATCCTGATGGATCCTGAAACCGTCGAACGGTGCGACGTGCTGATCTCCGAATCGACCTACGGCGATCGCCTCCACGAAGATTCTTCAAACGTCAAGGCCGAACTTCAGCAAGTCATCTGCGCGGCGTCTCGTTCGCAGGGCAAAGTGATTATCCCGGCATTCAGTCTCGGCAGAACGCAGATGCTGGTCTATCTGCTGAATGAACTTCGCAACGAAGACGCTTTGTGTCGCGTTCCTGTATTCATCGACAGCCCTTTGGCCATTCGTC
Source organism: Planctomycetota bacterium (assembly GCA_052034165.1). Taxonomy (GTDB): domain Bacteria; phylum Planctomycetota; class Planctomycetia; order Planctomycetales; family Planctomycetaceae; genus SXXK01. The sequence goes on along the minus strand of JBPOIW010000001.1, from coordinate 59,669 downwards.
TGACGGATGTTCATCGCGAGCATGCCAATGTGATGGACAGTGATGTTCAGGACACGTTGAAGTATGACGCGGACGTGTTCGACTTTCCCGGGCTGACTTACATCCAGTCGCAGGACGAAAGCATGGCCCTGAATCGACGCCCAGGGCCGTTCGTTGTGATTGCGGCGGGTGGAATGTGCGAGAACGGTCGCGTGGTGCATCACCTGAAGAACAGCGTTGCCGACGAAAATAATACGATCATGATTATCGGTTTTCAGGCCGAGCATACTCTCGGCCGAAAAATCGTCGAACGTCGTCAGGAACTCCGCATTCATGGAATTACGCTCCCCCTTCGAGCAAAAGTCGAGATCATCAATGGTTTGTCGGCTCATGCGGATGCCGGCGACTTTGAATGGTGGTTCGGTGAATTGCTCAGGAAGGGTGGAGCTGGACAGATCTTTCTTGTCCACGGCGAATCCAAGTCGGCGGCGGCATTAAGTAAACTCGTTGAGGAATGCTCAGACCTGCCGCCAATCATTCCCCAGTTTGGCCAGTCGTTTGATCTTTGATTCAGCTGAGGGGCTGGTCATCTCTTCCTGAAAACTCATGCGAAGCTTCCGATGTCGTTGCGAATCACCTGCGAATTCTGTGAGGCGAAGCTGACCGTCCGAGATGACAAGGTTGGTCAGGAATTCAAATGCCCTTCGTGCCGAAAAGTGATTTCCGCACGCCATAGTCCTGCGAATAATCAGGGCTCTGTATCAGGTCTCAGCGACAATCCAGCGGCCGAATCGTTTGAGGAAGGCACAGAGAATTTCAACTTCGTCGAGGAGTTCGATCTGGAAGGACTGCTTCCGGAGATGGAACATTCCACCGACGATCTCTCTCGCATGCCTCCTGCCCGAAAACTGACGGCTCGAGGCAAGAAATTGAAACCACAGCCCGTTACAAGTGTGGCTCCGAACCGCGCTGCCAAACCGCGACAACTTTGCACGGTTTGCCAAAAGCAACTGGATCCCGGAGTACGCTACTGCACCGGCTGCGGTCACAATAACTTCGATGCAGATGCTGTCGCGGTGGATGCTCATCTGAAGATTCAGTCTCGAATGGAACAGCTCTCCGCCTCGCTTGGCGTTGCACGCATTTTGAAGATCTTCAGTCGCATGTTTCGCTAGTGGCTCCGCAAATTGTCGTTCGCTGGTCTTCTGGAACAACCGACATGAGTTTCTTTTCGCCGACTCATCACGCCTCAAGAACCTCCATTTTTCGGCGGTGGCTCTTTTCTGCGCCGTTACTTGCCTGGGGATTCTTGACAAGCCCGTGCGTATGTTCTGCCGACGACTTGTCGTCAGTTGTCGAGATCGTGAAGGCACACTGCATCGAATGCCACAGCGCGGAGTTGAAAGAAGGTGGCCTCGATCTCACAAGTCCCGGAGCCGACCTGAAGGATGTTCAACAGAGATCTCAGTGGATTCACATCTATGATCGAATTCGCAAAAACGAAATGCCTCCTGCGCCCCAGCAGCTTCCAGAGGCACAACGCGATCAACTGCTGCAGACACTGGAACCACTCTTGCATGATGCTGACTTGTCCGACGTAATGGCCAATGGTCGCGGGCCAATGCGGCGCGTGAATCGCGATGAGTTCTCACAGAATCTGCGTGATCTCCTGCAACTTCCGGATTTGAACATTCGCGAGATGCTGCCGGAAGATCGAGTCGGTCATCATTTCAACAAGACGACAGCGCTGCTGGATCTTTCGCGAGTGCAGCTCTTCGCGTTTCTGGATGCAACAGAGTCTGCTCTGTCGCAGGCCACCGCCAGCGGAATGACTCCGCCTCCGGCTTCGACGCACCGTTTTCTCGCGACTCAGATGTTTCAGGAAGCGGAGACGTTCGGAAATCGAGAGGCCATGTTCTATGCAAAGAACAATCAATTATTGCCTCTCAGTGGAGGCGAACTGGCGGAACTACGCCGCGCTAATCAACACGACCCGGAAGCCGAACTGGCCATCTTCCGTTCCGCTCACTGGCCTTACTACGGCTACCCGCACGGATTTGTCGCCACTCTGTCGGGACGATACAAAGTTCGTTTTTCGGCGCGAGCGGTGCTGCAGCAACCGGGCTTTCAGCTGGTGCCAGCGACGAAACCGATACCAATGACTTTTCGAGCCCGCAAGCCGTCCGGCGCTGACGTGTCGGGTGACGTTCGGGCAACCGGCGGTATCATGGATATCGCTCCGGAAGCATCCATTTATGAAACGACAATTTTGCTGAAACCCACGGAGACCTTTGAATACAGTCTCCTGGGGCTGCCCGTCCCGCTGGCAAGAAATGTCAACAACGGTCCGCCCGAATATCGCTATCCCCCTTTTCCACAAGGAGGTCAGCCGGGCGTGGCATTTCAATGGCTGGAGATCGAAGGGCCGTTGTCGTCCACAGAATGGCCCCCAGTGTCGCATCGAATTCTTTTCGATGAATTGCCCATCACGCCTTCTTTACCGGGCTCGAAGTTTCCCGTATCGGTTGTGTCGGAGTCTCCAATGGCTGATGCGAGACGCCTCCTGCGGCGTTTTGCGGATCGAGCGGCTCGGCAGCCACTCGACAACTCCGAACTTGAGCCGTTCGAACAGTTGGTACTTTCTCGCCTGAATGACGGAGACAACTTCACAGAAGCCATGATGGCCGGTTATCAGGCGTTCCTTTGTTCCGGCCATTATCTGTTTCTCAATGAACCGATCCGGGGCGATGTTCAGGGCAACTACGCCATCGCATCACGGCTGTCGCATCTGCTGACGAATTCCGCCCCGGATCAGATGCTGATCTACAAAGCCGCAAACAAACAACTACTCAGCAAAGCTGAATTGAAAGTTGAAGTCGAACGGCTGATGACGTCGCCGGCATTCGACCGATTCGTCACCAGTTTCACAGATTACTGGCTCAATCTGCGTCAACTTTATCGTGATGAGCCAGACTCACGACTCTACCCTGAATATCGATTCGACAACTACCTTGTAGAGTCCATGGAACGCGAAACTCGCGAGTTCCTTTCGCTGCTGATGGAGGAGAATCTTCCGGCCGCGAATCTGGTGGCATCTGATTTCGTGCTTGTGAATGATCGACTGGCCGATCATTACAAACTGGAACCGCTCAGCGGATCTCACCTGCGAAAAATCACGCTGCCAGCAACCAGTCCCTATGGAGGCCTGCTGACGCAGGGAGCTATTCTGAAAGTCACTGCGAACGGGACCAGCACTTCTCCCGTTGTGCGCGGAGCATGGCTGATGGATCGTATTCTGGGTGATCCGCCGCCCGCTCCGCCGGCCAGTGTTCCGGCTGTTGAACCCGACATTCGCAGCGCGAAAACGATCCGCGAGCTGTTGCACCTTCACACGGAGTCTGCAAGTTGTGCTGCCTGTCATGCCAGATTTGATCCTGTTGGTCTGGCTCTGGAAAACTTCGACGTACTCGGTGCCTGGCGTGATCGATATCGAGCACTCGAGCTGGGCGAGTCCATCACGGGAATCGACCGCGCCGGGCATGACTTCAGTTATTCACTGGCCTCCACAGTCGATGCCAGCGGTCAGCTTCTCGATGGAAAACAATTCCGCAACGTGCGTGACTTGAAACGCATCTTTGCCGAGAATCCTCGGCAGTTGGCTCGCAACCTGATCCACCAATGGACGGTTTACGCGACGGGAACACCTGTGCGTTTCTCTGATCGCCGCGAAGTCGAAAAGATTCTTGATGAGTGTTCAGCGCACCAATATCCGATCAAGGATCTCTTCGTCACGTTTGTTCAAAGTCGAATCTTCTGCGGATCAGAGACGCTTTGAAATTGTGTCGCTGACACTTCGCTCGCCCTAAGGCACAGGTTTGAATTTCGGGGTTTGCGGCTATCAAAACCCGAAACGTGTGTGAGGGATTGAGCTATAGGGTTTTACAAGTGTTTCTCAAGATCCCTCGCTGACCAGCGTGTTGAATTAATCAGCCGGAACGCGTTAGCGTCCGGTTTTCGCTCCTGAAACCCAGGAAAAACAACCGGGGGCTAACGCCCTGAGGCTGATGAAGCGATTAAGTCAACACGCCGTGACGCGTCGGGTTATGATAGCTCTCTGCGCTTTCGCCCCGTTGCTCTCCGGCAGTCCTGAACATCGCAACTTCAGAATGCCGCAGCCGGGACGACACGCCTTCCGTCACTTCGTCGCGGGTAATTTCAGATCGGCCGGTGCAATGCCTGTTGCTGGCCGATCAAATTTATCGCCGAAGTTACAATACCCGTCGAGGAAGCCACCGTGGCTCAAAAAGAACTGCCCCTCCTCGACGCCCATAAATCGATCAAATCGATCGGATTCTCCGGTCGGGTCGTGGCTGAATGTGGCCGTGGTCAGTTCGACCCATTGCTGATCCGCCGTTCGTACCCATTGATTTCCATACCTCGCTTTTCGCAGCACATGTCCGTTTTCCCCGCCAAAGTTTTCACTGAAGCTATGAAGTCCTCGCAGGTATCCGCCTTCCTTCGGCGCTTTCCACGAGGAGATCAGCATCCATTCGTTTCGCTCCGGGTGAAACCAATACCCTGAAAAGATCGTGAAGGTCTTTTCGACGGGCCTGGCCGTGACAAGAAATCGCTGTTTCTCGCCCGTCTTCCACAAATACTTGAGATGGCTGTGACCGCCAGTGCCTTCGTTTCCAAAGTCGCCCGAAAAAACGCCTTCTCCTTTTCCCATCAGACGCACTCGATTCTCGTCAACCACCTTCTTGCGGTCGACAGCTTCTTCACCGCTGTCCCAGACACTGAAGATAATGCGGCGTTCCGTTGGGCTGTTCACCTGCATTCCGAAGTAACCGCGATGCCAGCCACATGCCATATAAAATGTCGTAACGGGTTCCTCAACAGCCGTCACTTCGCAATAAAACGCCTCAACGTTGAGTTCGCGATCAACAGGATAAGCCAGATGCACGGACGCGGCATTCCGTCGTTCTTTCATATTGAAATGGAGACCCTCGGTTGCAGGCCCATCAAGCACCAGAGACTTAATATCACCAGCGGAATATCCGGCTCGATTCAACGACTTCAATTCAATTCGTTGATACCCGACGCCGGAGATATTGAAGCTTCCGAAGTCGGCCGTGACGTCGGTCTCATTTCCCAGTCCCACAATTTTTGTCTCGTGAGAAGTCTTGCCAATCGTAAGCTGCAGTCGTGATTCTGTGTTCTTTCCGAGTCGAATGAGAACCTTCGCCCTGCACTCGCCATGAGTCATAAATCTTCCGTACCAGTTGATGGTCTGACGGGAATCGTCCCAGTGAGTTACACCGTCGTCCTCCGAAACTTGAGCAGCTGCCGGGTTGGGCGATATGTAGGCTGTAAAGGCCGGCACTCGGACTTCACCACAGAAGCCGATTTGAGTGGGCAGAAAACTGAAGACCAGAACAGACGCGACTAAAGCGCAAATGCGATTCGCCATAACCACAGTTCATCACCAGAAGGAAATAAAAACTCAGCCGCTAGCCCCAGCAATAGACGGCATTACGATCTTTGGCGTGAGCCATAAAGCTGCAGGCGGTCCAGCGAGTTTTCTGGCCGACAACTGGCGTCACACGGTGCAGATACCGCCCTGAATCAACAATGATCAGATCGCCCGCATTCAATGAAAAAGCCGCGGATGACAGCTGACTGATATCCGGTTTGTTCGTCACCGAATCGTCATTCAGCAGTCGAGCATTCTCTGGTTCGACTCGATAATCGAACACCTCCAGAGCACCGCCATCGTCTGGTTTGCCAATCAGCAGAACCATCGAATACATGTGACTCGAGACAAGTGTCTGCAAATGCTCATACGCGGGTCGCAGTGACTGTTCGTTATCGCAATGAGCCGTGATATAGCCGCCCTCGCCATGCCCACGAAAGGTCGTCAGCATATAAGACTGCTCCGGATCGGGCCCCGGCGCCGCTCGGTAGGGGCGATCTTCATCCAGCGATGAGAGAAGTTTCATCACGCGTGAATCGATTCCCTGCCCGGCAGGAAATAAGTCGGCCATCTGCTGATGAAATTCGTTAGCCTGCTCGAAATACGTGTCCGGATCGGTCTGCATCAAATTCAAATTCTGGCCGTAGAACCACGATTTGAACTTCTCCGGAAACCACGTCTTCAAAAACGGCGGATCGTGTCGCTCAAGGCGTTCCACGATCCGCTGCATCAGCACGCTGTCATAAACATTCCGTACGATAATCCCGGTGACCGATCCTTGTCGCAGTTGAGCAATGGCCGAGCCGTGCTGGTCTGCATCGCAGGCCTGAAATTCAAGCAGCGAAAAGAATGGTTTGGGATGTCCCAGCAAATCAAACAAACGGAGTCTTTCCCGGAACAGCAACAGGCGGCACCGGATTATCAGCCCAGTCATAGCTGGCCGGGCTGAGATCTTCCTTCGAGTTCATCACGGCGTCCCAGGTCAGCTTCTGCCCGGTATAGCCAGCCATACGACCGGCGATCGCCAGCATCGTACTCTTGCACATATAGTCGCCGTTGTTGATCGGCTTACCCGCGCGGATGCTGGCGAAAAGTTCGTTATGCTCGATCTGGTACATGTCGCCGTCCGGACCGTCATATTTCCAGATCACGTTACCCTTGTAATCGGAAATCTTATGGGCCATCACGTCAATAATACCCTTCGTGCCGAGTATGTAGTCTTCGACTTCATTCTCGCAGTTTGGCCAGTGTCGGCAGCGAGCAAACGCTTTGACGCCATTCGCCCACTGATACACGATGTCGAAGTGGTCGTAAATGTTTCCGTAACGAGCATCTGTACGAACCTGTCGACCACCAGAACCGCTGATCGTGGCCGGTGCTTCGTCGTTCATCGCCCACATCATCTTATCAAGGCTGTGAATGTGCTGCTCGACGTTGAAGTCGCCGGACAACCACGTGTAGTAGTACCAGTTGCGAAGCTGATATTCCATTTCGCTCTTGCACTGGTCGCGCTCACGACGAGGATCCCAGACGCCGCCGGTCATGTAGCTGCACTGCATCGATACGATGTCACCAATCACGCCGCTCCTGAGCTGTTCGAAGACCGCTCGCTTGCCTGGGTGATATCGCCAGCAAAGCCCGGAAACCAGTGACAGTCCTTTCTCGGCAGCCTTCGCAGAAGACTCCAGAACGGATCGGACGCCCGGGGCGTCAACCGCGATGGGTTTCTCACAGAAGATATGCTTGCCCGCTTCGACGGAGGCTCGCATGTGCTCCGGTCGGAAGTGAGGCGTCGAAGCCAGCAGGACCACGTCACATTTCTCGATGACTTTCTTGTAGGCGTCGAATCCGGTGTAACACTGGTCTTCTGTCGCAGTGACTCGTGACGCCTCTCCGTCCTTGTTGAATTTTCGACTGAGCTGTCGCAGGCCGCGTGTCACTGCGTCTTCGAAAACATCCGCCAGAGCGACTAACTCCGTTCCCGGATCTGCATTCAGAGCCTGTTCGGCGGCACCCGTTCCGCGGCCACCCGCGCCAACAAGTCCTACCTTCAGAAGATCACTTCCACCGGCGTAAGCTCCTGCATTCAGGGTGGCCGGAACTGCAGCAACAGCGGCAGCACTCAATGCGGTTGTGGCGAGGAATTCACGGCGCGTGCCGTCTGAAGTCTGAGTCCGTTTTTCCATGATCTCTGCTTTCTTGTCTCGTCGAGTCGCGGCGGGATTCATAAGAGCGTTCCACAAAACCAGCACTGGCAGCCTTTCAGTGAAGTCGCCTGAGTAGTCTCAGCGATGTGAAAGGAGCCGGTGCCGAATTTGTTCGGCATTCTACGGCGGGGCGGCCAAATCAGTTGCCGCATTTGCAAGAGGTTGACCTTTCAAACGCCTCAGGTCAAGGGTTCCGCAAAAGTTCGTGGTTCCGGTCTCGCTTGTCATAGCAGGTCTCCCGGACATAACCTGCCCGAACTGTTCATGTTTGCATGTTTGCAGGTCACGTATTCAGAGCATGCTTGCAGAATCTGTCTTTGCTACGACGTTGAGGATTTCGCGGTGCTTCGAAGCTGTCTGTTCTCATTAATGTGCTTGTGTCCTGTCATTGTGGACTGTTCGGCCGTTGCGCAACAGCCTTCCGATTTTGCTCATGACGTACTTCCAGTGCTGAAGAAGCATTGCGTCCCCTGTCATGGTGGACGAGAAGCCAAGGGCAGCTTTTCGATGAATCATCGAGAGCTGGTCGTCGATTCTGGTCATGTCGTCGTCGGCAAGCCCGACGAATCACATTTGCTCAGCCTGATCCTGTCATCCGACCGCGAAACTCAAATGCCGCCGGCTGATCGAGAACGTTTGTCTGACAAAGAGAAAGACGTCATCCGCAAGTGGATCGCCGATGGGTTGCCGTGGGAAGAAGGCTTTTCGTTTGCTCCAGCAGCTTATGAACCGCCTTTGAAGCCTCGTCGGCCGGAGTTACCTCCAGTCATTGATGGACGTGCAAATCCGGTCGACCGAATTCTCGATGCCGATCTTATGTCGCATCAGATTGCTCGTCCGGCGGGAGTTGATGACGCGGTTTTCCTGCGACGCGTTTCGCTCGATCTGGTCGGGTTGCTTCCTGAACCACAGGAGCTTCGGGCTTTTGTCAGCGACAACACTCCAGACAAACGCGCGAAGCTTGTTCGCAAACTTCTGGATAACAATGTTGCGTACGCCGAACACTGGCTTTCGTTTTTCAATGACCTGCTCAGAAATGATTACAGTGGGACGGGTTTCATCACTGGGGGACGACAACAGGTCAGCGGCTGGCTTTACGAGGCCCTGATCAGCAACAAGCCGTTCGATCAGTTTGCACGTGAACTCATTGCGCCGCCGACTCCCGCAAGTCAGGGTTACATTGATGGGATTCGCTGGCGAGGTGAAGTGAGTGCAGGACAGACGGTTGAGATCCAGTTTGCTCAGAGCGTGTCTCAGTCGTTCCTCGGCATCAATCTCAAATGTGCGTCGTGTCACGACAGTTTTATTGATCGCTGGAAGCTGGAGGAAGCTTACAATCTGGCAGCCATCTATTCGGCTCAGCCGCTGCAGATTCATCGCTGCGACAAACCTATCGGAAAGCAGGCCGAAGCCAAATGGCTGTTTCCGGAGCTTGGCCAGATTGATGCGACTGCTCCGCGTGAAGAGCGATTGAAGCAATTGGCCGCGTTGATGACTCATCCGGACAACGGCCGTTTTACTCGTACGATCGTCAATCGATTGTGGTACAAACTGATGGGACGCGGCATCGTGCATCCGCTGGATGCTATGCAGTCGGAACCCTGGAATGCGGATCTGCTGGATCATCTGGCAGTGCATCTTGCGGACAATCAATACGATCTGAAATCCGTCCTGTACCTGATCGCAACCTCAGAAGCGTATCAGTCGCAATGTGTGACGCGACGAGGGGAAGTAGCTGAAGACTCCAGCGGCAAGTTTGTCTATCGGGGACCACTGCCCCGCCGCATGACGGCCGAGCAATTCCTGGACTCAGTGTGGCAGGTGACATCGGCCGCTCCGACAGCCTTTGACGCGCCGGTGATCCGGAGTCTTCCGCAAACGCCGGGGGCAGAGGCTCTTGACTTGCAGGCCCAATGGATCTGGGGAGATTCCGCGGCCAATGGCAGTGTTCCTCCCTCCGGCGAAGCGATCTTACTTCGTCGTCAGTTTGTTCTGCCGGCTGACGTTGAGCAGGGAGGCGCAGTGTTGACCTGCGATAACGGGTTCACACTGTTTATCAACGGGCGTGAAGTCAAGTCTGGCAGTGAATGGACGAAGACCGAAGCTGTGCCCCTGCGAGGTCTCCTGAAGAAAGGTGAAAACACAATCATCGCGATTGCAACGAATGCCGGAAACGGCCCCAATGCGGCAGGGTTTTTCTTCGAATCGCGAGTCAAACTGACGAACGGGGAAACGATTACTGTGGTCAGTGATGAAAGCTGGAAATGGAACGCTGATGTACCGCCCAGAAAGGAAGGTCGGCTGGGGAGCATCACAGGTGATTGGAAACCTGTGACCGTTGTGCCTGCACTGAATGTCTGGACGAATTCCGTTGCCGCGACAGCTCCGAATCTGCTGATGCAGGCCTTGACCGGCAATCTTCAGATGATTCGCGCGTCGCTGATGAAGAATGACTTCCTGATGCGATCACTTGGCCGACCATTTCGCGAACAGATCGTCTCCATGCGTCCTACCGAACTGACAACTCTGGAGGCCATTGACCTCTCCAATGGATCGACACTGGCAGGATATCTGAGCATCGGCGCGGTGCATCTGGCGAATGGAGAACACTCCGACAAAACGGCGCTTATTGATCATCTCTACGAGTTCGCGTTATCTCGAAAACCATTGCCCGAAGAAAGGGCCATTCTCGAAGCGTCCCTCAGCTCACCTCCAGCTTCGCAGGAGATCGAAGACGTTCTCTGGGCCATCTTCATGACTCCCGAGTTTTTCCTTGTGCGGTAATGACCAATCATCAGCAGGACGGCACGTTCCATCTGATGAATGAGAGGCGGATGTAATCGAGCAGGAATGGGCACCTTCATGACGTCGCGGATTTAGAGCGACAGTTAAAAGAATTGCCTGAAACTTCATCCCGGCAATTGTGTCGGAGCAGCCCGGGAGGCTTGACGAATCCTGCATTACCCTGCATCCTAACCCGCAGCAGGCTTCTGCTTTCGTAACGCTGAATTAAGGAAAGAAAAACAATGACCGGGTATACCGTACACACGGGCGCTTCCAAGAAATTTGTCAGTGGATGGGACAAAGTTTTCGGCAATGCTCCGTCAGAAAAAGCTGCCGGAAAATCCTCCGCAAAGTCCAAGGAAAAGACCGGGAGTGCTAAAGCAAAAAAAGGCAAGAAGAAGTAGCACCTCTCGGCCGATTCGACGGCGCGGGGACCGTTGTTATCTTTCGTGTTCTTACTGAGCCGGCGAATGCAGTCTCGCTCAAAAGTTAGATCGCAGGCTCCGTGTGCCGTCCGCTGAGCGTCCAACAGGCTTTGTTTCCTGAGGGCTGAGACACATGGGATGTGCCAACTCCTATGCGGATTTAGTCGGCACTAGCGGAGCTGACGGCCACGCGTCGAGCTGATCGCCACGAGCGGTGAGTAATGACCGGGGCCGAGCATCACCATGTTCGGGATGGCGATGCGTTCTGCTTTTCGCCCGGGTGAACTCGACCGTCTTCCATGTTGATGATGCGATCGGCTACGTCCAGAATTCGCGGGTCGTGAGTCACCATCAGAATCGGACAGCCGCGCCCGCGAGCAAGTTCCTGCAGAAGATTGACGACGTCTCGACCGGATTGACTGTCCAATGCGGCTGTGGGCTCGTCGGCCAGAATCAACTTCGGATTGGCCGCAAGTGCCCGCGCGATCGCAACTCTTTGCTTTTGACCGCCGGAAAGCCGGGCCGGGTAATAGTCAAGGCGATGGCCGAGGCCAACACTGGTCAGCAGTTCGGCGGTCAGTCGTGACGCTTCATCCGGGCTGACTTCCGGATGCAGATGAAACATGAGTTGCACGTTCTGTCGAGCTGTCAGGAATGGCAGAAGGTTGTGTTGTTGAAAGATGAATCCGATCTCTCGACGCACTTCCACCAGTTCTTCAAGACTTGCAACGTGCAGTTGATGATTCAGGACGTCCAATTCCCCATCGCGAACTTTTCTTAGTGCGCCGATCAGGGTCAACAGAGTCGTCTTGCCGCTGCCACTGGGGCCCGTCAGCAGAACGATCTCGCCAGTCGCCACTTCCATGTTGATGTCAAACAGAATCTGCTTCTGCAGGTCGCCTTCGCCGAACGCAAAGTTCACATGCCGCGCGGAGATTGCCGGCGTTTCTTTTGCCGGGACGGTTGCCGTATGAGCATCTGAGTTGTGAGCTTCATCAATCATGGTTTGCTTGAGTCTTCAAAATTGCTCAACCAGCTAGAACACATCCGCCGGGTCAGCCATGCGAACTTTGCGAATCGCAATCATCGCCGACAATCCACACATCACGATTGTCAACACAAACACGAAGACGGCTCGTTCAACCGTCATCGAGAATTGCATCTGAATGGCCTTTGTGGCGACGCGATACAATCCCAGAGCCAACACGAATCCCGGCAGATATCCCAGCAACGCCAGAATCACGGACTGACTCAGGACCACCTGCAGCAAGTACCGATCGCTGAAGCCCATCGCTTTCATCGTCGCATATTGCGGCAGATGATTGGTCACTTCGGTGTACAGGATCTGATACACCACGACGAACCCAATAAAGAATCCTACCGCCGCGCCCATCCCGAAGATGAAGTCGAGTGGTGCGTTTTCGCGAATGAAGACAATCTCGGCCGCGACCAGTTCATCACGCGTCAGCACTTTGGCTTCTGTGCCCACATACTGGCGTAACGACGCTCGCAGCGCCTGAATATCTGCGCCCGGACGAACGCGGATCAATCCGAGATCCACCGAGCCGGGCTTTCGGTCCGGAGTGAGTCGCAGAAAATTGGCCGGCGATGTGAATAGATTCCCATCCGTGTTGATCGAAATACCCACATCAATCGAATCGATCAGACGAATCTTTCTCAGGTTCACTTCCACATCCAGCGAATCATGTTCAGCGAGATACTGCTTGATGGGCCCGTAGTTAGTTCGGCTCATCCCATCGAAAAGCAGGCGGTCGATATCGTTGAGTTCCTCCTTGAACTTCTCGATCCCGGGCAGCTTCATCATGCCGGCTCCTGGATCAACACCATACAGGCTGACCGGGAACTCCAGCTTGTTCCAGGGATTCCTCAATCGCCCCTGCCCCATGTACATCGCAGAAATCGCGACGACATCGGGGTCTGATCCGAGCCGATACAACAGCCGCCTCGGAAACTGGGCCGATGCAAAAATCGTCTTGGTCCGCGGACTGACGACAACCAGGTCCGCCGTGACACGCCGCGCGACCGCGACGCTGTTGTCGAGGGCTCCCTGGCGAATTCCCAGTTGCACCAGCATCAGCATCACGGCCACAACAACGCCGGCTGCGGCGACCGCAAGCTTGACCTTGTTGTAAGTGAGCTGGCACCATGCCACAAAGAATGCTGAGAACATAAGTCACGCCCAACGAAACCGGGACGAGTTCCCGGGCAGCTCAGAAAAGGGGAAATGAAAGTGCTACGTCAGAGTGCCTGTCCCGGTTTTGTAAAGACTTCATGCTTATCTGGCTGACTGATGACTGATTGTGTGAACGGATCCCTGAGCCGCGTCGGTTGACTGCGATTCAGGAGCCTCCAGCAGAATTGTGACTTCAACACGAGCATTCGAAAGACGAACCACCGATTCAATCTGATCTGAGTTCAGATCGATTCGTACCTCGACAACTCGCGCATCGGTGTCACTGACGGGATCGTTGGTCAACACAACTTTTCGAGAAACCAGGTTCCCGATCTCAATGACCTTTCCATCAATCTGATGGCCTGAAGAATCAATACTGATTCTCGCCGTCATCCCGAGCTGAACCAGCGATACATCAGCTTCGAACACTTCGGCAACCGCCTGCATTCGCAGCACATCGCCCAGCTCAAGCACTCCGCGTTCACTCAGTTTCTCGCCGGGATGAGTGTGGATCTTCAGGATTCGACCTGCCGCCGGAGCAACAACGACCGATGCGTCCACGTCTGCCTGCGCGCGAGCGACAGACGCTCTGGCTCCTGCAATTTCTTTTTCCGCCACTGCGACATCGACGCTGCGAATTTCTTTCAGGCTCTCGAGCGTTCCCGCAGCTCGACGCTGTTCGAGCTGCAACCGGTCAAATTCCCATTGCCGCTGATCAACCACCTCGATGGAGACTGCTTGTTTTGCATGTAACTCTTTTGCGCGATTCAAATCGCGAGCAGCCACTTTGGACTGGGATTCGGCCATGTTGACGGCCGCTTGCTGGGCTTCGATATCGCCCAGTTTCGCGCCGGCTTTGATTTGCTGCAGGCGAGCTTCTGCGGTCGCCAGTCGAGCCTGCGATTCCTCCAGTGCTGCCACGCGACGCGCACGATTGTCGAGTATCGCCAGTGTTGCACCGGCTTCCACGTCGTCGCCTTCCTTGACCAACAGCCGTTCAATCACCGCCCCTTCGTTGCCGGAGCTCGGGGACAACTGCAGAATCGTACCGGTCGGCTCAAGTCTTCCGAGCGAATGCACCTGCACGCGTTTCGCAGGCCGGAGCGAATCCACAGCGGCCTTCGCTGCCAGGGTTTGGGCCTGAGCATGTTGGTAATAGATCCAACCGCCAACACTGACACCGACAACCAGAAGTATCATCAGCAGGCGAAATCCAGTGCCCCTTGTGCTTCGAGGAGAGGGATTGCTCATGGCCGCACCTCCGGCACAGCAAGACGTTCTGAAATGATCTCCTCTGGCGAGGAGGACAACTGCATCTGCGCGGCGATACGTGCTCGCAGGCTTTCCGCGACCTTGAGAATCAGGGGATCGTCCGGACCGATCAGCCCCATAAATTGCCACAGCAGTAAACCGTCGATCGTCAGCCAGACCAGCAGTTGTTCCATCCCATCACGCGGATCACTCAGACAACGATTCCGCATCCGAGTCGCCAGGTCCCTCAAAGGTTGCATCGCTCCAGGACTGGTGACGGCACCGGCCAGAGTGGCCACGAAGAAGCGAGCCAGCACGTCGGCGCCAACGTCGTTGGGCGGTGAGTTCTCCGGCGTTCTCGGGAACAGGCAGTCCAGCATACAACGAGCCCATCGCATTCGGGGCTCCGGGTCGTCGATGACTCGCCGCATCAGCATCGTTTCACATTGCTGACTGAAGTATTCCAGCACTCCCCGAATAAGCTCGTCCTTGCTGGGGAAGTGATACATCACGCCGCCTTTCGTAATGCCTGTTTCACGAGCGACGTTCTCAAGTGTCATTGCCAGCAGCCCGTCTCGGCTGGCGATCCGTATGGCGGCTTCGCAGATCTTGTCTTTAGTCACGGCAGTCAATGCTCTTGATGAGAAAAACTTTCTGGTTTTTTTTACTGTACCGTACGGAATGTTTGCCGTTAACTGCAATTTATCGGGGAAACTGAATTTTCAGAGTCTGGGACGAGGAAAGTGGCGGCCTGCTTGAGACTCTTTGTCGGGTGGCGTACGATGCCGTCTCTACGCATTAATGACAGCAGATAACAGGATGATTTCCATGGCCGACGCCACGGTCACCGGTCAAGTTCACTTAATTGAACCCACAAAGACTTTCGGGCAAAAAGGCTTCCGCAAGCGTATGGTTGTTCTGGAGCAGACCAACGGCCGTTTTACGAATTATCTGCCGCTGGAGTTCGTTTCTGACGCCTGTGATTCGGTTGATAATTTGAAGGTTGGCGACAAGGTCAAGGTGTCCTATCGGCTCACGGGGCGCAAATGGCAGCGTGACGAAATGAGCGAAGTGAAATTCTTCCTCAGCGCGGAAGCGACCGGGTTTCAGTTGATCTCTGGCGGCGATTCATCGGCCTCAGCCACAGCAGACGACGAACCCGACTTCGGCCCTGCCGACGAGTCTGCTCCGTTCTAACCACGCCGCCACTCAGGGCAGGAACAGTCCCAACATAAGTTCGGCCTATCCCAATTTGAAGCGTTAGCGAGGGATCGACTTCTTGTTCTGAATTCCCCTCTGGCGTTCGGGTTGCAATTCAGAACATGTGCACTTCCGGAGGTTAATCCGGGACTATCCTCCCGTGGACAGCGCCATGTTGGGTTGGATGTTCAAGGTTGGTGTGAAACTCTGCCTGCGATTTTATCTGTGAAATCTGCGCTATCTGTGGTTAAAAACAGACCTGCATTTTTACCACGGATACCGCGGATAACCCTGATGAACACAGAGACCTCAAGAGAGTTTTTCGTTGCTTGAAAGAATCGATGTTTTCGTCTTTCATGCTCCATAAGAGATGGACAAAACGAAACTCAAACCTGGCGATGTTCACCTATGCATTGGCAGCAGGTAACAGCGGCTGATCAGAGAATCCAGCCGCCACCCAGCACGTGGTCGCCGTCATATAAAACGGCCGCCTGTCCAGGTGCTACGCCAAAGATAGGATCGTCCGGCACAATCGTGGCCCGGTCGTCCTTTTCGACCTGGACCGTACAGCTTTCTGAAGCCTGCCGATAACGTACTTTGACTTCGCATCGAAAGTTGTCGCCCGGACGATCAGCCAGCCAATTGAGTTGGTGGACTCGAATCGATTTCGTTGCGAGATCCTCTCGAAGCCCCAGCACGACCTGTCGGTTCTCCGGATTAATCCGAATTACAAATCGTGGCTCCCCAAATGCAATCCCGAGCCCTTTGCGTTGGCCCACTGTGAAGTGTTCGTAGCCATCATGCTGGCCCAATACGCGACCTTCGAGATCCACAAAGTCTCCGGCTGTTCCGTCGTGACCTCGATAGCGTTTTAAGAATCCAGCGTAATCCTGATCGGGCACGAAACAGATTTCGTAACTATCCTTTTTGTCTGCAACACGGAGCCCTGACTGGCGAGCAAGTTCTCGAATCTCCGGCTTCTGAAATGTCCCGATCGGCAGCAGCACATGAGGCAGAAGTTCGCGTCGAATACCAAACAACACGTAAGACTGATCTTTGTTGTCGTCGTCGCCTCGAAACAGGCCCCATTGCTGAGTCATCTCGTTCTGTTGCAGTCGAGCATAGTGCCCGGTGGCGATGTAGTTTGCGCCAACCTGTTGAGCAAACTCCCAGAGCTTTCCGAATTTTAACCAGTTATTGCACTGTACACAGGGATTCGGAGTTCGGCCTGCAAGATACTCGTCAGCAAAGTAATCTTTGATTCTGCGAAAGGCATCCTGCAGGTTCAGCGAATGAAACGGAATGCCCAGGCGGTCGGCCACACGCCGCGCGTCGGCGGCATCTTCCGAACTGCAACAGCCTTGCCGATGAGCCGGCGCATAAACGATGGGCAGCAGATTTCCGCCGGGCAATGCGCAGGCCGTCTCGGTTTCACCGGATCTCATAAACAGACCGATGACTTCGTACCCCTGTTCATGCAACAGGACAGCTGCGGCGGAACTGTCGACTCCGCCACTCATTGCCAACACAACTCGCTCTGCCATCGTTGTACTGCGCTCACTGAATGAAATCGGTATGGGCTTCCGAATGATCCCCGTCGCATTCGGGAAAGTTCTGCAGCGGAGAACTCAGGAGTTTATCGCTTTCCACGCGAAACACACTCACGAAATGAAATGACGCGGGGATGATTGCAAAAGCAACCATCCCCGCGTCAGAGTTTCAGCCCGAGTCAGCAATGACTTTCTCGGCCAGTTTCCTAATTGAGAGCCACGCGTCTCACGCCATGGCCTTTTCCATCATGTCTGATTCCTGATCAGATTCATCAGCAGCCCGACCAGTTGGCAGTTTGTCCTTGACGTCATAAGCCAAACCAACAGCTCGCAGAGCTTTGATTGACCACCAGGTCATGTCGAACTCCCACCACTTGTGACCAGCGGGGGCAACCGCTGGATGAGCGTGATGATTATTGTGCCAGCCTTCGCCGTAAGCGAGGACAGCGACCCACCACAGATTGCGAGAATGATCGCGGGTATCGTAATTGCGATATCCCCAAAGATGTGTTGCAGAATTCACGAACCAGGTGCTGTGATAAGCAGCAACCATTCGCACACACATACCCCAGACAACCAAAGATACGCCCATTTGCCAGCCACCAAGAGCCCAGCCGGCCGCCAGCAGCACAAGTCCGCTACCCCACAGCCACAGTGCGAAGGTCTTTTCGAAGAACTGCATGATCGGGCGATTGACAAGTTCCGGAACATAGCGGCGGAAAAGAATTCGAGACGACTCTGTGCTGCGTTTTGGGAACAGCCACAGAATGTGTGACCAGATCCCGTTCACGATAATTGGTGAATGCGGGTCACCTTCCTGATCGGACTTCTGATGATGCAGGCGGTGTGTTGCGGCCCATGTCAGAGGAGAACCTTCGCCTGACAAGCATCCGCAGGCCATGGCCACAAACTCGGCCGGAGCTCGCAGCTTCATGGACTTGTGGGCCAGATACCGGTGATAGCCAAGACAGATTCCAATGCTGCAGGTCGCCCAATGCAGAGCCAGGCAGACTGCAACGCCCGTCCAGCTGAAGAACATCGGCATGAATGCGAACAAGGCACCGACGTGGATTCCGATCAGGAACAAAGTCACAACCCAGTCAACATTGCTGAGCTTCAATTGATCTTTGTGAAATGCGGCAACCAGCTGGTCCGTATCCGCCTGAAACTTAAGACGCTTGATCTCTGCAGGGGAAAGGCCACGATCCGATGGCTGATCGTCGACAGGCATGAACAGAGGTGTTGCTGTGGACATTTTCTTTCTCGTCGTAGAAGTCTGTTAACTTTCGGTTTCAGCACCACCAGACGGCCTCCGGAAGACCAAACGGCTTGCTGACTTCCTCACGATAGGCCTCTTATCGACCTGCAGCAACAGCATCGTGTTTTGTCGCCGTCATGACTGTGTCAAAACTTCGTCAACGCCGCAACGCGTTGGCGGTAAACAACTTGCGGCGTGTTGATTCGCTTAGAAACTCACTTCTGAAGAACGGGAATGCGTCCGAGTGATGCCTTGCAGCCTCGCAAAGGGACCTTTGACTCCGAAAACGAGCCGGAGACGTCCAGCGACAAAGGATTTCACTTTGTCAGGCAATGCCCGAGTTTCGGGAGAAGATTACATGCTCGTCGGAATTTCCTTCTCGCCACCTATCGGTCAAACTGTGCCCTCACTTGGTTTGCCGTTGCGGAAAGCAGGCCACGTACCGGCATCGCAGCAAGGGCATCCTCCACTGGGATTCCTCAGCTGGCAAACTCAAGGCAGCGGCCAGTTCGGCGATTTCTGCCACAACATCACGCGTCGGTGTCACTCATCATGACAAAGATCAATCACATCAATTGTGGAACTCTGCTCGTTCCAAACTTTCCGACCGTGGTCTGCCACTGTCTACTTCTGGAAGGCGAGACCGGGCTGGCTCTTGTTGATACCGGGATTGGCCTGCTGGATGTTCAACAGCCTGTCGAACGTCTCGGGCAGCCGTTAATCGATATGGCAGGCTTTCAGTTCCATGAACACGACACCGCCGTGCGCCGGATTGAGCAGTTAGGCTTCTCGGCCGACGATGTTCGCCACATCGTGATGACTCATGGTGATCCGGATCATGCTGGTGGACTGGCCGATTTCCCAAACGCAAATGTGCACATCTCTGAAGAAGAACTGGCCCACTGTCAGTCCGGGCATTGGAGATACATATCCGCGCACTTCGCACATCAGCCTCACTGGCGGACTTATAGAACGGAAACGCGACGCTGGTTTGGGCTGGAAGCTCGTGCAGTGTCGACGGGATTCTCCTCCGAGATTCTGCTGGTGCCGTTATTCGGACACACTCTCGGCCATTGCGGAGTCGCCGTGCAACAGGGTGACCGCTGGCTGCTTCATGTCGGCGACGCGTATTACCTGCGAGCTGAACTGACGGAAGAAAATCACCCGGTCTCAGCACTGGCCGCTCAGCGAGCTGACAACGATGAGTGGCGTCGGGCCAGTCTTCGTGAACTGCGCCGGTTGCATCAGGATCACAGCGATGAAATTACAATGATCGGTTACCACGACATCACGGAACTGCCTGAATTTGCGTTTTCAAATCCTGTTCAACAATCGGAATGAAATGCCGGGGCGTCAGATCTTCTTTCCGATAAACTGGATCACGGAAGCCAATCCCGTGTGGAATTCACCCTCCACAACTTCCCGCTCAATTTCATGGCACAACATCGGCTGGCAGTTGGGAAATTCCGCAAGGAGATCATCAACCGTCAGCAGCATGTCCGGATCTTTCGGCCCACCCGTATTTCGCAATAACTGTGATTTTGCATACGCTTCGAGAATAATGATTCCTCCTGGCTTCAAGCACTGCTCGACCAACCGGTAGAGCCGCTGGCGAACATGGGTCGGCAGATGAGCAGAGATTGAGACGACGGCGCCAAAATGGTTCGCTGTTGGTTCATATGTTGCAAGGTCGGCAACTTCGGTTCGGATCGCGACACCTTTCAGCCCGGCCAGCTTCTGCGCTTTGGCAAGTCCGACATCGGATGCGTCGACCCCCAGCACATCGAGTCCAAGAGACGCAAGAAACACGGCATTGCGTCCTTCGCCTTCCGCAAGGCTCAGAATCGGGCCGGTGAGCAGTTTAGAGTGCTCGACCAGAAACGAGTTTGGCTCGGTCCCGTACACGAAGTTGTCGCCACGGTATCGTTCATCCCACATCGCATTTTCTCCGAGCTGAATTCAATTTGACGATGCTGTTCGCGACCGTTGTTCGAGATTCGTTCGCCACGCTTCAGAGAGTGCCGGGCACTTGGCCAGCCACTGATCATCGTCGTGTCGCCTTGGCTTCGCATACATCACGGCGTGCGCCATTTTGACTGATATCTCAGGAAACGGCCGAGCGATCAGTTCGATTTGCATTCCGGCTTCAATCTTTCCATCTTCTAACACTCGGAGATACCAACCGGTTCGGCCATTCTGCTGGACAAGAACGGCAAGTTTCGGCAATTCCCAGCGTCCAGACAACTTCCAGCACGGTTGGCGAGGCTGCGAGACTTGCAGACGACAATCCCCGACACGAAAAATGTCTCCAATACAGCATATCGATTCATTCAGATCAGCAACGGTAAGATTCTCACCAAAGCCACCGGCCTGAAAGTTCTTGCCAGGGAATTCTTCATTCCATTTTTCGTAGTGCTCCGAAGCATAAGCCAGCACAGCTTTATCTGCCCCACCATGATTCACAAGATCTGCCTGTTCGTCGTCCGTGAGCCCCATCTTTCCGACCTCAACAACGCCAGACACCTCAACCTTGCCAATGGCAGACGACCATGACTCCGCAACGTCGCCGCCACCATCGAATTTTTGAACTCGACCAATTTGAACCGAAAGGATTCTTCCGAGCGTACTCATAGGTGATTGCCAGCCATCAAGAACAGAAGCTCTCTTAACTCCCCCGGTGCATTTTAAACGTCAGGGCAAATGTCCTGCGTAGGTGGATTCCGAAATTGTCGGGAAACCTTCAGAAGGTTTGAATTGGTTTGGAGAAAAGGTCCCTGGGCCTCAGTGAAGACCTGAATGGGCTCAGCCAGTCAACTCAGCGTCACTCTGCCGCACCCGTGCCAATCACTGTTCTTTAAGGACAAAATGATCAATGACAAAATGAACAAGCGTAGTCAGGCGCGACCTCATGCGTTGCTCTTCATCATTTTGTAACAATCATTTTGTCCACTTGATTGAGAAAGAAATTCCGAGGGGGCCGGGCCACATGACACCAGCAAATCCGGAATCCGCCCTCCTGCGAAGTCTTTCGACACAATTTCGAGGGCACGCTGCCACGCGATGGTGAAGTTCTGAGACTGCATTATACCGGAGCGGAATCTTCATCACGAAATCATCCAAGCCGGAATCTCTCACCGCCAGGTTCCACAGAGGCTGTGAATTTACTGTTCGCTTCAAAGTCGCAGGCACACTCCGCGTGCCGCAGCCGCAAAGTATCAGCGATCTTGTCCCATCAGGCTGGGCGAACGGCTCTCGCTGAGTGCTTGCGATAATTCTTTCACGGTCTCATATGGCCCGGAATGCTGTCAGACCTGGGGCCTGTGGCCGAGCTGAGTCAATTTGCGGTGGATGCCCCTGTCTGCTGACCTCTTGCACGTTTTCAACGCCTCGACTGCTTCGGCGTCAGGGTTCTCCCGTCAGGGTTATGGTGTCAGGTTTGTTCTTTGGGCCGCAACCTGAACCCACGAAGGTCCCTGCGGTTTCCGTATAGCAAGCAGGATTCTGTATGCTGAGGATAGTTTTAGGACGGCAATGTTATAGAACTCTCCCCCAGGAGTTTTCGTCAATACGGTTTTGGGGTGTCCTTGGGAACCTTCTACATCTTTCTGGAGTTCGGTATGGTGAAACGTTCTTCTCTGGCTTCGCTAGCGTTCGTGGCTATCGGGGCGCTCTTGGGCTGGGCACTGGCAACCGAGCAGTTCGATCTGTCGCATTCGGCTGTTGCGTTCGAGGACTCCGCGCCTTCTTCAAATGTTGTCAGTACCAACAACGCCGGGAAGAGTAACGAGCCGAGTTTGGGACCGGCGGCGATTGCTGCGCTGAAGGCTCACAATCTGACAGTGGCCACGAAATCGCAGGCCGATGGTAAGAAGCCAAACATCCTTTGCATCTGGGGTGACGACATCGGCACGTGGAACATCAGCCATAACAACCGCGGCATGATGGGCTACAAGACGCCGAACATCGACCGCATCGCGCGGGAAGGTGTCGGCTTCACGGACTACTACGCGCAGCAAAGTTGCACAGCAGGCCGCGCGGCGTTCATCAGCGGCAGCGTTCCCGTTCGCAGTGGCATGACCAAAGTTGGCATGCCTGGTGCGAAGGAAGGCTGGCAGAAGACTGACTGCACCATGGCGACAATCCTCAAGAGTCAGGGATACGCCACAGGACAGTTCGGCAAGAACCATCAGGGCGATCGCGACGAACATCTGCCGACGATGCACGGCTTCGACGAATTCATGGGCAGCCTTTACCATCTCAACGCCGAAGAAGAACCGGAACAGCGAGACTACCCACGAGATATGAAATTGCCAAACGGGAAAACCTTCCTTGAACAATTCGGCCCGCGCGGTGTGCTGAAGTGTAAGGCAGACGGCAAGGGTGGCCAGACTATCGAGAACCTCGGGCCACTGACAAAAAAACGAATGGAGACAATCGACGACGAATCGATCGCCGAGGCCAAGGACTTCATCACCCGCAAGGCCAAGGCGGGCGGACCGTTTTTCTGTTGGTGGAACGGAACTCGCATGCATTTCCGCACGCACGTCAGGGAAGAGCACAAAGGTATCTCAGGGCCGAGCGGTGACGAATATCACGACGGAATGGTTGAGCACGACAATCATGTGGGTGAACTACTCAAGCTGATCGACGACCTTGGCATCGCGGATAACACGATCGTGCAGTACTCAACGGACAACGGCCCGCACTACAACACGTGGCCCGACGCCGGCACCACGCCGTTCCGCAGTGAGAAGAACTCGAATTGGGAAGGTGCTTTCCGCGTTCCGTGCTTCATCAAGTGGCCTGGTCACTTCCCGGCCGGAACGACGCTCAATGGCATCGTCTCGCACGAGGACTGGCTGCCGACCTTCGCCGCCGCCGCTGGCGCCCCGGACATCAAAGAAAAGTTGCTGAAGGGAGGAGTAGAACTTAACGGCCGCACTTACAAGAACCATATCGACGGCTTCAACCTGCTCGATTACCTGAGTGGCAACGTCCAGGAATCGCCTCGCAATTCTTTCATCTACGTGGGCGATGATGGCGACATCATGTCGATCCGCGTTGGCGACTGGAAGGCGACTTATCTTGAAAACAGGGCCGAACAACTTCAGGTTTGGCGCGAGCCACTTGTCAAGTTGCGTCTGCCGCTTCTTTTCAACCTGCGTCGTGATCCGTTCGAGAAATCTCAGCATAACTCGAATACCTACCACGACTGGATGATCGACAGGGCCTTCGTGATGGTGCCGCTTCAGATGGTTGCATCCCAGTTCCTGCTGACGATGAAGGAGTTTCCGCCAAGCCAGACGCCGGGCGACTGGAGTCTTGAGTCGCTTGAGAAGCAGATCCGTGGGATGACCGCAGGCGGAAATTAAGCATCTCTCAAAGGTATGGAAAGTTTGCACATTGGAGTGCCGCCGTTACCGGTGGCACTCTTTGCTTTTTTGGGCTCTTCGTCAGGTCCCATTACATACCGACCGATCGGACGCGAATGGCGGAGTGTCGTTCTTCTTATTTTAAAACCTTCTCAAGCGGAAACCGCTCCATGAACTTCAAGGCGATCACAATCTCGGTACTCCTGTTTGCCGCAACCGCATGTGCCTCTGATCCACTGCCTTCGTGGAATGACGGTCCTGCCAAAAGGTCGATTACCGCCTTCGTCGAAAAAGTCACGAAAGAAGGCTCGCCGGACTTCGTGGCTGCAGAAGAGCGCATTGCGGTCTTTGATAATGACGGCACGCTCTGGTGTGAGAAGCCGATGCCCGTGCAACTCTTCTTCGCACTTGATCGGGTGAAGATCCTCGCGCCACAGCATCCGGAATGGAAGGACCGGGAACCATTCGCCTCGCTGCTGAAGGGCGACCTGAAAGCCGCTGCCGCTGGCGGCGAACGAGCGATCATGGAACTCCTCATGGCCACGCACACAGGCATGACCACGGTGGAGTTCGATCAGGTCGTGAAGGACTGGATCGCCACTGCGAAGCATCCGACGACCGGCAAACACTTCACTGAAATGACCTATCAACCGATGCTCGAAGTGTTGGCCTATTTGCGCGCGAACGGCTTCAGGAACTACATCGTCTCCGGTGGCGGCATTGAGTTTATGCGTCCGTGGGCAGAAGCCGCCTACGGCATCCCTCCGGAACAGGTGATCGGCAGCAGCGTGAAGAGTAAGTTTGAGTTGCGCGACGGACAGCCGGCGATCGTACGACTTCCGGAATTGAACTTCAACGACGACAAAGGCGGCAAGCCCGTCGGCATCAACCAACACATCGGTCGCCGACCGATTGCGGCGTTTGGAAACTCAGACGGCGACCTCCAGATGCTGCAGTATGTTGGCTTTGGCAGCGGCACGCATTTCTGCCTTTACGTTCACCACGATGACGGCGGACGCGAATACGCTTACGACCGCACAGACCATCTCGCCAAACTCGACAAGGGTCTCGACGAATCTGCTGAGCACGGCTGGACCGTCGTGAGTATGAAGAACGATTGGAAAACCATCTTCGTGGCCGATTAAGATGACATCAGTGCCATCGATATCGTTCTTCAATCGGACGCCTTGATGCTTAAACATGCTGTTGGCAACAACGCGCGACGGCTTAAAGGCTTTCCCAGGGGCCTCTCCGTGAAGACGCCGCACACACTCACACATCACGAGGCTGCAGTGTTTCGTTTGCACCGCAGACCTCGAATTGGTTTTTGCCGCCCGGGAGAAAATACGCGAACCGTCTTACAGCACGCTTTCACATTCAAGAAACGAAAGCAGCCACGACGCGATGGCCGGAAGCAGTTATTGTCACGCAACATCACGTGATGTCGTTGGCTTCCAGGGGCTCAACGTTCGAGCCGGCTTGGGAACGCAATTCCAACGAAGCGGACGACTACTGGCTCGTCAAGTTTTGATTTGGGGGTTACTGGTGGATCTCATTTTCGCCGACGGAGCGGCGAAATTACGTAGTCGAGCCGCTCCGTCGGCTCGCATTGACCCCCAATCTTGTTCTTGACAGAACACTAGTCTGCTATGGCGGGATTCAAGGCAGCTCGAATGCGAGTCAGCAATGGGCCGACGGAGTTCAGCGGCCTGCCCAGTTTTTTCGCCACTTGTTCATAGCTGAACCCATCAAGATAGATCCACTGCAGGACCTTCGCCGCTTCCTGAGGCAGGCGAGAAAACAGGCTTTCGACCTGATCTCGCTGCTCCAGTTGACGTCCGGGTGGCGTATCGCTGGATGCATAGTCGACAGCCGCCTGATGGGCATTCACATGTCCCATCGCCTGCAGGTAACGGTGCTGAGTCAACTTCCGGACGACGGCACGACGAGTGATTACGGATAAGTAGGTCGCGAGCGATGAACGGCCCCGGAAGGCTCGCAAAGCGGCCATGTCTCTCAGAAGCAGCTCGGCAAAGGTATCTGCACAGAGATCTTCGATGTCATCGGCGTTCAGTTTCAGGCTGTGAGCCTGGGCCGTGTGCTTTATGACCTGAATTATGAGCCCCGTGAAGCGATCGACAAACAGTCTCCACGCACCACTCTGGCCAGCCAGGAGGTCGTTGAGAAGTCTTCGGTCGATGTCGGTCAGTGGCACGGCGAACGCTCAATTCTTGTTGTCGCAGCCTCGGCGTTCAATTGCGCGATGCTGGAAACCAAAAGTTTCGTTTCAGACTTGTGACGCCTGAAACTTCAAAACACCACAGTAAAACGTGCTTTAACGATGCTTGATCAGGATGCAAAGACAAGAAAACGGGCGGCGGAGATCAAGATGTCAGTCTGTTATTAATGGGGCCTGCAACGGTATTTTATCGAGGGTGGATCAGTGAGGGCCAGCGGATTCTCTTTGATCGGAACCCTCCCCGGACTTACCACCGCGGTCACACACTTCAGCAGCGAAGATTGTGCCACTCCTGCTCAACACCGACAACACTGGATTCGCTCCGCGAAAAACAATCTTTGAGAAGCGTTCCGATTGGGAAAACCTGCGAAGACTTCCGGACGGACGGAACGGAGCGACAGACCGATTTCAGCCGGACTTCGATTAGAGACTCCGTCTCAATTTGAACTCTGTCGGATTGCCTGTCTCACAAGTCTGGAAATTGCCGAAAAGGATGTCATAAAACTCAGCTCAGGACTTGCCCGAATTGGGCCATGATTGAACTTGCTGTTTGATTTCTATACGCGTGCATCAATTCGCCTCATGTTGGGCGTTGTCATTTGTAAGTGACCAGATCTTCTGGTGGGAAAGGATATTCAATGACCCATGTCGTCGCCGAACCATGCTTCAATTGCAAATACACGGACTGCGTGGTCGTATGTCCAGTAGAGTGTTTTTACGAAGGTGAAGCCATTCTTTTCATTCATCCTGATGAATGCATTGACTGCGAAGCTTGCGTTCCGGAGTGTCCGGTCGCAGCGATCTTCCATGAAGACAATCTGCCAGCGGAATGGGCCGCTTACAAGGAATTGAATGCCGAGATGGCTTCTCAATGTCCTGGAATCACCGAGCAGAAGACATCAATGGCCGAGACTCACGGCGCCTGCACCGCTCCAAAGCGATAGTTTTAGGCGCGTCTTCTCAAATTGAGACAACTCCGGTCCTTCACCAGACCGGAGTTTTTTTATGCGCTGAATGAGGCGTCGGCGGTGATTCGTTGAAGGATTCCTGACGTCCGGTCTTATGGAAGGCTGGTCGTCTGCATGATCTCCTCCCTGTGATGGAACAGACCTTGGCGTCTTCACCCCAAAGAAGAAGCGAGTCAACGTAGGAAGGCACGGACCGTCAAACCTGGACCGGCAATTCGATTCGCGAACTGATTTCCTCCAGTTCCAGGAGCATGGCATCAATCGTGGCGTCGTCGCGTTCTTCGGCTGCATGCTGAAGCTTGCGAGAGGGTTCTGTAAAGGCCGCGAATCCCACAGTTCCTCCCGTGCCTTTCAGGCGATGAGCGATTTCGCGGACTTCCTGATAGTCCATTCTGGCTTGAGCCTCCCGCAAGCTCTGCATCGTGTCATCCATACAGCCAACAAACGCCTCGACGATTTCGCGGAACTCGGGAATATCCAGCGGTAAGGTGGAGTGAATCGGCCTGCGAATCTTATCGCGAGGCTCTCCTGCAGGCTCTGAATTCTGCGACGAGTTGTGATCGAGTCCTCGGATCCCGGCAACTCCTGGCAACTGTTCAAGAATTTCATCCAGCAAACTTCCGGCCATGAGACTTGAAGCAGATGTCGTCGATTCGATCTTTGCTCGGCTGCTGCCCGTATGAGAGTCTTGGTCCGGTTCGGGAAGTTCGAGCGGTGGATCGGTGGTTTCGAGGTATTCCGCGATAGTGCTCAACAGCAAATCGATATTGATCGGTTTGGTGAGAAATCCGGAGCAACCTGCAGCGACACAGCGCTGACGATCCTGTTCCATGACGTTGGCCGTGAATGCCAGAATCGGCGTTTGAAGTCCATGATCGCGGAGCGTGCGTGTGGCCGTAAATCCATCCATTACCGGCATCTGCATGTCCATTAACAACAGGTCGTAAGTTCCGCGGCTGGCTTTTTCGACAGCAATGGCGCCGTTCTCTGCTTCGTCCACAGTCAGTCCGGCCTTACGCAGAACGAGTCCTGCCAATTGACGATTGGCCGGTGTGTCATCCGTGATAAGGACTCGTGCCGGCTTGAAGTAAACTCTGAGACCATGCTGCTTCGAACGAGATGCCGACCGGAACTTGTCCGCAGCCTGTTCAGCATTCAGCATCGGTACTCCCGTGAGGTCGCCGGTTGCAATTGAGAAGTAGAAGGTACTTCCGACGCCAGGTTCGCTGCTCACTGCGATTTGTCCGCCCATGGCTTCCGTCAGTCGCTTGCTGATTGCAAGCCCCAGACCTGTTCCACCAAAGCGGCGAGTGACAGAGGAGTCGGCCTGCATGAATTCCTGGAAGAGTCGCCCGATTTGTTCCTGAGTCATACCGATACCGGTGTCCGTTACTTCAAATCGCAGAAACGGCTGGTCATTCCTGTCTTCCATTGACGCGACGATGCGGACGCCGCCTTCCGCCGTGAATTTGATCGCGTTCCCCACCAGATTCATCAGGATCTGACGCAAGCGAGTCGGGTCCGCCTGAATTGTTTCCGGGATCACGCCGCGCAGGTTAATTGAAAGGTTCAAGGACTGTTGCTCGGCCTTCATTCGCAGGACGTTAACGACTTCATTCATGAGCTGGTAAGGGCTGCAATCACGGATTTCAAGTTCCAGTTTACCGGCTTCAATCTTGGAGAAGTCCAGGATGTCGTTAATCAATTCCACGAGGTGAGTGCCACTGGCGTGAATCGTGTCGAGATACGTTGTGCGAGTGGATTCAGAGTCTTCAAGACCGCGGCGAAGGATGTCTGTGAAACCGACGATCGCATTCATCGGGTTTCGAATCTCATGGCTCATATTGGCGAGGAAGTCGCCTTTCGCCTTGTTCGCAGCATCAGCCTCGTCCTTGGCAATCTTCAGATCGATCTTATTCTTCTCCAGTTGAGTCACATCGTCCAGAGAGACCATCACGCCGCGGATCTTGCCTTCATTTCCAAAGAGTGGTGAGCAGTTGACTTTGAAGATTCGTTTTTCGCCGGATGGATCAACAAAATCCATCGTCACTCCTGAAACTGGTCTTTCGGCAAGTCCGCACTCAGTCCATGGCATGGTCGTTGATTTGTCAGTGCGTTTGAGGCTCATTTCTCCGGCTTTCCGGCCCACAAGTGAGTCTGCCGAGCAGCGTGCTGTTCGGGCCAGCGCGTTATTGGCCAGCAGGATTCGATCATCCAGACTGACGATCATGAGTCCTTCGTTCAGAATGTCGAGGGCTTCTCGCACGCGTCTTGGAACAGCACGCGATGGATCCAGATTCTTCAGCACGAAGCGCAGAAACAGACGAAATGAAAAGAACCCGGAAACAGCAACGAAGAGCAGCAATTGCAGCTGAGCGTTCTCAGCGAATGCGTACCATCGGCCGGAGTCCAATGGCAGAAAACAGACTTCCAATTTCCCCCAGGTGCCTTCTGTCGAGTGAGACAATGGAACCTGCATAAAGCTGGCGTTTGAATTGTCTCCCATCGTCGCGGGCCATAACACGTCATGGTCACCCACAGCCACGACCACAACTCCGTCTGCACGTCGAACACCGATACTGCGGACCTGCTTTTGGCGAGTCGCCACATTACGCAGAATCTGCTCGATGCCGGTTCGATCATTATTGGATAACAGTAGCGACGTGCTGAACGCCAGCGACTCCGTCAACTGCGCGCGTCCCTGAGTGATCACAATATTCTGATCTGGCAGCAGGCCCAGAAAGTTGGCTGTGATCAATATCCCGACCATCGAACACACGAGGCCGATCGTAATTCTTGAAGCAGCAGTCAGATTTTTCATATTCAGAACTCTGGTACCAGAAAGTAATTCAGTTCTCGGGAGCCACCATCCGCCGTGACAGTTCGTCACAGCGCAAGTCAGATGGCAGGAGTCAGGTCTTTGTTGGCGTCGATGCTTTGTTCAATCGGGCTTGTTCTCGGTCCATAATCGTTTGCAGCGATTCTTTGTCATCATCTTTGCCCTCACCATCAATCACCATCAGAGGGTCGAGCATGGTCCATGCAGGAATCTGGGACAGCACGCCCGAGAGCAACATGCCGCCTCGAACGGCCCAGATCAGATAACCAACAGAGAAGCCGGTTGTCACGACGCCGACAGACCCGACAACTCGACCTTCCATGCTGACATTACGGCTGAGCTTCTTCTCAAACGAGTCAATCTGTTCTTCCGTGCGAGCGGCGAGTTCGCGGTAGAATTCCTGACGCTGCAATTCCTGCGGAGTCAGGGCTGTGTGAGTACCCCAGAGCTGTGACGAAGTACCGGCACTCCTGAGATATGTCTCACTGATCGTGTATCGCCGCATGGAGTCTCTGTCCGTTCCAAACGGCCCCGTCGATGTTGCGCCGAAAAGTTTTCGTTCTCCGTCCGCTTCCTCGACTTGTACGTGTGGCATAAAGCCAGCGTTTTCTTCTTCGTCTGAGTGGTTTGTTGAGACGACTCCAGCGGCCAACAGGCTGTCTTCGTCGTCAGAGCTGTTGCTGTTTCCCGAGACGGTGTTTCCTGCTGGCGCGGTGGTTACAGCATTGGAACCCGTTGAGCTGGAGTTGGTTGAAGAGTTCGAAGTCGCGCCCGACCCCGTTGTGTTCGTTGACGTTCCGGAGGAAGATGAAGTCGTTGTGGTGGTGCTTGTTGAGGAAGAAGTGGCTGAGGATGCGCCTCCAACCAGCGGTGCCTGAACAAAGATGCTCGCGGTTTTCGTTATTCCCGCATTCTGCCCGTCGGAGCCGGAGAATTGAAAGCTGTCTGTACCAAAGAATCCCGTCGTTGGCGTATACGTAAAGCTGCCATCCGGCCTCAGTGTCACCGTGCCGTGGGAAGGCGCCTGAATCAGGATTGCGGTGATCGGGTTGCCTTCAACATCGGAGGATCCCAACAGGAGTCCCGGGGTCAATGTTGTCAATGGTTGCCCGGATACGGTGTTGCCGGAGTAGTTCAAAACGACCGGGGCGTCGTTGACCGGGAGAACGTTCACTGTGAACTGCGTAGCCACAGAAGCACCCGCTGCATCTGTCGCGATGACTCTAAGTACCGCAGTTCCGAATGCATTTGACGCCGACTGAAAGCTCAGGACGCCAGTCGTGGCGTTGATGCTGACCGAACTCAACAGCCCTGTGGTCTGGCTTACGGTGCTGACCGAATACCCCAATGACTCCTGGTCCGGGTCGGAAAAACGGGTCGCCACGCTGATCGTTTGGAGTCCGGCGTCTTCGTTGACCGAAACATCGCCGATTCCTGCCGTCGTTGGTGTCTCATTGACGTTCTGAACTGTGAGTGTCACATTCCGAACGGCATCGGGTTCTCCGGCAATTGAGGTGTCATCGACTTGCCCTGTGACCAGAAGACTCCGTCGCGTCTCATAGTCCAGGTTGACTCCGGCCTTCAGGTAAAGATTGTTGGATCCGTCAAGTTCAAAGAAGGCCGCGTCTGCACCCGCGAGTGAAACTGTATTGTTGCCAATTCCATCATCGGTGATGAGGAACTGACCAATTCGCAGTCGAGTGTTCAGGGTCGTGTTTTCGTCGATGGCCGCCAGGACTCGCACGAAATTCAGAGTCGCCGGCTGATTCACCGTTAACGTAACTGTCACAGGCGAGCTGTTCGATTCCCCGTCGTTGACAAAATAGGTAAACGTGTCAGTGCCAGAGAAACCGACCATCGCTCGATACCAAAACGTTCCATCCGAATTCATTCCAAACGCGGCTGCATTCGAGGGCCCGTTTTCGATGATAGCCGTCAGAGAATCATTTTCCGGGTCAGAGTCGTTACGCAATACACCCAGCGACGGACTTGCTATGGATAACTGTTGAGTTCCATCGACGGCGTAGGAATCTGAGCTGCCTTGAGCGACTCGATTCACTGTCAGCAGGAAGTTGGCAGAGCTGAACGCGCCGTTCAGATCTGTTACCGTAACATTGACGCTGATGGTGTTCTCTGAGGCGTAGTTCAATGATTGACCGGTCTTCAGACGCAGTTCATTGCCGACAATCTCGAACCGTGAATCATCCACAGTCAAGGTGTGACGGTCACCGAAGTCCGGGTCTGTGAACGTAATCGTTCCGACGGAGGCCCCTGAGATTCCTTCCGTGACCCTGAGATCAGAAATGGCAAGATGAATTGGAGCGGAGTTGTTCACAGTAATAATGAACGGGCCTCCGGACATGGCATGGGTGCCGTCTTCATCTGTGCCCGAGACGGTAATCGATCGGGTACCACCCGGTGTCAGGTAAACGTGCGAAGCTGAACTGAGACTTCCGCTAACGGTCTCTGTGGGACTGCCATCTCCCCAATTGATTGACCAGGCAGAAATTTGATCCTGCCCCGGATCGCTCGAAGCCAGATTTAAAACATAGGTGGCGCCGCTGTCGACCGTCGAATTTCCGGTGACGGAAATGGTCGGAGGTGTATTGGTTATCGTCAGAGTTGTCGTGATGATAGTCGACAGTCCTGCTGAATCCGTCACCTTCAGGCGTACATTTCTTAAGCCATCGTCGTTTACGGAGGGATCTGCTGAGTTCAGTTGAGCCCATGTCTGAGTTGGATTAATTCCGGTCGCATTATGAAAGATTCCATCGCCGTTCAGGTCCCATTCGTAGATCAAGGCGTCTCCGTCCGGATCACTTGAACCCGCAGCATTGAGAACAAGATCCTCCCCTTCTGCGATGATGTAGGGACCATTCATCATCGCGATCGGAGCTTCGTTGACGTTCGTAACTGAAAGCAGCAGACTCACAGTTGAGTCAGGAGTTCCGCCCACTTCGGAATCGTCAACGTGCAGATCCACCGCCAGCGATGTTCGGGTTTCGAAGTCCAGCAAGGTGCTGGTGTTGATGTAAAGTCCGTTGCCCACGACCGAGAACATTGAGGCATCAGCCCCGGACAACGTCAGGAGATTCGTTCCGACCGCATCGTCACTGATAACAATATCCGCGACTCGCACGAAGGTGCTGGCATTCGAGTTCTCTGCAACGGATGCAACCACTGAACTCAATGTCAGCGAAGGGACTTCATTGACATCGATGATCACCAGCGAAAACACTTTACTGTCGTCAGGCGATCCGGCATAAGCGGGATCATCGACCTCGATTCTGACGTCAATCGTAGCCGTAGTTTCATGATCAAAAACAGCCCCGGCGCGCAGATAGAGATCCTGTCCCTGCAGCTCAAAGTAACCGGCATCAGCCCCACTGAGCGAAAGATTATTCGTGCCGATGCCATCGTCGCTGATCGAAATCGAGGCGACATGGAGCGGAGTTGTAATCAACACGTTCTCACTGACTGACGGTGTGATTGTCGTGACAGAAAGCGCGGGCGAAGAGTTAATGTCGATGGTGGTCAGCGTTGTGGTGAAGAGCCTGCTGGCGCCGCTTGTATCCGTTGCAGTAATGTTCAGGGCAACCGTCGGCTCCGCAATGGGATTGATCTGCTGACCGCTTTTCAATTTCAGTTGCCCGGAGACAACCTCAAAGCGCGAGTCGCTGACGTTGAATGTATGAGTGTCCCCGGTATCAGCATCCGTTACCGTTAACCCGCCGACGACTGCTCCGTCCGTATAGCCTGCAAAAGAATTACTCGAAAGAGTAACGGCCGACGGTGCATCATTGACCGCACGCACGGTCAAAGTCACTGTGACCGGGGCAAGGATGTTGGTGCCATCCGTGAGACGATAGGTGAACGTGTCTGTTCCGTTAAAGTTATCCTGTGGGGTATAGGTGAACGTGCCATTGCTGTTCATCGTAAACGCTTTGCTTCGAGCCGGAGTTGTCCACGAAGCGACGGACAGCGAATCGCCATCGGGATCGCTGTCGTTGATCAGGACACCGCCCGGGCCAGCTTCTGCGGCTCCGATTGTTGTCAATGCACCGGTCATCGAGCGATAGTCGGCGAGAACCTGAGCAGCCGTCAGCGATGTCCTGGCGACTCGGACTTCGTCAATACCTCCGTCAAAAGTGCGCGTTGTGTTGGAAGCGAAGTTGCCGACGGTCAGCTGCAGCGATGAATCGTCGGTCATTGTGCCGGAAGGAGTCAGGTTCTCCGTGACCGCAACTTGAGCTCCATTAATATAGATTTTGGGGTCGGTCGTTGGCGTGCTGGCATTGTAAACCACCGTTATGTGATACCAGCCGCCACTGAGCGAAACAGAGCCACTTGGGGTAATCCAGTCGCCTGACGCCGAAGAGAATCCGTGCTCAAAAAGGATAGCGCCGCTGGAGGTAACCTGAAGAGCCCAGCCTGGGCCGTTCGGGCCAAAAGTTGTGGACGCCTTATCCACAATGCGACCATATCCGGCTTCGCCCCAGCTGTCGGGATTGATCCACGCGGAAATCGTCCCTCCAGTTGCGAAGAGGTTGTTCACTTCTGCGGACGGCGCCAGTTTGATGTAATCATCGACACCGTCAAAGTCCCGAGCTCCGGCACTGACGCCAGTGATGGCTGACGCGCCCGAGGTCGTAACAGTCAATGCATTGGACGATGAATCGGTGGGTGTGCCGTTCATATGCAGGACCGCTTTTTGACCGCTCCAGACGGCTCCGGAATTCTGAACATTCGAAGCTTGAGAATTCCCGTAGTACATCCACACAAAGTCAGTGTTCGATGCTGCGTCAATCTGAGGGACTCGTACCCAGACGCGAGAGGTTCCTGTTTCATCCCAGGATTCGATTTCATAATCCAACTGGGTCCCATTGCCGTCCAGAAAACGGAGGTCCTGCCCGTTGTCCAAAGTTTTTGTGTAGTCAATCTTTGTTCCGTCGAGCGTGACCAGAACAGCCTGGTTGGTCAGGACGGCCCCGGATCCATTGTTAAACGTCAGCTTCTGACGCATCGTCCATTGGTTGTTGAACCAGCTCGGTGCGACCGTTGTTGTCAGCGTCGAATCTTCATTGAGAACGTAGTTGTCGGCCGTTGCTACAGGAGCAAGATTGACTCGATTTAATGTCAGTGTCGCCGTGTCCGAAGTTGTACTGTAGGCGGTTGAGCCACCGCGACCCGTGACTGAAAGATCAACCTTCGCTCCGGCTGTGCCAGTGGATTGATCCCAAGCGACGTAAGTGATTGTGGCGGACCCTGCCGATGTTCCGCTGCCGGCAAATCGAATCTGATCCGTCGATCGCAACAGCAGAGCAGTGTTGGCGGAGACCGAGCCAAAGCTCAGCCAGGTCGTTCCGTTCGTCGAGTATTGCCAGGTGCCCGTCCCGGTGGATCCGGTGACGGCAATTCCTTTTAATGCACTCGTATCCACGTCTGTGACGGACGTTCCCAGCAAACTGCTGATCGTTGTCGCGGACGACGTTTCGTTCGCGATAATTGTCCCCAAAGATCTTGAGACAGCCGTGAGTACGGGGGCATCATTTACGCCGGTGATTGTCATCGTGACGCGTGCTGTGTCAGTGTTGCCCGCACCGTCGGAGATCGTGTAACGAAATGAGTCTGTTGTTGTTGCACCAGCGGCAAGCGATTCAAATTGTCCGTTCGGATTGTAAGTGACAGCGCCGCCGACACCGACAGTCACTGATCCTCGGGTTGCGTCTGTTGTCGTGTCGGTTGCAGTGACGGTGATACCGGCCTGAGTTCCTGCGACGGAATTAAAATTGTTCAGGACCTGAGCACCCGAAAGCGCAGTGTCATAGAAGCGAAAGATCGCCATTTCGCCGTCGAACGGGTCCGCACCGGACACCGAGAACACGCTGACAGTGCCGTCGATATTGCCGAGGGCGAAGTCTTCGGTCATGTCTGACCATGATGTGAAACCAGACGCGGAATCCGTGCCAACAGAAACGCCGTTAACGAACATTTCGACCGATGCTGTGCCACCACTGAGGCGCACTGATCCTGTGAATTGCACGAAGTCGCCAGTGGCA
The DNA here is from genome assembly GCA_052034165.1 of Planctomycetota bacterium. GTDB lineage: Bacteria > Planctomycetota > Planctomycetia > Planctomycetales > Planctomycetaceae > SXXK01. The sequence continues at coordinate 23,871 of JBPOIW010000001.1, read as the reverse complement.
AGTTGACTACTGATATTGGAAGTAACGACGACTTCGGCCGTTCCGGAGTACACCGAATACTCCAGTTGCGTACCGTTCAGTCGAAGAGATAAACCACTGCCCGGCTGGGCCGTTCCCGAGTCGATCAGAATGTACTTCTTTGTTAACTCATCCGGCCGGAACCAAAGTTCGAATGTACCTGATCCATCTGTCGGATTCCCCGGCAGAGACGCTGTGGAAAGATTGCTGTACGCGCCTGAAGTAGAAGCCCCATTGAAGTCAAATGACGACAGAATCCCGTAGTGATTGCTTGGGGTAACCGCGTTGCGAGTCACGCCTGTTCCCAGATTGAGCCCAAAGCCGGTTACCGCTGTGGAGTTCTGCCAGACCGTGTCCCCATTGGTGTCCTGCGAGGCATTAAAGTCCAGAAGTGCTCCGGAGGTTATCACTCCTGAAGGAACATCATCGTTGGCCAGAACGCCCGGGGCCGCGACTGTCAGGGGCGAGTTCTCATTTGTTGAACCGATGTTGTCGCGAGCTACGATCGGACCGTTCCCCACTGTCAACACAAAGGCTCGAGTCAGCTGATTGCCGGCAAGATCCGTTGTGCTGATATTCATCGCAACGGAAGTCTCGGTATCTCGATTCACCGACTGTCCGGCTTTTAGCTTCAACTGACCGGAAACAACTTCAAAACGAGTGTCTGTAACGGAATACGTATGAGCGTCTCCGGTCGTCGGATCCGTTGTTGTCAATGTTCCCACCACCCCGCCTGACTGAACGCCGGGGATGACATAATTGCTGAGTGCAATCGCGGTGGGGCTCGCATTGGCGGAGACCTGCAGTGTGGTGGTCGCCAGAGTTTCCGCGCCTCGGGAATCCGTGACTCTCAAGGCAATCGTATTTGTGCCAACGAGCGTTCCATTTGACTGCAACTGAGCCCAGGTTCTCGTGACCGTTGATCCGGAAACATCCTCGCTGAATGTTACGCCGTCATAACTCAGATCCCATTCGTACGTCAGAGTATCCCCGTTCAGGTCGGTCGTGCCAGATCCGGAAAACGTCACCGGAAGGCCCACGCTGGAGCTGTATGGTCCATTGATGGCGACAACCGGTGCGGCATTCTGGACGGTCACATAGGCTATTGCTGTTGACTGAGCCGACGTTGCTGACGGGGAATCGCCTGTGTTGAGTGAACTGACTTCAGTCGCGGACAGAGCTCGATCAAAGATACGGACCGTATCAAGGTCGCCTCCAAAGAATTGCGTAGAATTCAGATCGCTGCGACTTCCAAGGTACAGGTTGCCGGTCGGATCAAACGCATCACCACCTCGGGAGGACGCTGTCTTTCGCAATGCTCCGTCGATATAGACGCGACTCCCATTGGCTTTGTCCACGACCAGCGTATAGGTATGCCACTGACCGTCACCGATAAGCGAGGCAATGTTTGTGTTGAGCGCACTGCTGCTGAAGGTGTCGTTCGAATCGCCAAATGCGGTCTTGAGAACATTCGCGTCCGTCGAATTTCCTGACTCCCCAACATGAATCTGTAAAGAGTTGGTCGCGCTCCATGTGCCATGGCTATAAAGGTACTGATATGCGGTGCCGGTATTTTCATCCAGCTTAAAGTCAAATGAGACAGTGAATGACGAGTTGTAGCTGAAGTCCGGAATTTGTGCGTAACTTGTGTTTTCGTTGAATCGCAACGCAGACCCATAGCTTCCCGAAACCGTCGATGTCGCGCGCAGGGTTCCGTCTGCCGTTCCGACGGAGTCAACTGCGTTACCCGCCAGACTCCAATAGTGTGTCGTCCCGTCAGCTCCATCGGAGATGAGATAGTTCAGTGAATCGTCACCCGCGTAAGAAGTGTCTGGCGTATAAGTGATGGTGCCATTGGTGTTGACGAATGCGGCGCCGTTAGCGGGATCAGACGCGTCCAAAAGCACTGCGACGCCACTGGAAGGGCGAGAGTCATTCGAGAGTGCATCGATATTTACGGACGTGTTCGTCGCGGTTGTCGAGTAATCATTCTGTGCTGTCAGCGACCGTGCGATGGCCGTGCCATACTGACGGATTGAAATGCCGGATGAGTCTGCAGCCGATGTTCCGGACCAGACCACCACAAAGTTGTCGGGATCCAGCATCGTCAGTGAGGACTGGCTCTGGTTTCCCGCGGTGTATTGGTTGACGACGAAAGAGGCACCGTTGGCTGAACCATTTGCCAGATACTTTCGAGCGTAGATTCCGGTCCCATCACCGTCTCCCGTATCCTGCCAGCTCAAAATAAACTGGCCATCGCTGGCCATTGAAGCGGAAGGACTCGTCGCCGTTCCGCTGACAGCCTGAAACCACGAAAACTTGGTGGATCCGTCCGCGTTGAATCCCCGAGCCCATATTCCAGGCAGGAGTGTCTGTTCTCGATAGGCCACCACGAAATTGCCGGCTGCGTCCATCGCAAGCGTCGGAACATCGCTCGTCGCAAGGGCATTGTCAACCTGTACTCGAGCCGCTCCCCATGTGCCTGAGGTGACATTGATATCAGTTTCTGCCGCCAGGATTCTCTGGAAATAGAGCTTCGAAGTGTCCTGCCAGAGCACAACGATGTTACCACTGTTGTCGATGGCCACACCGGGATTGATTTGTGTACCAATCGCGGCGGCGTTCGCTCTTTTGTCCGTCGTATCGATGGCCGTTCCATTGGCCGAATAACGTCGGAAGAACACTCCGGACGTATCTCCAGGACCCTCGCCCTGCCATGCGATCACGAACTGGCCGGCGGAGTTCATTGAGATTGTGGAGTTCTTCTGAACGCCGGTTGCGGTTGTGTTAACTAGAAACTCACCGCTCAGAGCAACGCCTGCCGCCGAGTATCGTCGCGCGTATACGCTTTGAGCTGTTCCATCCTGATTTGTGCTGGTCCATGTTACAACAAAGTTGCCATTTCGATCGGCGGCGACGCTGGCCCACTGCTGATTGTCGGATGTCACCGTATTGACACGAAACTCACCACTCAACGGCAGCCCGTTCGCATCGAATCGACGCGCATAAACGCCCCAGCCGGAACCATCCTGAGAATTACTGCTCCAGACAACGATGTAGTTTCCCGCATGATCGCGGGCAATTGCATTTTGACTGCCACGTGTCTCCGCCGACGTGACCTGATCCGCGCTGGTTGTGGAATTGGCACTGAACTGGCTGGTCGTCAGGAATGCTCGATCAAATTCGTAAGCTCCGATATCGGCGACAAGGTCGCGTGCAAAACCGCGCTGATCCAGGAGCGGTGCGGCGGCCGATGAGCCAGCATCAATGGCCACACTATTGGCTGCTAACGCATGGGTTTGAGTGAGTCCACCATTGTTCGCGAGGGCCTGAAGCAGAGGATCGACACCTGAAAGGTCGGACGACTGGTTCAATGCTGCAGTGCCATCACTGTCGAGATTGTTGCCCAGTGACGAGACAGTACCAGAGACGTTCGAATTCGTGCCGCTCGTCAATTCATTGCTGGAGAAGATCGTGTTGCGAACGGTGACAGTCACATTTGTGGTGTGCACGTAGAGTCCGCCCCCTGCAGATCCCGCCTCATTGTTGGCAATCGTGACATTCAGCAGCGACGCATCTTTTCCCGCATAGATGCCCCCACCCTGATTCGTCACGGTATTGCCACTCACGGTCACGTTGGTCATTGCCAACGTACTGCCAGTTCCATCATGATGCAGACCGCCGCCGCGGATCGCCAAGTTGCCTGACAATGTTACATTTGCCAGACTGATTGTTCCTGCATTGTTAATCCCGCCGCCGTCGGAGCCAGATTCATTCGCTGAGACTGTTACGTTGGTCAAAGTGGCGGTGCCGTCATTGAAGAGGCCTCCCCCTTTCCGTGTTGCCGAGTTTGCCGTGATGACGGACTGGCTGAGTGTCAAAGCCGCGTTCTTTGAAACGCGGATCCCTCCACCGTCCTCCGCCGTATCGCCTCCGGTGATCGTAATGCCGAGGATCGTCGCTGACGCACTGCCGCGAAGATCAAAGATCCGATCGATGGAGCCACCGTGGATGATTGTCGAGCCTGATCCTGCCCCCCGAATCGTGACACCCTGCAAAATGTCAAAGTCGCCAACAAGTCCGGTGTCGTCTTTGCCCGTCAACTGAATTTGATATTCGCCAGAACCAAGAATGATTTCATCAACGTCGGAATTGGCATTCGCAGCAATGATGGCTTCTCGCAATGAGATTCTGCCGTCGGATCCTTTATTCGCCAGAAGGCCCGCGATGGACGTCGTGTCGCCGTCAACAACGTCATTTGTCGTTGTCACTGTAACGGTTCCGCCCGCGACCAGTCGATGTTGCCAGCTGTCCATGACTGTGGCCGAGAAGATTCCGGGCTGCTCTATTCGCCCGAGATTGTATTCGAGAATCCAGTCGCCGGATTCCGCAGCACTTCCGGTCGCGTCGATGCTGGCCGCGATATCGGCTCCCGTGAGTGCACTTAGCGAATCAAGAAAATCCCGGCCCTCGACTGATTCAGCGACGTCGCAACCATAAATCAACAAGTCAGCATTCGACGTCAATGAATGCTGCCATGCCAGCAATTCCGGGGCATGCTGAGCCAATGTTGAGGCATTCAGATGCGTCGATCCCAGCAGGACTTCGCCGTCTTTTCCGTGAGTCAGCAAGTGGATCGCGGAAACATGACCGATCTGTTCCAGCTTGTCCGTAATCTGGCTGAGACCATCAGAGTCCGCGTCAAGTCGAAGCAACCGGACGTCTCGACCGTCCCTCAGCAGATTTTCCAGCAGAGTGTCCGCATCCTGCACTCGGTAATCGATCACAATCAATTCCGGCCCCGAAACCGTTTGGGTGTCGAAATTGGGATCATCCGGATCAGGTTCGAAGTTTTGCTCAGGATCGGCCGAGATCGGGACGACTGCAGAATAGCCATCATCATTTCTTGTGTCGGCCGACGTTTGTTCTTCAACAAGGACCTCAAATTCAACGTCTGCACCGACAGACAAATCAACGCCGGTTTCCATCACCGCTGCGGCGGCCTCTACCGCCTGAACTGCACCCTCGGCGACGACCGCCATCGGCGAAGCGCTCATCAGAATTCGCTCTTCCAGGCGCGCAGCCTGAACCGCAGAGATAGTGTGTTTGCGAAATCCGGACTGGGACTCCTTCTGCAACAGGTGCAAAACTTCATCCACAACGGTCTGGACTCGATTCGTCAATTTGCGGCGACGGAATACCATTGAGACAATCCGAAATCTGTGACATTTCCAGGTTGCCGGCGGGAAGCAAACTTTCCACTGGACGCGCAGCATCGGCCTGAATCGGCGCAATGCGGCATTCTCAAACCTAGGTCACAGTCTGCAGAGTCCACCGTACTCCTTCATGATTCCCAAAATGAACCTCCCGGCATGATTGCCACAATCCTCCTGCTGGTTACAACCAATGCAGAACGCGGGAATGCCGATCCGGTGAATAGAGAGAAACCGGCACAATCGGCTGGAGGAAAACCTTTCCCGTTCAACGGGGTAAGACAGGCAGGATTGTCGGCTCGTGTCGAATAGTCCTCGGAATCCGAGTGTACAGATTCGCATTTGGCTGGATGGGTTTTAACACCTTTGACGATTTCTTCAGACGCCGACATTGTGCGGGCACGCAAATGAGTGCCCCTAATTCCAGGTCGATCATCTGATTCGGATCTGAAACCGTCCATGTCTCACGCATCTCCGGAAAACCGCAACACTGAAGTCCCGCCCCGGTGCTCAACACTGGCGACCTGGCTTCGCAATTGCCTCAACGAGCGACGAACGGCAACTCTTCTCGCTTCTGCCGCCATTGCAACGATCGCAACCACAACTCTGTTGCCCGCCAGAATGGGGTTATCTGCCGCTCAGTTTGTACCGGATTCAAATGCTGATTCTTTAGCGACGAACATCCACGGCTCCGGCGAAGGCATAAATATTTCCGGAAGCTCAGATTCTGGTATGGCTGGCTCAGGGCACGTTGGTGATACCGGCTCGGGCGATAATTCAGTGATGGAGATCAGTCCTCGCGGGAAAGACTCGGCCGTACAAACGGTTCCCTTTCGACCGATGGCGTCTCCTCCAGTTCGACGCACTCCCGGTTCCACATCGTCCACTGCAGCCAATGCCGCCGTATCCGGCCAGCGCGGAGTTCTGCAGGCACCAGTTTTTGGCGCTTCGGGTCATCCGGTTGCAACAAACACAGCCGCGATGAACTCCGCGCGTCCAGAAACTCCCAGCATCCAGCCTCCGAACATGCCGGCGCTTCGTGCCGGGCATTCAGGTCTCTCCGGCTCAGCTCAGAGCAGCCGACAAGGCCATGGTTATAACTATGTTGGTGCATCCGGTGTCGCTTCTTTGCCGCAAGGTGGAAGTTCTGAACGAGGTTCTGTCAGCGCGGCTGTGCCCAGAGCTTCAGGGACTTCATCGAGTCGCCCTGCCCGTCTGACGGGAATGCAGGATGCGACGAACATCCAGAACGGCGCTCCTTCGGAACTGACGATTCCCAACTCGCCTGAAGCGAATTCGAGACCATCGACACCCGTGCCGAGCGCACCGTCGGTCAGCGGTTCGGTATCGCATGTCGAACTGTCGACGGGTTCTACGGCGGCACAGGTGCAAGCCTCCAACAATACACCGTCCACTTCCACGACCGCACCCGCGCCACGAAGTTCCGGTCGCGGCCCTGCTCCGGGGACTTCGGGGTTCCGAGCGACCGTCGAATCTGATGCTCCCGGCTGGATTGGCCCATACATGGGCCGAACAGGAATGCTTCCGCCCGGAGTTGAACAGTCGCCAACTCCTGCGCCTTCGGTCGTGGTTCCGGAGAACTTTAGTGCGTGGTGGGATGGTCTCGTTCAGCAGCGAGCCGGAATCGCGCCGCGTTCAATCTCAGTGGATGTGACGACGCTGGTCCAGCAGGCTCTGATCTATTCCTCGCAGGTTCAGGTGCTTCAGGCCGATCCGGAAGTTCAGCATCGAATTGTGAAGCAGGAAGAAGCGACATTTGACTGGCGATCATTTCTGAATGCGAAGTATGACGATCTGAACGATCCCATTGGAAACACCCTGACGACTGGAAACAATGATACTCGTTTTGCCGACCACCATGCTGTCACGTCGGGCGGCTTGAAGCGTCGAACGACCGCAGGCGGCGAAGTGAAATTGTCGCAGCAGTTCGGATATCAGGACAACAATTCCCGGTTCCTGCTGCCCAACGCGCAGTCAACATCACGCCTTGAACTCAGTTTTCGTCAGCCTTTAATGAGTCAGTCGGGTGTCGCATATAACCAAAGCCAGATTGTTCTGGCACGTATCAATGCCAGTTCATCTGGCGATGAAACGCTCGAAGAACTGCAGCGACATCTGTACGGTGTTGCCGAAGCCTATTGGAAACTTTACCGAGCTCGAGCAGAATTTTTTCAGCGTCAAAAACTGCTGTCGTCTGCTCAGAAGGTTCTGCAGACACTGGAAGGGCGTCATGGAGTCGACACGATTCCTCGTCAGATCCTTCGTGCTCGTGCGGCAGTGGCTCGTGCAGAATCAAGAATGCAGCGCGCGGTCACGGATATTCGCAACGCAGAGTCGCAGTTGCGGCTGCTGGTAAACGACCCGGAAATGCTGAATGGCGGTGCCGTCGAGTTTACTCCGATGGAATCCCCGAGCATGGCGCCGATGCCAGTCGGACTGCGTGAATCCTTGCAGGAAGCTCTGGTCAATCGTCCGGATATTTCCCATGCGATTCGCCAGATGCGAGCGTCCGGTGTTCGCATGGGTGTCAGCAAAAGTGAAATGCTGCCTAAGCTGGACTTTATCGTCAGTTCCTACGTGGCTGGCCTGGAGAACAAAGCTCAGTTCGTCGACTCGTTTAACAATCAGTTTACGCAGGGACGACCGGGCTATACTGTCGGGATGGAATTTGAAGTCCCACTTGGAAACCGCGCGGCCAAGGCTAAGGTTGAACAACGTCAATGGGAACTTAAGCGCGCGATTAACAGCTTCAAGGCGACTGTCGAAACGTCCTTGACGGAAGTCGAAATTGCCAGTCGTGAAGTGGACACCGCGTGGCGTGAGTTGCTGGGTAAATATCAGGCGATGGTGGCAGCTCAGAATGAAGTGAGCTACCTGCAGGATCGTTTCAACGTTCTTCCCAATGTCGAAGAATCGTCCATACTTCTGCTGGAAGACCTGCTGGATGGTTACGAACGTCTGGCGGACGAAGAGGCGGCGTTTGCTCAGGCACAAACGTCTTATTCGCTTTCGATTATTCAACTGCGACGTGCGACCGGGACGATGCTGCGGTCCCGCTATGATGCTCCGGAACTGGAGAACAGCGAATCAGAATGGATGACGTCCCGTGCTGAACAGACCGCGAATGAAGTTGATGCTCGCCAGATGCGAGTCGCGACTCTGCCTGCCGCTGAGGCTCTCGTTCTGCCCACAGAAGCGGCCAGCAATCAACTCCCGGTTTCCTGGACTCAGCCTGTCGGTGAACGTCCCAAATCGGTCAAGCCAGCTTCGCAGAAGCCCGCCAACCGTGTCGGCGGACATTCCTTCGGAAATGGATTCTGAGTTATGTTCAGTCGAACTGCCAAGGCAGTCGAATCGTCCGCGAACGCACTTTCTGAAAGCCGTGTTGCCAAAGCTTTGGCGAAGGCAGATTCCAGCGAACTGATCCCCCACATTCGCGCGCTGGCGAAGACGCTGGAGTCGGCTTCAGAATCGCAGTTGATGAGTGAAGTTGGGGAGGTCCGTCGCGAACTTGCGCGGGGACATCGTCCCTCGGAGCCTCAGTTGTTGGTCGCGGGAATTGCCCTGGCCTACGAAGCGCTCCGACGATCGAAGGGGATTTGTCTCTACGATGTGCAGTTGATTGCAGCCATGGCGATGTCTCGTCGCTGCATCGCTCAAATGCAGACGGGGGAAGGCAAGACCTTTGTCGCGTTGACGGCCGCGATTCACCTTGCGATGGCCGGGCGAGGCGTTCATGTGATCACGCCGAACACCTATCTGGCTGAACGCGATGAGCGACTTGCGGAATCCGTGGCGGCGAAGCTGGGATTGTCGGTGGCGTTGCTGCCTGAACGCGCAGAGGCTGTAAAAAAAACGCCGGCCTACGATGCGGATATCACATATGGAACAGGCCACGAATTCGGGTTCGACTATCTGCGAGATCAGTTGACGTTGCGACAGCAGGCTCAGGAACGCCCGGGAGAACGGTTGCTGCGTCAACTCGATCCTGCTTCTTCTTCGCAGCGTCTGACGATGCAACGCGGTCTTATCTACGCGGTCGTTGACGAAGCAGACAGCGTTCTGATCGACGATGCGAGTTCTCCGCTGGTGCTGAGCTTCGGTTCCAACGATCGCGCGCCGGATGCCGATGCTCATCTGACCGCAAAGGCATTGGCAGAACAGTTGAAGCAGGGAGAAGAATTCCTGCTGGAAGCGTCCACCGGCCGGATCGCTTTGACTGAATCCGGTGTGCGTCGATGTTATGCTGAGGATGTCGCGATTCCGGTTCTGCAATTGGTTCGACCGTGGACCGAGTATGTGCAGCAAGCTCTGCGGGCTCGCTATTTGTTTCGTCGTGATGTGCATTATGTCGTTCAGAACGGTGAGGTTCGAATTGTCGACGAAACCACCGGAAGAATCTTCGAAGATCGATCGTGGCAGGATGGTCTGCATCAGGCGATCGAGGCATCTCAGAATCTGAAGATCGTGGCCGAAAAATACTCGGTTGCGCAGGTGACGCGACAACGGTTTTTTCGACTCTACGAAAACCTGTCCGGCATGACAGGTACGGCTGTTGGGTGCGAGCGAGAACTTCACGACGTCTACAGTTTGCAGGTTGAAGAGATTTCTCTGCGAGTTCCCTGCTGGCGTATTGTCTATTCGACACGATTCTTTTCACAGGCCGCCGCGAAAAATGCCGCAGTGATTGAAGCGGCGATCTCGTGTCGCAATCAGGGCCGCGCAGTTCTTATTGGAACTCGTTCAATTTCCGACAGTGAAATTCTGGCACGTGGGCTGGAATCGCACGGTGTTCCTTTCGAACTGCTGAACGGAATTCAAAACTCGGATGAGGCCGAGATCGTGAGCAAAGCCGGGCAGCCTGGAGCTATAACGATCGCGACCAACCTGGCAGGACGCGGTACAGATATCGAATTGCATGACGACGTCAGACAGCGCGGTGGCCTGCATGTGATTGTGACGGAATGTCAGACATCGGGACGGATGGACCGGCAACTCATTGGCCGCTGCGCACGACAGGGGGACCCGGGGTCCGCCGAAATACTGGTCTCAGCCGAAGACACCCTGGTGGCTCAATACGGCCCGTGGCTGGCCAATGCGCTGTGCCGGGAAGCCGACCAGAACGCAGAAGTTCATGCGGATTTTACTTCGCAACTGAACAGAATTCAGGCTGCGGCCGAGCGCCAGCAATATGCGGCTCGCGTTAACATGCTTCGGCGAGATATTGCTCGTGACTCCCTGCTTCGCAGCGTAAGATAATCAACGTACAGAGCATTCCGCAGAAGGTGGCGGAGTTCGTGATAAGCGTGAATGGTCCAACCGTGAATGATCCAACTCTGACATCAATCGAACAACCCCAGCGTCCTCGTTTCGTCGCCGGGATTGACCTGGGCACGACGAACTCAGCGCTCTGCTACGTTGACACGGAATCGCCCAATTGGCGAATTGAAACGTTTGCAATTCCTCAGATTGTCGGTCCGGGACAAGTTGAGAAGCTCGAAACATTGCCTTCGTTCTATTACGAAGCGCTGTCGGAGGAACGGTCGACCGGGGCAACTCGTCTGCCATGGTCCGGCGCCGAGACATCTCGCAGCTCCATTGGAAAACCGGCGGCGGGAAATCTAACGGGCGATACTCCACCGGCGATCGTCGGCCAGTTTGCCAGAGATCATGGTCGTACGATTCCTGGTCGCATGATTGAATCGGCGAAGTCATGGTTGTGTCATAACGGAGTCGACCGAAAAGCCGAATTGTTGCCGTGGCACGGTGCTGCCGACGTCCAGCGTCTGTCGCCTGTTGAAGTCAGTGCCAGCTATTTGCGTCATTTGCGTGATGCCTGGAACTTTGAACATCCGGCCCATCCGTTGGAACAGCAGGATGTTGTGCTGACGATTCCCGCGTCTTTCGATGAAGTCGCGAGGGAACTCACCGTGGCGGCCGCACGTCTGGCGGGACTTCCGCGAGTTGTCCTGTTGGAAGAACCCCAGGCTGCATTCTATTCATGGGTTGATGCTCATCGCGACGAATGGGAACAGTCAGTTTCTCCCGGACAGAAGATTCTGGTTTGCGACATCGGCGGTGGCACTTCGGATTTCAGTTTGATCCATGTTCGCGCGGGTGACGAAGGGCGTCTGCAGTTTCATCGAGTCGCCGTGGGCGATCATTTGTTACTCGGAGGTGACAATCTTGATCTGGCCCTTGCGCATTTCGTGGAACCGCAATTGGCTGGTGGAGGACGCCTGGACGCTCGTCAGTGGAGCATGCTGATTCCGGCGTGTCGACATGCCAAAGAAATACTGCTCGGGGAGAATGCTCCGGCATCGCATACGGTGGTCATTGCGGGCGGCGGTTCGCGATTGATCGGTGGTTCTTTGCAGGCCGAGCTGACTCGTGATGCGGTGTTGAACATTTTTCTGGAAGGGTTTTTGCCTCCCGTCAATCTCGATGAGAAGCCTGTACGACGACAATCCGGCTTTCAGGAGTTTGGGCTGCCCTACGCAGCTGACCCGGCGATAACAAAATATCTCGCCGCGTTCCTGACGACTCATGGTTCTGTCAACGATCCCGACGTTCCTCAGTCTGCATCGGAAAAGATTCTGGCCGCGCGGCCAGATGTCGTGTTGTTCAACGGGGGATTCTTCGCATCGCCGTTATTGCGGACTCGGCTGATTGAATCGCTTGAGCGTTGGTTTCGACCGTACTCAGTTGGCGAGTCAAAAGAACCCGACACCTGGACTCCACTGGTCCTGCGAAATGATCGTCTGGATCTTGCCGTTGCTCGGGGTGCCGCTTACTTCGGTATGGTGCGCCGTGGCGTAGGTATCCGGATCGTTGGGGGCTTAGCGCGGACCTATTACATCGGCATCGAACAGACTGATGGAACCCGCGCCGCACTGTGTCTGGTCGCGGCGGGAACGGAGACGTCTGCTGAGCCGACGCCGATTGATCGCACGTTCAAGGTTCGTACCTCGGAGCCTGTTGAATTTCCGATTCTCGTTTCAGGAACTCGATTAACAGACAAGCCCGGTCAGATCATTCCGTTTGATCCTGAACAACTGACATCGCTGCCGCCGATTCGTACCGTGCTGACGACTCGCAAACGTGGAGACAACGCGATCGTCGACGCACGGTTGTCGGCGATGCTCACTGAAATCGGCACGATGGAATTGTGGTGCGAGCAGATCGATGGAACTCGCCGCTGGCAATTGCAATTTGATGTTCGATCGGCCACTGAGACGGATCGAAATGCTCATGCCGGCCATGCTGAACAGTCGGGGATCGTTGATCAGGAAACGATTTCAGCGGCGGCGGGAGTCCTGCGATCGATCTTTGGTTCAGGTGGTGATGTTCGTCCTGATGAAGCCATGAAGCGTCTTTCGGAAGTCGTCACCCTGCCCCGCTCAGAGTGGCCGCCTTCTTTGCTGCGAGCGATCTGGTCGGAGCTAATGGAGCTCAATGATGGTCGCCGCCGGAGTCCTCAGCATGAATCGCGATGGCTCAATCTGGTCGGCTTTTGTCTTCGACCGGGATTCGGCATGGCAGCCGATGATTGGCGAGTCGAGGAAACATGGAGGATCACGAACGGTCGGCTTGTGCATTCTGTCCCCGCGTGTCTTGCGGAACTTCGAACGCTTTGTCGACGCATCTCGGGCGGTCTTGCCGCAGGACGCCAGAACCAGATTGCTTCGACAGTTCTGCCGGCGATTCGACAACGATTTCGACAGGCTCAGACAGGACGCGGAAAAGCTGCCCCGTATGCTTCGGGCAATCATGAAGCCTCCGAGATCTGGAGAATGCTCGGTTCTCTGGAACTGCTGGATCAGAATGTCCGACTGGAACTCGGCGACATGATTGCTGACCTGATGAACCGAGCGGCCTTTGAGCCCGTGCAGCCAGCCCTGATCTGGGCATTGGGGCGAGTCGGTGGGCGAGTGCCTGTTTATGGTCCGCTGAATCTGGTTTTACCTGTCTCGCGTGTTTCCGAATGGATCGAACAATTGCTTCGAACGTCAGACTTGAATGACCCGGCTGTTCAACTTGCGATCATGCAGTTAAGCCGTCGCACAGACGACCGCTTTCGCGACATCAGTAACAGCATGCGGGATCGAGTTGTGAGCCGCTTAAGCGGTACAAAGATGTCGGTTCATCAGTTGCAATTGATTTCTGAGGGCGGCACGTTGGAAAGCGAAGAAGCCAGTTTGATCTTTGGTGAATCACTGCCCGCTGGACTGCGTTTGGCGTGATCGGCAGGGCGATGAGATAGCACATTGCCGACTCACTTCCCACGGTGGCGGCACGGCGCAAGTGGGCTTATGGCTTCATCCCGACGGAGCCTGCCCCAGCGGCGTGTTGATTTCATCAGAGCCCGATGCGTCAGTTTTGAAGTTGCGCGTTTGCCGCCATCGCAACCCGAAACGTGAGTGAGAGATTGAGCATTTGCGTTTTATCAATGTTTGTAAATCCCTCGCTGATGCGTCGGGTTATGATAAGTCCCTGTGTTTTCGCTCGCTTGGTCTCCCCGATTGTCGAATAGCTTAACTTCAAAATGCGTCAGCGAGGGGTTGTTGTCGAAAAAAATACGCGGCACTTTTGTCCCTCACTGAAGTTTCTGGTTGTGAAAATCCATTAAATCAACGTCCGGCCAGCGGACCTTTGCTTCAGTTAAAATTGATCTACTGGGGGAGTAGAGAAAAAAAAACATAGATCTTCGCTTAAAAATTGGTCCGGTAAAACACAACCGGCTGGCTCCTGCCACTCCGTGTCTGTGGTATCAAGGAGTCCGTTCCCGTTTCCGGATCTGTGCTCCGGTTGCGTGTTCATCGCGAGCTTGCCCTCACGCGGAGCAATCAGGTCCAGGTCGAGACATGCGAATGGACGCAAAAAAACAGAAAGTTGTAGGGGTTGAGGGTGAGAGCTGGAAATCCCGTGTACCATCGTCTCCAGCGGAATGGGTTATTGGCTCTGCCACCTCCCTCTAGTCCAATGGCTGTTACCGAATCGCCTCAACGCACGCATGCGAAAGACGGTGCATCATGAAACCCTGCGAAATCTCCGGCCCCACCGCCATGTGGACCCGCCCGGACACTGGCGACGTCCCGGTTAGTTATCCGGCTCTGATGGAGATTTTACCGTCGGCGTCCGGGCCGAAACTAACTCGAAGCCAAGAAGTCAGTCGATGAGCTTCTTTGCCCACACTCATGATTCGCAACCCCAGCCGGGCGACAAGTGGCAACTGCTTGCCGAACATTTGAACAACGTGGCTGCACTAGCCGCGCGAAATGCTGTTGGCGTTTCTGGAGAAGATCAGCGTCTCATAGCATCCGCAAGACTGGCGGGATTCCTTCATGATCTTGGCAAGTATCGACCAGAATTCCAGCAAATGCTTCGTGGTGTCCCCGTCCAAAAAGAAAAGACTTACCACAAACAGGCCGGTGCCGCGAAGGCGGCTGAACTTCACGATCTTCCAGTAGCATTTGCGATTGCCGGTCATCACGGCGGCTTGCCAAACAGGCCCGATGTTGAGACGGCAATCGTATCCACAAACGGGCGCCCCGTTGCGAAGCAAGTCTGGGCAGATGCGTGTCGTGAGCTTCAGGAACTGGCTTCGCTGGAGCGATGCATGCCCAATACTGCGAACCCCTTGCAGGCGGACCTTTTCACGCGTCTTGTGTTCAGTTGCCTCGTTGATGCAGACTGGACCGACACCGGTGCGCACGAGCGACACGCGAACGGTCTGCCTCCTGAGCCGCCACCCACACCGTTTGAAGCCGAAGTTTGGCTTTGTGAATTGTTAAAGACGCTGCAATCAAAAGCCAGCACGTGCCATGAGGCTCATGTGAAGGATGCGCGGCAGGATGTATTGAATGCATGCCTCACAGCAGCCGACTTACCCACGGGCGTTTTTTCATTGACGGTTCCAACTGGCGGAGGCAAGACATTTGCGAGCCTTGCCTTCGCTCTGAAGCACGCCATCGCCCACGGACTGCGACGGATCATTTACGTTGCCCCGTATCTCACAATTCTGGAGCAAAACGAAAACGCCATCCGATCTGCACTCGGCCTTCCTGACGATTCTGCTGCTCTCTTCGCGCACCACAGTCTGGCAGAACCTAATTCGACGACAACGATCGAGGCCTCCCAAAGTGATGCCGCCAGTCGTCGTGCCGAAAACTGGGATTCTCCCCTCATCGTCACCACGAGTGTGCAGTTCTTTGAGAGTGTGTTTTCCAACAAAACTTCGCGATGCCGCAAGCTACAAAACATCGCGCGAAGCGTCATCATTCTGGACGAATGCCAATCCCTGCCGCCCGATCTGGTTGCTCCCACCTGTGGTATGCTCCGCCAGTTCGCTGCCGACTGGAATACGACGATCGTGCTTTGTACCGCGACGCAACCGGCTTTCGATCACGAACAGTTAGCTGCGGACGAGCGAATCTCGTCAACGGAGATTATTCCAACTTCGGCAGCGCTGTTTCAGCGTCTCAAACGGATCAATCTTGTCTGGCCGCAATCTCCCGAGGCAGTTCTGGACTGGAATGAAGTAGCGAGGCAGATGGAGTCGGCGACGAAATTGGCGCGCCGTTCAACGGTCGCATCGCAGGCGGCACTCACCGTGCTCAATTCCCGCCGTGCGGCGCGAGAATTGTTTATGGTGCTTCACGACCGATTTGATGAAGGCGTCTTTCATCTATCCACAAGCATGTGTCCTGCCCATCGTTCGAGTGTCCTGAATGAGGTTCGCCAAAGACTTCGAGACGGACGTCGTTGTTTTCTTGTGTCCACTCAACTGATTGAAGCCGGAGTCGATTTGGATTTTCCAGTCGTCTTCCGAGAACTGGCACCGCTGGAGGCAATTATTCAAGCCGCCGGACGATGCAATCGAGAAGGAACCCTTCGGGATGAAATTGGTCTCGCGCACGGACAGGTATTTGTGTTCCGCAGTCGTGCGGCCGTTGAGGAGCCACGCCGATACTTTCCACCCGACCGATGGTATCAGGCTGGTCGTTCCACACTCGAAAACCATTTTCTGAATGCCGGTCGCTTGCCCCAAATCGATTCCGCGGCAGACATTCATGAATACTTCACTCGTCTTTATCACAGTGGTTCTTTGGACAAGCACGAGATTCAGAGCAGTCGCAGGAATTTCAACTTCGCCGATGTTGCAGACAAGTATCAATTGATCACGCAGGATGGCGCGTCCGCGATCGTCGCTACTTGGGAACCACATCGTGAGGGGGTTGATAAGCTGCTGAAAACCGTCTGCCGTGATCCAAGTCGAGCCAACTTTCGGGCTTTAGCCCCGTATCAACTCAACCTGCGATTGCACGAGATGCAGAAGCATCGAACTTCGATGGCTCCGATCAGCGATCGACTTGATCAACTCGTCTGGTACGGACCGTATGACAACGATCTCGGTCTGAACCCTGAAGCTGCTGACTCGCTGTTGCTCGTGTAATGAAAATGTTCGAAAACTCATGAAACTACGCAAATTGGGAAAACTCCCGAAGCAATCTCGAGGATTACAACAAGTGTCTCAAACGGTCTCACTCAAGGTCTGGGGCGAATTCGCACTCTTCACTCGACCAGAACTCAAGGTCGAGCGACTGTCGTATCCGTTCATGACGCCGTCAGCCGCTCGCGGGGTTCTCGATGCCATTCTGTTCAAGCCACAGATGCGATGGAACATTCGCCGGATCACGGCAATCGAGCCGGAGTTCCCCGAAGGGTTTCCTGATTCGGCCAGAGCGCAGCCGTATCGACTCATCTCCATCTTTCGAAATGAAATTCAGGACAAGATCTCCAGCAACACGGTGGGGAGCTGGATCAAAGACCCTGCAAAATTCCAGCCGTACCTTGTGGATTCCGCAGGCCGTGAAGGTGCTCAAGGGCAACATCGGACGCAGCGGAACACTCTTGCTTTGCAACATGTTGCATATCGAATCGATGCGAATCCTGTACTGACTGCTCGAGCGAATCAGCCACGGCGGAGCAAACCGGATATTGACGAAGAACCGGGCGGTGACACAGTTACCAAGTACGTCGCTATGTTCAATCGACGTGCGGCGAAGGGACAGTGTTTCCATCGACCATATCTGGGCTGTCGGGAGTTTGCGTGCAGTTTCGCGCCGCCTGACGGATCGGAGAAACCACTCGACTGGAACCAAAGTCTGGGGCTTATGTTGTACGACATTCAGTTTGGGCAGGACGGCGTAAATCATCCCGGTTTCTTCGACGCTACGATTCGAAACGGGACTCTGCATTGCGACGCAATGTCGGCCGATGCCAACGGAGAACCTCCAATCACTATTCATGGCTGGCAACGCGAATCGGAGGTGACAGCATGATCCTTCAACGACTCTATGAGTTAGCGCAAAGAGAGAACCTGCTGGACGATCCGGCTGTTGTTCTGAAGCAGGTGGCCTGTCGCATTGACATCGACCGGGAAGGCAACTTTCTTGGGTTGCACGATTTGCGAGAAAGAGTCGAAAAGCAGGGTCGTGGAAAATCACCGTCCAAAGTTTATATGGCTGGCGGAAAGTCGCTCGCGGTTCCAGTCCGTCCTGTTGTCCGTGATGCAGCTGAGAACTGGAAAACGACAGACCCGGCAGCTGCAGGGAAAGAAAAGCCTGCCGTATTTTTGGTGGACACGATCGCTCGAGTTCTCCCTGTCGATCGCCTCATCGACGAAGACAAACGAGAGAAGTTCGCATCTCAGCGCGGCACGTTTTGGCGTTTCCTCCGACATGCGGTTTCGGAACTGAATCGCGATGATCTCAAAGCAGCCACCACATTCGCACATCGAATCGAATCAGATACAGATCTATCGGAAAAAATCTGTGTTGCGGTGGAATCTCTCGGATTGTCGACCAGCGATCTTTGTACGGTCGCATTGTCTGATGAAATGGGAAAATGCCTCATCGAGCGCGATGACGTTCGCAAGTGGTGGCGAGACTTCTTTGGTACTGACTTCGCCGTGCAGCAAGCGGCCGGCACGAAAGGACTCTGTCAGGTCACTGGTCGCGAAACGACTATTGGAGCGTCCGTAAAGACAAAGATCAAAGGGCTTGTCCCAATCGGCTGTCGAGCCGATGCGTACCTTGTGACGGGACTTGACGCTGCGGACAGTTTCAATCTTAACGGTGCGGAAGCCTCGATGGTTTCTCCGGAAGGAATCGATGGATTTACGCGAGCGTTAAACGCGCTGATTTCGAACAACCTCGATGGAAAAACGACCAGTCACCGAGTCGGCGGCGTCATGTTTCTGTTTTGGACTCGGGAGCAACAGTCGCAACAGTTCATGATGTTGTTCGAGCCCGATCCCGACCAGGTTGCGTCTCTACTCTCAACATTATCAAAGGGTAGAGAGCGTGCAGTGGATCTCGATGACGAAGCGTTTTACTTGCTTACGCTCTCGGGGAATTCAGCGCGCGTCGTCGTTCGTGATTACTTGGAGACAACGCTTTCGGCAATTCAAGACAAGCTCGCGGCGTGGTTCCGCGATTTGACAATTGCGGACATTTCCCGTGATGGCCAAGGCTTTCCAACCAACATCTTTCCGATGTGGCAATTGGTGATAGCGACGGCTTTTGATAGCGATGGCGTGGCTCCCGACACCCCGTCCAGGCTCATGGCGGCCGCAATTCAAGGTCTTCCGGTTCCTGACTCAATTCTCAATTCCTCCCTGCGCCGGTTACGTGCCGAAGGTGCTCAGGGTTTTCAGGCGGCGCGTATGGCACTCATCAAGCTGATTCTCATTCGAAAGGGAATTGCAATGACCGCAACACTCAACGCAGATGACAGTCATCCTGCATATATCTACGGCCGGCTCCTGTCTGTGTTTGAACAGATTCAATATGACGCTTTGGGAGATGTGAATGCAAACGTCGTTGATAAGTTCTACGGTACCTTCAGTGCCGCTCCGTCGCTTGTGTTCAGTCGTCTTTTCGCAAATGCTCAGAATCACCTTCGCAAGATGAAGTCTGAAAAGCCGGGCGCTTACGTCAACAACGACAAACTTCTTTCGGAGATTGTTTCGTTGCTGCCAGCATCGCCACCAAATGGTCAACTCCCATTGAAAGATCAGGGACGGTTCGCGTTGGGGTATTACCATCAGCGAGCCAAACGGTTCCAGGACATCGCCGAACGTAAAGCAAGAAAAGCTGAAGCCGCCGAAACGTAATGATGGTGCCGCATTACCCGACCGCGATTCGCTGCGGTACCAACGTTTCCTCACAGAATTTCTATGATCAACTCACATTGTTTCACTCTTGAACACATTCTTTGATAACAAAAAGGAATTCATCCAATGACAACTGAAACTGCGACACCGGTCGTTGACCGTCGCTACGACTTCGTTCTCTTGTTCGATGTTCAGGATGGTAACCCAAACGGCGATCCGGATGCCGGAAACTTGCCTCGTCTTGATCCGCAGTCACTTCAGGGCCTTGTCACGGACGGATGCCTGAAACGGAAGATTCGTAACGCCATCTCTGTGATCGCCGGGGATCGTCCGGGCTGTGAGTTGTACTTTCAGACTCAGGAGGCAACGTACGAAAAACGCGTTCTGAATCTTCAGCATCAACGAGCGTACGACGCAACCTCTGCGAAGGATGAGAAGGAAGGAAGGGCCAAAGCAGACAATACTGCAAAAGCTCGCGCATGGATGTGCCAGAACTTCTACGATATTCGAGCGTTTGGTGCTGTAATGACGACAGGAGTCAATTGCGGACAAGTCCGTGGGCCAGTTCAGATCACGTTTGCGAGATCCATCGATCCGGTCGTGCCGCTGGAATTCTCCATTACACGAAAATCTGTAACGACTGAAGAAGAAGCGAAGAAGCAGTCCCAGAAAGATGGATCAATCACCGGCACAATGGGGCGCAAGAATACCATCCCATATGGACTCTATCTGTGCCATGGGTTCGTGAACCCGTATCTCGCTCGGGACACAGGCTTTACGTCGTATGACCTCCAGCTATTGTGGGAAGCATTGAAAGGTACGATGTGGGAAATCGATCGATCCACAAGCCGAGGTCTCATGTGTACTCGTGGTCTTTATGTGTTTGAGCACGATTCCATGCTCGGCAATGCTCAGGCACACGAACTGTTCGATCGCATTAAGATCGATCGGCTTGGGGCAGACGCAGCTCCGCGAAGCTTTGACGATTACCGACCACGAATTCAGATTCACGAAGAGGGAATGCCAGCATCTGTCAAGTTGCATCGATTTGTGGGGTGAGATTTCCAGAGGCGGTCGCCTCCGGCTATCAACGACAGTACCTCCAAGACGCAAAGATGACAGAAGCAATTACCACGGAGTGGCCGACGTGGGTAGCCGAGCGGCGATAGCCCTTAGCAAAAAAAATATGGAGAGATTACCAAGGCCCGGAGGGCCGACGGTGATGGTAATTCTGTTTGTCGTTGTTAGTCGCAATCCGATGTCATTGATCACGCCCGCTGGTGGATCAACGAAGTCCCCCGGCTTGGGTTTGTGTACAGTCAACGATGAATCGAGGAGTGGTCAGCGGGCGAGACTCCCGCACTCCGGGAGCGTGAACGTCTCGCTCGGTTCGGCGTAACTCCAGCACCGACGTCTTCAACTCCTATATCGCAAATCAGGCAGAATATCATCGAAGGCGTTCGTTCAAGGAAGAGTTCACCGAATTTCTGCAGCGCCATGAAATCGCATATGACGAACGTTACCTGTGGGAGTAAGGAAAATTTCTCATCACGACGAAGACCTGCTCCCGTTGCGATACCTGAACGACCTGCTGTTCTGTGAACGCAGACTGGCGATGCATTTGGTCGAACAAATCTGGAAGGACAACCAGTACACTACAGAAGGAGTGTACGCTCACAAAAAGGTCGATCAGTCGGCCAACCTCAAACGTGGCGATAAACGGAACGTGACCGGCATGATGCTGGCCTCCTACCGGCTGGGTGTCACGGGCAGAGCGGATCTGGTCGAATTCCGCAGTGATGACAACGCGTCGTCATTCACCGTTCCCTACCCCGTTGACTTCAAACGCGGTAAGAAACGTCGCTGGGATAACGATGAAGTTCAGCTTTGTGCTCAAGCGATGTGCCTCGAAGAAATGCTGAACGTCACCGTCCCGGCCGGTGCCATCTTTCACATCAAAAGCCAACACCGTCGCGAAGTTCTCTTCGATGAGTCTCTGCGACAGCAAACCCATACCGCAGCCGCTCGCCTTCATGAAATCGTCCGCACGGGCATTACGCCGCCTGCCGAATGGAAGGCGCGTTGCAAAGGCTGCTCACTTCTGGAAACCTGCATGCCCAAAGCTTGGCGTCCGAAAGCCACCGCCGCCAGGTATCTCGCCAACCTGATCGAGTCCGGCGATTGAGCTGCGACTCACTGCCAACTGAACGCTGTCAACTGAACACTCTTCTCCATGAAACACCATCTCAACACACTCTTCGTGATGACTCAGGGCGCGTACCTGAAAAAGGACGGAGAAACGATTGTTGTCCGAGTCGAAAAAAAAGACCGGCTGCGACTGCCGATGATCAACGTCGGAGCCATTGTCTGCATGGGGCGAATTTCCTGCAGCCCTCAACTGCTGGGGGCCTGTGCTCAGAATGGCATTGCGATCACCTTCATGACGATACACGGACGGTTTCTGGCCGCAGTGAATGGCTTTACTCCCGGCAACGTGCTGCTGAGACGCGAACAATACCGACGAGCGGATGACCCTATTGCCACAGCCGATATCGCTCGCGCCTGCATCATCGGCAAACTGGCCAACTTTCGCACGGTCCTCCGCCGAGCAGTCCGGGATCAAACGGCCTCAGAGGCCACAGAGCGACTGGAGAGAATTGCCACTCGAATTGATATGCGACTCCGCACTTTGCAGTCCAATCTGGATGTGGACCAGCTGCGAGGAATCGAAGGAGATGCTTCTGCCGACTATTTTGAAGTTTTCAATGATCTGATCACGAGCCAGAAGGAACACTTCATTTTCACAAAACGAACCCGTCGTCCACCACTCGACAATGTGAACGCGATGCTCTCGTTCTTGTACTCAATGCTGACTAATGATCTTCGCAGTGCGTGCGAGTCTGCAGGACTTGACGCGGCCGTAGGCTTCCTGCATCGTGATCGCCCTGGCCGCCCGGGGCTGGCGCTCGATCTGATGGAAGAACTTCGGCCTGTATTGGTTGACCGGGTCGTGCTGACTCTCATCAATCGTCAGCAAGTCAAGCCGGGAGGATTTGTAGAGGAACCGGGTGGCGGAATTCGGATGGACGAAGTGACTCGAAAAGAACTGGTGGGGGCTTACCAGAAGCGTAAACAAGAGGAGATTACTCATCCGTTCCTGCAGGAGAAGATGACGCTGGGGCTGGTCCCCCTGATACAGGCCAGGCTTCTGGCCCGGTTTCTCCGTGGCGATGCCGATGCCTATCCTCCGTTCAACTGGAAGTGAGCGAGTGAGATGGAGGGCCTGCACGACGCGCCAATGTCGGTTGGACATTCCTGTCCGAAAGTGTCGCGAAGGGCAGCAACGGCCGTCCATTGGCAAAACCATCATTCCTGTCCCGACCGTCTGTCTCTATCCAAACATTCCTTCCCCTGGACCCCAGCCATGATGATCCTCGTCACCTACGACGTTGCTACTGCTGACAAGGCCGGTCAGCGGCGGTTGCGAAATGTTGCCAGGAAGTGCCTGGACTTCGGCCAGCGAGTTCAGAATTCAGTATTTGAGTGTTCTGTGAATAACGAGCAGTACGTGCATTTGAAGCAGCAACTGACGGCCCTGATCAATCCTGAACAGGACAGTCTTCGTTTTTATATGCTGGGTAATGAATGGAAGCATCGAGTGGAACATGTAGGCGTGAAGCCTTCTCTGGACCTTGATGAACCGTTGATTTTCTAAGGCCGCCAAAGTAAAGAAGCAGTAAGATCCTGAGAGTGCGAACATGCAGTGGGCAGCGAAACCCCGGCCTATCCGCGACGCTTCTAACCTCTTCTGCTTCAGGGATTTATGACAACCTTCAACCGCCACGTGCCTATGTATTCGTCATCGACGGACGGGGTTCGCGAAACACTCGGCCATTGTCACACGACCGCCAGTAGTTACGATGCGAGACTTTCGCCCCGCTCGCGGGGCGCGGATTGAAACAGACGCTGATAAGTCGCGAGAAAGGCCGCTGCTATCCTTTCGCCCCGCTCGCGGGGCGCGGATTGAAACGGTGATTGCAGCGGGCTTGTACCAGCCCTGCATCGCTTTCGCCCCGCTCGCGGGGCGCGGATTGAAACTGCTCTTTTGTCTTTGGTGGATTCGGGCCTGACATTCTTTCGCCCCGCTCGCGGGGCGCGGATTGAAACTCGTAACGGCTCCCTCTTCTGTGACTTCGGTCACTCTTTCGCCCCCCGCGCGGGGCGCGGATTGAAACTTGGGATTTGAGCGCGAAGAAGACGACACTCAACTCTTTCGCCCCGCTCGCGGGGCGCGGATTGAAACATTCTTACAGTGAGGTTGTATTTATGGACGACGACTTTCGCCCCGCTCGCGGGGCGCGGATTGAAACAAGAAGACGCTGGAGAAGTACGGCGATATTTGCACCCTTTCGCCCCGCTCGCGGGGCGCGGATTGAAACA
>JBPOIW010000016.1:0-26615 GCA_052034165.1 Planctomycetota bacterium | reverse complement strand
CATCGATTCTCTCCGCTTCAAAGTGAACCGAGCGAAACGCCTTCGACTTTTCTACATACTTGGTAAGGAGGTCTGAACTCAGTTCTGACGCGACATCCCATAGCGATGAAAACTCCAGCCGAACCTTGTCATGAGCTTCCGGCGCCGCTTGTCGCTCGCTGAGCAGATTCCATTCGACACCAGTCTGCAACGCCGGGCGTGACAGATTGCTGCTGCCAACTACGATCAGCCCGGAACTGTCGTCCGATATCTGCCAAGCCTTTGGATGAAACGATGCCGGTGAGGACGGTAGCCTGCTTGTTTCAATCAGCTTTGCCTGCAGCCGAGATTCGTTGAATTCCTCGAACGCCAAATTGGCCCACCCCATCAGCCGCCACAGAGCTTTGGCGTCCGAAATGTAAAGGTAGTCACTGACGAGAATTCGAACTTGACCATCGTTGCGAATCGCTTCGAACAACCGATCTTCGATGACATCCAGCCCGGAAAGCTGCACGAAAGATGCGATCACGTCAATACACTTTGCTCCGGCCAGTCGCCACGAAAGCTCATTCCAAAGCGGCGAGTTCGGGTGCCCAGTGGCTAGTGTCAGTCCAGCTTGTGTTGCGACTGGTCGTTCGCGGCCTGCCAGGTAATTGCCTTTGTCGGGAATGACATGGCGAATTCCACCACGGGGATCTGCCACATCACCCCGATATCGGGGAATCACATGAATATGCAGATGTGGTACGGTCTGCCCAGCAGCTTCCCCCGCATTGAACCCAACATTATAACCATCTGGCTTCGGCTGCAGCCGCTCATCCAATATCGACTTCACTTCGTTCACCAGCGACATCAAGGCGGACTGCTCCGCTGCAGTGGCTTCAAACCAAGTGGGCACGATGCGACGAGTTACAACTAGGACGTGTCCAGAGCTGACCGGAAACCCATCATGCACTGCAAAGGCAAGTGAGTTCGATGTGATCCAACTGGACTCAGGCTGCAAAACGAAGATGGAGTTCATAGAACGGAGCCCGTGCGTCGAATACCTTGCTTCTCCTGCCTCCGGAACATCCGGAATCGGTCAGTCGGCTGCTTATCAAAATGCGTCGTATGAGCACCAACCAGCGTCCATCCACCCAGACGTGTTGCATCAGCGATGTTGACAATGGTCTGCCCAGTGTCCGCCGCGTGGGCGAGGATGGCAATCAACAAGCCTTCAGGTGGCTGGCATTCCGGTACTTTCACCGCTTCCATCTGATGTTTTTGGAACTCGATGATCGATCTGAATTCTCGGGGAAGAAAATCACTGAACCCCATCAGTCCCAGGTCCGATGCCAAAAAGATCATCGGTCGCTCACGGACGGTCTCTTCATCCTTCCAAATCTGACGCTCAGTCCAACGAAACACCTTGCATCTATCAAGGATCAGGGAATTCTGTCGGAGCAGGTGATCCTCGAACTGTTCAATCGTGATTGAGGCGGGGTAATGCCACGCCGAACCATCAATCCCGAACCCTACACGATGGCAGGTCGTTCTTATTGCAAAGTCAATGAATCGCGAATTCCAGTAAATCTCCGTCTCTGGAAACTGAGGCCCTAGCATCGACACGGTATCAGTGCCGCAGACTTCAGAGAAGAGTTTGACGAAGTGCTGGTCAGGTCGTATGCCCTGATTATCCATCGAGTAGGCTCCAATAGCTGCATCTTCTCGTTTGCCCACGCGAATCGAGCAAATCAGTTCTCCATCTGCAGCCATACCTTCGGTAGCAATGAGACTTTCACGATCCGCTTTTCGTCATTCGGCCAACCAATTCGGAAATTCTTGTTTGGCAATATCGGACGACTGCCGCAAAAGAATTGGAAAGATCGCCCGACGCTGCATTCGGCAGCTTCGCTAGCTCATTGGCATACCGGAGTTCATGTGCCTGATCGCCACTTAGTCGCCAGATGAAGGAACTATACTGAAACAATTCATGAAGTGCGGGGTAGTTCTTTGCGGCACAAAGGAGGTCCCAATAAACTCGATGACACCAATCAAACGTGCCGCCGAGTCGCTGAGCATACGCCCAGCTATAACTTCGATTTACGTCTCGCCAGTCAAGGTCCGAAATATCCCGAAATCGGTCATTGGAGAGCAACGTCTCCACTCGTCGGAGAGTGGCTCGAATGTAGTTGTAGTGTCGATCGCTACTCGACTTCACAACAGCAATTCGCCGCAGAGTATCCTCGACATCAACAGACTCGCCTATTAACTCCAGCGCAATGTTATTAGCCACTGTGTGGTGTCCGAGGTTTCTCGCTTTAGCCTCTAACCGTTGAAGTTGCTGCTTCCGCTTTTGAACATCAGACTCGAAGCCTATGACCACTGCTCGGGCATGCAAGTAATGACCGCTGTTCTTCGATGCCAAGGCCTCGACCTCTTTGGCAGCCTCAAGTGCTTCATGCTTTCGATCTAATCCTTGATACGCTAGAGCGAGCGAGAGAAAGACGTCTTGCAGGCGATCGCGGACTCCGGACGCCCGAGCAAAAGACACCGCAGCAGACAACAGTTCAACCGAAGCCGTCCGCTCACCCAGCATTCGTGCGCACTTACCAGCAATTAGGCGCATTTCCGCGATTTCTGCTTCAAAAATGCAAAGGCTGTCTTGCTGCAACGCAATTCCAAGTACATCCTGCGCGCACTCGAAGGCCTCTCCGTACAGTCCTTTGTTGTACAAATGGTCGATGTATTTTAGCGCGAGCGTTATTCCTTGCTGGGGCCCACAGAGGACATCTGATTTAGCGCAATCAATGAGTAAGGCGCGCAAGATTCCATGTTCGTTGTGAACGTGCGTCGCATCAAATTCTTCTGCAAGACTGGGGCGCGAGCGTATTCGGACAGCAGAGGCGCGCCACCCTTCGCCAAAGTAGAGATTCGACAGGTTGTTCAGAAGGCTTCGCCGCGCATCTGGCGAAAGCTTCGCAAGGACAAAGTCCCGCACCACTCGTGGTACTCTAAGAATTTTGTCGCCTGTCATGGATCGCAGGAGTGTACGCCGCTGTGGAGCAGCATCCATCACATCCAACAGGCCGAGTTCCTGCAGTGTTTTTGCGTGCTTCGGCCAGAGTGGCGATTGCGGCTGCACCCTTCGCAGAACACTCAAGGACTCGCCGTTCTCAAGAAACGAGAGAGCTGTCAACATCGCATACGACCGAGCCGTATGATCATCTTCCGACGCCGCGAGGGTTACGATCTCTTGCGCAAGGAATTCAGGCAACGAGACATTTGAAGGCAATTCGGAAACGTCCGCCGACTGGAGTAGAGCGGTATTGAGATCGGTGAACTGAAGACTCTCAAGGACGTTCTCAATCCGGTACGGGATGCCTCCAGTAACATGAGTGATGCGGTCATAGTCGACGCCACGCTCAAGTTTTGTGGGATATGCATGGTGAGACTCAGCATATGCACGCACATCCGCCGCATCCAGTGGTCCAAGGCAGATATGTTCATTCTGGGCTGGCAGACTTGTGTAGGAACACTGGTGCATCGTTACGATTGTCAACATCGGGCAAAAGTCAAGCAATGTTGCGATCGTTTCTGAAACACTCGGCGATGACTGGGTGTCGCTATCGGAAACCTCCAAATCGTCCAAGAGCAATGCGCAAGCGCCAATCTCCCGAAAGTGTTTTCCGAGAATACTGATTGCAGTTCCTGAATTGGCGGAAAGCGCAGCCTGCAATTCCAAACCTGTCCGCGCCCCGCCGCACCGGGCATGAAGGAGGTTCAGGGCGGGTTCTCTGTCCCGTAGACGACTAAACAGGACGCTGACGAATGTTATGGGGTTTGTTCCCCAAACTGCGTGAATCCGTACCAGCCTTTTCTGCTCGGCCGTAAGCATTGCGTGCTCAAGAAGTGACTGCCGAATGACCTTGTCTTCCGGATTGAGTGCCGCAGTGAATCGAGGAAACCCAGAGAGCTCCGCTTCAGCTGCTTGCTCAAAGTTGGGACTAGATTCATCATGTTTGGATCCGGTTGTATCCGGGGCGGCGGTTGCTTCGATTGCGGCCGGAACGGACTCAAGTACGACACGATCTGCTCTCACGGCCATGCCAGTCCGAGATGGCTTCCTCGGCAACGTCCAACGGAAGATGCCGTCATGAGACTCAGGGTACTCGTTTCGGTCTAAGATCCATCGCTGTTGTGTCCATGCGTACGTCCGAATCTGTATGGTCGAGGCGTCTTCTTCAATGTCAATGATATGAAACTTATTTCGGCTTTCGTGCGCTTCGTGAAGGGACCCCGAAGCCAATTCCACAAAGCCACCACTTCCGGCTTGATGACTTACTGCGTCCGACAAATGGAGATGTCCCCGCAAGACGATGTCGTGGAACTGTCGAAAGTGCTGCTCACAATTCACACGATCAAACTCTTTCAAGTCAAGAAGCGGATGATGCATCAACGCTACGCGAATGTCGGCGTCTTTTCGTTCTCGAATGCGTTCTGAAAACTGTGGCTGACCAACCAGCAATCGGCCATGATCATCAGCACCTCTGCAGAGCCAACTGGTGCATAGGCCTTCAAATTCAATTGTTGCTGATCCATAATTGAACTGCTGTGACCACGACGCGAGCCGTAGATCCTCCGTGCCACGCATCCTCTTGCAAAATTGCTGATACGCTGTGTGACGTTGAATGAGCTCGGAGAAACACATTCTGTCCATGTAATATTTAGCAATGTCTGCTTGAGAAGTAGCCTTAGACAACGATTCCTCGAACGAAGTTGCTGCAACCGAAATCAAGTCACGATCAACGTCATGATTTCCCGGAACGAACAACAAGCTTTTTTTGTTTAGGTTCAGGCCAGTCTGAGAGAGAAAGACCCGATCGATCCACGCTTCGGCATACTCGAATTCGCTCGCCTTACCGCGATTTGCGATGTCCCCAGTGAATGCAACAACATCAAGTGAATCGGATTCTGTCTCACGCAACAACACATCTCGAACGCCGTTGAGGATCGGGTCGATACTCCAACTCTGTGATGGAGAAGCATGGAGGTCGGACAAATGAAGGATTCGAAACACTGAATAACTCCGAGCGGGTTACCTCTTGGAGAGTCCTACGACGCGACTCTGCAAACGGATGGTAACCGAGCTTTCTGTCGACGGAAGGTGCGCGAGAAAGAATCCTTGCGGAAGTGCAGAATGTGTGATAGAGGGCGACGAGTTGCAAACAGTGCAGGCAACGGACGTTGTTGTTCGAGCCAACCTTTGAGCACATCGGAACCAGACAACCGAAAGATGTTGTCGAACAGGTAACCATCACGGGTGAGAATTCGATAGACAAGATCCAGCACGGTTCTCGCCGACAGAAACTGGACATACCTCAAGTGAGTATGCAACAGGACATCAAGAATCTTCTAACGAACTTCCGCGATGTGCAGCAGGTAGAAGTTTCTCGCAAATTGCGACTCAGGATTCGTTCGCTCATAGGCAACGAAGAACGGATTGTTGAGCTCAGAAGTGACTAGCCGTTCCCGACCGCGACACTCCCGGCAACATAGGCTGGTGGTTCAGGGCTCTCAAACTGAGGCTTTCAGAAATCTGCGACATTGCGGTCGATTTCGCCGCATGATGCGGAGCAAGAGGTAAACCGGCTCCGAGCGCGCTACCGAGTTATCGCAATTTGCGATAGAGTTTGGCCGTCAACGACCTCAGCCTATTTTTTTTGGAGCATTTCCCGTGGCTTGGCGACTACATCAAAAACAGTACATAGAGCCGGTCCATGTTGTCAGCGGCAACTGACGTGAAGGTCTGGATCAATACTGCAGCCACTGACAAGAACGGCTCGGACACAGCGTTGTTGCCGGCGGAGTATTTGAGCTGCGATCTGACTTCAGTTCGAAAATAGCCAGATTGACCTCTTGAGAATTGTGAGATCACGATATGGCCAAGTCCAAAGCTTCCAGCAAAGTAAGTCCTCAGTCAGAATTCAGTCAGCCGAAAAAACGAAAGCCATTCACCGTGTTCCTGATCGTGGATGATCGGATGTTGCGGGAATCGCTGGTCGGAATCCTGAAGTCAGACAAGATCGATGTTCAGGACTACATGACGGCGATGGAGTTCTATCGCGACTACCGAGAATCAAAGCCGGGCGTACTGATCACAGAGATTCAACTGCGAGGGATGAGTGGGACGGAGTTATTTGAGAAAGTCGCCGCGGAAAAGCAGGACTTACCCGTGGCGTTCATTTCCGGACATGCTGATGCTCCAACGGCGATTCAGGGCATGCAGGCCGGTGCGATTGATTTCCTGACCAAGCCGGTGCAAGGCGAATCGCTGATCGCTCTTGTCGCCAGAGCGTATGCCTCATACTACGACGTGGACTGGGATTTCGTCGGCGAAGATCTGGAGGAGATTGAGAAAAGCCTGAGTCGTATCACCGGCCGAGAACGAGAAGTCCTGGACTTGGTCGTCGAAGGACTTTCGAGCCGCGAAATCGGAACAAGGCTGGGGATTAGTACCAAGACCGTCGAAGCACACCGGGCTCGTATCAATGACAAAATGCGGTCTGACGACCTGCCTCACCTGATTCGCATGATGCTGGTGTACAATGAAGATCAGTGAGACGGACTCGCTCAGTCTCGTTCATCTTCACGAACGCAATGGTGAGCGATATCTGTGACGATGACGTGATCGAACAGCTTGATTGCCAGGATTTCTCCGGCGTCTTTCAGTCGTCGTGTCACCTTGATGTCTTCCTGACTTGGAGTCAGTATTCCTGAAGGATGATTGTGAGCGACGACGATTGAGACCGCTCCGCAAAGAATGGCTCGCTGGAAAACTTCCCGTGGATGCACCACGGACATGTTGGCCGTGCCGATGGAGATTATCGAGTAGCTGACCACCTGATTTGCCCCGTCCAGGTACAAAGCGACGAAGTGCTCTCGACTGTTATCTGTGAGGACGGAACGAACAAACTGAGCGACATGATCGGGGCCCTGAATCACAAACGGCAGTGTCTCCGTCATGTGATAGGTCGCTCGAACTTCTCGAATGAATGTGTATTCATGGCTGGCTGATTGTTTTCTTGCTTTGGTTTTCATGGTGCTTTCTCCCTGATGTGTTTTCTGCTGTCGGCATCAGCAGTTGTTCCGTGTTCCTGATTCCGGCCGTCGGTATCGATATGCGACGTGCACGGCAGGTCAAGATGGAGTCTTCGGGTACTCACGAAGCAGCAGCCGCTTTCGCGCGAGCGAAGAACGCGGGTGGCGGACCTTGACGGCGTGCTATGATGGGACGTGCCAAACGACGGCAATTGAAACAAGTTTCAGCGCAGAGCACCTTCTGATCGTTGACGGCACGATGGTCACTGGAGCAGAACACCTCGGACCCTGCCAAAAAAGGGGGGAGCCGCCAGGCTCCTGGCCCGGCAGCTCCCCGTTGTGAGTTATTCACTGTTTCGGCGATGTGGTATCCGCCGGAATATCGAGAGCGTCCTGTTGCAGGCGTGTTGGTGCTTGGTCCAGGAGTTTAGAGACTCGACTCCAGAGTTCCTTGATCTGATTCGACGATGTCGCCAGCCAGACGGTGTCGAGCAATTGTTCCTGCTCCTCGCAAAGACGCAGAATCTTCCGTCCCCGCTCATCTTCGCTCAGAAGGTCACGCTCGAACCGCTTTTGGCGAAGGGTGATTGCTGCTTCAACATCAAAGCGATACACGTCGGATTCCTTGTATTCAAAGCACTGCGTCTTCACCCTTTCTCTAATCTTGTCGAGTATTTCGCCCTGCTCTTCACGTAGCGTCTTGAGCTGTCCTTCGATCGCTTTCTGACGAACCGTCAGTTCTTCAACATGCAAGGACTGCAGTGCCTTCTGACGAGATTCCTTTTGGATCCGACGCCGGAAACCGGGGTCTCCTTCGTCGTAGATGGCGTCAATCGCACGCTGAACCTTGCGGTCGATGCTGGCTTTCCAATGTTCCTTTTCTTTCACTGTGAGTGTCATAGTTGCTCCCTCAATTGTTAGGCACTCGCTTCCGGCGACAGCGAGCTGTTTCGTGTTCTTCTGAAACCCGCCGGCGGCTTCCCGATCAGTGATGCACGGCTGGTCAAGGTGGAGCCTTCGCGGCCAGCGAAGCAGCAGCCGCATTCGCGCGAGCGAAGAATCTGGGCGGCGGACCTTGATGCCGTGCTACGATGGGACGAACGGGCAACGGGGATTTTTCATCATCCCTCAATCCGACATACTGATTCCCGGCATCGCTAGCTTGAGTTTGGTGGCGACGCCTCGAATGAATTGACGTTGGAGAAAAGGGGAATGCAGTCCAGTCGGCGGAGCCACTGGTCAACGGTACTGTTCGAACCAAAGGAAGAGGTCCGGCGGCGTGCGGGATGCAAGAACCTCTTCGATGCGAATCAGGGCCTGATTCACATTACCAGCCTTTGCTCTTGCGGCAGCAGCTGATCGAACAGAAAACCTCACTCATGTACTCCCACGCTTCGTCACCACTGAACAATGGGTATCCGCAGAAACAGCATTCTGTTTCTTCGCGGGGACCGTTCACCTGATAACGCTCGGGAAGTGGACCGGGATCCTGACCTGTAATGGCTTCCATCCAGTCACGAATCACTTTGGGATCCTCAAGTCCGGTTTCACGAATCTCGCGAACTCGCTTTAGGGTTGACCCCAGTCGAAACGCGAGACCGGCAATCGTCACCTTGTGTTGTCGCATCAAGCGAACAAGCTGCGGGCCGTTCAGTATCGATGGAGGAAAGGAACCTGTCGGCTTCTTTGTCTGAGGACTCGAAAAGCCGGTCATCACCTCCACATACGTGCTGATATTCGACGCGTGATGCTGAACGCACTGGTCAATCAGTTGCTGCCGATCTTCCAGTGGCATTTTTCGAAACGTCTGATATCCCTTCTTCAGCTTCGAAATCACGTGGCGAACGACAGCACGACTGGTTGTCCCAACATGACAGTCTCGATCAATGATCTGACGAATGATGGGATGGACTTCAAATTCAGCGGCCTGATCCCCTTGTGGAGAATCAGGCCGTGAAGTTGAATCATCAGGATGGCTGGAAGCAGGTGGTGGACTTGTCATCAACCACCTCCCTTCACAAATTCCTGACAGCGTCGATGGTGTTGATCGATCAGGAACTGACATCGCCAGATGCCGACCGTCACCCGTCGTTCCATACCTCCGCCAGCTCGTGGGCGATCCACCCAGCACCAGAAGTCATCGAGACCTGTCCCACCATACTCCAGTCCTTCGAACTCATTCAGAGGAACCGTTTTGAATGGTCCTCCTGACGTGCTCATACGGTCTGGTTTGATGCCATCCGGAGGCCCGTAATCCGGGCCCCAGAATGTGCGAACTTTCAGGCGGGGAGCCACGTAGATCTGTTCATCTGACGTCACCCAGCCCGGTCGTTCGCAGACACGCAGCCATTCACCATCCTTCAATGCATACCATTCGCTCCGGACAACCAGTATCAGGTCGCCCGGTTTCGGAATCACTTGTACCATCACAATCTCCTGTATTGCATAAGCGATTAGCGACACAAACTGCAGTACCCATGCTCCGAAGGCGTTTGAAAACGACTTCTGGAGACACGACTATGCTCGAACGCAAAGCCATCGAACTTCCGGGCACAGATCTGTTCAATCAGTTCCAGAGCTCGATCCTCTTTGCACCACGAAAACGTGATGCTCTCAATCTGCACCAGTTCTCGACCGTCCTCGTGTGGCTTCAGGATTGCGTATTCCTGAGCCCCATCGGGAGACGTTGAGTCATTGGCAAACAGATAGCCCTGCAGCTCCATCGCCTGACATCCTGTCCACGTGAACTGAGTCAGCTTCTGAGCGAGGAACATCGACGATTCAACCGCAGTAACACTCCAGATACGTTTGCTATGCAACATGGGCCACCTCCTGTGCGACATCGTGCGACATTGACGCCGAGACAGCAGGCACATCGGGATCTTCAGGCTTGTCATCAGGCTTCGCTTCCAGTTCCGTCAGAATGCTGGTCGAGACAGTGCGAATGAGTTCCAGAGACTGCATCAGCACCTTCTCGTCACCATCCCAGATCTGGATGTAGTCCGATGCCCGTGTAGAACACTCAAGCCCGATGGCTCGACAGACGACAAACGCAACTGACTCCGCTTCGGTTTCCCGGACGGTCTTGGTCGTGTTGGTTCGTCGATCACCACGGTGCAGCAGTTCGTGAGCCAGTTCATGAACCAGCGTTGAGAACTTCTGCGGCGTTGGCAGCGAGGATCGAATCTCAATCCTGCCTCCGTAAGACGCTCCGTTCGCACCGTGCATCAGTGAGTCGACATAGTCGAGCTGAATTCCACGTGCTGTGACGATCTGCTCCAGACGAGCAACGTGGTCACCCGGATCGCCAGCGAGTGAAGCGAACTCCGTCAGTTCCTTGCCTTCGGTTTGCTCAACATCGAAAACATAGGCCACTCGGAAACCGCGAACCACACGCGACTCCGAATCGTCGTCGTTTGATGTGGACGCACTTCCGGCGTTGGCCGAGGAATCTGCATCTTTCTTCCGGCGACCAATCATGGGTGCCAGAATCGCGATGCCTTTTTCATCTTTCTTCACCCAGCGATGGAGTTCTTTCCAGCGATGGAATCCAGCTACCAGACTCGCTTCCGGTCGCTGCAATGTAATCAGCATGCAGTTGCCGAATGAGTACCGGTGAAACCGGCTCAACATGGACAGATACTTCAGCAGAGCCTCACTTTTGCCCTGCTTCAGCGATTCTGCCAGTTCCTTCAGAGCATCGTCGCTCTTCTTCAGTGCTTCATCTCGATTCATACAGTTCTCCTTTTCTTTGGTTGTGTCGAGCCGACTGACTCGACGTGAAACGGTTTGATCATGGCCCGTCGGCGGCCCAGTCATGGGCAACGCGGAAACGTCAAGGTGGAGTCTTCGCAAAGCGCAGCAGCAGCAAGGGCTCAAAGAGCCCTTGCGGACCTTGACTCCGCGTTATGCTGAGAAATGCCGCAGACGGAAAAACAATTGGAAAACCATGGATTGCACGCCACCGGCCTCCACTGGAGAGCTTGCTGGATTCGGTCTGAATTCATGCCGCAGCGATGTTCAGAAATCAGCGCAGAGTGTCAGCGTGGTTGAATTGGTGGCGCAGCACACTCGGGGCGATTTCCGTTTCGTGCAGCATGCATGATCGATGTGGCGATGCCGCCATGACCGTCGCAAGCCCGCCAGCGGAAGTGGTGGAAATCCGTCGTCTACCCGTATGCAATTGCCTCAGTGCGTTTCACACGCAGGGCAATGGATGAAGAAGAGAGGCGGTGTTGCGTGAAACCGTGGAGAAGAACCTCTCAGTTGATGACCAGTGAATCAGGATGAATGATCATCCGCGATTGCCGGTCTTCTGTCGTCGTCCTCCGGAAGGCTGCTGAGTCGCCTCAGGTTCTTCCGTAGAACTTTCAATACGATCATTCTGCTGAAACAGCCAGGTGTGGACCATGTCCGCCACTTTGGCCACCAGCGGAAGTTCATCACGACCGAAAGTCGGACTGGAGTCCCAGCCTTCTTCCGTCTTGAAGATCCGAACGATTGAGACGCTGTAGCGAACTCCAGCTTCTGTTTCGTTCTTCCAGATCGCAGCTTTCACTTTACCGAGTCGAATTTCGTGAACAGGTCGATTTGCCATACGGCACCTCGCTTTCTTGTTGATGTTGTTTAAACACTCAGACAGAAACAAACCCTTTTCACGCACACCGTTTCTCTCGGTCAATGCACGATGGAGCCGGATTTTGTCGAAAGACGCTGGCCGCTGCGAGTGCATTCACCGAGTCGATCGCGGTCGACTCAAGAGTGATATGGAGAAGCGATAAGACGATGTTGCATAACAATGTTTGCGGTCGGGCAATTTCTTTCAGCGATGCGGTTTATCCATGACATTTCGTTCAGCTGTTTCTTCTCCACCAATCGGGGAACAAGGTGCCCAAAACAGGCCAGATGAGAGCCATTTCGCCAACAGTTAAGCGGCGACAAATCCTTCAGCCTTGTCGCCTTTGGGCTGTTCACCAGTGGAGCCCGCTATTGGCGAAATCCAAATGAATTCAGCGATTTATCGCCGCTGCGGTATTCAAAGGTCGCGTTGCAAAACGACGTTCTTGATTTGTGTCACAAGCTGTGGCACTATTGGAAGGCTCGGAGAAGCGGAGGCGGCACTGCTGGGAAGCAACCATGCCAAGGAATACCCGAGTCTCGCGTCGAAGTACCGATGCAATGAGCGGCTGAGAAATCGTGATTCATCACACCCTCAGCCGCTCGCATCGTTTCAACCTTCTTCGTCGCCGAATCCCTCTGAGGTTCTTCCATCAGAAGGTTTTTCGCACGGTTCTGCTCTCGCGGTCAAAGCCCAAGGTTCCCCAATCTCATTCGACCGCACTCCCATCTTTCCGCCCCACAACTACTTTCCACGAGTCGCGAATCCCGCCCCCAACAAACCGCCCGCCAGAAAGAACGCGGCACCGCTGGGAAAACAGCCCGTCTCCGGAATGCTCGTCAGGATAACGGCCAGCACAATCGCACAGACGGCCGCCGTCAGCATCCGTACTCGCAGCAACTGTTCCCGCATCCTCATCCCTGAAATCCCCAACGCCGCTGCCAACCTTCGACGCAACTCCTCCTTCCCTGACTGCACCACACTCCTTCCGCAGCCGCAAGAGGCCATTTCTGACGAATCCAACTCACCTGCAATTCGATGGCTGCGGCTAAGGCAATACATTCGCCGCCAATTTCGATGTGAGCCATACCTCCCAAATCCAGTCACCCATACTGAATTCTGCAGCAAGGTGCTGCTAAATTCGCTTACCGCTCAGCAGTGCTTGCCTGATTGGTGATTGAGCCCTCGCGGCGAATGACCACTCAGGCAAGCCCACGATGAAAACAGCGCGAGGGCAAGTCAATACCAACTGGCGAACGCCATTGGTTCTGACTTGCCCGCAGCACAACAAGGTTTGCCTATGCCAACGTCCAGTTGATGGAGCCGACTGACGATGACGTGACATGCGCTACAGTTGCGATCACACTTCCAGCTTCGTCAGCGGGAAACTGTGATCATTTCGACTGCACCATTTGACGGTGAAGCGAGCCATCGCAAATCAAATTGTTGGCTCCACCGGGGTGTCGGACCGACGCAGGCAACGTGACTGGCGGATCAGGTGATCAAATCACGTCCAGGGCGACAATCGAGGTTGTCAGCCACCGGGCGTTCTCACCAGATCGCGGTACGCAAAGGTCTGGCCACGTCGCGGGCACATCCGTGGTCGCTTCATAACCTTAGTTCAGCCTGACGTGGGGATCAGTCTCGCAAGTCGCTCAGCGCCGATTCGATAGCAGAAGTCTCCAAACGATTCTTGCGGCAGGCGCGTGGCGGCGAAGCTGGCTATGATCCTGCTCAGCACATCGAGGATTTCGCGGATAGTCAGCATGTCGTGCAATTTGAAGGCGAGTCGTGTCCCGGCGATATTGCCCCCCAGAAACAGGGTATACCGGTCAACAGCCTTCCCGACGATACCGATCTCGGCGACGTAGGGACGCGAGCATCCATTGGGACACCCGGTCATGCGGATGCTGATTCGTTCTTCCTGGAGTCTCAGTTCTCGCAGCAAGTCTCGCAGTTCGCTCAGGATCGCTGGCATGGCGCGCTCGGATTCCGTTATCGCCAGTCCGCACGTCGGCAACGCCGGACAGGCGATAGCCAAACGCCGTGAATGCTCGATGTCCTCCCCGAGCGGAACACCGTGGTCGCGCAGAATCTGTTCGATCTCGTGACGAGAACCTTCTTCGATATCGCACAACAGGATGTCCTGAAGTGGCGTCAGTCGCACGGCGATCGGGAATTTCAACGCGATGGTCGTCAGAGCAGATTTCAGGTTCCCACCAGCACCGTCCTTGATCCGACCATTGTCCACTCGCACACCAAGAAACCAATGCCCCGCATTCTGCGGATGCCAGCCCAGATGGTCTTGCAGACCGACAACGGGAATCGATTCCGGCGGGGCGAGCGATTTACCCAGGACTTGATGCAACGTATCGCGGAACCGATCGAGGCCCCAATTGGCAATCAGGTATTTGAATCGGGCCTGCCTGCGATCGATGCGATTGCCGGATTTCCGAAAGACTTGAACAATCGCATGGGCCAGCGACACCAGTTCGTCTGACGAGACCAAAGCCAGGGGCTGCGCAATCGCCGGAAAGGTGTCGGCTCGCGCCGGGGTCACCCCCATGCCACCGCCGACATAGACGTTGAAGAAACGCTTCGAACCAGAACCCGGCAGGGCGACGAAGCCGACGTCATGTGTCAGGGCATCGGTACAGTTATCGTCTGGCAGAGCGAAAGCAAACTTGAACTTGCGTGGGAGATAAGCTGCTCCGTAAAGCGGCTCTTCGTCCTCGTGCTGCCCGCCCACCAGTTCTGACTGATCGCCATCCCTCAGCCAGATCTCATAGTAGGCCCGCGATCGCAAGGCAAAATGGCGGGCGA
The DNA here is from genome assembly GCA_052034165.1 of Planctomycetota bacterium. GTDB lineage: Bacteria > Planctomycetota > Planctomycetia > Planctomycetales > Planctomycetaceae > SXXK01. Next base: position 12,115 of record JBPOIW010000016.1, on the reverse strand, counting down.
TCGAGTCCGTAAGCGACCGCATCTCGACGCGTACCGCAGACCCCTTCAGAGGAGCCGGACAGCACATGACGTTTCGGACGACATCGCCGCAGGCTCCGAAGGTTGTCATCTTGGCAGCATCAATCCGACGGATGACCTCCTGCAGATCACGCTTGAGGACACCATGCAACTGCAACCCCTGACGATCTGTGATTCGCAAGGTGCCGTCACCAAGTTCATCGCACAGATGCAGTTCCGCCAGCAGTTGCCTTCCCGTCAGCACTCCGCCGGGAAGTCGAGTCCTGACCAGGAAGCTGTATTGCCGCTCGCCGGCACGACGTCGATCTCGATCGTCTTGCTGATAGATCCCATGATGTTTGATGATCGATTCGGCACCGGCCGAGAATGACGGTGGTTCGGTGTTGAGTTCCTCGGCCAGTGACCCGCGCAGAAACTCGCTGGCGATCTTGGCGGCTTCCAGCTTGCTCGGTGAGGCGGGACGGTCAGGGGCTAACTTGTCGGTGTTCATTCGCAGCCTGCTTTAGATTTAGAGTCGTCATCGCATGTCGGCGTTGCCGCACGATCTGCTCAGACCGATTGATGTGGTGTCGCATTCGTCGCATTCGCATCAACCTGTGACCATCGCTGTCCAGACGGCGACGCTGATCACCAGGCCGAGCAGCACCGTGAACGCGATTCCCAGGATCGCCGCAATCATTCCGGCGGTCATTGCATCATCGCGATGAAACGAATTGACTTCGTCCTCGGTGAAGTTGACGCCTGCGTCTGGATCCCGCACCACGTCTGACATATCGCGGGCCTCGACCACCATTTGTTCCTGAGCGGGGGGCATTTCTAAAACGGAAGTACTCATGGCTGAACTCTTTCATCTGGAGTGAAGAACTAAACCCTGGCCACCGTTTCCGGTTGGGCAGAAGTCAAATGTGGGGCAATAGACTGCTCGGTCGTGATTCGTGATGGGTTCGATGCGCCAGTGGGGCCTGCTGTTTCGGGTCTGCCGGGGGTGGTGAAATCGCTGGAGTTGACCTGGTACATCAACGACAGCCAGAGGCTGCGTGCGTACCGGAAGAACCAGAGAGGAAACAGAAGGGAGAAGGCCAGGCATCCCCAGATCACCTGGTCCTTACTGAACCCGGCACCGAACACGAGTAGTACGAAGCTGACCGTTGTGATCAGGACCGTCAGGGCATAATTCGCGTAGATCGAACCCAGGTAGAACCCAGGCTCCGGTTCCAGCTTGAGTCCGCACGCCGGACAGTGGTCACTCATCTTCAGCAGGCCGACGAAGAGTTTGCCGTCATGGCAGCGGGGGCAGCGCAAGCGAAGCGCGGTGGCAATTCGTGTCAGGGCATCCATCACAACATCCCACTCAAGGAAGTTCGGTGAAAAGGCGGCATTGAATCGGGAGAAAGCAAACGGCAGACCAAGCAAGATGACAATCTGCAACCCATTGCAAGAGATGGGGTTGCATCCATATGGCTCGCGGACCCGCATTCGTGTAAAATCACAAATGCGTGATTTATAACGAGCTGATTTGTGGATTTTCACGAACGTGGCAACAAAACAATTGATCACCGCCGAGGACTGTCGGCACGTGCTGCTGGCGATGTCGCAGCAGTATTCGGCCGAGGACGTCCTCAACGTCCTGGTGAACGGACTGTCGGAACATTGCGGCGCAGCCCTGGCGCGCGTCTGGCTGGTGATTCCGAAAAGCAAATGTGCGGCCTGTCGCGAACCCGAAATGTGCGCCACCCGGTCCGGATGTTTGCAACTGACGGCCAGCGCTGGCCGCTCACTAGCCGGACGGAACTGGTCGAATATCAACGGTGCATTTGCTCGGATGCCGTTCGGCTACGGCAAGATCGGACATATCGCCGAAACCCGCCAACCCGTGGAAGAAAAGAAGATCGATGAACACTCGCACTGGATTGCCAAACCGGAGTGGATCCAGAGTGAACGGATTCGCGGACTGATCGGGCAACCGCTGCTTCATCAGGACCAGTTACTGGGCGTGCTGGCCGTCTTTACGCGTGAGTCCCCAAGCGACAACGATCTGGCCTGGCTGCGGGCCTTTGCAGACCACGCGGCCATCGCCATTTCAAATAGCCGGGCGTTCGCCGAAATTCAGGAATTGCGGCGTCAGTTGGAAACAGAAAATGAATACCTGCGCAGCGCGATGAAGGAAGTTCAATCCGATGGTGAAATTGTCGGCACCAGTCCGGCGGTACAAAACTTGCGAAGTCGGATCAGTCTGGTCGCACCGACGGACGCCACGGTACTGATCCAGGGAGAGTCTGGCACGGGGAAGGAACTGGTCGCTCGTGCCATCCATGAGCAAAGCCGACGGGCACGACAACCAATGGTTACCGTCAACTGTGCCGCGATTCCACGCGATCTCTTCGAAAGTGAGTTCTTCGGTCACGTAAAGGGCTCGTTTTCCGGGGCGACCCAGAATCGCATCGGCCGATTCCAGTTGGCTGACCGCGGGACGTTGGTGCTCGACGAGGTGGGCGAGATTCCGCTCGAAATGCAGGGGAAACTACTACGGGTGCTGGAACAGGGGACATTCGAACGGGTGGGTGACGAACGAACCACGCATGTCGACGTCCGAGTGATCGCAGCGACCAACCGCGATCTGGCGAACGACGTACGCGATGGTCGTTTTCGGAAAGACCTCTTCTTTCGGCTGAACATATTCCCGATCGATGTTCCGCCGCTTGCCGCTCGTCCCGAAGACGCCACCGTTTTGGCGCAGCATTTCCTTGGCCTGTACTGTCGGAAATACCGCGTGAAGGAGCCTCGTCTGACGCGCGATCAAATCGAACAATTGAATGCCTACTCCTGGCCCGGCAACATTCGAGAATTAAGGAATGTAATTGAACGCGCCGTGATTACACTCCTCTCGCAGGCATCTCCACAGCAGATGGATTTTCGCCATTTGTCACTACAGGGTTCCGGACTGTTGCCTGAACGCAAACGGGCCGCGACGGCACCACGAATCCTGACTGAACAGGAAATCCGCAGTTTGGAACGCGACAATCTGATTGCCGTCCTGAAGCACACGAAGTGGAAAGTCTCGGGATCAGGCGGCGCGGCGGAATTGCTCGGCGTCAACCCGGGCACGCTGGCCTCGCGCCTGCGTGCGTTCGGGATCTCCAGATCGCACCACGAACAAACCACCGACGACTCTATGGGTAGCGAAGGGGGAAGGCCAGGCCATGACGAATAATAAGCGGCGTGTGACTGTCAGTGTTGTTCAAGCCGGATCGGTGCTGTTCGACACGCCACTGACCCTGGAGAAACTCGCCGGACTCGCCGCCGAGGCGCACACCGCAGGAGCGCAATTGGCCGTGTTTCCCGAGGCCTTCGTCGGCGGCTATCCCAAGGGAAGCCAATTTGGAATCAGTCTGGGCCGGCGTACGACCGAAGGTCGCGAAGAGTTTCAACGCTACTTTGAGAGCGCGATCGAGATTCCCGGACCAGAAATCGAATTCCTGGCGAACGTGGCTCGCGAGAACCAGCTTTATCTCGTCTGCGGCGTGATCGAACGAAGTGGCGGCACCCTGTACTGCACGGCGGTCTTCTTCGGTCCGACGGGCGACTATCTCGCGAAGCATCGCAAGGTGATGCCGACGGCGCTGGAACGCGCCCTGTGGGGTTGCGGCGACGGTTCAACCCTCAATGTTCTGCAGACCCCATACGGAAAGCTCGGGGCCGTCATCTGCTGGGAGAACTACATGCCGCTCCTGCGGACAGCGATGTACGCCAAGGGGATTGAGCTTTATTGTGCTCCCACAGTCGATGATCGCGGCACCTGGATCTCGACCATGCGACATGTCGCCTGCGAAGGGCGCTGTTTCGTCCTCTCCGCTTGTCAGTATCTGCCCGATGAACTCCAGCCAGCCCTCAGCGGAACGCCGCTCATTCGTGGCGGTAGCTGCATCATTTCTCCATTCGGTGACCTACTGGCAGGCCCAGCCTATGGATCAGAACAAATCCTGACCGCCGAAATCGACCTGACCAACATTGTGAAAGGGAAGTTCGACCTGGACGTCGTTGGCCATTATTCCCGCCCGGACATTTTCCAGTTGCGAGTCGACGAACGGGAACAACCCGCAGGCGGGTGACGATCGACACCTCGCACGTTGAACGGGTCAACCTGACGACTTCCGCGCTGTTGAAGCGGTTCACGCGGCCCTCGCTGTGCTTTTCCAGGAAGCTGGAGAATCTGGTGGCAGCGCGTGCGGGTGCTGGAAGCGATCGCAGCGGGTCTGCGGAAGTTCACTGGCCAGGACATCAGGACGGACGCGTCCCGAAGGCAGAAATGGCATACCCAACAAGGCCACGCCGATGGGCAGTTGTCGTTGGAATTTCGGCGGTGCAGCGCGCGCCGGTTTGATCGACCGAGCGACGTTCGTGCGACTAACAATACCCGGTTGGTGTCGTCGTTTTGACATCGCATCGGAATGAGATGCGAGCGATGCCGGAGATCAGATTGATGTGACATCAGCGTGTCGGACCGGAGCGTGCAAGACACCTTCCGTGTCCAGCTTCGTCAATGCAAAAATTTCGCGAACAGGCTCTCGACTAGACTCGACGAGAGCATCAGCGGACACTTTATGATCAGCCGTGGATTTGTTCTTATGCATGTCACTCCCGAGCGTGGCTGTGCTTGAGACACAACTATCGCCTGTTTGCGTTTTGTTTCATTGGGCGAATTCACCCCACCTGTCTTCAGTGACATGTTGATTGGACCAGCAATGCCCATGCATTCGGATGCGGAATACAAACACAGGATCTGTCGAGCGATCGACTTCATCAATGCGAATCTGTCGACCAGTCCGACGGTCGCAGAGATTGCGGCGGCAGCTCCGTTTTCGGTGTTTCATTTTCAGCGGCTTTTCCATGCGATTGTTGGAGAGACAGTCGCGGATTTCACTCGGCGAATTCGGCTGGAGACGGCGGCGCGGCATCTAGTGTTTCGGCCTCATGAAGACATTACAAGCCTCGCGATGGAACTTGGATATTCAAGTTCACAGAATTTCGCGAAGGCCTTTCGCAAGCACTTCGACGTTTCACCTACCGAGTATCGACAGCGACATGCTGATTCGAGGGAAGTGCCGCGAGACGAACAAGAGACGCCAGATTCAGCTCAGATGATTTCTGCTTCATTGGAATCCTCGACTTCTGATCTCAATGTCATCGTCAGATCTCTGCCGGAAGTTCGAATCGCATACCGGCGACATTTCGGATCCTACAACGATCGCGGAGTGCAGGCGACGTTTGACGAATTGCAGCGATGGGCAGCAGCTCGGCAGTTGCATGTGGACGATCGATATCTCGGTATCCCGTGGGATGATTCTGATATAACGCCTAACGACAAGTGTCGCTTCGATGTGTGCCTGCAGCTCGACGACGGCATCTGGCCCGGAGCTGGCATGAATACTCAATCCATTCCTGCCGGTCGCTACGCCATTTTTCGATGCGACGTCATACAACACGACTTTGATCTGCCGTGGACTCGCCTGATGCGGCATTGGCTGCCTCGCAGCGGCTATCTGCCAGCGGATGGTCCTCGATTTGAACGGTATTTCTCCGACGGACAGCTTACTCCGGACGGCCGCTGGGACATTGAGATCTGCCTGCCTGTCGTTCCCCTGTGAGGCAGTTATCCACGGCGAGCAGTAGTTGTCAATCCTCTGTTTGTGGGCGGCACCAGGAATCGGGGACTCACGTCGGCTCACGTTCCCCGCTCGCCGACTCCCGCAAAAGCACAAATGGAAACATCCGCAGCACGGACGGAAACGCCGAGATCGTCGAAGAAGTGCATGATTCGGACACGTTGCTGATGTGGCAGCGATGATTCTCAAGTCACACTTCTGGAGACGACCGATGACACTCTTCAATTCTCTGTTCGGAAACAATCGACGACGAAACCATGTCGCCGGGAATCGCTGTGCCTTGGAATCTTTGGAAACTCGTCAGTTGCTGGCGGCCACTTTGACGGCGAACGGAGCATGGAACATCACCGGCACCAATGGCAATGATGAAATCTATGTGGCTCGGGATGACGTCGATCCGTCAGTGCTGCTGGCGGAAATCAACGGCCGGATCGTCGATGAGCACTACGCGGCCGATGTGAAGTCGATCCAGATTTCCGGCGGCGCTGGGAACGATCATATCCAGATTGATGAGTCGGCCAGAAAAATCACAACGCCGACCATGCTGCGCGGCGATAATGGTAATGACGTCATCGTCGGAGGTTCCGGCAACGACACGATCTACGGCGGACGCGGTAATGATCGGCTTAGCGGCAACGCTGGCAAAGATCGCATCTTTGGCGACGACGGAGATGACTACCTCAATGGCGGTCCGGGTGATGACGTGCTCAACGGAGGTACGGGACGAAATCAGCTTGTCGATGAACCTGCCGCGAGCAGCGTGAAGAATCGAGTTCCAGCCGAATGGGAGCGTCACGATTCGACATGGATGCAATGGCCCAAAGGTGAAGAGCGATCTTACCGTGACAACTTCGCCGGGATCATCAAAGCTCTGCAACGCACCGAGCAGGTGAATCTGGTTGTGGAAAGTCAGTCGGCGAAGACCGAAGCGACCCAGTTTCTGACTCAGCAAGGCGTGCCGTTGAACAACGTGCAATTCCAGATCATGCCGTACGACTGGAGCTGGATGCGCGACAACGGAGCGATCTGGGTTGAGCAAACAGATTCCACAGGCGCCAGGAAAATGGCCGTGCAGGACTGGGGCTTCGACGGCTGGGGCGGCGATGGCGGGCCGTCTCGAAAGGACGACGCGGTGCCGCAGCATGTCGCGAGGATCGAAAGCGTTGGATACGAAAAAGTCGATGTTGTGCTGGAAAAAGGGACGCTGGAATTCAATGGCAAAGACACCGTCATAACGTCCTGGACGGTTCTGCATCAACGAAACCCAACCATGAGTCGCAGCCAGCTGGAAACGGTGTTGAAGGATAAGTTCGGCGTGTCAAAAGTGGTCTGGCTGGAGGGGCAAACCGCCGGTGACCTCACTGACGGACACGTCGACGGGATCGCTCGCTTCGTGAATGAGAACACCGTTGTCGTGAGCCGCTACGCGAATCAGAACGACCCGGATGCGGCGTTGTTCGAGAAATCAGCCGCCATCATTGGAGCCGCCGGCTTCAACGTTGTGCGACTGGACATCCCCGGTTACGTGCAGTATCGAGGCGAACGGCTCGCGGCCAACTACACGAATTTTCTTGTGGCAAATGGAGTCGTCGTGGCATCCAGTTACGGCAATGCTCAGTTCGACAATAGCGCCAAGCTGCAGTTGCAGAAGCTGTTCCCCGGTCGTGAAGTGATCATGACCGATACTCGCGAACTGTGGTTCAACGGTGGCGCGGTGCATTGCGTGACGAACGACCAGCCATTGATGATGGCGACAGTTACTGCGTCATCGAATCAACCAGCTTCGACGACGTCGGGCACATCAGCCATCAGTGCCACTTCACCAAACGAATTGTTGATGAATGCGGCCGCGGCCGATCAACAGTTTGGATTGAGGACAACCGGTAAGCTGTTCGAAAACTGGGGCGGTCGCGGGGAGAAATGGATGATGGGTAACGACGACTGGTACTTCGTCACTCCAAACGGAAGCCTCTACCGCTGGAATCGAGTCGCCAATCGAGCGGAAGGAACGCTGGTGGCTCCGTTGGATGCGTCGTTTCACCGAGACCCCGCGACGATCTATGATGCGTCAGAACTTGCCGCGAAGGAGTTGGATTTGTTAAGTCTGGATGGATTATTTGCTCAGTCACTTGAGGCTTTGCAGGTGTAAACACATTTCAGTTGTTGGGCGAGCGGGAACGTAAGTCCTCTGATTCGTTCTGCCAGGGATTCCGGTCAAGCGATTCGATCAGGAGATTGACGCACCGGGTTCTATCAGGCGATTGACATCCCCCGCTCACCAGCGTCACTTTCATTTCCGCAGTCACATAACGAGACACCACAATGGACCGTCGAGAATTCCTTCTCCAAACCATCTGTGCCGCGGCCGCCATGGCTGGGCCATTCCGTTCACTTTCTGCTGACGACAAGAAAATCTCTGCCATGCCGGACTACAAATCGACAGGCACCAAGTTGCTGACAGGCTCAACGCCGGTTGCGGATGGATTTCGATTCCCGGCCGAATGGGAAGAGCACGAGTATACGATCATGGTTATGCCGCCACCACAGAACTGGAAAGACTACGGCATTCCACTAGAAGATGTGCGAGGCCAGTGGGCGGACGTCGCGAACAAGCTCAGCGAATACGAGCCCGTGCTGATGGTCGTTCATCCGAGCGAGCGGAAGCACACTCAGAAGTTGTTCAGCAAAGAAATTGAAATCGTTGAGTTCGCCGTTAACGATGGCTGGGCTCGCGATTCTGGCCCAATGGTCCTCGTCAACGGCAAGGGCGAACGGCGAATCGCAGGCTTCACCTTCAACGGCTGGGGAGCCAAGTTTCCACCGTACAGCGATGACTCGCTGCTCAAAGGGCGGCTGGGTAAACATCTCAACATGCCGCTCTATCCGATTGACCTGGTGCTGGAAGGTGGAGCCGTCGCCGTTGACGGTGAAGGCACTGTGCTGACGACCGAGCAATGTCTGCTGAACAAGAACCGCAACTCTGCCAATGATCGGGCGAAGGTTGAGAAGATGCTGAACGATTCGCTGGGAACGTCAAAAGTTATCTGGCTGGGCAAAGGTCTGGAACCGGACCCCGTGACGGACGGTCACATCGACGGCATCGCGGCGTTCGCAGAGCCAGGAGTCGTCCTTCTGCACATGACGAAGGATAAGAACGACGTAAACTACGAAATTTGTCAGGATGCCAAGCGTCGTCTGAAGGAGACGACTGACGCAAAAGGCCGCAAGCTGGAAGTGATTGAACTTCCGCTGGACTCAGAACTATCGCACATGAACTTTTACATCGGCAACGAATGCATTCTTGTCCCCATCACCACTCGTCGTGAAGAAGACGAACGCCCAATTGGCATTCTCCGCGAAGTCTTCGCCGACTACGAAGTTATCGGTATCGACGGCACCGTTCTTGGCGAAGGCGGAGGAGGGATTCACTGCATTACTCAGCAGGTGCCAAAGGTTTGAGCCAAGAAATTCAATCGCCGGATGGATGTTTAAAAAGATCGGATCACATGGCCGCTTTTTATCCGGCTCGTGTTGTTCGGGCAAACTGCTCCTGTCACATCGACTGGACACACTCCGGGGTGTCGGACCGGAGTAGCGAAGCGAACTCTCGTTCGCAACATCGGTCGTGACCACCGGAGCGTCGAAGAGGTGCGTTCGCGGGCCATTCCAAGAAGGGCTAATCATCAGTCAGATTCGCTCATTCGATGTGGCATGTTCCATTGATTAATTTCTGTTGAACTTTCTGAGATTTGCACTCGACCGAAAACATGAAGGGCTTGTAGGTATCGATACCCCGTTTTGTTGCCTGCTCAGCAAGTGTCTGATCAAACTTCTCGATATCAATTGCCTCACGCAGCATGACTTCCTGTGATTCCGTTACCTGCCCTCCAACGAACAGTGCTGCCTGCAACAAAAAACAGCGAGGTCATTGAAGATAACGGGCATGCCATCACTGCCAACGACGTAACGACCGCCTTGCTGTCAAAGATTGAGATCTCACCCTTGCGTCGCTCAAAAGCACCTACGCCAAAGAAGTGACGTCTCTGCAACAAAAACTCCCGTGTGATGCGTCCCTGCTGCTCTATGATTGTCTTATGCATGGAGCAATACTGATCAATGCCGTCAACCTGTACTTGCGCGTTTGCGATGGGAGCCACAACACCGTGGGGGAGACATGCCAGCTAGACTGCTTTCATAGACCACAGTCTCAGACTTCGTACCGAAGGCCGTTTCATGATCTGCCCTTTTCTGCCCGAATAACGGCACAGTTTGAAAGTTCGTGACCTGTTCTCGAATTGCGACCAAGCCAAAGGATTTCCGGGTTTGTCAGGCCGTTGGCTACCAGACGTTGCAGGAAGTCTCCTTCCACGAGCGCCCCGCCGATACATCTGAACCAGTCTTTGATTTCACTGCGTACTTCGTTCGGCAATTCACTCTTCAGCACAATTTCCGCGAAGATCGTACGACCACCGGGTTTCAGAACGCGTGCAACTTCTCGCATGACCGCATCCTTGTCCGGCGACAGATTGTAGATTCCATTGGCGGTCACCAGATCGACCGAACTGTCTGGAAATGGAATCCGGTCCGCCGGAGCATTGAGCCACTCGACGTTTGCAACGCCCATTTCAAGGAGATTACGCCGAGCTTTGCTCAGCATGTCCGCCGAAAGATCGAGCCCATAAAGCTTTCCCGTCTGGCCAACCTTTTGAGAATACAGATACAGGTCCAGTCCTGCTCCGCATCCAAGATCCAGCACCGTTTCTCCCGGCCTCGCATCGACGAACGCCTGCGGATTACCGGCACCTGTGAATGATTCCCACATTCCCCGCGGCAAGCTGTCCAGTACCGCTGCCACGTACCCGACGCTTTCGGCGAACTTTCGCCCGACCGGAAAATTAAACTTCTCATCAGGACTGGTAGCTACGGAGCTGTATCGTTCTGCAACTGCAGTTTTGATCTCGTCCGGTGTGTATTGTGATAGTGGCTTCATGTTTCGTTTTCCATCTGTTCTTTGAATGCCTGCCAGAAGGTCTATCGCCGCATTGATGTCATCACCTGTCGTCATTCGTCCAAAGCTGAATCTCACAGCGCCCCGACCGACCTCGAATGACGCTCCCATCGCGGCGAGCACAGGACTCATCGTTGCCGCTCCAGCATGACACGCCGATCCTGTTGATGCAGCAATGCTCGGAAGCTGAGCAAGAACATCATACCCGGCGTGATCCAGAAAGCTGACATTTAGTGTATTAGGGAGCCGATCGACAGGATGACCATTGAGAACGATGCGGTCACCAAACTCATCCCGAAGCCTCTCCCAGAACTCGTCCCGCAATTGTCGCACCATACCACGGTCAACACATTCGTCTGCCACTTCGCAGGCTGCGCCCAGACCGACGATCTCAAGGATGTTTTCCGTGCCAGCTCGCCGACCGGATTCGTGCCCGGCTCCATGCAGCAACGGCTCCAGCGGAACTCCTTCACGAACAAACAGGACACCGACTCCCTTTGGCCCATAGAGCTTATGCCCAGCGATCGAAAGCAGATCAACAGACAATAACTCAACGTCGACGGAGACCTTACCAGCCGATTGAGCGGCATCCGTGTGCAACGGGATTCCATGGTCTCGGGCTATCGCAGCGATCGACCCGATGGGTTGAATGGTGCCGACTTCGTTGTTGGCATGCATGATGGTAATCAGCCGAGTGTGTGGACGAATTGCACGTCGCACATCGTCAGGATCGACGACACCAAAACGATCAACCCGCAGAAGAGTAATCTCGGCGCCTAGTGCCTGCAGAAATCGACAAGGCTCCAGCACAGCCGGATGTTCGATACAACTGGTTATGATGTGAAATGGAGCCCCTCGATCCTTCGCCGAGAAGAACGCCCCTTTGATCGCGTAATTGTTCGCTTCTGTTCCTCCGGAAGTGAAGATGACTTCGGTTGCGTCGCAACAGAGCAGGGCCGCGACTTGAGAGCGGGCTTTCTCAACAGCATCGCGAGCAGGACTTCCCGCCCAGTGCAGACTGGAGGGATTTCCGTAGGCCACGCTTAAAAAAGGCCGCATAGCCTCGGCCACTTCCGGAGCGAGCGGTGTGCTGGCGTTGTAATCTAGGTAGATCTGCCTGTTCATCTGGCTCTCGACTTCCGCTTGACGCCGCTGGTCTCTGAGGCCGACGCCACTCCAGACCGGGATGACTCACTAATTGCTGCCATTCGTTCCTTGTCGGCTTTAATCTCTGCGGCCGTTCGAGTCACCATGGGTTCATCACGCCCAATCAGAGCGAGAAGTTCCTTCACCAGTTTTGGGCGACAGAGGTAGTAGCATTTCAGAACTCCATCCTGAGCATAGTCCACAAGCCTGGCATTCCGCAGCACAGCAAGATGCTGCGAGATATTGGCTTGTCTTGCCGGAAGGATTTCTTCCATGTCAG
>JBPOIW010000307.1:0-10933 GCA_052034165.1 Planctomycetota bacterium | reverse complement strand
GTGAACGGAGCGGGTTGCAGTGCGAGGGAATGTCTCTCTCGGGACAGCCCTGGATGGCTCTCTGTAAGTGGCAGCCAGGACCGTTCTCTCATTCCTCACAACTGTTGCAACCGTTAACGTCACAACGTCAGGAACAATTAGCACAGCCCGTGCCAGAGGAGAAATCGATACAATCGTTACAGCCGGATCCTCATCGCAAACTGTTTCGGGACAACGAGATAGGAGCATTGGTCCCGGATTCTTCGGTACCACGAGTTCTGGTTGTGCGCATCGTAACGTTTACGACTTGTTTAACGATTATGATCAGAATTCTGAACGTAACGGTCGTAAAGATTATGTGGACGACGCCAACCGCTGCAAATAGCCGGAACTCGTGGGCATTTCGTGGCACGACGGTCCTGCCGGAGAATCGTGTTGGCAGTGCTGCAGCAGGAAACCCGCCTTCAATCGCATTGCGGATTCGCCATTCAGTCGCTTCAGCTCGGTGTTGCTGGTATCGTCTCAGCATCCGAAATCGCGGTTGGCGATAACCGCCCGGCGATCCGGTGGAACAGGAAAGGACAGCGGCAAAGATGGCGAAGTGTTTGGTTACAGGCGGAGCTGGCTTTATTGGCAGTCACCTGACAGAACTCCTGCTGAGTCAGGGTCATGTCGTGGTGGTGCTGGATAATCTGTCCACCGGCCGCGCTCATAATCTGGATGCCGTGAAGCACAACAGCCGCCTCGAAATCCGCAATGGTTCCATCACCGATCCTGTCGCACTGAGTGAAGCGGTCCATGGCGTGGATATGATTTTTCATCTCGCCGCCGCTGTCGGTGTGAAACTCGTCGCCGACGATCCCGTGCGAACCATTGAAACGAATATCTATCCGACTGACCAACTGCTGCGTCTGGCAGTTCAGGGCTCCGTCAAGAAGTTCTTTCTGGCATCAACCAGCGAAGTTTACGGTAAGCATCCGGGGGAATCGTGGGTTGAGGACGATGACTTGCATCTCGGCCCAACCAGCCGACCTCGCTGGGCTTATGGTTGTTCAAAAGCCATTGATGAGTTCCTTGCACTGGCGTATCACAAGAAGTTTGGACTCGGTATCACCGTTGGTCGCTTCTTCAACGTTGTTGGTCCACGTCAGGTTGGTAACTATGGCATGGTCGTCCCGCGATTTGTCGAAGCGGCATTACGCGGCGGACCGGTCATTGTTTACGATGATGGCTCACAGGTCCGCTGCTTCGCGCATGTGCGCGAGATCACTCAGTGCATCGCAAAACTGATGGCGACGGAGACCGCGGAAGGACGAGTCTTCAACATTGGCAGCGACCAGCCGGTTTCCATTCTGGAACTGGCCAAGCGAGTGATCGCGAAGACGAATCCAAACGTCGAGGTGCAGTTCGTACCGTATGCTCAGGCCTATAGTGAAGACTTCGAAGATGTGCAGCGACGAGTTCCGAATGTGAATCGGTTGTACGAGACGATCGGACAGAAGCCTGTGACGACTCTGGATCAGATTCTGGACGACATCATCGCGTGGAAGCGCGAAGTGATGCAGAGCCCGGCATAGTCCCGTAGCGTCATCGATCCGTAACATCGTCGATCGTACGTTCGTCGATCGTAGCGTTGGCTTCAGCCGACGGTGTTTACATCGTTCATCATGCGGCCCGGTAGCCGTTGGTGTCCTGTGCTTCGCGAAGTCTCAATTGTCGCGTAGGATGGGCGTTCCTGCCCGTCGCAGGCCGGTTGGACTGAATATCCAAACAGCGGTGTCAGCACTGACATCGCACTTGCGCCATTCCGCTCATTAAGGAACAGTCCCGTAATAGAATCCTTGTTTAACAGTCAGCCGAAGGCGTACTCCGCAAGAGAAGACGCGTACGCCTTCGGCTGACGGTTAAACGACAAATCCGGAACTTATTCCTGGACCGTCCCTAAGTCTCGATATCGCCGTGAATCAGGTGAGAACACAACAAACGCATTCGCCTGCGGCTTGACGTTAAGCGATGTCCTGCGGGTATCACCGACGATCCAGAGCCAGCAGACCAGCAATGGTGAGTCCGAAGCCGATGATTCCGATGATATTCATCTGCTCGCCGAACAGGAACACCGCCCCGACGGCACACAAAGCGTTCTGCGAGGCATTAATGACGTTCGCCCGGCTGATGGTCAGGAAACGCATGGCGTGAGTAATCGCGTAGAAGCCGATCGCATTAAAGGTCCCGGCCGTTGCGATCGTCAGCCATTCTTTGGGAGTAATTGCAGCGATCGTCGACAGCGGCAGGATGCATAAACTGATTGGACACAGCACCAGAAAACCGGCGGCGCTGAAAAGAAACAGAGTCGCCTCAACCCGCATATGCGATCGGACCGCTCGTCGAATATAGACGCCTGTCACGCCGTAACAGATTCCCGAAAACATCGACAGCGCAACACCAGCGGGAACGCTTAATGCCGCCGTGGCCACCGTCTCGGGTTTATCAGACTCTCGGGATGTCGCCGAAGATGACAGAAACGCGATCGATGCAATCATCAGTCCGATGCTGATCGCGGTTCGAACCGAGACCTTATCCTTCAGGATGATTCTTCCCATGATCGCGCCACTGCAGATGATCGTTGAGAAACAGATGGGCACCGAGATTGCCAGACCGATGGCTCGCAGCGACATCTGAAAAGCGAAGTTGCCTCCCAGCTGATTGAACAGTGCCGCGATGGCGATCGGCCAGACGAGACTCCATTCGGGAAAGGTCGTCAACCCATTCAAGCGTCGCCGAGTAAACAGGAAGATCGCCACGGCGAATGTCGGGAACGCTTTCGTGCCCGCCACCCACATATCCCAACCCGTTCCGCCGTCCGTCTTGGAGAGTCCTCGCAAGGCCAGATTGGCCACCGAGTAAGTCATGGCCGCGAACAATCCGAGCAACATGCAGCGAGATTGGATCCGGGCTGCGGCCTCCGCAGAAAGCTCAACAGACGCTACGTTGACGGCGTCAGTCGCAGAGGGGGATTGGGTTCCGGACATGACGATTTTGAGGAAACGCTGGGGAAAAGTGATTATTCAGCCGTGAATTCAGCATGTTTCGCCAGCATAAGCCGAGCAGGTGCCAAAAAGCCGAACCGTGAATTGACCGAATCATAGGCTCGAACCGTCGCAGGGCGAGAACGCGACCTACTTTTTCAAGTGTTTCTCACGACCGACCGGAGTGCGCCCTGATCCTTGGTTGACCTCGATGTTGCTGACCCGTGGCATAATTCTGAATCCTGCGACGCCGGCGATTACTCCTGCCAGGGCGAAGGCAAATTCATTCTTGTACCGCAACGGACTGACGCTGATCGAGCTGACCATGGTGCTGCTGATCATGGGTATTCTCGCCGCCGTCGCTGCACCTCGACTCACATCGCAGCTTAACAAGCATTCCGTAGGATCCGTTCGCACACTGATTGAGACCGACCTCAAAGCGGCTCAACAGGAAGCGTTGACGACGAGTTCATCGGTCACGTTCTCCATCGATCGACTCCGCAATGTGTATACGATCACCGCCAGGCGGGGCGGCACTGCGACCGTCCTGAAAACCATCCGAATTGATGCCGATCCGTGGAACAGCCAAATCACGTCCCTGCTCAAGGGCAGCACCAGGACATCGGTCGACACGATGACTTTGACGATCAACGGTGCAGGAGTTTTCGCGGAGAATCTGGTGATCAATCTCGCATCCGGATCTGCGACCGGGCGAACCACAGTGGATGCGGCCACCGGCCGTATTCTGGTGGAGTAATCGCATGCGAAAATTCACAAACCAAAAACAAACGTTCCATCACCCTGAAACCGGGGAACCGAAGTCTCGGCCGGCATCAATGGCTCGTCCTGCTTTTACTCTGCCGGAGCTATTGATCTCCGTCAGTGTCTCAGGCCTGCTCATGGTCAGCCTCGGTTCAGCGCTGAATATTGCCACGCGAAGTCTACGGCCGGATGCGGCGGCGGCGGTCAGTCTGGATTCGGGCCGCAGCTTGAGAGTGATTCAGGAAGATCTTCGTTTCGCCACGCAAATCATTGATCGCAGTCCGCGTTCGATTCGAATGTTGACAACCGATGCTGACCGCAGCGGAAAAGGGGACATTGTAAATTATTCCTGGTCGGGAGCCGTCGGCGATAGTCTGCTTCGTTCCGTGAACGGCGGAACCGCAGTTCCGATCTGTGAAGACGTTACCGATTTCAATCTGGCCCTTAGCATTCGCGGGGAGACGCAGAAGATCCCGCAACCATCCGCACCGACAAGCGAATTGCTGTTTCGCCAGCAGACCTCGACATCAAGTCTGAGCTGGGAATACGTGGACTCCTCGAATGCGTACGGACAGTTGATTGCGCCTTCACTGTTTCTGTCGACGGCAAAACCGGATGCTGGCGACGAATGGCAAATTACACGAGTCGAATTCTACGCGGCCCGGCTGTATTCCTGGGGCGGCAACTCGTACCGATTTGAACTCAATCGAGCCACGGACGATGGCCTGCCGACTCATGATGTTCTCTATTCGGAAAGTCGGGATCCTAATCTTGTCTCGTCGTCCGGAAGCTGGACCAGCATTTCAATGTCGGGCCTGCCGTGGCTGGATGCCACGCAAAACGTTGCGATGACATTTACCTATCAGTCAGGCTACAACGAACTGCTGCTGCCGGTCCGCGAAACCACGGGTGTGTCAGGATATCTGGGCACCGACGAATCCACCTCACAGTGGCTGCGTCCCGCTGGCCAACGCAGCCTTGTGTACAGAGTGTATGGCCGTATTCGCCCGAAGTCTCACATTGATCAGGATGAACCAATTCGACGATTTCAGATGGCGGAATTGCGACTGGCCGCCTCGGCATTGGGTGGCACTCCGATGTATGCAGCCGCAGAGCTTCTGAACAAGCCACTGGATGCCACTATTCTGGCGGAGACGGACTTTTCTACCTACTCCATTGCTGGCGACAGCAATTTCAATGGATCTGCAGACTGGACCTTGAGCTCGACCGGCTCCGGCAATTCGTCAGCCGTTTCAGGAGGGCTCTGGACAGCCACCAATCAGGCCATCCAATTGCCAGCCGCAATTCCCGCAGGCGTCCAGACTGAGATTGCGGTCAGCAGTCGAGATACAACCTCCTCGACAGGCAGTGTGATGCTTCGAGCAGCCGCTCTGAAATCTGCAGGCGGCGACAGCATCTCCGTTCTGGCGACACTGACTTTGCAGTCGAACGGCACGCAGACTCTGATTGTTTACGAAGAGACATCGACAAACACATTTGTTAAACGCGAGGAGTTCCCCATGCTGAATTCGTCGCGTCAGGAGATTCGGCTCGTTGTCAATCCCGTTCGAGAATCCGTCGCGGTCTGGGTGAACGGAATCCTGCTGACAACCTGCCGCTTGTCCCTGATCCAGACACCGGCTCTTGCGTCAACGGTGCAGGTGCAGGCCAGTGGCAATTCCTGTGAGTTCGATTATTGCAAAGTGCTGACACGCTCTCTGACAACGACGGAGACCGTGCTGCCATGAAGATTCGACAACAGGACTGGTTCGCCACCATTGGCCATCGCGATCGATCATCAGGCAACGCGTGCCGATCTGCTTTCACACTCGCCGAGACTGCTCTGGCCACATTAATTGTCGGGCTGCTGGTAGTCGGTTCGCTCAAGTCACTGTCCGCGTCGTTTCAGACTCACAAGTTTTCTGAAAATCGTGTCCGAGCGTTGTTTCTGGCGGAACAGTTATTGATTGAACTGTCATGTCTGAGCTGGTTTGATCCTGATCGACCGGGCTCCGCAGGCACGATTGGAAAAGACACCGGCGACACTTCGACTGTGACTCGCCGCGATCAGCTTGATGATATGGATGATTATCACAACTGGTCTGAGCAACCAAAATCCCGCAGCGGTGTCGCCCTGACAGGCGCGTCGACGCTGACACGCACGGTCACTGTGGAAAACATCTCATCGTCAAATCCGACGACGGCCGTGGCGGGAAACGTCAATACGGGTCTCCGTCGACTGACTATTGTCGTCACAGAGAACGGAAAAGAACTCGCTCGTTTGTCGACCCTGCTGACGAATTCCGACAACACTCTTCGTGCCGGAGTTTTCGAACAACCGGCTGTCCCCAATGCCGTGATCCAGCCTTGATGCTTTCGTGGAAGGAACAGCGCCTCCGATGAGAATCTCTGCCCTGAAACTCGATCGAACAGTCACACGCCGCGGTGCGTTGCTGCTGCTCGTATTGATTACGGGCACGATTATCTCCGTCATCAGTCTGGGTGCCTTGATCGTCCAGAATGTGCATCTGACACAGGGCACGTCGATGAAAGATGCCACCTCGGCCCGCTGGTCTGCTCGATCGGGAATTGCTCTGGCCACGAAGGATGTTTCCGGTTCGACAGCATGGAGAAGTTCAAAGACTCCCGGCACTTGGTACTCCGGAGTGAATTCGAATGCGGGAACGATGAGCGTTACTGCGTCCGACCCGACGGATACCAGCTTCGCGGACAGCATCGCGGAGCCCGTTCTGCTGGAGGCGACCGGTAATGTTGGGAACTCCGTGCAGAAAAGTTCCGGCCTGCTGTTGGCAGAGTCATCTCTACGGCAATCGATGATGTTTCACCTTGTCTGCGGTGATGATCTGAGCGTGACCGACGCTACTGTCGAGGGGCCGGGATGGATCGGAGTCAAAGATCAGATCTCAACGGGTGGCATCAATAAGGTCCGATGCGACGTTATGACAGGCGATACCGATTCGCCATCCGGATTTCTTCATCGAGTCACCACAGGCGCGACTTTGGAGGACCTGCCGACATATTCTGACTTCAGCGACATTGTGAGTCTGGGGACCGCCGTGGCGAGTAGTCAGATTCCGAATGCCTCGGCGACAACAGTGGAGACAATTCTTAATCCAGACTTCGGAAGAGGTCACGAGGGCTGGACGACGGCTCCCGATGGCGTGCTTGAGACGTACTCCTCAGGTGGCGTTGGCAATTCATCGTGTGCCGAAGTTGATAGTCGCTCCGTTTCATCCTGTGGGCTCGTCCATGATGTGACCGGAATTATTCGCAAAGGACTTCAAACGCAATTGTCGGCCGCGGTGATGCCTCGCTCATCAACATCAACCTTTGAACTGTCTCTGATTGTGACCACAACATCAGGAACATCAACGGCTGCCAGCTGGACGTCCGGCGCTATTGGTGCAGGCAGTTATTACACGAGCTTGCAGACGATTTCAACGACCGTCACACCGACCTGGACGGGCCGGCTGATCTCCGCTCAGTTCAAGGTCCGCACCAACGGCAACGGGTCGGCTGGAACTCAGGATTTTCGAGTCGACAATGTGAGTATGAAGATTACGTCAGCCCCGTCCGGCAAGGCGATTTATCGCACAGTTGTTTCAAGCAGTACGAATCCGTTTTCAGTGAGTTCCAATGCGAATGGCATTTATGTGCTGGATTGTGGTGGCAATGATGTCACCATCTCCGACTGCATGATTGTGGGCACATTGATTCTGAAGAACACAGGCACGGTACGAGTTGGCAGCGGACCGATCCAGTGGCGTCCCGCAAAACCTGGCATGCCCGCGCTGGTCGTCGATGGGGATCTCGTTCTTTCCTTCAGTCGTTTCGGCCTGACCGAACGCGAACTGAATGTGAACTTCAATCCCACAAATTCGCCGGACGAAAATGGCAGCACAGATTCCAGTACGAACGATACGTACTTGCCTGAAATTCGAGGCCTTGTTTATGCGTCCGGTGATGTCACGCTCGCAGGAGATCTTCGTATCAACGGCACTGTGATTGCGGGCGACGACATGACAATTCAGCAACGAGCGATTCTGGGCTATGCTCCGCAATACCTGACCGTTCCTCGTCAGGCGACCCATGCCACGAAGTCATTTCTCCGTGAGACCACCGGGGTGACTCGGATGTTTGATTGATCTTCTTCGAAAAAACAGATCAACAATCGCAAAAATGCCCCGGGGACAGTAAACAAAACAGCCCCTGTTGTGCTGAAACCGCTCAACCGTGTATGTTTCCCTACATCAGCGAGGGACGACAGCGCCCGTGCTGAATACGCCACAGGCCAATTTTGACGCAGGTTATCTGATGATCTGCCGAGGCCATGAACTCCAGGGATTCGAAACGTCGTGACAGAAATCGCTCAGCAAAGACTTGGACTGTTCGAAGCCTATGGCGTTGAACTGGAATACATGATTGTCGCCAAAGACAGCCTGGACGTCTTGCCAGCCTGCGACCGCCTGATTGAAGCCGAATGCGGAAAGATCGAATCGGAAATAGAGCGAGGTCGTATCGCTTGGTCCAATGAGCTCGTGTTGCACGTGGTCGAATTGAAGACTGCTGCGCCGGCTCCATCACTGACGGGACTTTTTCAGGAGTTCCAGAGTCAGATTCGACAGATCAATAAACGACTGCAATCGCTTAACGGAATGCTGATGCCCTCGGCGATGCATCCGTGGATGGATCCATTTCGCGAAATGCGATTGTGGCCCCACGATTACAGTGCGGTCTATGAAGCGTTTAATCGGATCTTTGACTGTCGAGGGCACGGCTGGGCGAACTTGCAGAGCGTGCATTTGAATCTGCCGTTCGCCAACGACGCGGAGTTCGGTCGACTCCATGCTGCGGTCCGATTAATTCTGCCGCTGCTGCCCGCCATTGCTGCGGCGTCTCCGGTTGTCGAAGGTCGCCTGACCGGGCGTATGGATAATCGCCTGAACGTCTATCGCACCAATTCCAAACGCATTCCGATGGTCGCGGGCAAGGTGATTCCGGAGCGTGCCTTCAGCGAAGCAGAATATCATCGGCAGATTTTTGATCCCTTGTTTCGCGAGATCGCGCCCCATGATCCTGACGGAGTGTTGCAGGATGAGTTCCTGAATGCTCGCGGCGCGATTGCTCGCTTCGGTCGCGGCTCGATTGAAATTCGAGTCATTGATATTCAGGAGTGCCCTGCGGCGGACCTTGCCGTGCTGCAGGTGACCGCCGCCGTGCTGCAGGCTTTGACGGATGAAAAATGGAGTTCTCTGGAAGACCAGCAGGCCGTTGACATCGAACCTTTGCACGCAGTGCTGCTGGATTCAATCGATAAGGCAGAACTCGCAACGATCACCAATCCGGATCTCCTGCGGCTGTTCGGATTCACTCGAGCAGACTCCTGCAGTCTGCAGGAACTGTGGCGGCATCTGTATCAGCAGACGAATCCAAAGATGGACCCGGAAACTCAACGAGCTTTCGAGAACATTCTCGACCATGGGCCGCTGGCACGCCGAATTCAGCAGCGCCTGTCTCGGGATTCGTCGATGATCCAGATCACCGAAGTCGCCTGCCAACTCTGTGACTGCCTCGCGTCTGGCCATCAGTTTGGCATTAAACGCCGGTAGTGGCTCGTTAAGTTTTGATGTGGGGGTGACTGGTGGATCCCATTTTCGCCGACGGAGCGGCGAAGCTACGTAGTCGAGCCGCTCCGTCGACTCGCATTGAGCCCCAAGTCTTGCTCTTGGCAGAACACCAGGTTTGTTACTCTCATGTCACAAACGCTCTGCTCCGGCCCGTAACCCTTGGGTCACTTCCGTAGCTGAAGTCGTGAGACTTCAGTTCGAACTCTCACGAGTTCGGCTACCACAGGAACTTATTTCGGGACCGTTCCTAAGTCTGCTGAGCCATCATTTTGTACGCATCATTCTGTCGTCAGGATTACTTTGCATTGCGAATCGCCGGAGTGAGGCGATGGCATTGGCAACTATGGGTCTGATCGCACGTCGCCACCGGTCTCCTGGCGGGATTTCCGAACTCCGGGGAGTTTGCCTCCGACGGAAAAGCAATTCCTCAAGATCTGGCTACGAGGTGGCAATCCACCTTCAACAGCCGGGGAGTGGTGACCGATAAACTGGCACTTCAGAAGCGTCGCGATGACGGAACGACTCAAAGAATTCCCTCGATTTGTTGAAAAACACAGCGTTTTTAGGCCTTGGGCCGCCGTTCGGTGCCTGGCTGATTCGCAGAGGGGCAGCATTGAATTTTGAGCCTCATATCGATAGACTTTGCACCTTGATTGGGGAAATGGTTTCCTTGATCAGCATTTCTCGTCTCCCATTTCTGGCGTTTTAGGGCATCGTTTGCAGGAATCTGCTGGGGTGTACCCGCCGGTTGGGCTGTTGAAAACTAAGAATTGATTATGCCGATTGCTCAGGATCACAAAGCCAAGGTTATTGGGGAATTTGCGACAAAACCCGGTGATACGGGTTCTCCGGAAGTTCAGATTGCTGTTCTCACTGCAGATATTCAGGCGATTACTGAACATTTGCAGACGCATCCAAAGGATTATGCCGGACGCCGTGGATTGCTGGCGAAGGTCAGCCGTCGACGACAGTTGCTGGATTATCTGAGAAGTTACAGTGTGGAAAAGTATCTCGTAATCATTGGCAAGCTGGGAATTCGAAAGTAGTAATCTTAAGCGTCGCCGCGGTTCTCCTCGGCGACGCTTCTGTTTTGTACCAATGAATTGTTGGATGTTGTCGTGGTCGTGTGTTGGGGCAGGGCTCTCTGAAGTCGTGTCAGCTTGTAGTTGATGTCGTTATTGTCTTGTCGTTTGACGGTTTCGTTTTAAAGAAGAGTTTTGACTGCTGCCGCAGGTTCGTAGCGGATTGCCGCATCCTGTGGTGACTTTGAGTTGTCGGAAGTTGAAGGCCTGTTGTCTGACGTGAGTGATTTGGTGGTCTTGGAGCAGTGTGTCGGATGATCGCAACGCGATCTTGTCACTGTCGGCCCCTCACAAGAGACCGATTTGGTCTGCAGCGAATTGGACTGGAGTTCCAGACGCCCCGATGCATGGCATCAAACAGGGCGGCCGTTGTTTGCGGTTTCTGGACAGATCTAAGTTGTTGCGTGCTTTTCTGATGTCGTGAAGTTGCTGCTTG
>JBPOIW010000146.1:0-2486 GCA_052034165.1 Planctomycetota bacterium | reverse complement strand
AGGAAACCGACGCCCAAACCGGACGCCGTGCAGAGTCAAATTGACGCCCTGCAACAGACGATCGACTTCTCGCTCAAGATCGCGGAACGGATCCCACGGCTGGCCCCAGCGAAAAATTGGCATTGCTCACTCCGAAAACGACAGCACCTCATGACAGCCCGAACGAAGAAAAGCACGGGCTGCACACCATGTTCCAATTTTTGGAACTCATAGACCCCGCTGCCCCATCTTCCTGCTGAAAAGCCCTAAATCAATAGGGAAAAAGGTTTTGCGACAAATCGAACCTCGTCAGGGGCCGCCAATATCCGCCTGCCAAATTGCCAGATAATTTCCTTGTTCTGCAGCCTACCGATCATCCTGCCGGCCTTCTCGCCAAGCGTCAGCCAGCTCCTGTTCGGTCTTGCCGGTGAGTTCCTTCCATGTCTCTCCTGAGTATCTGCCTTCGCGAGCGGCCGCATTGAGCTGCTCCAGAAAGCGTCCATCGTTGGGATGGTTTCGGATCACCCAGTCGATGAAGTTGGCCGACGTCCGATAGCTGGCGTCATGCTTCGCATCTTTGAGTCTCTCCGCTGACAACTTCGCGCCGCCCGTTTCTGGTTCAAAGAGAAACCAGCGGATGTAGTCAGGGATGCCTTCCACAATCCAGCCGGGTGGAGCAACAAATCTACGGCCTCCGCGATTACGACCAGAGTAGCCCTGGACAACATGCACCATCTCATGCACAACGGCCCCGCGTGCTTCACCTTTGAGCTGACCGCGAAACCACTCCGCATTCAAGGAGATCGTCGGCCCGGAGGCATAAGCCGGAATGCCCTTCATCGCTTCATCGCGGAGGAATCGAAAGCGAACATGTCGAGCCGCTTCAAATCCCTCGCTGGGCAACATCGCGACAATCTTTGGATACCAATCCTGAATCAACGGCTTCAGTTCGTCCGCGGTCCACGTCTCAAGTTCAAGGGCTTGAGTCACATCAATCGTGAAACGATACGCTTCGTCAGTCGTTGTGAATTTGATCTCACGAACTTCGGGAGCGGTGATGCGTTGGACGCTGGTCGCATCAGCCGCAACAACATCGATCTCACTGAAGAAGGTATGACTGAAGCGGTTGCCAGGCTCGGTCGCGTTCATCTCGAACAACAGATGTCGAAACTTCCCAAGTGTCGCCCCCGGCTCAAAAATCCGCACGGCGTGTTGCCCACCGATTTGATTTGCCTGACGAGTATTCACGCTGGCGATTTTCTTCCAGCCTGAGGTATTGCTGATTTCATCAACCGACACGGGAAAAGCGAAACCCGGCTCTTCCCCGGTTGCGACGTAAATAGAAAAAACCTGAGGTGCTCGACTATCCGGATGCCATGAATACGACACGATCTCCGCCACATCGGTGACCTGTTCAAGATCCACAGCGATCAGACCGTTCTTTGTTCCAGCAGCGAAGAAGAAGTTCTCAGACGGATGATCGGCTGAAGTCGGGACGCGACCATCGAACAAACATTCAATCGAACCGGAGTTCGCATCGACTTGCCCGGCAATGACCTTCCATTTCCCCTTTGAACCCGCATCGTCAATTGCGGGCAGCGGAACGTTCTCGAAGCGAAAAAACGAGCCATCCTGCGACAACTCGGCCGTGACTTTGACCTCGGCAACACATTCTCCAGCCATCAAAACGACAAGGCCAAGGGAAAGCAGTCCGCAACAAAACTTCATTGGAGAACATTTCATAAAGGCTGCTCGTTTGGATTCTGTCGTGCACAAGAGTCATATCAAATCGCGGCAACACGTGAGGCCGTTTCAATGCCGCAACCGGCACCCTAACAGATTCAAAATTTCCGGACCATCGAGCAATCCGCGGCAGGGCATCCTCGGATGTAGTCGCGGATCTTCGTAGGTCCTCCTTGCCGAGGAGGACTTCGCGGCTTGCCGCGACCTGTGTGCAACTGGTTTGATCAAGCCAGTTCCAATCCTCAGCCAGTTGCACACATGGTTCGCCTTGCGGCGAATGTCTAAAGTCGCCGTCTCGCTCCGTCGAGACGAGCCTTTGAGCTTTCGCCAGCAACACTCAATGCAGGCATTGCAACCCCAACGGGGTTTTACAACAAAGCCTGGGGTCGCCGTGACAAGGGCGCACCCCAGGAAAGTTTGCCACGCGATTTGAACCCCAACGGGGTTCCACAATTCGTTGTGGCGATACCTGATTAAAGAATGATGTCCGTGCTGTGGAACCCCATCGGGGTTCTGGACATTCCCTGTTCTGATACCTGGGGTGCGCCGTAAGACGGCGACCCCAGGCTTTGTTGTATAACCCGTACCGGGTTGAATCGCTGAATTCCTCGCGTTGGATTCTTCATGGTTCGCTTTGCGGCGAAAGTCTTTTCCGTTTGATCTTTCGCCGACAATACGCAATGCAGGCCGCTTTGTGTGAATGCGTTGGGAAGATCTACCGGCCCCAGATGGATGCAAGCGGGGCACTGCAAGGCTCGTCTCGG
>JBPOIW010000241.1:0-8731 GCA_052034165.1 Planctomycetota bacterium | reverse complement strand
GTTCCCCCCTCCCCCCCCCCCCCCCCCCCACGGCACTTCGAGATGACACCAACCGTGTTCATGCCGAACGAAGCGGCAGTAATCGTTGGCTCAGTACATTCACGCTAAGAAAAGCAGATTTCGTCGCGGAACGTTTCACGTTGCTGGGGCAATGGCCCGTGAATGATTCAGGAAAAATTGGTTCCGGAAATAGTACGGCTGAGGTAGACTTCAGGCATGATTAAGCCTTAAGCCAATTCCGTTGTTGATGAACTGCTGGATCCCGTCGGGAACTGGCTTACGCTGGAGGTCGCTCAGCGATTGGCTGGATTGCGGGCGACACCGCAGGTCCAGGAGAAACTGGACGCTTTTGCGGACAAATCGTCCGAAGGGACGCTGACGGCGGAAGAGTGGTTGGAATATGAAGCCAGCCTCCGGGCCATCAACTTTATCAGCGTGCTGCAGCTGAAGGCACGAGCGTTGATTTCCCGCACGGCCAGTTAACCGCGATGGCCGTTGATGCTGCCACTCGCCGACTTGTTCGACAGCGTGCCGAAGACCGGGGCGAATATTGTCGATGCCACCAGGACGATCAGCCGTTCCTCACGTTCCACATCGAGCACATCGTTGCTCGGCAGCATGGTGGTTCGGACCATGAGTCCAATCTCTGCGTGGCCTGCCACTGGTGCAACCTGCACAAAGGACCAAACCTGACGACGCTGGTTCAGGGTGAATTGGTCGTACTGTTTCATCCTCGTACTCAGGACTGGAAACTGCACTTCGAGATCCGGGGGGACCGAGTCGCGGGTTTGACACCGGTCGGTATCGGTACGGTGGAACTGCTGAATATGAATGATGAAGATCGCTGTGAACTGCGGCGTGAATCATCGCGACGGTTCCTGTGATGGAGAACAATGGGGTCAGGTCTTTTTCTTGCGTTCAGCACCAGCTCACCAAAGTCTCAGCCGCACAGGCCATCGCGCTGACGGCCACTCACGAACCCGAAATGCGGGGGCAATGGCTTCATCAACCTCCAGTACCAGACCACCGTCAGCAAAAAGCAGAAGCGCGAGCAGCCCACCGACTTCGTCGCCGCGCCGCGTAACTGGGGCCAGTGTGTGCGAGGTTACCCGCTGGTTCTGCATGGGTTCCAGGTATGGATGGCCCCTTTGATTTATGTGGGCTGAAGCCCACGCTACGGAAAATCACTCGTAGTGTGGGCTTCAGCCCACTTGAGCATGAGTCCTTCTCACGACACGACGGGTTGCAGACGCAAAGGTGCCCCTTACCGCCTTGAAAATCATTGACGACGACTGCCTACAGGCTACAGGAAGGTTTCCAAGCCCATTTTCCGAGTGTTCCCCGCGGCAAATCCAGGAAAGGTGATTTCGCACGCCCAGATTGCCCTCAGAATCGGGTATATAGAGCACACAGAAATTGTGCAAAATCGGGACGTTTGAGTCCCTGTAAACCGGAAAGCGGCCTCGGTCGAAATTGATTGATTCCATGAAGCGAAAACGAAACGCATCACAGGACGAGTTCGAATTAGAAGATCTGGACATGGATCTCGATTTCGATGATGACGACGACGACGATGATGATGGTCTGGAAGAATTCGATCTGGAACACGACAGCCTCGATGAGTTCAAGGGCGAACGAAAGCTCAAGTCGCACTCGGATCGTCTTGTGGCTGCCTACACGAGCGAACTTAAGGGCCCGGATGTTCTGGTTGTCCTGCTGCACGGGACAACTCTCGCTTCTGCGCTGAGAAAAGCTCGACCGGATCTTAACTTCACGTTCTGGACGCCCGAGCATTTCTTCTTCCGGACTTTGCAAAGATATCACGGTGATGCTGATTCGGCAAAGACTCCGGGAGTTGGCCAAACGACTCTGGCCTGCACGGCCGATCTGCCCGCGGGGACTTTTGACGAAGCTCTGTATGCCACCTACTTTGGTGATCCCTCCGAGCAGGCTCAGGATCTGTTGCAGATGATTCATCAGCGTCTGCGATCCGGTGGCCGATTGATTGCGTCGACGAATAACACTAAAGACAAATGGGTTCAGAGCCAGCTGCGATTGATCTTCCCGAACGTTGTCACCAACAAACAAAAGCATGGTGTTGCGTTCGTGGCCACGAAGAAGGCGGAACTGAAGAAGGTGCGTGGTTTTCGTGCGAGGTCGGCGTTTCGGCAGGGCGAGCGACTCGTGTATGTCGAGAGTCGTCCGGGGATCTTCAGCCATCGACGCGTTGATGGCGGAGCACGCGCGTTGATTAAGTCGCTGGCACTTCTGAAGGGTGAAGCGGGCGGTGTGCAGTTCAAACCGTCAAAGATCATCGAAATGGGTTGTGGCTGCGGAGCTGTTTCA
The DNA here is from genome assembly GCA_052034165.1 of Planctomycetota bacterium. Lineage (GTDB taxonomy): Bacteria > Planctomycetota > Planctomycetia > Planctomycetales > Planctomycetaceae > SXXK01. The sequence continues at coordinate 6,385 of JBPOIW010000241.1, read as the reverse complement.
CTGGCAGCTGCGGTTGAATATCCCAACGCAAAAATTCTCGCAGTCGACAGCGATGCGCGGGCGATTGAGTGTACTCAGATTTCCGCGAAACTGAACGAGATCACATCGGTGGAGACACTTTTGACATCTGATGGAGTCATCCCGGAACCCAAATCGTGGGATCTGCTGTTGGGCAATCCACCGTATTACTCTGATTATCGCATCTCTGAGCTGTTCCTGCAGGCGGCGAAGAATGGTCTGCGATCGGGCGGGCGAATTCATCTGGTGACCAAGTTGCTGGATTGGCACGGTGCGAGAATGAAGCAGTTGTTTGCTTCGGTCGAGATGCATCCAATTGGCGAGTACGTCGTCTTCACGGCTCGGCAAAAGTGATGAGGCGATAGCGTGGCTGGGCGTCGCTCGATCCTGATCTTCGAGTATCTGCTGGCGAGTCCGGGAGCATGGCAGAACGCCAGTGTCACGATGCAGCGCGAAGCGACGTCGATGCTGGCGTCATTGGTCAGTGATTTTGCGAGACTGCCGGACGTTCGTCCCGTGGTACTCGTCGCCTCCGATGCAAGGACGATGCTTGAATCCATCGGGCATTTTCCTGCGGCTGTGGAAGTGCTGTCGCTGACGCAGGATCCTGTCGACTGGTTGGCTCATCCGGATCGAGATCCCGGGACATTCGCCGCGACGATGGTGATTGCTCCGGAATGCGGCGGTACCCTGGTTGCGTTTTTGCAGCAGTTGCAGACAGGGCCGTGGCAGTCCGTTCCCAACTTGAATGTCAGCTGGCCGCTGGCAGAAACATTCACTGATAAGCTCAGCACATTTCAATGGTTGCAAAGCAACGGGCTCGCGACGCCGAAGACCACAGCGATCTCCGTTGCAGAGCGTAACGAACGTCGGCACCGCAGAAGTTGTCAGCATTTGTTTGCTGAAGGCCAATCCATGCCCTTGATTAAGGGACTGGGAATCTTGAAGCCTCGAGACGGAGTCGGCTGTGATGGCGTTTCATTGATTTCACTGGCGGGCGATGAGTTCCTCATGGCGGCCGAAAACGCAGCAACCGAGAGCGGGGACTCAGAGAAGAGAGCGATGGAGCTTCCCTGGTTGATTCAGGAGTACGTTCCGGGCGTGCCATGTTCCGTCGGTCTGATCGGTGGACGCGGGTCAGCAAGTTCGACGATCCTTCCACCGGCGATTCAGGATCTGCGATTGCAGAATGGGCAGCCCGTGTATTTCGGCGGCAGGATTCCCTGCGATTTGGAACTGCAGGAGGTCATTCGCCCAGTGGCCGAGAGGTTAGCATCTGCGTTGGGGGCGTTCTCCGGCTATCTTGGAGTTGATCTCGTTGTGGGGCGAGCGGTCTCGGGCGAATTGGTCCCCACGGTGATTGAAATCAATCCTCGACTGTGCACCAGTTATGTCGGGTATCGCAGGGCCACCGACAGCAATCTTGCCGGTTTGATTCTGTGCGAGCCAACGGACAAAGAGATCCGCTGGAGCGCCGTGGTCACCGAGTTTGAAGCTGGCGGGCAAATACTTTCCCCCGGCTGATTCTCGTTGTTGGAATCGAAATATGCCGTGAACAACTCGCCGCAGATCTGCTGGATTTCGGCAGAAAATGCGTCCGACGGAACTCTTCCGGCAGACAGGGAATCGTGCACAGACGGAAGTGTGAAAAGCATCCTCGCAAAGGATGTTAAGTTTTTCCGGTCATGTAAGTCTTACCGAATATAGCAGATAACCGTTACCGCGCTGCGGACGGTCTGGAGAGACTCTGCACACACAGTGGGCGAATTCGGGGTTGGCCGATGGCCGACCAAAGGGGCACAAGACCATGTGGAACTGGCGAGCCAAAAACGCACGAAAACGCGCAAGTAAAGCGATCGAAACAGAGCGAGTGATCGAGCACCTGGAAACTCGCGCGCTGCTGGCCGGTAACGTTGTCGCAAGCCTGAATGGTTCCCACCTGACCGTGACGGGTGATGCGGCTGACAATTCAATCGACATTACGATTCTGAATGGCCAGATTCAGCTCCGCGGACTGAATTCAACAACGGTGAACGGTGGTACGACTCCCTTTGTCGTGGCGACAGGAACCAACGCCCTGGATGGCAATGTTTTAATCCAGATGGCCGGCGGAAATGACTCGGTGTCGTTTACTCGGGGCATTAATTTCAATGGCGTCGTCGACGTCCATGGTCAGGCAGGCAACGACTCAATTGCCGCCAATGGGGTCAACTTTAAATCACACGCATACTTCTGGGGCTATGAGGGAAATGACACCTTCAGCCTGCAGGACACAACGGTGGATGGCTCACTTGTTATCCACGGGAATCAGGACAATGACCTCGTTACTCTGAAGACCGTCACGCTGAACGGGTTTGCGGAAATCAAGGGTCAGGATGGTGATGATGGTGTGTCTCTGAACGCGGTGACAAGCAACCGCGATCTGGCGATCAAGACGGGCTTTGGCAACGACGATGTGACCATCCACAATTCGACAATTAATTCATCGCTGCTGATTAAGACGAAGCAGGATTCCGACGCCGTCATGCTGGACGACAACACGTTCGGTAGCCGGGTCCACATCAATCTTGGTCGCGATAACGACGGGTTGATGGTGCGAAACACCAACACCTTCAATGGTGTGTTTTCTGTGCAGGGCGGTGACAGTCGTCAGAATAGTGCGTCTGATTTCCCGAGCGGTGATGCGGTCAGCATTGATGCGGCCAACGTTTTTAATCAGGGACGCAGGCTTCGCAAGACGGAAGCAACGACAGTTTCCACGACGGCCAATGATCGGTTTGATAAAGCTGATACGGGTTTGATCGCTCGAGCGACAGCTGCTGATACTGCAGGCAAGAATCAGGGCGGCATTTCCCTCTCTGCGACAGCCGCGGCCGCCAACGCCGCAAAGGCCCTGACCTCTGACGGCGTTCTGATTACCAAGGATGCAAACCTGACGGTCACCGGAACAACACTGCCCGGGGCAACGGTGACAGTCGACGCGGATAACGACGGCCAGTTCGACGATGGCACAGCCACGGCAGACGCCGCCGGCGCGTATTCCATTCCTGTGGTTGTGACCCGGAAAGACTTGTACACGGGAGATGCGACGGCCAATGATCAGTTGACCGGATTGCAGGACATCAAACTTCGAGCAACACTGAATTCTGAAACGGCCGATAGCACGGTCAAGGTCGATTTGATCAAGGATTCGAATTCACTTGTGAAGTTTTCTGCCCAGGTCGATGCGAATACGACACAAGAGTATTTCATCGAAATGTTCAACACCGAAGCTCCGGTTACGGTGGCGAACTTCCTCGCCTATATCAATGCCGGGCGTTATGAGAACTCCATTATTCATCGATCCGTCGCGACCGGCACGACTCCGTTTGTGATTCAGGGGGGCGGCTTCACTGTCGAAGACGGACTTGTCAACGTTGTGCCGAAGTTTAATACCATCACCAGTGAGTTTAATGCGGCTCGAGGAAATCAGACGGGCACGATCTCGATGGCTCACCCGGGCAACACGAATCTTGGCTCCAGTGAGTGGTTCATTAACCTCAATAACAACACCGACCTCAACACCGACAGCGTTGATAAGCGACATACAGTCTTCGGACGTGTCGTTGGTAACGGAATGACGGTGGTGAATGCGATCCATGCACTCACGGAAACAAATCTGGTTGATGAGACAGGTCTGACAGCGTTGACAGACGTGCCCTATCGTAAGACGTTTGTTGACTTCGATCGAACCCTCACCGGTACGATCACGACAACGGCGAACAGCACATCAGTGGTCGGCGTCGGAACGAAGTTTACGACCGAACTCAAAGGCAATGTCATCGCGACCAATGGTCGATCGCGAATCCAGATCAATGGCACAACGTTCTTTGTGGCAAGTATTGACGACGATACGCATCTGACACTGACTCAGGCACCGACGACGGCCGGTACTGGTCTCACGGCAAAGACAGACTTCAATAACGACAATGATTTCGTCAGGTTCTCGACGATCGCTGAGGTGTTGAAGAACTAACCTGCAGACCGCACGACACGTAGAGCAAATGACCCTGAGATTACTCCGTCGACTCGCGTTTCAGGAGCGAAGAACATATGCAGGATTTTTTGACTCATGTTCGCCAGCTGGCGACTGAGCACGGCGTGAAATTGCTGACGGCGGCAGCGTTCACATTGGTGGGTTGGTTGTTTGGACGCTGGCGTGCCGCGAGGAGCTGGAAGAAGCGAGAATTCTTCAACCGGCTCAATATCTCCCTGAGTTCCATTCACGACGGCAAACTGTTGATCAGGACCGTCCTTGAGAAAACCAGTGAAGAGATCCTGCTGAATGCTGTCGCAGTGGATCAGCTGATCAAGGCTGCTCAGAAGACAACGAAAGAAAACCCAATTGTTCCACTTCCGAAAGAGGATCGATGGTTTTATCTCAACGCCGTTCTCAATGAGTTGTCAGAAACATTTGCAGCAGGACTGTTTCGCCGGGAAGCGGGGGAATCAGCGCGATCCGTTCGTTATCTGATCTGTCTGACCAACGAATGCGACGGAGAAATTCGGACTCGTAAAGTTCGAGCCATGGTTGTTCGCAAAGATCTGCTGATCAACCTGCCAGCGCAGCCGCCGCAATTCGAGAGTCCTCATCATTCGATTCGCTGGACGACTCTGCAGCAATTGCAGAAAGCTTATGTCGCAGACACGTCGAATTTTATTGAGGCCGAGATACTGACGTAAGTCCGCAGGAGTGAAGTCCGAAGGCGTCCTGGGAATCAGCGTCGCGAGCGTTGGAACACTCCGTGAGTCGCATGCATCCTTCGAGGAAGCTCAACGCAACTCTTTGGAGAATGCACTATTCGTGACGCAGCGCTTCAATAGGGTCGAGCCGCGCGGCTGAGCGTGCCGGGTAGAGTCCGAAAATGATTCCAATGCCCACGGAAATCCCGAAGGCCAGTGGAAGGCTGGAAGGAACGACCCGCGGATACATGTCGTTAAACATCGTGCTGAACTCGGACGCGGCCTGACCATCGAAGAAAAACCGGGCCGCGACCTTCTTCATGCCGTCGAACGCCAATGGTGTCAGCATACCCAGGACGACGCCAATCAATCCGCCACTCCCGGCGAGCACGATCGTTTCCGTCAGGAACTGCATCGTAATGTCCTGTTGCTTAGCCCCCAAAGCACGACGGATACCGATTTCACGAGTTCGTTCGGTCACGGTGGCCAGCATGATATTCATAATGCCGATTCCACCGACGATCAGACTGATCGCGGCGATCGACCCCAGAACCACGTTGAAGATAACTCGAATCTGTTCCGCCTGCTTGAGCAGTTCCTGAGGCACAACGACCGAGTAGTCATTCTCGGCTTTGTGAAACTGCTTCAATGTCTCTCGGATTACGTCAGCTGTGGGCATGACCTGCTCGGTGCTGGAAATCTTCAGCGTGACCTGATTCAGTTCCCATTCTTCTGCACTGAACGAACCTTGTCGACGGTCCATATTCAGGTCGCCCATGCGCACTCGCATGGTCTCCAGGGGAATGTAGATGTCACTGTTGTATTCCTGCCCTGACATGCTGCCGCCAATAGCCGCACTGGCATCTCGAGCTTTCGTGACACCGACCACGGTGTAGCGGCGGTCTGCAATCTTTACGGATTGCCCCAGCGGATCTTCATACTGAAACAGAATGTCGGCTGTCCCTGAGGCAATGACTGCGACGTTGGATTTTTCGCGTCGATCCTTGTCGGAGATAAATCGTCCCTGAGCCAGCGACAAATAGTTCATGTCGACATACTCGGGCGTACAGCCCACGATTCGACAATTCAGTTCGCGATGGCGATAGCGACAGGCCTTCGTCAGCTCTCGGATCGGAACGGCCTGAAGAACGGTGGGAATTGTCTTTGAGAGCAGATCAAAATCCGTGCGTTTCAGGCCATAATGCAACACAAACGCGTTTGAGTTGGACTGGCTGGCGTTCTCGCGAGGTGGCTTGACGCTGCGAACGATGATATTGGTCGCCCCAAGTTTCAGAACCTGTTGCTGAGCCTGCTGGCTGGCTCCTTCGCCAATCGCCAGCATGGCGATCACGGAGAAGACTCCGAACACAATTCCCAGCATTGTCAGACCTGACCGCAGCTTATGCAGCATCAGGCTCTTCAGTGCAAGTTGAACGGTTCGAAGTAAGTTTGGCATGGGAGACAGGGTTTTCGGTTTTCGGTTTTCGGTTTTCGGTTTTCGGTTTTCGGTTTTCGGTTTTCGGTTTTGCGCGGGCCGGGTTTGAATGGGTTGTCCGTTTTCGTTTCTGAAAACCTCAAACCTCAAACCTCAAACCTCAAACCGTGCGCCTGTCCCCGGCGTCATCTATCCGGGAAAGATTCCTTC
>JBPOIW010000352.1:0-19414 GCA_052034165.1 Planctomycetota bacterium | reverse complement strand
CCTGGTCCTTGCGAATTCCCCAGGAACCCACTCTGATGTCTCAGTTGCTCCATGGATTGCTGAACCTCGCTCTTCAGGCACCCGATGCTGCTGCAGAAGTTGCCAATGCCGCGACGAAGGCGGCTGCGGAGACCGTTGAGACGGCAACCGAAATCGTTCCGGCCGCTCAGGCTTCTGGAACCAGTCCGCTGGTGTTTACGCTTTTAACCCTGTTCATTCTTGTTCTGCCATTCGTGCTCGCCTACATCGTGGCAAAGGCACTGAAAGTTCAGGAATGGACCGGTCGAATTGCTGTCGTCTTCTTCACATTGGCCGTTGGAGCTTCACCGTTCCTCACATCGCTGATGAAAGGTGAATCGTTTGATAAGCGATTCCGCCTGGGGATCGATCTTGCTGGCGGAACCAACATGGTGTTTCAGGTGAAGCCTGAAGGCAAAGATATCAACGATCAGGTGATGGATCGGATGGTGGGTGCCGTCAGTCAGCGAATCAACCGCAGCGGTACAGAAGAAGTGACCGTTCGCAAAGTCGGCCGGGACCGAATTGAAGTCATCGTGCCTGGCGAGGATCCTCAGACAGTTGACGAAATCAAGCGCCAGATTACACGTCTGGGAAGTCTCGAGTTTTTCATCTGCGCGGATAGCACCGACCAGCAGTATGTGCGGATGGCTAACGAACTGGATAAGTCTCAGACCATTCTTGAGATCGATGGTGAGATCGTTGCTCGCTGGATTCCGGCCTTTGAAAAGAACGGTTCTCCGAAGTTGCTGGACGAATCCGTGATTCGCCGCAGTGTTCAGAAGACTCGCGAAGTCAACGGCAAGATGGAGAACTATGAAACGGAAGAGTATCTTTTGCTTGTTGAGCCGCCGGAAGAAAGTGTGACCGGCAAGTATCTTCGCTCGGCAACGCCGGACTTCGATCAGAACGGTGCGATCGTCGTCAGTTTTAACTTTGATCAGACCGGTGGTTATCTGTTTGGTCAGTTGACGGGCCGCAATGCTCCAAAGCCGGGGCTGCCTCCTCGCAAGCTGGCGATTGTGCTCGACAAAAAGGTTTTCAGTGCTCCGAACATCAATGAGCAGATTACGAATCGTGGTCAAATCTCTGGAGGTGCTGGTGGTTTTACGCGAGCCGAAGCGGAAGAACTGTCAAACGTTCTGAATGCAGGTGCTCTGGAAGTTCCGATTGACCCCAAGCCTCTCAGCGAAGCAACAGTTGACCCGACTCTTGGAGCTGACGTTCGCAATAAGGGCGTGAACGCCACTCTGATCAGCGGTCTGGCGGTCGTCATCTTTATGCTGGCCTATTATCGATTCTCAGGCATCGTGGCTGTGATTTCTCTGCTGTTGAACCTGTTGCTGACAGTGGCAGCGATGGTCGCAATCAATGCCACGTTCACTCTGCCGGGTATTGCCGGTATCGTGTTGACAATCGGCATGGCGGTGGATGCGAACGTTCTGATCTATGAACGTATGCGAGAAGAAATCGCTAAAGGTTCCAGTATTCGCATGGCAATTCAGAATGGCTTTGAGAAAGCCTTCATCACAATTTTTGACGCGAATATTACTACGTTGCTGACAGCCGTGATTCTGTTTGCTATCGGAACAGACCAAATCAAAGGATTCGCGGTCACTCTCTTCCTCGGTCTTGCCATCAGCATGTATACCGTACTCTTCGTCGGTCGCCTGATGTTTGATATCGCCGAAAAACGACGTTGGTTGAAGAAGCTGAACATGAGTCAGCTGATTGGCGAAACCCGACTCGACTTCCTGAAGCATCGAGTCATGTGGTGCACGATCTCGCTGGTGGTTATCGGCGTGGGGCTGATCGCCTTTGCGATTCGCGGCGAAAAGAACTACGACATCGACTTTACCGGCGGAACGATGGTTTCGTTTCAGACTACTGAGCCTCAGAAAACGGATGATGTTTCAGCAGCATTGAAAGCTCAGTTCAAGGATGAGTTTACTCTTGAGCGTCTGACTTTGGGGGCCGACAGCCAGGAAGGTATTGGCAATTACTTCCGATTGCGATCAACAGAGAAGGATGAGCATTCACCGGGCGATACTGAATCGGCCGATAAGAAGTCGGCTGAACAGCGAGTTCGCGATATGGTCTACGAATCATTCAAAGATCATCCGACAATCAAGCTGAATATGGTCAATCTTGAGTTCTCTGAGATTGCTCCTGTCGTTATCGCTGATGGGGATGAGTCTGCTGAAGCAATTTCCCGCATGAGATTCAAGGGCGGCTCAGCTTCAGATCTGACCTTCACTGATGAAGTTGCTTCAGGCACTGTCAGCGACATGCTGGCTGCGGCTCTGGGAGCTGTCAAGAATGCTGACGGGACCAGTAAGTATTTGGTCACTGAAGGTTTGTTCGGACTGGAGGGCACTGAAGGGTCCGGTACCTCAGTCGGCGAACGCAGCGTTCGTAAGTTTAACAAGCTGACAGTGAGAGTTGCTCCGGAGGTTGCCGCTGACGATTTGAAGTCCGCTCTGGCCTCCATGCAGTCGACACTGGCCTCAACTCCTTTGTTTGACGAAGTCAACACGTTTGCTTCTGCTGTCGCCAGCGAAATGAAGGAAAGTGCTTTGATCGCGATCCTGCTGAGTATTGTCGCGATCTCAGCTTATATCTGGTTCCGATTCCAGAATGTTGTCTTCGGGCTGGCGGCTGTTGTGGCTCTGGTTCACGACGTACTTGTGAGTCTGGGCTTTGTCGCAATGGCGAGCTGGGTGAGCGGAACTCCAATCGGGGATCTGTTCCTGATTGATGACTTCCGCATCAACCTGCCCATGATTGCAGCGTTTCTGACGCTGGTTGGGTACTCGTTGAACGACACGATCGTGATGTTCGACCGAATCCGAGAAGTTCGAGGTAAGAATCCGGCGATCACAATTTCCATGGTCAATCTGGCATTGAATCAGACTTTGGGCCGAACCATTCTGACAGCAACGACGGTCTTCATCGTGGTTTTCATTCTGTACGCCTTTGGTGGTGCCGGGATCCACGGATTTGCCTGGTGTCTCCTGGTCGGATGTATCGCAGGGACCTATAGTTCTATCTACATCGCAAGTCCAATTCTGATCTGGGCCTTGAATCGGATGCAGGGCTCCGTGAAGGCATAAAGGAATAATCGACGCGAGCGGATTCCCGCGGGACTCAGTTCAGTGTTCGATTGCTCAGAGGTCTGCTCGCTGCCCCTTGATTCGCTGTTTTTGGCAACGTGTTTGATCCAACGATAAAGACTTAAACGCCCGCTGACCTCTGGTCACCGGGCTTTCTTCCTTTCTGGTCCCCCTCGCTGAAGCGGAGTTATTCCCGGAATGATTGACCAATCCCCGTTGCGCTGGAGTACTGTTGACGCCGCTGAGATGTATGAAGTTCCTCGCTGGGGGAACGGATATTTTTCAGTGAGCCCAAACGGTAACGTCCTCGTACATCCGGATCGCAATCCGGCACGATCGGTGGATCTGAAAGAACTGATCCAGCGACTGCAAATGCGCGGACTGGATGTGCCGGTGCTGCTGCGTTTCAATGGCATCATTCGCGACCGCCTGGCTGTTCTCCACAAAGCGTTTGGCGATGCGATCAAAGAACACGGCTACAAAGGCAACTATGCCTGCGTTTACCCGATCAAGGTGAATCAGCAGCGAGAAGTGGTTGAGAAGGTTGTTGAGTACGGCCGTGAGTTCGGATTCGGACTGGAAGCGGGCAGCAAGCCGGAACTGCTGGCTGTCGTCGCGATGACGGAAGCTCAGACGCCGATTATCTGCAACGGGTTCAAGGACGCCGAATTCATCGAAATGGCGTTGCTGGCTCAGAAGATCGGTCGGCACGTGATTCCGGTCGTGGAAAAGTACACGGAACTGGAACTGATTCTGAAGTACGCAGAAAAGCTCAACGTACGTCCTCAGATCGGCATGCGAGTGAAGCTGGCGGCTCGAGGCGCAGGCCGATGGCAGTCCTCGGGCGGATATCGTTCAAAGTTTGGCCTGAGAGCAAACGAAATCCTGATGGCCCTGGATGAACTCAAGAAGCGTGGCATGGAAGATTGCTTCACGCTGCTGCATTTTCATCTGGGCAGTCAGATCACCAACATTCGTCAGGTGAAAGCGGCACTGAACGAGGCGGCTCGCGTCTATACCGAACTGGCCGGGCGTGGTGCTGGCCTGAAGTACATGGACGTGGGCGGTGGGCTGGGCGTTGACTATGACGGCTCCCAGACCAACTTCGAATCCAGCATGAACTATACACTGGAAGAGTATGCTCGTGACGTGGTCTACACGATTCAGACCGTGTGCGACGAGGCCAATGTGCCGCATCCGAATATCATTTCGGAAAGCGGTCGAGCGATCTCGGCGTTTCACAGCGTCCTCATTTTCAGCGTTCTGGGGGTCTCGCAACAAGGTGAAAGCACGTCTGAGGCGGCGCTCGCTCCTCCGGACGATGCTGAACAGGCATTGCACGATCTGTATCAGGGCTATAAGAGTCTGACGCAGCGTAATATTCTGGAAACATATCACGATGCTCAGACAGCCATCGACACCGTGATGACTCTGTTCAACACGGGCTATGTTTCTCTGGAACAACGCTGTCTCGCCGAGAATATCTACTTCGCGCTGTGCCACAAGATCTGGCAGCTGGCAGGCACGATGGAGTACGTTCCGGAAGAACTGGAACGGCTCGACAAGGTTCTGTCTGATAACTACTTCTGCAACTTCTCTCTGTTCCAGTCGTGTCCGGACTCATGGGCGATTAAGCAGTTGTTCCCGGTCATGCCGATTCATCAACTGGATCAGCGTCCGACGCGGCATGCGGTTCTGAGCGATATCACCTGCGACTCCGACGGGAAGATTGATCAGTTCATTGATCGTCGTGACGTACGTCGAACTTTGATGCTGCATGAATTCGACGGAGCTCCTTACTACCTCGGGATCTTCCTGATCGGAGCGTATCAGGAAATCCTTGGCGACCTGCACAATCTCTTTGGAGATACCAACGCCGTCCACGTGGATGTTTCTTCCACCGGCGAAGTGGTGCTCGATACAATCATCAAGGGAGAGACGGTCGCGGAAGTTCTGGACTATGTGCAGTTCCGCGGTCGCGACCTGATCAATCGTCTTCAGGCTGCCGTCGAAGTCGCTGTACGCGAAAATCGAATCGACCACGTCCAGGCAGGCCAGTTCGTGAAGTTCTACGAAGAAGCACTCAACGGTTATACTTATCTGGAAGAACCAGACGGAGAATAACGCTGTTGTTTTAGTCAACGGTGAGTCCATGCAAAGACCTCGCAGCGGTGGTGGCTGGAAAGCCATTCGTTACAGCCTTCAACTCGCACAACGAGTTGGCTGGTGGAACATGTGGAAAGCCATGCGTTCCAAGAACACCTGCAAGACCTGCGCGGTCGGCATGGGCGGGCAGTTGGGCGGCATGGTCAATGAAGGTGGCCACTTCCCGGAAGTCTGCAAGAAGTCTTTCCAGGCGATGGCCTCCGACATGCAGGGCGCGCTGCGGAAGGAATTCATCGAAAGCACCAGCCTGAATCATCTGCGGGCGATGACGCCGCGACAGCTGGAGACATCCGGTCGAATCAGCGAGCCGCTCTATCTCGCGAAGGGAGCGACAGCGTACAAGGTCACGACCTGGGAACATGCGATCTCAACACTTGTAGATCGCATGAAGGCGGCCGGTCCGGAGCGCAGCTTCTTCTATGCCAGCGGTCGTGCTTCCAACGAGGCCGGCTTTCTGTTCCAGATGCTTGCTCGACTGTTCGGCACGAACTACGTCAATAACTGCTCTTATTATTGCCATCAGGCCAGTGGCGTCGGCCTGGGAATGTCCATTGGCACCGGAGCTGGCACCGTTCGACTGGAAGATCTGCAGCATACGGATCTCTATCTGCTGATCGGTGCGAATCCATCATCCAATCATCCGCGACTGATGCGTTCATTGATGGAGATTCGTCGACGCGGTGGCAAAATCATCGTGATCAATCCGATGAAGGAACTGGGGCTGACCAGCTTTCGAGTTCCCAGCGATGTCCGTAGCCTGCTGTTCGGCACCGAGATTGCCAGTCAGTACGTCCAGCCACATATCGGCGGCGACCTGGCTTTGCTGACCGGAATTGCGAAGGATGTCGTCGAACGATCGGGGCACGACACCAAATTTGTGGCCGAACACACCGAAGGGTTCGAAGACTTTCTGAAGTCGGTACAGTCGACACCGTGGGATGCTATCGTCTCGCAGAGCGGTGTCGATCGAGAGACGATTCGAAAGATCGCTGATCAATATTGTCAGGCGAAGAATGTCGTCATCGGCTGGTGCATGGGGATTACTCATCATCTGCATGGCACTCGCAACGTTCACGCCATCGCCAATCTGGCACTCCTGCGCGGCATGGTCGGACGTACGAACGCGGGCCTGATGCCGATTCGCGGACATAGCAACGTGCAGGGACTGGGAACCGTCGGTGTCACTCCGGCCTTGAAGCAGAATATGCTCGAGCGATTCGAAAAAACACTGGGCATCGAAGCACCGAAGTCACCAGGCTATGACACGATGGCCTGTATGGATGCCGCGTATCTCGGCAAAATGGATTTCACCCTTCAACTGGGTGGGAATCTCTATGGCAGCAACCCGAACGCTCGCCGAGCCTTCGACGCGATGCAGAAGATCAAAACGATCGTCTACATGTCGACCACATTGAACACAGGTCATGCCTGGGGCACTGGCGAAGAGACATTTATTCTGCCCGTTCTGCCGCGTGATGAAGAGCCGCAGACGACAACTCAGGAATCGATGTTCAGCTATGTGCGTCTGAGCGATGGTGGTCCGTCACGACATCAGAATGCTCGCAGCGAAGTCTCGATTCTTGCCGAAATCGGCCAGAAAATTTTCGCCGGAGACAGTCGTCTGGACTGGTCAAGAATGCAGAGCCATCAGGCCATTCGCGAATTGATCGCAGACCTGATTCCAGGGTATGAAGACTTGAAGTCCATCAATGGAACGAAGAACGAATTTCACGTTCCGGGTCGAGCCGTCACGGGCTATAAATTTCCAACTCCTTCCGGCAAGGCGAAGTTCATTCCGACCGAGCTTCCCGAAAGTAATCTCTCCGGCAATCAGCTGCGTTTGATGACGATGCGTTCGGAAGGACAATTCAACAGCGTCGTGTATGACGAAGAAGATCTCTATCGAGGTCAGGAGCGTCGCGATGTCGTGTTGATGAATCGCGATGATATTGTTCGCCTGGGTTTCAAACCGGAACAGCGAGTTCGCATCCGCAGTGAAGCGGGCGAGATGCGATATATTCTGGTTCGCGAGTTCGACATCCGGGCCGGCAATGTGGCGATGTATTATCCCGAATCGAATGTGCTGGTTCCATCTGCGGTTGATCCGCTGTCGAAGACACCGGCCTTCAAGTCGATCGCAGTGACGCTGGACGCGGAACCGGATTAATCGCAGCCTTACCACAGTTTTGATTTAATCAGCCGGAACGCGTTAGCGTCCGGTTTTTGATGCCACTTCACTGCAGAAACAACCGGGGCTAGCGCCCTGCGGCTGATAAACAGACCGAATCAACAGCCCGGTAAAGCCGGTGGCGAAAGTTTTTCCACTCGTTTGCAGACTACTCACGAATAAAGATCGCCATGAAAGCTGTTCGATTTTCCTCGCCGGGAACGCCTGCTGAAGTCCTGAGAACCGAATCCATCGAAAAGCCGCTTCCGGCCTACGGTGAAGTTCTTGTCCGCATGCTGGCGGCTCCGGTGAACCCATCGGACCTGATGTTTATTCGAGGTCACTACACGATTCCGGCTCAATGTCCTGCCACACCGGGATTCGAAGGTGTTGGTGTTGTGGAAGACTCGGGCGGCGGTCTGAAGGGCAAACTGTTTCGTGGAAAACGGGTTGTCGTTCTGAACAAGAAAGGCGGCAACTGGGCCGAGTATGCAGTGGTCCCGGCCGGTCAGGTGATTCCTGTCAGCGGAAGTCTATCGCTGGAACAGGCGGCGACGTTCTTTGTGAATCCCGCGACGGCGTGGGTGATGACTCGCGAAGTGCTGAAGGTTCCGCAGGGAGCGTGGCTATTGCAGACTGCCGCCGGCTCCGCGCTGGGGCGGATGATTATTCGACTGGGCAAGCATTGCGGCTTTCGAACGCTGAACGTTGTCCGTCGCTCTTCGACCGCTGATGAACTGCGGCAACTTGGAGCTGACCATGTCATCGTCTTTGATGAGAAGGCGGATTCGAATACTCTGACGGAACAAATCCGTACCGTTGTTGGAGCAGACGGATTGAAGTATGCCGTTGATGCCGTCGGTGGCGAAACCGGCTCGGCCGTAGTTCGCAGCCTTGGTCTGGATGGACGAATGCTGGCGTTTGGCACATTGAGCGGGCAGCCTCTGCAGTTTTCTCCACGCACGCTGATGACTATGGAAAGCCGCGTTGAAGGATTCTGGCTGGGCAACTTCATGAACAAGACCAGCCTGTTGTTTAAGCTTGGGCTGGTTCGAAAGCTCACGAACCTGATTCAGTCCGGCGTACTCAGCTCAGAAATCGCCCAGACATTTTCGCTGGATGAAGTCCGTCAGGCCGTGACATCGGCCGAAGATTCTTCAAAGCTCGGCAAGACACTGTTGAAGATCGGCGAATAAGCAACGAGTGATTGGGGCGATGCTGAGCAGCTCAGCGGGGGCTTAGATCGGTCTTGACGAGATATCGAGTTTCTCGGGGGAGACAAAATAATGAGTACAAAATGATGAAGACTGGTCGCCGACGAGCAATCGCGGAAAGTTGCATTTCATCAATTTGTAAACATGATTTTGTCTTTGGGCTTGGTGACTTGGGCTTTGTTGAGAGGCATGAGCAGGTGATGTGTTCAGCCTTGCTGAGAGATCGGTTCTTTTGAAAAAATGATGAGTACAAAATGATGAAGACTGGTCGCTGACGAGCGATCGCGGAAAGTTGCATTTCATCATTTTGTAAACATGATTTTGTCTTCAGGCTTCGCCTCTTTTGAACGCCCGGCAGCTTGCTGATTCATCAGTTGCCATCACTGCGGCCGATGCCTCACGATATCGGCTTTGCTTTCAATGAGCCTCGCGACCGCCAGCAATGTGGCTTCATCATACAGACCGGATGTCATCGTGCAGCACAGCGGTCTTGGCTGAGGCTTTACTTCCGCCATCATGACGGGCAATGTCATACACGGATGGCCGGTCAGATTGGCGATGCCCAGATCATCTCCGCCGACGTAAAGATCTACCGACGTGAATACGCGAGCCATTTGTTTCATCAGTTCGAATCTTGCACGAGATGCCTGCAGATAGTCAACGGCCGAAACGAAATGAGAGGCTTTGAAAATATCTCCCCAAGAATTCAGCCCGTCCGTATTTCCTGTCCGAGTCAACAGCTGAAAAATGCAGGCGGCTTCAACATCCAGCATGCTGCTCAAAGGTGAATCCGGGATGCTGCGAGGCAGTTCAATGTCGACGATCGTAGCTCCCAGCTCTTTGAGAATATCCAAAGCCACCTGATCGGGAGGTGACGTGTCGCAATTGGTGACTCGACCAATACGCAGTTTGGAAAGGTCGGCTTTCACCGGCCAGTGATACCAGCGGTCGACGGTTGTCGGATCTGCATCATCGCGACCATGAATTGCGGCCAGAACGGTGCCACAGTCATCAGCCGTGCGAGCTATCGGCCCGATCTTGTCCATTGTCCACGACAATGCCATGCAACCCGCGCGGGAAACGCGGCCAAAGGTCGGACGCAGACCAACCACTCCGCAACGGCGGCCCGGAGAAACAATACTCCCCAGCGTTTCACTGCCGATGGCAAAAGGCACCGGCCCCGCTGCAACGGCCGATGCCGACCCTGCCGACGATCCACTGGAACCTTGTTCGAGATTCCAGGGGTTCTTTGTCTGCCCATTGAACCACTTGTCGCCCATCGCCAAAGCGCCCAGCGACAACTTCGCGACCAGGACCGCTCCTGCTTCATCCAGTCGTTGAGCAACACGAGCATCATTCGCAAACTGCTGATTCCTGAACTGCGGCGCGCCCCATGTGGTGGGATAGCCAGCGACGGAGATCAGGTCTTTGGCGCCCCAGGGTATTCCATGCAGAGGACCGCGATCGTGTCCGGACGCCAGCTCTTTGTCGGCTCGCTCGGCCTGCTTCATGGCGAGATCTCTGGTCAGAGTTACTACGCAATTCAGCGTTGCGTTTTTCTCTTCCAAAGTTTTCAGACAATGCTCGGCCAGTTGAACGGCAGTTAGCTGCCGGGCACGCAGACGGCTTCCCAGTTCACGGATCGTCAGAAATGAAAGATCGTTGGACGCTGCGGAATCTGTTTTCTCCTGAGGCACTTTCACCGCGCTGTCGTCGTCGGAATCCTGCAACCACGGCGGCATCGCTGAAGCAAGCACTTTGACAGCCGGATCGGCCATCTCAGGATCGAAACGAAAAGAAGGCAATGAATCATATTGAATCGGAATCTTTTGGATCTGTTCAGAATCGTCTCGAACACCGTTGAGACGTCCAGTCAGAGCAGTTCGCTGCTCATCGGTCAACGTGATGCCAGCCACCCATTCAGCGTGAGTAATCTGTTCCAGAGTCAGCCCTGATTGTTTGGTGACTTCATCCGAAAGCGCCCGCTGAAACGTGGCGGTACCGATACCAATCAGACTGAGTGTTTCCAGAACACGACGACGATCAACTCGGGACATCATTAAGCCTCGCTGTTGAAATTTCGATTGGATGCTGCTGAGGTGGCTTGTACCGTCGAGAAGTGGGTTTCGCAATTCGATAGTTCTGCGTGACCCATCCGGGACTTCCAGACGGCGTTTGGTTTCGGGTTATACATTCCGCCACCCCGCCAGCCGGGGTGGATTAACGGCTTCTGCACCACTCCACTTCAACCCGACTGGTGCAGAAGCCAATGAACGACCGGGACAGGCCCGGTGGCGATTGTTGCAAACGTCGCTCACCACTGCCTCCGGAAAACCATTCCACCGGGAAATGCTGTTCCTCCAGCCGCCTCGACGCATTCATTTGCCGGTTCGCTCGTTTCCGACACCAGACGCAGCTAGATTATCGGTCCTGCGATATTCAAATACTTCCCGCCAGCGTAACCAACGGAGTTCCATGATGCGTCCATTGCTGATGATGTTGATGTTTGCGTTGGCCCTGCAGTCGAAAGTCGATGCGTTCCAGGATGTTGACCTGGGGACGGTGACGGAGAAGCATCAGATGATCCCGATGCGAGATGGGAAGCATCTCTCGGCCTATGTCTACTTCCCTGCAGGTCAGGGACCGTGGCCGGCGTTGTTTGAGCAGCGATATGCCGACATCAGCGGCGCGGGAACTCGCAAGGCCGCCGCAAGACTGGCCGAAGCAGGCTATGTCGTCGCGATGGTGAATTATCGCGGAACGCATAAATCCGAAGGCACATGGGTTGGTTATCGAGCGCTCGGCTGGGGCGAGCTGAAGGATGGGTACGACACCTGTGAATGGCTGGGAACTCAACCGTGGAGCACTGGGAAGGTCGGGACGTTTGGCAGTTCTCAGGCCGGTTATGCTCAGAATTTTCTCGCGGTGACTCAGCCGCCGCATCTGACGGCACAGTACATGGTCGATACAGGACTCAGCCTGTTTCATGAGGGCTATCGTATCGGCGGCACGAATCGTCCGGCGCGCTTTAAATCGCTGGGAGGCAACTGTCGTAATCCTGAAGACAACGATCGGCTGCTTCAGGAATGGCTGATGCATCCAAACTTCGATGACTATTGGAAAGACGAAGACTGTTCGCTCCACTTTGCAAAGATGAACGTTCCATGCTTCACCATCGGAAGCTGGTACGACTTTATGAATCAAGGGTCTATCGCCAGCTTTCAGGGACGGCAACACCATGGAGGAGATAACTCGCGTGGCAAGCAACAACTGATCATCGGGCCATGGCTCCACGGACGACTCAACAAAGGATTCAAAGTTGCGGAGCTCACGTATCCCGAAGATGCGGCGTGGCCCGAACATGAGCACATGATTCGCTGGTTCGATTACTGGTTGAAGGGCAAAGCTACCGGCGTCGACAAAGAACCGGCCGTGCGATACTACGTGATGGGAGCCGTTGGAGAAGAGGGTGCTCCAGGCAATATCTGGCGAACGGCCGATGACTTTCCTCCGGCTGCGGACAAGGTTTCGATGTTTCTCGCAGCGGACGGATTGTTGACGCCAAAGGCTCCGACGCAAGAAGCCGGTTCCACCAGTCTGATCAGTGATCCTCGTCATCCGATGGAGATTCCCGGCACGTCATTCCCCGGGGCGGCCGATGCGAGCGGCTTTGAAAAGCAGGCGGAAGTAAGAACGTTTACGACGCCAGTTATTGAATCGCCGATTGAGTGGACCGGACGAATTCGCGCAGAGCTGTTTATGTCCTCAACAGCTCCTGACACGGACGTGATTGTTCGCGTTTCTGACGTCTACCCGGATGGCCGATCAATCCTGATTGTGGATTATCCGCAGCGTCTGCGTTATCGCGACGGGTTTGATCATGAGGTAATGCTGAAGCCCGGCGAAGTGGCCAAAGTCGCGTTTGATGTGGGTTGGATCAGCCAGATCTTCAACAAGGGTCATCGAATTCGAGTCACGGTGGCCAGCACCGGAGCGCCGCTGTATGAGCCGAATCCTCAAAACGGAAAACCGGCGACGATTGAGTTTCCCGAGGATGCAGCGACAGCGACAAATACGATTTATCACAACGCAAAATATCAGTCGCGAGTTATCGCTCCCGTGATGGCCGAACCTGCTGCGAAATAATGCGACCGGGCGAATTTTGATCTTTCACGCCGCGTTCGGATTTGGTGTCTGCGAACTTCGTAAAGGACTTTCTGATGTCGAGTGTTCTGCGATTTCTTTCGTTGATCTCCGTGACAATCACCATGGCGACCGTCGTAGCCTCGGCGGAAGATAAATTGATTCTCAACACGCGGTCTCGGACAGAAGTTGAACCGGGAACCAATCGCTGGCACTCGGTGACAAAGCCCGTGGAGTGGCATCCGTCACAGACCTGCATTGTGGTCTGTGACATGTGGAATGACCACTGGTGCAAACAGTCGGCCGCCCGAGTCGGTGAGATGGCTCCGCGGATGAATGACGTAATCAAGGCGGCTCGTGCGAAGGGTGTTTTTATCATCCACTGCCCCAGCGATACGATGGATTTTTACAAAGACACGCCGCAGCGCAAGTTGGCTCAGGCGGCGCCTGTGGTGAAGACCGATATTCCACTGGAACGCTGGGTGTATCTCGAGAAAACTCGTGAGGGCGAGAAGCTTCCGATTGATGATTCCGACGGTGGCTGCGACTGTGATCCGCCGGTGAAGAACTATCGAGCCTGGAGCCGCCAGCATCCCGCCATTGAAATCGCGGACAACGATGCGATCACCGACAGCGCGGAAGCGTTCTATCTGATGAAGCAACGCGGGATTCAAAACGTGATCGTGATGGGAGTTCACACCAATATGTGTGTGCTCGGTCGGCCGTTTTCAATTCGCCAGATGGTGCGGCAGTGCCAAAACGTCGTATTGATGCGCGACATGACGGACACGATGTACAACCCCGCGAAAGCTCCGTTTGTGTCTCACTTCACTGGCAATGACCTGATCGCCGAACACATTGAACAGTACTGGTGCCCGACAGTGACCAGCACAGATCTTGTGGGCGGCGAGCCATTCCGGTTCAAAGATGATCAGCGAAAGCATTTGGCCATTCTGATGTCCGAACCGGAGTACAAGACGGAGCTTTCTCTGACCGAGTTTGCTCGTACGGAACTGGGCAAGGACTTCAAAGTGAGCCTCGTTTATGGCGATGCTCAGGACGGCAGTATTCTTCCTGGGCTTAATGTGTTGAAGTCTGCGGATATCGCGTTGTTCAGCGTTCGACGACGAACGTTGTTGCCGGAGCAAATGGCGATCGTGCGTGAGTTCATTGCAGCCGGAAAGCCGGTCGTGGGGATTCGCACGGCCAATCATTCGTTCTGTCTGCGTGACAAGCCAGCTCCGGAAGGCCGGACCGACTGGAAAGAGTTTGACAAAGAAGTGATCGGCGGCAGCTACACCAATCATCACGGCGCTGGTCCGGAAACAACGATTACCGTTGCGGAAGGTGCTGCAGTGGACTCTGGAATACTCGCCGGAGTTAACCTGAAAGAGCTAATCGGCAAAGGCTCGCTTTATCAGGTCAGTCCACTGCAATCGTCAGCGAAGCCGCTACTGATCGGCACGATTTCCGACAAGCCCGCAGAACCCATTGCGTGGCTGAACACGCGAGCCGACGGCGGGACAACGTTTTATACATCGTTGGGACACGTTGGCGATTTTGAGCAGCCCGCATTTCGACAACTGCTGAAGAACGCCTGTCTTGTGCTGAGCCAAGCACCGTGAAAGGGTCGCAGCACGGATGAATAAACTGCATGGCCGCGTTTGCGGACTCTGGATCTAATCGTTTACCGCCCAGCCGCAGGCGCCGGCCGCGTTCAAAAGCCGGCGCCTGTGGCTGGGCAGTAAACAACACAGCATGATCGGGAATAAGATCGGCCACCTGATAACTTCGTGACTATGTCAGGAAAGTCTCAAACGCAGGTTTCGCTGAGAACTCAAGCGCGTGTGTCGTCAAAACAACTCTGCGTTCCAGCAGTGGGATTCTCAGAGGACTGACCGCTGTATCACATCCGCGTCGTCTCTGATAAAATCCCGGCGAATGGTTTTGCAGATTTTATGGAGATATCCGATGTTGCTTTCGTGTTCTCGCGTGTTTGTCGTTTTGCTGATGAGTTCTGTTCTGGCTTCGTTCGGCTGCGATGAAGGAGCACCCCCTGCTGGACCTGCGGGCGGTGATGATCATGGGGATCATGTTCATGCCGACGGGGAAGAGCATGCTCATGGAGATCACGGACATGACGAGCATGCTCATCCGACGGAAGGGCCGCATCACGGGAAGTTGGTTGAGCTGGGAAACGAAAACTACCACGCGGAAGTTGTCCATGACGATAAAGCTGGGACGCTCACTGTTTATCTGCTGGATTCCGCTGCAAAGAATGCAGTGTTCTCGGAAGCATCCGAGATCGTGATCAATATCAAGAAGGGTGATCAGCCGCTGCAGTTCAAGCTTGGCGGGCTCAAAAAAGATGGCCAGCCGGAAGGCAAGTTTTCGGAGTACTCGCTGGTAGAGCCGGAGTTACTGAAGGCCCTGCATGACGAAGCCTCAACGGCAAAGTTGTCCATTTCGATAGATGGCAAGCCGTACAGTGGCGAAATTTCTCATGAAGACCATGCCGCACATGATCACGCTCATTGAGAGTCGTTGATTCTGCGGCACGTGTTATTTCCGGATGAGACTGCTGTCGTGTTCGAAAGGATTCCCGCAGCACATCGAACTTATCGCGCCAGCCAGAGATTGTGGCGAGCCGAACAGCTTTTTCGCTAGCACTCGATGCATGGCAGGACGTGAGGTTCCCGTCCGCCAGAGACGACTTACTGAAATTCGCAACTCCCCTTCTAAAGTGCTTCTGACGACGCTCTCACTTTTGATTCGTGGGGACACGTTGTAACATTCCTTCAACGATTGCTTTGATGTCAAAGCTTTGGGGTCTCAGTTGCGGAGGTTATCGTGATGTCTCAGAAGAAAATTGCTCGCCGCGGATTTTTGGCTCAGTCTGCCGTTGCGGCCTCGGCCGCCTTTGCAGCCCCGGCGATTGTGCGAGCCTCCACGCTGGAAAAGGAGTTCCATGTTGCCGCGATTGGCGTGAACGGTATGGGCTGGGCGGACCTGTCCAGTGTCGGCAAACATGCAAAAGTCAAATTTGTGGGCTTCTGTGATATTGATGCCGGTCGGTTTGATAAGGTCGATGCAGAGTTCCCGGGAGTACCTCACTTTGCAGACTATCGCAAATGTCTGTCTGAACTGGGTGATAAAGTTGATGGAGTGATCGTTTCAACTCCCGATCACATGCATGCTCCGATTGCCATGATGGCGATGAAAATGGGCAAGCATGTTTATTGTCAGAAGCCGTTGACTCATACCGTCTGGGAATCTCGCCAGATGCGATTGATGGCCGAGAAAATGGGCGTCACTACGCAGATGGGCAATCAGATTCATTCGGCCGCTGAATATCGTCTGGGTGTTAAGTTGATCCAGACAGGAGCCATCGGCAAGGTTAAAGAAGTTCATTCGTGGGTTGGTGTTTCGGGGCGACAGTACAACAATCGAACGGACCGGCCGGCTTCGTCTCCGGTACCGGCTGGTGTGGATTGGGATCTGTGGCTGGGTGCAGCACCCGAGCGACCATTTGCCGCTGACGTTTACCATCCATTCAAATGGCGTGACTGGCAGGATTTCGGTTCTGGCGGATTGGGTGACTTTGGCTGTCACGTTCTGGATCCTGTATTCACGGCCTTGGGCATTACTGCTCCGACGTCAATTCTGGGCGAGAACGCCGGAACAACATCGGAAGTCTGGCCGGGCCCGGAAACCTTGTATTATGAATTCCCTGGCAATGAACGTACGGCCGGCGCTACGATCAAAGTCACGTGGCGAGATGGCGGTCTGAAGCCACCTCGAGATCTGGCACAACTCCCTGAGGGTGTCGAGCTGCCGCCAGCCGGTTCGATTTTCATTGGCGAGGGAGGCGTCATGATATTGCCTCACGTTGGCAAGCCAGGCCTCTATCCACAGGAAAAATTCTCTGGCTACAAGATGCCGGAAGTTGTTGGTGCAAATCACTGGCACGACTGGGTTGACGCCTCGATTGCTGGCACGAAAACGACGGACGGCTTTGATTACGCGGGTCCGCTGTCGGAAACCGTGCAGTTGGGCAACGTGGCCGCTCGCCTTCCGGGACAGAAGCTGGACTGGGATTCTGCAGCAATGAAATTTACGAACGTCGAAGCGGCCAACAAGATGCTGACCAAGTCGTATCGCAAGGGCTTCGAAGTCGAAGCGGTTGGTTAAACCTTCATTCTTTATCAGGGTTTCTGTTCATGGGTCTTCGAGTTGGTGTCAATGGTGCGGGTGGTCGCATGGGGCAGCGTGTTGTCGCGCTGACGATGAAAGATTCTGAGCTGACTCTGGCCGCGGCATTGGAATGGTCCGGCAGTTCAGCCATCGGACGCGATGCCGGAGAAGTCGCCGGGGCGGGAAAGTCTGGCGTGCTGATCACTTCAGAACTTGGCGACCCCGTCGACGTCATTATTGATTTCTCCACACCGGCCGGTCTGGAAGCGATCGTGCGCACTTGCGAGTCGCGTCGGATTCCACTCGTGGTTGCCACCACAGGAATCACCAAAGAGCAGCGTGAAATGGTAATGTCAGCGGCGCAAACAACTCCCATCGTCATGGCTCCCAGCATGAGCATGGCTGTGAACGTTGTCATGAAGCTGGTCTCAGAAGCTGCTCGAGTGCTTCGGAACAATGCTGACGGCGTGGATGTGGAGATTATCGAACGTCATCATCGCTTCAAAGAAGATGCCCCCAGCGGGACAGCTCTGCAGTTCGGTCGCATTGTGGCCGAACAAATGGGTCAGGAGAATCATGTTCACGGTCGCGAAGGCCGCGTTGGCCAGCGCCCGTTGAATGAAATTGGTTACCACGCGGTTCGCACCGGCGACAATGTCGGTGAGCACACAATCGTTTTCGGCATGATGGGTGAAACGATCGATCTCACGGTGCGTGGCCATACCCGAGACAGCTACGCCTACGGAGCTCTCGCGGCCGCCAAGTACGTTGTGCAAAAAGGCGCGGGGATGTATTCGATGGCGGATGTGCTGGGACTGTAGAGCCATCTTGGCGCTGGGCGTTGGCATAATCCCGTAGTACGGGCTTCAGCCCGCTAACATTCACGTTGTAGCGGAACAGCGCAAGCTGTCCGGTGAGGGTGTTGCGAATTCTCTCGCAAACACCAAACGGCTCGTTCCGTTCCGCTTCAAGGTGAAGACAAAATCGATTGCCTTCTTCCCGGCAATCGCAGAGAAAATGGCGCAGTCCGACGGCAGATGTCCGAATGCGCCTCGCAAGCTTCTATCGCGGCGCATTATCGCATGCCGACTGAAGTCGGCACCACGACAAGATCGTTGCGTCTGATCCCCTTCGAACTACCAACACCGCGTCAGAAATCTTCGTCGCTGTCGTTCTCGTCCTCGGAGAATTCGCCGAGATCTTCTTCATCATCGCCAACTGGGTAGCGGGCTCCCTGCCAGACAGGACCGGTGGTATCGGTGTAAGATTCTTCGCTTTCCAGAACCTCCTGCACAGTGGCTTCCAGCGAGCAGCACATCGCCTGATACTTCAACGCGGTTTCTCGTGCTTCGTCTTCCGTCTGAGCCAGAATGGCCCACTCGGTCACGTACTGAGTCCAGCCCTGTTGATCACTCAGCCGATCCGGATCGGTGTCCCACGTCTCATCCAACGGCTGATGAACGAGACAGCGATAGAGTCGGACGTTTTCGACGGGCTTGGCATCGCCGGATTCTCGTTGCCACTGAAACCAGACTTCTGGCATCAGACCGGAACGCAGCAGTCGAGCTTCGATACGGGCTACAAGTGCCTGATCCTTCATGACTTCGTCCGCCACAACGGCCAGACGCTGCATCAGTTCCATCAAACCAGTCGACGACAGAAAATCGATTTCGGAGAACGGTGTCTCCATCGCAACATCCAGATGCGGCTGCGCTCCGGTAACGTCGCCGAGGCGAATTTTGGAGATAGCTCGCATGAGTTCCAGATGCCAGCCTGTGGATTCTGCCAGCTTCTCTTCGCGATCCAGTGACTCCAGCGCCTTTGTATATTCGCCCTGCTCGTAATAGCACACGCCGCGATAGTAGTTCGTCCAGAGATTCTCCCCAGCCAGTTGCTCGAACTTCTCCAGATACGTCAGCGTGGCGTCATATTGTTTCAATCGGAACGCCAGCATCGCCGCATCGAAAGCCACCTGAGCATCGTCACTGCCTTCACGCAGGCAGACATCCAGAACGTTCAAAGCATCGCGAGGTCGATCTGTGTTGTTGTAGAGATCCGCCAGTCTACGAACGATATTGCCATCGGTACGATCCAGCCGAAAAGCTCGCGCGAAGCAGCGTTCGGCTTCTCCGTTGTTATCCTGATTGGCGAAATGGTTGCCCGCTCGCAGGAAGTTGCGAGCCTTCGTCGGGTCCAGTTCCATCGATTTGCGAAACAACTGCTCCGTACGTTCCGGCGTGATCTTTTCCGCCATGGCAGTGTTACCGGAGTTTCGCAGTTCATCGCCCAGCGTGCCGAGCAATGAAAGCACCACGGAGTTTTCCCGATGAGATGCTGCCAGTGCGTTGGCCCACTTCCAGACCTCTTCGCCGTCTTCGCCCGCTCCAACCAGGTAACCC
>JBPOIW010000032.1:0-15994 GCA_052034165.1 Planctomycetota bacterium | reverse complement strand
TCCACAACGATTGCTGCCAACTCCGCGTAACTCGGTCGTTTTGCTCTTCCGCCCATGAAACGCGGTGTAGCACACATCACATTTCTACAATACCCCGGTTTTCACGGCAGAATGGACAGCTACCCTTCGTGGCTTCATCAAGCGGAATTCGGAATGAGAATGTACTTCCTGTTCCGGGCAGACTTCTGACGCGAATTCGACCACCCATCAGATCCACAAGCCGAGTACAGATCGCAAGCCCCAGACCTGTGCCACCGTAGTGTCGCGTTGTGCTGCCATCCGCCTGAACGAACGCTTCGAAGATCGATTCCTGTCGCTCCAGAGGGATACCAATCCCGGTATCTCGTACAGAGAATTCCAATTCGCGACGATTCTCCTCCGTTGTGACATCAGCAACCGTCACAGCAACCTCACCGTGATGCGTAAACTTAATGGCATTGCCGACAAGGTTAACCAGAACCTGACGAATTCGTCCCGCATCACCCATCAGATGACGGGGTACAGACGGCAGAAAGCGACAGGTCAGTTCCAGACCTCTCTGTTCCGCCCGCAAACCCAGCAGCTTCATCGCATTGCCGACGACTTCGCGAGGGTCAAACTCGGTCTTGTCGATCTGCAGCATGTTGGCTTCGATCTTGGAGAAGTCGAGAATATCATTCAAGACTGTCATCAGAGCTTCCCCCGACGACACAACTAACTCAAGACTTCTTCTTTGCTCAGCAGAAATCGGAGTTTGCAGCAGCAACTCTGTCAGCCCCAGAATACCATTCATCGGAGTCCGGATTTCGTGACTCATGTTCGCCAGAAACTCACTTTTGGCGCGGCTTCCCTGCTCCGCCGCATCACGGGCGACAATCAGTTCAGCGTTAAGATCGCTCAGTGATTCAGCTTGTTTTCTTAACTCGCGACTCAACTTCGCCCGTTGCCTTAACTCAGCCTGCATAACTCCCACAGTGCTGCTGCTGCCCATGACCGTCAGAAGTAATGCCATTGCAAAACCAAGGACCGCAGACCGAGCCCAAAGAATTGACGCAACCCACTCGAAGCCATCAAAATCAACACCAACGATTCCATCAGGCTGTCCCTGTTCATCGAAAATCGGAGCGTAGGAACTGACCCAGGTCCCCCAGCGATCGGTATAGGGTACATCTTCAAAATATGTGCCCGGCGAGTCACTCTGAAGAGCAGCCATCATAAGCGGTGAGGCATCTTCATAGAGATCGCCAATGGGGGTTCGGCCTTCACGATCTTCGTCAATTGTTCCGTTGTTATTGTAGTCCGTTTCCGAATCCACAATCAGCCGCAGCTTGCCATCTTTACCCTTGCGGATCGTGTAAACATCATCGACCGCCTTACTGTGACTCAGCCATTTTATCTGTTTGTTCAGCAGCAACAGATACGTTGGATCATCCGCTGGTGTGGACTCGGAGACAAGATAGTGTCCGTGTTCACGCATTTCATCAGCGTAGCCAGTTGCGAAACCGTCAATCGAGCTTCGCAACTGCGCGCGTTCCGTCTCCCCACATCGGATCGCAAGATAAACGCTGCCGCAGATCAGAACCAGGGCGGAACTTCTGAGAGCCCCGCGCTGACGCCTGTCGAACGATCGACTGAAGAAATAGTGATCTGCAAGCAGTACCCCGACGAGCGTCAGTACTGCAAATATTACGACGTCCAGATTCCATTGAAGGATGAGATTCAGCATGGAGCACGCTACTCGAAACAAAAGCCCCGGATCGCCTTACAGCGAGCCGTTGAACAAAAGCACGGGATCCTCGGCGAACTTACTCTCACCGCAGTGACTGCCGCATCTCTCCGCATTCAGACCCACCTGATCGAAGAGCTCCGACATCACAAATGTGTTGTCCACTTCCGGATAGCAGCCTTTTTTGTTTCGTACGGCTCTAATTCGACCTGAGAACTACGCTTCGAAACACGCTCAGCGGGATTATGCGACGCGAATTCACCGGACAGGTTGTAGCGATTAGCACGGGATCTGCGTCTTTTGTGGATCACATGTCGGCATCCACAGTAGGTGATTGCCCCAAAAACGTTCCTCTCTTCATGCACGTTGAAATTTTGCGACCTAGGGTTGGACACAGTCGGGCATGTCGATTCGGAAACAGAGGCGCTCCCGCTGCGTTGAAGACATCAATCCCTTTCTCTGTTCGCGTCAGCAGGACGATTCCGTGCAGTTAACCGGACAACAACCAGTTGCCAAACTTGCAGACAAGCCGCATCTCACTGGTGCATTGTCATTGCCCGGTGAACGCGCGCTGGTTCTGGTGGTTGATGATGAACGGATCAATCGTGAAATCCTGAGCCGAATGCTGTCACGCAATGGACACGATGTCCTGACTGCCGACAGTGGCGAAGCAGCCCTTGAACGTCTTGAAGAACAATTGCCTGACCTCGTCCTGCTGGACGTTATTATGTCCGGCATGAGCGGATTTGATGTCCTGAAAGCAATTCGCGCTCGATATCCTGACGGAGCGCTGCCGGTCATCATGGTAACGGCGGAAGCGGAACGCGAGAATGTTGTTCGCGCATTTACCGAAGGCGCAAATGACTATCTCACCAAGCCGCTTGATCCACAAATTACACTGGCTCGAATCTCACTGCAGCTGAAACTCAGTCGGGCTCTTTCTGAACTCAAACGCAGCCAGGAACGCTATGCACTGGCCGCTCAGGGCTCAAGAATTGGTCTCTGGGACTGGGACGTTGCTCAACGCCAGATCTTTCTTTCAGCTCGATGGAAAGAGATGCTGGGCTACAGTGACAACGAACTGGATTCGTCTGTAGATTCCTGGTTCGAACGCATCCACGTCGAAGATCGCGAACAGTTCACCGAATTGCTCGGAAGCCGCAGTTCACTGGAGCAAGGTCGCTTCGAGACGGAAATTCGGATGCGTCATCGCGACGGCACTTTTCGCTGGATGCTTTGCAGCGGAGTTGTCCAGTCGGACGCGAACGGTATACCCCGGCGTCTGGCAGGCTCTCTGGCCGACGTCACCGAGGGAAAAGTTCGCGACGTATTGACGGGCTTACCAAATCGACTTCTGTTCGAAGAACAGTTAAACCGAGTCCTGCATCTGGATCAGGCGACCTTTGGTTTCTCCGCCATCCTGTTTCTGGACCTCGACAATTTCAAACTGGTTAACGACAGTCTGGGACATGACGCCGGCGACCTGCTTCTGTGCAGCGTCGCTAAAAAACTGGAAAGCTGTCTGCGCCAAACAGATGTGGTCGCCCGAAATCGCTCCAAGTGGTCGGTCGCAAGGCACGGGGGAGACGAATTCACGGTCCTGTTGCACTGCCTGCAGAACTACATTGACGCTGAAATCGTCGCGGAGCGAATCATCGCGGCCCTGTCTGAGCCATTTGCCGTCGGCGTTCATGAAGTTGCGGTCGGGGTCAGCATCGGGATTGCTTTTGGTGGCGGTGACGGAAAGTCGGCGGCCGACGCACTACGCGAAGCCGACACGGCGATGTATTACGCCAAGACGAGTGGCCGAGGTGGCTATCGCATTTTCGATCCGGAAATGCAAACCGTTGCTTCCGCCAGACTGGCCCTTGAATGTGATCTGCGTCAGGCCATCAAGAGTCATCAGTTTTATCTTGAATACCAGCCCATCGTTCGCCTCGCGACTGGCAGGGTCGAAGGATTCGAAGCCCTTTGTCGCTGGAAACATCCGCGCGGTGAACGAGTCGGACCGGATGTGTTTGTCCCTGTCATCGAGTCACTTGGTCTCATTGGTCGCCTCGGACGCATTGTTCTTGAACTGGCGTGTGATCAGGTTCAGGAATGGAATCGCAACCGTGCAGTCGATGATTTTGTCAGCGTTACGGTCAACTGTTCATCAGGAGAATTCGGGCAACCGCTGTTCCGAAACGATTTGCTGATGACCGTTGCAAGGGCGGGAATCGATCCGAGAATGCTGAAGATCGAAGTGACCGAGAGCACTCTGATGCAGAATCCGGATCTCGTTCAACAGATCATCAGCGAACTTCGAGACGCCGGGATTCGTATTGGGATCGATGACTTCGGCACGGGTTATTCATCACTCGCGTACCTGCATCGACTGCCGCTGGACCTGCTGAAGATTGACAAGTCTTTCGTACGCAACATGCACACCTGCGGGGAAACCCGTGAAATTGTCCGTACGATCATCGCCCTGGCTCAAAGCCTCAATCTGGATGTTGTGGCCGAAGGTGTTGAAACGCCCGAACAGCAACGACTCCTGTTCGAAATGGGATCGACGCACGCTCAGGGTTACTTGTACTCAAAGCCGATCTCCGGCGATTCCGTTGCAGGATTTCTCAAAGAATACGCTCCCCTTCTGCCACCCTCTCAACGCCGAAGACCTCATGAAGAGATCGAACAGCATCTCGAAATCGCCGAGGGGCTGTTGACTCAGAAATAGCCTCGTGCAGCGTGTGCTTCTCTGCGATGCACAATTCTGTCCTGGCCTCGGATGAAGACAGCCAGCACCGGCATCTCTTCCCGAAACACACTGAGATCCCGGACACACGATACCACCACTCGACGCACATCAGAATCTTGCAATTCCGACACCTGAGGCTGGTGTGTGCAGATCCGTGGAGTTCGCCTTGTATTCCTGTCCGCCGACTGGTGTAATTTCAGTGTCAGCGGAAACAAGACAAACACTTAACACGCCGTTTGGCGCAACAGGTGTCAGACACCGTGCGACGATTTTTGCATGAATTTCCAGGCGTCGCACCATAATCGCCATTCAGCGAAGGCGGTCGCAATGAGACGAGATGATCTCTCAGAATCGCCCGGCGCATCGGGCACGCCAGACCGCTTCCCAATTGGGGATGACTCTCGAAATCCTCTTCAGAGATTCATACCGGCCGCGAAAGACGAAGAACCCAGGGAGGCCCTTCATATTGATATTCCTGAAGAGTTGCTGGCACAACTGGAGAAAATCAGCCTCGACAAGACCGCTCCGATCAACGCAGCGAATCCAGCTCTGGATCAGGAACTTTCATCGGAACTGATTGATCGGCAACTGGGAAAATTCCGGCTTGAGTTTGAGATTTCACGGGGTGGTATGGGGGTTATTCTCAGAGCACGTGACATGGAACTTGATCGAAGTGTGGCGGTAAAGCTGCTGCGCAAGGTTCACAAGGGTAAACCTCAACTTCATCAACAGTTCACTCACGAAGCACGGATTACCGGTCGGCTGCAGCATCCGGGCATCATCCCAATTTATGAAACCGGACTCTCGTGGGATCAGCGTCCCTACTTTGCAATGAAATGGGTTCAGGGGCGGACGCTTTCGGAGTTGCTGGCGGAACGGAACTCGACGCAGGACGACCTTCCGCGATTACTGAAGATCTTCGAACAGGTCTGCCAAACTCTTTCATACACACACTCGCGAGGCGTCATTCACCTTGACATAAAGCCGTCGAATATCATGGTCGGCGCGTTTGGTGAGGTTCATCTCATGGACTGGGGACTGGCTCGAGTGTCGACTGAGCTTTGTGATCTGACAATGACCGGGGAAGTTCAATTTCGATCGACCATCTTAAGTGTGGCTGAACGACTGGCGTCTCAATCGATTCCAGCGGACGCTCCTGCCGGAACTATCTGGGGGACACCCGCCTACATGTCGCCGGAACAGGCGCGCGGTCAGTGCACCGATGTCCGCTCGGATGTCTTTGGACTCGGAGGAATCCTGTGTGAAATTTTGACCGGTCATCCACCTCATACTGGTCGAAGTCTGATCGATGTCTGCTTCCGCGCGGCAAAGGGTGATCTGAGTTTCATTTTTCAAAAGCTCGACGAATGTGACGCGGATGGTGTTCTGATCAGATTGGCCAGAAGCTGCCTTAATCCTCAGGTAGACCTCCGCCCCGCTCATGCGGGCATTGTGGCAAATGAATTGACGATGTACCTGGAATCCATGTTGCAGCGCGCGGAAACTGACCTGAGACGATTTTTTGATCTGAGTCTTGATCTGTTCTGTATTGCCGGACTGGATGGGTATTTTCGGAGAGTCAATTCCAACTTTTCACGAGTGCTGGGATACAACGAAAAGCTGCTTCTATCGCGGCCATTCCTTGACTTCGTTCACCCGGATGATCGCAAAGACACAATCGAGATCATGGGACAACTGCTGAAAGGTCAGCCAGTTGTCCAGTTTCAAAATCGATATCAGACCGAATCCGGATCATGGCGACTCTTTGAGTGGACAGCCAAATCCGTCCCGGACGAAGGAGTGATTTTTGCTGTGGCTCGAGACGTAACAGGCCAACTGAGAAAAACGGATCACAACAGGTGAACGAAGACGCCGAATGATGCCGAAATGCCTCATTCTTTCGATCTTCGGGATGTGAACAATTGCTCGCGGCTTACCTCCGTGGGGAAATCGTTGAATCCGGAAACACTTTCTGGCGACAGCCAGTAACATGTGGCTACCCTGCACAGTCAATTTCAAACAGCCTTACCCTTCCCTGCCGATCCAGATCACATGAGAAACGTCCATCCGTATCAGTTTGTCATCATATTAACAGCTGGTATATGCCTGCTTCCTGCCGGATGTTCACAGTCACCGATACAGGTTGCCGGAGACACATCCGCTGCTAAGGAAGAAACGACACAGACACCTGGCGGAAGTGCCGGACCACCGCCGGCACTCGTCAAAGTAGCAGTGATCCGTCAGGAAAACATTGCTCCCGAGTTTCGTGCCTTAGGCAATGTGCGACCTCGACACTCCAGCATTGTCGCCTCAGGATCCGATGGCATCGTTGAAGAGTTTCCACTCGAAATCGGGGCTTTTGTCACGAAAGGCACTTTGCTTTCTAAACTCAGGATGGAGTCAACAGACCTGGACATTGCCGAACAGGAAGCGATCCTTGCAGAGCGACGCGCAGAGTTGGAAGAGATCAAGTCGCCACGTAAAGAAGACCAGGACGAAGCGCGTGCTCGAAAACAGGCTGCGGAAGTCATGTACGCCAACGCGACACGACGCCTCGATGAAATGACGGCCCTCAGCAAACGCGGGGCAGCGAATCCGACTGAGGTCAAGGATGCGCAGGATAATGTTGACTCGGCCGAACAGAATCGACTGGCGGCTGCAGCAGTCCTGGCCAGGATTTCCTCACCCCGGCAGGAAACAGTTCAGCAGGCCATGGCCCGCGTTGAGGCTCAGGAAAAACATGTGGCTTTCCTGAAAGCCGAGCGAGAAAAGCGCCTGACCAAAGCACCGTTTGATGGATTCGTGGTTGAGGAGCATACGTATCTCGGGCAATGGCTATCCAAGGGAGCGGCCATCGCCACATTGGCAAAGCTGGACGAAGTCGAGGTTGAAGTGCAGATCGATCAGCAATACATCGATCAGATTACTCCCGGTCGTCCTGTAACGCTCACCGTCCAGGGCACCGGAAATCGAAACGGACTTCCTCGAAAGTGGTCCGGCGAAGTCACATCCATTGTCCCTCGCAGTAACTGGGAACAGGGTTCTCGCAGCTTTCCCGTCATTATTCTCATCAGGAACGAATTGGACAGCAGCACCATGCCGCCAGTTCCCGCGTTGCGTGAAGGCATGATGGCAGAAGCCGAATTCCGGGGCGAAGAAATTGAAGCCGTTCTCGTGCCAAAGGATTCCCTGGTACGAACGTCTCGAGGAACCTTCATCTATGTGATCAATGCCGCGACGAGTGACAAGCCCATGAGCGTCCGGCAGGTTATGGTCTCCACCGGCGTAAGTCAGGACACATCGATTCAGGTGAATGGTGAAGGACTTGCAGCCGGTCAGCAAGTCGTTACCGAAGGTGCAGAACGTCTTCGAGCGTTTCAATCTGTGCAGATAATGGAATAGGCGGATCTGTCACAGATCCGCCCCCGACTAATCGCCTTTGTCATTTCGAATGACCACCAAACGGCTCTGAATTGATCATCCGCTTATGAACACTTATTGATCTCAGACAGATCAACCTATTAGCAGACGAACGTGCCATGGACTTTATCAAATTCTCGATCGAGAACCCGGTTAAGCTGACAGTGGGAGTCATCCTTGCCATGCTGTTCGGGACGATCGCATACCTTGCGACGCCAGTGCAACTGACGCCGGATGTCACAGAACCTCAACTGACAATCACGACAGTCTGGCCGGGTGCCAGCGCGCAGGAAGTGGAACGCGAAATTATCGAAGAGCAGGAAGAACAGCTCAAGAGTGTCGAAGGGATGGATGAGTTCAAAAGCGAAAGCACGGACTCGATGGGTACCATCACCATGCGTTTCGCTGTTGGAACTGATCTGGCTGATGCTCGAGCACGTGTTGCCGAGAAATTGAATCAGGTCCCGAACTATCCGGATGATGCTCGCGAACCTGTAATTTCAACCGTCGACGCGAACGCCAATGCAATTGCATGGTTCATTCTGAAACCCATTCCACCGACGCGGGAAGACCTCAAAAACCTGATCTCACAACACCCGGAACTTCAGGAACCTCTCGCACCGCTGATGGAGGGAACAAAGCCCATCCATCTGCCAAAACTGAATCTGCTGACAGATCAGTATCCGATCCTCAAGACGTTCACCATGGGCCGAAACAATCCGGCTCTGATGCGAAAGTTTGCCGAAGACTATATCGAAGCGGCCTTTGAACGAGTTCCCGGCGTTGCCAACGGAAATGTGTTTGGTGGACAGGAACAGGAATTTCGTGTTGAAGTCAATCCGACGCGGCTCGCGGCCTTTGGTGTCACCCTGGAACAACTTCGATCTGCACTCGCGGCCCAGAATCAGAATACATCCGCAGGCGATATTTCCGAAGGTCGCCAGAGAAATGTCATTCGTACGCTTGGACAGTTCCAAAGCCCCGAACAAGTTGAAGAAACGATCATTGTCAATCGAGCGAATGCACCCATTCGCGTGCGCGATATCGCGACTGTTGGCGTCGACTACAAGAAACCGGATGGTGTTGTCCGCCAGATGGGCCTGAACGCACTGGCCATCAATGCTCAACAGGCTCCAAACACGAACATCAAGGAAGTGATGGGGCCTCCTCGTGATGATCTGGATCTGAACAAGGACGGAGAAATCACAGGGCTCGAACTTGCGGAGTGTACCCGAATTTATGGCAACAATCTGCGTATCGCCTGCGAAGAACTGAACCTGGGGATTCTGCAGACCAAAGGTCTGTACATGGAACAGGTCTACGATCAAACGATCTATCTGGACTCGGCAACAGCTCTGGTCGAAAGCAATGTTTATACCGGCGGCACACTGGCCGTCGTCATCTTACTTTTGTTTCTGCGCAGCCCGCGGTCAGTTCTGATCATCGGCCTTTCAATCCCGATCAGCGTGATTGCCACCATGCTGTTCGTGAAGATCTTCGGACGCAGTATTAATGTGATCAGCCTCGCCGGAATGGCCTTCGCAGTGGGAATGGTTGTCGACAATGCGATTGTTGTCCTGGAAAATATTTTTCGCCATTTCCAGATGGGCAAATCCTCACGCGAGGCCGCGATCGACGGAACCAATGAAGTCTGGGGCGCGGTGCTGGCTTCCACACTGACGACTATGGCTGTTTTCGTGCCGGTCATTTTTGTGCAGGGCCAGGCAGGTCAATTGTTTCGGGATATTTCCATCGCCATTTCGTGTTCTGTTGGCCTGTCCATGCTGGTCAGCCTGACGGTGATTCCGGCAGCCGCAAGTTGGCTTCTCAGCAGTCAGAAGTCGATCAGCCTGGAGTACGATACCGGGTTCGGTTTATCCGGACTCTTTGGGTTGATCCGCCTTGCTCATTGGGCCAACGAAACATTTGCCAACACACTTCGCCTGATGATGACAGTTCGAGGAAGCTGGTTGGTTCGATCGTTGATCGTCGCGGGATTTGTTTGCGCATCGGCCTTTGGAAGTATCTGGCTCTGGCCGGATACGGAATACTTGCCCAGCGGCAACAGAAATCTGATCATCGCTATTCTGCTTCCTCCACCCGGTTATAACATCGACAAGATGATTGAACTGGGCGAAGGAATTGAACGCCAGTTGACACCTTATTGGAATGATGAGCCAAAACTCGGGCAGCCGCGGATCAATGACTTCTTCTTTGTGGCTCGTGGACGAATGCTGTTCCTTGGTGCGAAAGCCGTCGATGAATTGCGAGCAGCTGAACTGATCCCGATTCTTGCGAAGGCAGCAGGATCACAACCGGGGGTCATTCCGATCGTCAGTCAGTCCAGCCTGTTTGATACAGGGCTGAGCGGCGGCCGAACGATTGACATTGATATCACCGGACCGGATCTGGAAGGCCTGGTCGAAGAAGCTCAGAAAGCCTTCGGGCTCTGCATGCAGGAATTCCCGATGACGACCGGCAATCAGCTTCGTCCAATTCCGGGCCTCGATCTTTCCAGCCCTGAACTCCATATTGTGCCGAAACTTGAGAAAGCGGCTGAGATGGGCGTGACGTCTGTTGCGCTGGGCTATGCCATGAATGCCCTTGTAGACGGCGCGTTTGCCGGAGACTATTGGCATGAAGGCCGACGTATTGATTTGGTCATCTGCGGAGATGCTGACTATGCCAGTCATTCACATGATCTGGAAAACCTGCCGATACGCACACCCAGTGGTGAAACTGTCCGACTTTCATCTGTTGCTGATGTGATTCTCAGCAGAGGTCCGGAGCAGGTCAACCATATCGAACGTTTGCGATCCATAACAATCCAGTTGAAGCCCGCCGATGGAATCGCGCTGGAAGCCGCGTTAAAGACAGTGGACGAAAAAGTCCGTGGCGTATTGATGCAGTCGCCTCAATTTCAGAGTGGGCTTTATCAGGTGCGACTTGCGGGAACAGCCGACAAATTGGCCGACACCTGGTTTGAACTCAAGTGGAATATCGCACTCGCGGTGCTGCTCACTTATCTCTTGATGTGTGCTCTGTTCGAGTCGTTCCTTTACCCACTGGTCATCATGATGAGTGTTGGCCTTGCTTTGGTGGGTGGACTCGGTGGTCTGCGAATCATGAACATCTTCGCATTCCAGCCCTTGGACATGCTCACCATGCTGGGCTTTGTTATTCTCACCGGGACGGTGGTCAACAATGCGATTCTGGTCGTGCATCAGGCACTGAACCTGATGAGGGAAGAAGGCATGAATTCTGTCAACGCGGTTTGCGAAAGTGTTCGTACTCGCATGCGACCAATTTTCATGAGCACTTTGACAACAGTTCTCGGAATGTTGCCATTGGTGGTACCGCTGCCTGTTTATTCCGACGGGATATGGATCTGGAGTGTCGGCGCCGGCAGTGAGCTTTATCAGGGACTTGGGGCGGTCGTTCTTGGTGGCATGATCGTGTCCACATTCTTTACGCTGGTGCTAATCCCGGCCGGATTCAGTCTCGTGATGGATACAAAAGAAGCGGTCGCAAGAATGCTCAGCCGTGGAAAGCCGGGGACAACAGCCATCAGCCCGAGTGTCCCCTCGCCTCAGGCGTGAAGCCAGTGGGCAGGGCTCGGCGATCAAGCCGTGATGCTCAGCACGACGATTGGTGATTTCGGAAACTGGTCTGAGAAGACGTACCGGAAAGTTCATGCTGATTCAGGCGGCAGAAGCCAAATACAGTTCGGCGGTCCCATCAAAGCGATTCACATCGACGTGGCGAAAGTCGGAAGCTGGAAACGACTCGACCGAAAGCGAGCATTCGAAAATCGGAGAAATCGCCCATGGGAGCAACGCCCAGACACCACGGTCCGATGGGCAGGATTCGATTGCCCCTGTTTTAAACCGGCTTCAATACACCACCCTGGAATCATGTCGCGGCAGGCTCCGAGCTGTCTCGACTGGTCACGCGATCATTGAGAGACGCCAGGATTCACAGATTTTTGCTACTGAACTTTGATTCTTCGGCCGAAGAACCCCGATGAACCGCTTTTCCTGTCTGGCTCTTCCTTCTAGAATCGCGCCCTCTAATCCATTCGCGGTGTTATGATTGCCTTACCAACAGGCATCAGCGGCGAGGCCTGATTGGAAAATTCGGGGATTCCCCACCTTCGATAGACCTATCGAACGTTTCACTGAATTGAAGGAAATCTGGAATGCAGGTTGCTATCACCTGTCGACACGGCAGTATCCGACCGGAACTACGAGAACACATCACTCAAAAAGCGGAGAAACTCGTTCGCTACCTTAACACGGTCAGCGAAATCGACGTCACTCTGGAGTTTGAAGGACCTCGGGTTGACGTGGAAATGCTGGTTGAAATCGATGGTTTCCACACGATTGTGGCCCATGTTGAAGGCGAAGACGCGGGTGCGACCTTCGATAAATGCCTTCACAAGATGGAACATCAGGTCCACAAGTACAAAGAGAAACACCGAGACCACAAACATCAGTCTTCAATTAAAGACATACCAGCCAAAATGGACGATCCGGTCGCATAAGCATATCTGAGTAGACCTTAATTGCTGCTCATATGAACTGTGTTCTGTTCTCGCGGGTGAAGTCGGTCGGCGAGAAAGAGTTCGGTGATGTTCAAAGTCCATCAACGTCTTTGACTTCCTGATGCGTGTCGGCACAATGCCTCGACATATTGTTTACTGTTCTGCTCAGGTCGAGTTCGATCTGTCAGCAGAAGTCAGAGTGCCTTTTTCTGGCGACCATTCTTTGGTTTCGCCTGCTTGCTAAGTTGAGAGAGTTGCAATGAAATTGACTGAATTCGTTATTCGTGATGCCATTCTTCCTGATCTTAAATCATCAAAGAAAGAAGATGTGATCCGGGAAATGGTGGCCAGCCTGAAGGCCACCGGGGCAATCAAGGCTAATGAAGAAGAGGCTGTAATAGCCGCCATTCTGAAGCGCGAAGAGTTGGGATCGACCGGCATTGGTAACGGCGTCGCAGTCCCACACACAAAACACGCCTCGGTCGAGAAACTGTCAGCGACGGTTGCGATCTCCCGAAATGGCGTCGACTTCGCGAGCCTCGACGGAGAAGACGTGTTCATTCTGTTCTTGTTGGTTTCTCCGCCGGACCGCCCGGGCGATCACCTCCGTGGCCTGGAAAACATTTCTCGCCACCTTCGAAGTCAGGACTTCTGCAACTTCCTGAAGCAGTCCATGACAACAGCGGATATCTGGGATTTGCTCGCGGAAGCAGATGATGGCGATCGGGATGCTTGAGTGAGGTCTGCCCTGAATCGCATGCACGAAATTCAGGGCGGATTTATGGGCGTGAAGTCAGTTTGGAACTGCCACGCCCGGCGGAGGAATTCAGTATGCAATCGGAGGACGTCGTCCGACGACAGGTCAAAGTTACGCCCGAGGATGGTCTGCACCTGCGTCCGATCACCCTTCTGGTGCGCTGCGCCACGACATTTTCCTCTTCAATTTCTCTGTTTTTTGATGGTCATCGAGCTGATGCAAAATCTGCGTTTGATCTGATGTTGATGGCCGTGCCCAGTGGTGCAATCCTGAACATGGAGGTTGCCGGGGCGGATGCCGAGGCCGCCGCCGACGCAATATGCCGCCTGTTCGACGACGGCTTTGCCGTTCCGGGTGCCGATCACCACTGAAGTGAGCAAGCCGAGGCGTGGTTGATTGTCCTGCGAGTTTCCCGGGCCTAGACTACCGGCTGAACGTCGCCCGCTTGTGTCACGGCTATCAGAAAAGACTCGCCAGCACCAATGAAGGTTTTCTCGGGAATTGCGGTTTCGCCAGGAATGGTTTCCGGCCCAGCGTTAGTGCTGGGCTCCGAGAACTTCCGCATCCCGCGAAAATTTGTCAGCAAAGACGCGATTGATGCTGAACTCCAGCGATTTCATATCGCCCTGGACCTTGTCTGCAAAGACATCAAGGGCAATGAACAACTGGTTTCCTCCCAATTAGGGGCTCAGTACGGAGCAATTTTTTCTGCACATTTGCAAATGGCGCAGGACCCGCGGCTCATTCGTGAAGTTGAGTCACTGATACGAGACCAGTGTCGCGCCCCGGAATTCGCCGTAAGTCGTGTGCTCCGCAGTTATGCGGAACAACTTCAGAAAATGGGTGACCGCTATCTGTCGGAGCGTGCCCTCGACATTTTTGATCTCGAGAAACGACTTCTCCGTAAACTGCTCGGGGAAAGTCGGGAAGAACTCAGCAACCTGACAGAACCCGTGATCATTCTGGCTCATGATCTTACGCCGGGGGAAACGGCAACTCTCAACACAAAATATGTGCTCGGCTTTGCCACCGAAGTGGGCGGACATACCAGTCACACAGCAATCCTTGCAGGAGCCCTGGAAATACCCGCCATTGTGGGACTGGGCCGATGCCTGGCTGAGATCTCCGGGGGAGAATCCGTAATCCTCGACGGTGATCATGGCCGTGTGATCATTGATCCGGACGATGAAACTCTTGCCAGAGTCCAGCATTCGCAGGCACGCAGCCAGCGTGTTCGTGATCGACTTGGTGAAATGGGTTCGCTGCCATCCGAAACGCAGGATGGCCAGCGTGTGACCATCTGTGGCAATATTGAGTTCCCGGAAGAGGTTCGCCAGTGCATCAAACGGGGTGCGGATGGTGTCGGCCTGTACCGAACCGAATTTTTGTTTCTCAGCGGAAATCGTGAACCGTCAGAATCGGATCACTACGAAGCTTACTGCCGGGTTGTCGAAGCCTGTGGTGATCTGCCGGTCGTTATTCGGACGCTGGACATTGGTGCTGACAAAGTCCCGCAGTTGATGGCTGATCAGTTTGCCGAAAGTGCAAACCCGATGCTGGGATTGCGGAGTATTCGCCTGAGCCTGCGAAATACGCAGATGTTCAAAAGGCAGCTCAGAGCGATCCTGCGTGCTTCGGTTCATGGCAACGTTCGGATCATGTTCCCGCTGGTCGCCACACTACTGGAATTTCGGCAGGCGAAGATGATTTTGATGGACGTAATGGAGGATTTAGAGGACGAAGGGATCCCTTTTCAGCGAAATGTGCCCATCGGCATGATGGTTGAGGTTCCTTCAGCGGTGATTCTGGCGGAAGAATTCGCAAGAGAAGTCGACTTCTTCTCGATTGGTACAAACGATTTGATTCAATACACTCTCGCGTGTGATCGTTCGGATCCGACGGTGGCGCACCTGTATCGTTCAGGCGACCCGTCAATCCTGCGACTCATCCAGATGGTGCTTCGCGCCGCAGAAAAACACGGGAAACCCGTGACGGTCTGCGGACAAATGAGTTCTGATCCGCGGTTCATTCCGCTGCTGCTGGGCATGGGTTTGAGAAGTCTGAGTGCAACGCCTCAGGCGATTCCTCGACTGAAGGAGGTCGTCAGAAACCTGTCCATCACGGAAGCGGAAC
Organism: Planctomycetota bacterium; assembly: GCA_052034165.1. GTDB lineage: Bacteria > Planctomycetota > Planctomycetia > Planctomycetales > Planctomycetaceae > SXXK01. Next base: position 696 of record JBPOIW010000032.1, on the reverse strand, counting down.
GAATCTCGCAACATGCGTGTTCGCTGGATCTGGCTCGCGACGTTGAACATTATCTGCAGGGCGAGTTGTCACGACTGTGCCCTGATCTTGTTGATGAAGTTGGATTTTGATTTTGGTCAGGCCTGTCCTGACGGCAAGGAACATTCTGGCGATTTGTCTTCGACCAGTCAGGCGGCTGTCAGCGAAAAGAGCAACAGTCCCCTGCAGGTCGCCATCAATATTGCCAAAACAAATTGATGAACATTCGTGTTGGGCGACGTTCGCTTAACCATGAAAAAACGGAATGCCGGGTTGAACCGGCGAATGAAATGATCATCGCGTCATGAACCAGTCCGATCCGGCCACGACAATGCGAACGACAAACTCCCGTCCGGGATTTGATCGCGCTGTGATGTCGCCCGCTTTGGACCTTCCGTTCCGCGCGCTTCCGACCACAAACGCACTCACAAGCACTTTACGAACCATGTCATGCGGCCCGCGATTAACGCCCGCTGCCACTGGACCGCTTTGCGGCTCACGGATTGAACAGGACCGACCTCGCATCATGCGATTACCTGTCGGAAATTCTTTCAATGGGGACATGCTTCGAATTCGCTTTCAGGACGCTGCTGCGATTCGGAAGAAGGAACCGGCCATGATGCAGACTGATCGTTCGTAAGAACGAAAGTTGTGACAATGAAAAAAGAGATGCTGATC
>JBPOIW010000011.1:0-3628 GCA_052034165.1 Planctomycetota bacterium | reverse complement strand
GCCAGCGAGTGAATGAGTCGCACAGTGTTCACTCGCTGGCGCTTCGGGCTTGTAAGGGAGCCGAACATGGCGCTGTCCAGTTAGGATGATTCTGTAAACTGAAAACTGCGAGCTGAGAGCTGAGAGCTGAGAGCGTAAGCGGCCCCATCCACAAGGCATAAAGTTCATCGCACAATCTCTATTTCGGCTGTTTGTATGACGCATTGATTCCAGTATGTTAATCGGTCAGTAACTCTTCGGATTCAGGAGGTTCAAATGACGTCCGTATCGCTGCTACTCGGTCTATCGCTGTTGACAAATCCCATGACATTTAATGAGCCGCCAACGCTCGACATGGATGCGGCAACTGCGGAAGTGACGTCGAATTATGGCAAGGCGCATCCAGAGGTGCAGGAGTTCGTGCTACAAACGGCACGTTCGTTCGGTCGTGGCGGCTTGTGGTTGAACGAAAATGCGTATGCCGAACTGACACCGGAAAAGCGTGAGTCGAGGATTGACTACTTGGTAAAGCTTTTCGACGAGGCAGAGTATGGGCGACACCTATGCGCAGCTTTGGCTGAGGCCAGCGCTCTCAAAGATCCGAAGCTCGTCGCAGGACTGAAGAAAGTCGCAGCGTACCACGTCGATGGTAAAGACTACGACTGTCGCGCGAAATGGATGGCGATCGCCGCATTGGCAAGGCAAGAGTCACCAGACGCTGTGCCCTTGCTGGTGAGCCTCGTGGACCACGGCAACCAGAACACCCGATTCTGGGCTCGCGCGGCCTTGGCGAGAATGGCGAAAGACGACTTCAAAACAGATAAGCAAGCGTGGAACAAATGGTGGACCGAACAGGGTCACGAGGCGATTGATCCTGCGTTGCTCAAACCTTACGTGCTGCCCGCCGGAAATTGAACGAGACGTGACCGCGTCTATGGACTCGACCGAAGGTCTCCCGTTTCGCAGTTGGCCTGTCGATTACATCAAGTTTGAGACCTGCGGTCCGAACAAAGTGGCTCGGTCTCAGACCGGCCACAACGAAGTGGCTTCACTCGCTCACAGGCGAGACCCTACATCGAAGATCAAAGGCCGGACATCGCGAAATTAGGTCTGTTGCAGTTTCCGCCCGGAATAGGTGCGATGAGTCCTGAAAGAATTCAAGCGAGCAACCGGCATTTTGGACTCGTTTGGTTTTTCATAAAGGACTCGCACGCATGCGAGACATCTGCGGTTTCGCTACATTGCTGCGACAACATTCAGGTCATTGTCCTTCTCTTTCAGAGGCGTACGATAGATGAGACTGCTTCGAAGCATTCTGGCGACATTTCTGGTGCTGTTGTCATGTGGCCTTGCTGCTTCATCGGTGGAGGCAGGAGAATGGCTGACTTATCCGGGCGGTGACGGGCCAGGCAAAGGTAAGCACATCGTCTTTATTGCCGCTGAAGAATCGTATCGTTCAGAATTGTCGATGCCGTTGATGGCACGCATTCTTTCGCGTCATGGCTTCAAGTGTACGGTTCTCTTTGCGATCGATCCGAGGACCGGAACGATTGATCCTCGAGTGAACAATAACATTCCGGGCCTTGAACTGCTGGATTCGGCGGATCTGCTCGTCGCGTTTCTGCGATGGCGAGAACTTCCCGATGATCAGATGAAACACTTCGTAGACTATGCCGAATCCGGACGTCCCATCATTGGTATCCGCAATGCGACGCATCCGTTTCGCTATGCAACTCGACCTGACAGTCCCTATGCGAAGTTTGACTCCGGCAGCAAAGATCCGGCCGGAGGATGGGGACGACTGGTGCTGGGAGAAACGTGGGTTTCGCACTATGGGAAAAATTTGGTGGAGAGTACTCGTTGCGATGTTGTGAACTTTGCCTGCAGTCATCCGATCTTCCGAGGTGTTCGACGCAACTTTTGGGTTCCGGATGATGTATATGGAGTGAGTGAGAAGCTGGAAGGCGACAGCGAGCCTGTTCTTCTCGGTCAGCCGCTGGCTGGTTGGTCGGCCGAAGATGAGCCTGTGGCTGATAAAGCTCCGGTGCCAATTGCCTGGACGAAGTCGTACACCGGATCTGCAGGAAAGGCGGCTCGTATTTTTACAACGACAATTGGGCACGCTGATGCGTTTCGAGTCGACGATTTTCGCCGAATGCTGGTGAATGCCAGCTATTGGTGTGTGGGTCTTGAAGACAAGGTTGACGCATGGTCGGATGTGGCGATGACCGGTGCTTATGAACCAGGACCAGCGGGTGGGGCCGGTCTGAAAACTGGCGTTAAGCCTGACGATCCGTCATTCCATGAAGTTGCGGTCGTGGCTGATCACAGCCCGAAACCCGCGATGACCGACGACACAAAGCCCGGCTGGCGATCTTTGACAGAAGCGGATTTCAAAAAGGTCAACAGTGCTGATGACACCTGGAGTTGGAAAGACGGAGTGTTGCATTGCACAGGTCAGCCCGTCAGTGTTTTGCGAACAGACAAACAGTACAAGAACTTTGAGATCGTTGTCGAGTGGATGCATGAGAAATCAGGCGGCAACAGTGGTGTCTTCATCTGGGGAACGCCAGCGTCAATCGAACGATTGACTGCAGCCGGCAAACCGGGATTGCCTTCCGGCATCGAAGTTCAGGTCCTCGATCATGGCTTCACTGAACGGATGAAGTCGAATGGTGCGAAGACCGACTGGTTCGGAACCAACGGGGATGTGTTCCCTGTCGGCGTGAAAATGACACCGTTTCCACCACTGTCTCCGGACGGCAGCCGCAGCTATCCTCGCCGGCATCTTGCCAATGGTCATGGTCACTGGAACCAGTACTATATCCGAGCGATTAATGGAGAAGTTCGGCTGTGGGTGAACGGAGAAGAAGTCTCGGGCGGAACAGGCTGTGAACCGGCCGAAGGCTATCTGTGCCTTGAGAGCGAAGGTTCGCCAATTCAGTTCCGCAAGATTCGAATCCACGAACTGCCGTAGGGTTGGTCAGTCTGCTTACCTGGCAGATCGATCGATCAGCCGCTGATCACGAAGAATTTCTTCAAGGTTTCTGAGATTGTCCATGTCGAAACCTGGCCTTTGCGAAAAGACACGATGTCGCCAGGGACCAGGTTTACAGGTTCCAGTCCGTCGACTGTGATGCAGACCTTGCCTTCCAGCAGATGAAAGGTTTCATCTGCTGGGAACGTGTACGGAAACGTTGCTGGTTCGTGAGTCCACAGGCCGGTCAACAAGAGCCCTGCTCCGCTTGAGCCCTGGCGAAGCCAATGCACTTCCCCAAACGGTTTGCCTTCGACCATGAATGGTTCGAAGTTCTGAACGTCTACGCGAGAAACGGGAATTGAACTCATTGCAGGGTTTCCTTTCGGCGGTCGAACGACAAATCAGACGGTGCGGGAAAGATACTGGTCCCGCGGCCAGAAACCCACTAAGGCGGACATTTCTAGAATAGTGTCTCGCTCTTTCGTTGATTTATTGAACTAAGTGTTTTGTCTTGTTTAACCCGTGGCCGACAGGCCAGGAGTTCTCTGCTCCTGGCCTGTTGGCCACGGGTTAAACGCAATACCGTTCAATATTTTCATAAATCGCGGCTCCTATTAGAGTTAGGTTGAACCACCAACCACCCTCGCAAGGAGCCGCGACATGTCTGAG
>JBPOIW010000075.1:0-14605 GCA_052034165.1 Planctomycetota bacterium | reverse complement strand
AAAGTCGGCGACTTCTTCAGCGCCACCGGTAACAAAATTGAACGTGGAATCACGGCGCTCTTTGGCTCTTCCAACGAACGGCGTATGCGCAAGCTGGGTTTCACCCGTGATCGCGATGGCAAGACGGTCATCATTCCGGGATCTCTGCTTGATCGTATCAACTCTCTGGAACCAGAGTGGCAGAAAAAGACCGACGAAGACTTAAAGCAGACCGCTGCTAAGTTTCGAGCACGATTGCAGAATGGTGAAACGCTCGACGACTTGCTTCCGGAAGCGTTTGCCGCTGTCCGTGAATCAGGCCGTCGATTCCTCAAGATGCGCCATTACGAAGTGCAGATGATCGGTGGATACATTCTGCACAACGGCATGATTTCAGAAATGGTCACTGGAGAAGGTAAGACTCTGGTGTCATCGCTGCCCGCGTTCCTCAACGCGCTGGCCGGCAAAGTGCATGTGGTGACAGTGAATGATTATCTGGCCCAGCGCGATATGGAGTGGATGGGCCCGATCCATCTGAATCTTGGTCTGACGGTCGGCGCGATTCAGTCCAACATGAGCTCTGCTGAGCGACAGATCCACTACGCCTGTGACATCACTTACGGCACCAGCAATCAGTTCGGCTTCGACTATCTTCGCGACAACATGAAGCCCACCAAGGATCAGCAGGTCCAGGGGCCGCTCGACTATGCCGTTGTGGACGAAATCGACAACATCCTGATTGACGAAGCGCGAACACCGCTGATCATTTCCGGCCCGGCTCATGATAACCTTGAGAAGTATCCCAAGGCCGACGCCATCGCGCGACAATTGCGCAAAGACGTGGACTTCGAAGTCAAAGAGAAGGAGCACACCTGCCATCTGACCGAAGAGGGTGTGCGACGAGCCGAACAGCTGGCTGGAGTTGAAAGCTTTTACACCGCCGGCAATATGGAATGGCCGCATCTGCTCGACAACGCTCTGAAGGCTCATCACCTCTACAAACGTGACGTCAGCTATGTGGTTGAAAAGGGCGAAGTCGTCATCGTTGATGAAAACACCGGCCGAAAAATGGAAGGCCGACAATGGAGCGATGGTCTGCATCAGGCTGTTGAAGCCAAAGAAGGCGTGAAGATCAAAGAAGAGTCGCAGACGTTTGCCACGATCACGCTGCAGAACTACTTCAAGCTGTACAAGAAGCTGGCCGGGATGACCGGTACGGCGATGACCGAGTCTGAAGAGTTCCTCAAGATCTATAATCTTGACGTTGTGGCGATTCCGACCAACCGTCCGATGCAGCGCATTAATTTTCCGGACAACATCTACGGAACCGAAAAAGAAAAATGGGATGCGGTCATTCAGGAGATCGCGGAAGTCCATGAAACGGGTCGGCCGATTCTCGTCGGAACAACCTCCATCGAACTATCGGAAATGCTCAGCAATCGTTTAGTTCGGAAAGGCATCCAGCACAACGTCCTCAACGCGAAGTTTCATGAACGCGAAGCTGAGATCGTGGCTCAGGCTGGTCGAAAGGGAGCGGTCACAATCGCCACCAACATGGCGGGCCGCGGAACCGATATTATCCTTGGTGGCAACCCGGAGCATCTGGCCTGGGAAGACCTGAGAACACGTTACAGTTCTCGCCTCGAAGTGCCCAAGTCTGAGTGGGACGCTTTGACTCGCATGATTGCGGAACGCGAAGGCATGATTGCGGAGTCCAAAGTCGTGCAGGAGCTCGGCGGCCTGCATGTGATCGGAACGGAACGTCACGACTCGCGTCGAATCGACCTGCAGTTGCGAGGTCGTGCGGGACGTCAGGGTGACCCGGGTTCAAGTCGCTTCTTCATCTCACTTGATGACAAGCTGATGCGTCTGTTTGCGGGTGATGCCGTGAAACGCATCATGCAGTGGGCCGGTCTTAAAGAAGGCGAACCGATTATCAGCTCGATGGTGACTCGCCGTATTGAAGGGGCTCAGAAGAAACGCGAAGAGCAGCACTTCGATCAGCGCAAGAATCTGCTCGAATATGACGAAGTCATGGACGAACAGCGTAAGCGAACTTATTCGTATCGCCAGCAAATCCTGGACGGTGTGGATTGCCGCAGTCTGCTGCTGGGCATGATGAATGATGAAATCGATCGCTGGACGAAGCACTTCCTGGCTCGTGACTATCGCTGGGAAACCATCGCAGCCTGGGTTACTCAGAATCTGCAGCTGGAGCTGGAAGCGTCCGACATTCGCGACATGAATCGCGAAGAACTGGAGCAGCACCTTCGCGAAGAAGGCGAACGTCAGGGCGAGTCACAGATCTACGAGCAGATCGATGTGAATCTTCCGGAAGATGCCGAGAGTAAGCTTGACTGGAACTGGCTGGCGCTGGCCAAGTGGGCGAATCGAACGTTCGGACTATCACTGCAGGATAAAGATCTTCGCAAGCATGACCGAGACAGCCTGGCAATCTTCCTGTTGGCTCAGGCCAAAGAGGGGATGTCTCGCTGGGATCTGAAGGAACTGGACAATCTGCTGGATCCCCAGTTCGTGCAGAAGTCACTGAGTGGCTGGGCCAACTTCAACTTCCTGCTGGGACTGAAGTCAGAAGAACTGGCGGGGCTTGAAGAGAAGCAGATTGCCACGCTGATCAAGGACAAGGTTCGCAGCCGCTACGATGAGAAGGAAATCACGTTCCCGATCTCTGTCGGAATGCACCAGTTCCTGGAGGGCGACGGCAAACAGAACGAACGCTTCAATCGTGAGAAGCTGGCACGCTGGGCAAACACTCGCTTCCGAGCAGACTACAATCCGGAGCAATTTGCGGATCTCCAGACTGCTCAAATTTATGATTCGCTTGTCACCACCAGCAAGCAGTTCCTGAGCCGTCGACCAGAGCGTGAGAAGGTCGACGCGCGGCTGGATGCGATTCTGGGATCTGCCGCCGAAGCTTCGATGCGCGTGTCCGAGAAGCAGGTCAGTGATCTCGTGACCTGGATTGAAAACGAACTCGATCTGGAACTGGATTCTTCTCGCCTGCTGAAGATGACGGCCGGACAGCTTCGCACAGAACTGTTGCAGGGAATCGAGCAACTCTTCCGCCCGGAAATGCGACAGACAGAACGTTCGGTACTTCTGGAGTTCCTCGACACCGCCTGGAAAGATCACCTGTACTTCATGGGGCACCTGAAGCAGGGGATTGGCTTTGTCGGATATGCTCAGAAGGATCCTCGCACAGAATACAAACGCGAAGGTCGACGGGCGTTTCTGGCGATGTGGGATCGTATTGCCGAACAGGTGACTCAGACTCTGTTCCGCATTGAGAACGAAAGCCCGAACTTCGTGCGATCTTTGTGGAAAATCACAGCCACAGAACACGACGTTGCTCCACCGGATGATCAAGTGGATCAGTTGCAGACGAATGCACCTGAGCCGGGCGAGGAAGGCAAAGCCATCAAACCGATCATCAACGCAGGTCCTCGCGTTGGACGAAACGATGACTGCCCCTGTGGTAGTGGCAAGAAGTTCAAGAAGTGCTGCGGTAAATAATGCTCAGACAGGAAATGAGGTCGGGAACCAATAGCCGAATGCCTTAAAGGGCACTTCGCACGTTTGGCTCCTGACAACCTTTCCTGGCTCGTCGGACAGGAATGTCCAACCTACATTTGGGGCTGGAAAAGGATTTCCTCCATGCGATGGCTTCTGAACGCCGCCTACATGATGTTGCTTGTCAGCATCTCGCCCGTCATCGCATGGCGGATGTTCCGGCATGGACGCTATCGACAGGGCCTCGCAGAAAAACTGCTGGGCCGAGTTGATATCAATGCCGACGGACGACCTGTCGTGTGGTTTCATGCTGTCAGCGTTGGTGAAGTCATTCAACTGCAGAAAGTTGTTGACGAGTTCCGACGACGCACCCAGGAAGAGTTTCAGATCGTCGTTTCAACCTCGACTGACACGGGTTGGGAGTTGGTCCAGAAGCGATTTGCAGACTGCCAGAAGACATGGTTTCCGCTGGATTTCTCATGGGCGGTCCGGCAGGCCATTCGACGAATCCAGCCGGCTCAGGTCGTGCTGATGGAACTGGAATTGTGGCCCAATTTTCTGGCGGAATGCCATCGACGGGATGTGCCCGTTTCAATTATCAACGCCAGAATGAGCGAACGCAGCCACCGAGGATACAGGCGAATTCGACCTTTGCTGAGTCCCTTGTTCACCCGCCTTGCTCTCGTGGCCGCCCAATCGCAGACGTACGCTGATCGCCTCGTTTCACTCGGAGCACCCGACGATCGCACGGTGGTCACTGGCTCCATAAAGTTTGACGGCGTTGAGACTTCTCGTACAAACCCGAAGACTGAAAACCTGCGACGCATTTTTGGACTGAAGCCCGGCGAGACCGTCTTCATGGCGGGGAGTACACAGGAACCTGAAGAACAGTTTGCTCTGGAGTCATGGATACAGCTGAAAAATCAGCATCCCAACCTGCGATTGATCCTGGTTCCTCGCCATCGTGAGCGATTTGAAGAAGTCGCGGCTTTGATTGAGTCACGTAGCCTTCCTCTGCTCCGTCGTTCACTCATTCAGGATGCGGCTCAACAACAAACTGAGACAAGCGGCCAGCCAATCATTCTGCTGGATACCATTGGTGAACTCAGTGCCTGCTGGGGCCTGGCGGATGTCGCCTTTGTGGGCGGCAGTTTCGGAAATCGTGGTGGCCAGAACATGATGGAGCCGTCAGCGTACGGAGCTTGCGTCCTGTTTGGCCCGAATACATGGAACTTCCGAGACATTGTCGAACGCTTCCGCGAGGCTGATGGGTGCATTCAGTTGCAGTCACCTGATCAACTGACGGGTGCTGTTGACGAGATGCTGAACGAACCCGCTCGTCGATTGCAGCTCGGTCGGAATGCTCAAAGGGCAGTCCTGCAACAACAGGGAGCCACAGCCCGAACAGTCGATTTGCTGCGCGATGTCCTGCTTCCGGTCACAATTCCTCTTCGCCGAGTCGCATAAGTCGAACGATTTTGGGAAAACTCAGAATCTTTCAGACGGATTTATTCCACTTGTTATTGATAGCGATGAACGAGCATGAGAATTCAGCTAAATGGGGAGTCGAAGGAAATTCCGGACTCCTGGTCAATTGCGGATCTCCTTGCAGACCTGAAGATTGAAAATCGCTATTGTGCGGTAGAACGCAATCGGTCGGTTGTGCCCCGCGAGCAGCATGCCGCGTGTTCATTGCAGGCGGGCGATCAGATCGAAGTTGTGACGCTCGTGGGAGGCGGCTGATGAAGGCGGGGCAATCCACACTGGTCAAGGGAGCTGATCGTGTCGCTTGAGAAAGCCGATGCCATTGTCATCCGGCAGGCGGACTTCAGCGAATCCAGCCGAGTTGTCACGTTCTTCAGCAGAGAATTCGGAAAGTTCGCGGCTCTGGCGAAAGGTGCGAAGCGGTTAAAGGGCCCGTTCGATGCTGCTCTTGACCTGCTCTCGACGTGTCGCGTAGTCTTCATCCGGAAATCTTCCGGGACTCTGAATTTGCTGACGGAAGCGCGGTTAACGCAGCGTTTTACGCCTCAGAATTCAGGAACTCCAGGCAGTCTCAACAGTGTCTACGGCGGGTATTACGTCGCAGAGTTGCTGAATGGGCTGACGGAAGATTTCGATCCGGCTCCTGAAGTTTTTGACCTCTCAGTTGCGACTCTGAATTCACTGTCAGCCGTCGATTCTCAATTCCCATCCATCATTATTCACTTCCAGATCTCCCTTCTTCAGCTCATCGGTCTCCTTCCAAATCTGTTTGAATGTTCTGTCTGCGGCGAGTCCGTCGATCAAAACGGTGGTTATGCGCATTGGGTCAGTCAGGGTGGATTGCTCTGTCAGGCCTGCCGTCGTGAAGAATATTCGGGTGCGTCGATCTCGGCCGGTTCCATCGAAGTTCTGCGTCGCATGACACAGGGTTCATCAGAACTGATCAGCCGAGTAAAACTCAGCCGACAGCAGGCGGAGGAATGTCAAAAACTGGCCGTCTCCGCGATCACACAGGCCATGGGCCGAAGACCCTCAACACTTCGATACATTCAATTCTGACTGGATCTCTCATGTTGCTTCGCAGGATGCGCAACAGCCGAATGGAATCGGCTCGACGACAGCGGTCGCAAGACCGAGTCGCCGCGTGCGTTGCTCCTGCGCGCTACCGTGCAATTCTGCTGAGCCTGATGGTGGCTCTTTGCGTGTTCACGATTGGTGGCTGTGCGTCGATCTCAGAAGACGATGAGCCCGGTTTCTTCGGAAAGATGGCCAGCATCGGCGGGATTCGCGGACCACTGGAACGCTCTCTTTACGGTGACGAGTCGCCTCTGGAAATGGGGCGTCGCTACACCGAAGCTGAACGCCGTGAAGCTCGTCAATGTCGAGACGCCTTCGATAAAGGCGATTACGAACAGGCGATCAAAGTCGGCAAGAAGACAGCAAAGAAGTTCAAAGAATCATCACTGGGCGAAGAAGCTCAGTTTTACATTGCAGAGTCTTACTACGCTCAGGGCAAGTTTTCAAAAGCTCAGGACGGATACGATCAGCTGTTCGAAGACTATCCGTCGACTCGCTACGTGGAACCTGCGACTCGCAAGCTTTACCGAATTGCCCGGATCTGGCTCGAAGTCGCTGAACCCGTCGCCAAAAATGAAATCCGTCAGGTTAGCGGCGAAAAGGTCATCGAAGACGAGAAGCCAGCGAAACCTCCTCTGGACCCAACGCTTCGAGTTCGTGTGCTTCCGAACTTCCATGATCGCTCTCGCCCGATGTTCGATACACAGGGTCGCGCACTGGAATGCCTGAAGTCCATCTGGATGAATGATCCAACGGGTCCGCTGGCGGACGATTCCCTGATGCTGACGGCGACCTATTATCAGCGCCACGACAACTACGTCGAAGCCGATCGCTACTACGAAATCCTGCGCGAAGAATATCCCGATAGTCCGCATCTGGAAGAAGCGTTTCTCCTTGGTGCTCACGTCAAGCAAATGAGCTATCAGGGGCCGTACTACGAAGGGCGCGAGCTCACCGGGGCCAGAAAACTCAAAGAGCAGACCTTGCAGCTCTTTCCGGCATCGCATCAACGTCAGCAGCTCCGAAAAGATCTTGATCAGCTTTACCTGCTGGAAGCTCAGCGAGCCTGGAGCAAAGTTGAGTACTACCAGAAGAAACGCCGACCGCGAGCCGTTGCAATTGCCTGCATTCAGGTGGTTTCAGAATATCCGGATACCTCTTTCGCGAAAGACGCGCGGGCCATTTTGAGAACGATCGATCGCAAAGAAATGCAGGGCCTTCCTGAAGTGCCCGAGTTCCTTGAGTCGCTGCCGCCAGCGGAACCATCGCGGCCGAAAACTGCAGAGGATGAAGGTTCACCGGTGAAGTCGGTCAGCAGTCCTCGAAGTCTGGATGAAGGATAACGGTCGTTCGGTTCGACTTAATCATGCAGAAATTTTTCCCTTACCTGTCGTTGTTCCTGTGTCTCGCTGCCATTTCCGGCTGCGGTTATACACTCGGCACGCCCATGGTTCCGGGAGTTCGCACGGTACATGTCGCCGTTTTCAAGACCGACTCGTTTCGCCGGAATCTGGACTATCTGCTAACGGAAGCCGTCCAGAAAGAAGTTCGAACTCGCAGCGGTTACCGGCTTGATGAGGCTGAGACGGCCGACACGATCTTAAAAGGCAAGATCGTCGAGATCCGCAAGAATCCGCTGGTTGAAAATCGGTTCGACGATCCTCGCGAGATTCAGTTGATGGTAGGCGCGGAAGTCACCTGGATCGATCGTCGCAGTGGCCAGATACTGCAGCAGCAGACGTTTCCGCTGGGTCCCGAGCTGACTCAGCACGCCAGCAACGTCAGCTTCGCCCCGGAAGTCGGCCAGTCACTCGCGACCGCTCAGCAGGAATCTGCAACCCGACTGGCCGCTCGCATCGTCGATCTGATGGAAGCTCAGTGGTAGGCGGCCAAAGCAGATTGTTCGGCAATCATGCACTTGACGGACACTTGGTAACCACCGTTTCCAGCAAGGTTTTCGCGAGGCGGGACCCTGCGCCACAAAGATCTGCCCTTGCCCCGGAACGCTTTCGAATGGAGTCGAACATGTTCGCTGGACCTGTGTTCCTCTGTCTTTTGACGAGCTTGATTTCGGCGGAACAATTCTCCGTTGAGTCCGGCAAACCTGACACGAACGAAGTGCATGTAACGCTCCAATTGAAAGGCGATAGGGCAGGCCGGTATCTTGAGTTGATCAAGTCGCCAGAAGTCGCAGCCTCATTCAATGAAACGGGCAACTTACTGCTTCGAGGGGTGGCGACAAAGATTGACGAGAATCACTTCAGAGTCAGGCACACCGCCATCGTTCGAATTGTCGGTCGGCCTCTGGAGCAATTGTTCGTGGAATCAGAGGTTAGCTCTGCTTTGATAGCCAGTGATCGACCCGCACTTGCAACAGATAAAGAAGCGTCTCACGAGCTGGTCGTACAGCTGAGTGACGTTCATCCCGTGTCGATTCAGGTCAGGAAACTCGTTGGTGGGTTCCCTGACGGCCCGCGATACCATTAGCTGATTGGCGGGCGTGGCGAAGCCTCTGGCCTCCGTCACGCAGTATCGTGAAATCCCTGATGGACACGCTTGTTCCGTTGAGGATGAGCATGGAAATCTTTGGTCTTACCCACGCGTCGTACGAGTCGATTGGCGAGGCCCGACGAAGTGTTTGCTGTTCGCTTGATCGCAATTGCACCTGCCGGGATTGAGTCCCGGAAATTCTTCAGACAATTTTTCTGCCTCGAAGAATCATTTAGAGCAGAGGGTGCTGCTAAACCGCTGAATCCTGTCAACCAAACGGCTGGCGATCCTCTTAGAAGCCTATCGCTCTTCCGGTCCGTGCTCTGTTTTCAAAAGCAAACGGTCCGTCCGCAAGTCCGTCCGGTCCCCGCAACATCATGCTGCAGAAGACTGCGGCGTGGCTCATGCTTTTTATTCTGACAAGGAGATATCTCGACAACCGCATCGCGCGAACTTCTGGTGCCCTGCCTTTTGATCATGTGAATGAATCATTTTTCATCAATGGAGGCGGATCATGTCGCAATGTCGAGTCCCATGGTTGATCAGATTACTGTATACGCACAATCCCTTTTATCTGATCAGTGCGTGTCTGTTTGTGTATGGGCTGAAGTTGCTGTTCCGAGCTGGTAACTCCGCAGTCCTGTTTCAACGAGGCACCGTCGAATACATGTCGCCGACAGGACTCATGGGAAGTCTGGTCGCCGTGACATTGCTGATGGCTGCGACCGCCGTCCTGATCGTGCGACTGGGCAAAGTCTGGGAAGACGCCCGTTCTCTGGTCCTGATTGTGCTCCTGATGTTGCTGGCCATATCCGTCAGTCTGGATGAGCTGCTGTCGATGGCCTCAGAACAGGAAAAAGGCCTTCTGGAAATCGGCGGCATGGTTCTGTCCGGTGCTGCAATTGCAGTCGGTATGGTGGAACTGTTAATTCGCGGTCTGCAAGTGCGTTTGTCATGGATCTGGCGCGGACCGTTGTACTTGCTGCTGACTCTGTTCTTTGGCTGGCCACTGTTGCTGTTGCCTGAGATCATGCCGTTTGGGACTGCACAGATCCAATCGCTGATCGCTGTGTTCCCCACCGTGGCCGCCTTGATTGCTCTGTCGCTGTTGCCAGGCATCCGGCAAGGTTCAGCCTCTGTACGCGACAATGGAACTCCGTGGACCTGGCCATGGCTGCCGTGGACGCCATTCGTATTTCTTGCCGTTGCCATCTGCTTCCGATCTTACTCGCTGACAATTTCGTTTGATGCTCCGGACGGAAACGTTTCTTTCTGGGATACGATCTTTGGATTGTATCTGCTCGTCCCCCTTGCACTTGCCGTCACTATCCTGCTGATAGAGATTGGGATCGTCGAAAAACGGCCTCAGCTCTCTTCAACTGTTTTGACTTTGTCGCCAGCGATCATGTTCATGGCATGGCCCTGGGGAGTTCCCTGGAGTCGTCTTCCTTCGTATTATCGCTTCGCCACAGAGTTTTCAAACTCGTTTGGGTCGCCCGTTCTTCTGACGCTTCTGGCTCTGTTATTAATCTCCGCGTGGGCTTGGCGACGAGGGGTTGCTCGAGGAGAATCCATGACGTGGGCCTTCCTGATGCTGGCAACTGTGATCGGGCCTCGGACGTTAATTCATCCTTATGCTCCGCTTTTTGCCGACCAGTTTCAGGTGGTTCCAGTCATTGTTCTCGCCTCACTCAAACTGGCAAGTGCGTTCTATCGCAATCGCACTCGTGATCTGTTGACCGGCCTCGTCATTCTGGCGTTGCTGCCGATGGTCGTGGATCTGCCTGCAGTTGTGCTGCCATGGAGATCATTTCTAAGTCTGCACCTCGCCTATGCAGCCTTTCTGATCGTCGCCCTGTTTCGAATCGATCGGTCCGCCTGGCGTCGAACCAGTGCAGTTCTGCTGCTCATCACTTTGATCTTCGGGCTCATCATGATGATTCGTCGGCATGAATCGACGATCGTCCTGGCGTCGTATTTTGTGACCGTCACAATGTTCGCAGCGGTGTGTTATCACTGGCTGAATGAACGCTGGTACCTTGTTGTCACGTTTCTGAACGGCTTTGTTGGCATTCTCGTTGGACTCGTCGGAGCATTCTGGACACTGTCAACCGTACAAATGGAGAGCGGATTGAGGCAGGTCATCTTTGGCGGCATCAGCTTTCTCGCGGCTGTCGTCATCAGCATCCTGAAGACCGATGTCGGCAGAAGACTTAAGCTTCGGCTGCTGACTGCGAGACACACTATGACAGAGTGGCTATTTGAGTCAAACGGACAAGCCGCCATGAGACAGTCATCAGAAAGCTGTTGAGTCATCGTGTGTGTGATTGATTCTCTCATGGATTCGATCACATTCAGAATCGGCCCCGCAAGAAAAATGGTTGCACGCGAAATCATGTAGGAAAAAATTGGGCGGTGGAGATTCCTGCGCTGAATCCTGAATGGATGGCAGAGTGTAGCCGGTGGTCGCCGACAGACGCACCACCAGCGACCGAATGCGACCTCAACTCATCCTGAAGTGATACAGGAACCTCGATTCTGGCACCTGTTTCTGAATGCAATCGCAGGTTTCGTTGCAAACCGGTGGTTGGTACGGCGCTGACCACCGAATACCTCCTGTGCGCCGCATTACGACGTGCTTGATGTCGATTCGCGCGGACCTGTAGAATGCGGCGGCAGAATCAACAGCCATGTCGCCGTTTCCTGGAATGGGAGAGACAGTCTTCGGGTGGTTCGCGTTCTGCAGCGTCTTTTTCCCTGGAGTCTGCAATTAAGAACTCGCTTTTGCCCAAGGATGTTTTCCGCCACGACGATGCCGCACGAGCCGATATTGCGATCGTGATGGGATCCCCGGACGCCGAGCATCTGCGTCAGAGAATTGCTGCGGGGATTACGATTTTCAAAGCCGGTAAGGTTCCACGACTGATTGTCTGCGGTGATGGCCGTGAGAAAGATCCGCAGCAGAAGTCTGAGGCTTTGCGGATGAAAGAGATCGCCGTGAAGGCGGGAGTTCCTGACACCTGCATCATTACTGAAGACACTGGACACGACCCGATCCAAAGTGCCAAAGAATGTGGTCGGCTGTTGAAATCCGACGACCGTTTCCAGTCGGTGAAAACGGCCTTTGTGGTGTCCTCAGCATGGCATCTCCTGCGGATGTTTATTGTGCTGAACCGGTATGTCCCCAACAAGGTGACTCTCTATTGCCACGCGGCGACAGAAGGAGTGACGGCCAGCAACTGGCAGACGTCGCCGCAAAACCGAGCAATCGTCGAGAACGAACTGCGGCTGATAGAGAAGCTGTTGAAGACTGGTTTTTCACTGCGGTAAGTACTTCGACGTTGCGCTTCTGAGGATTCAACCTTCATGCCAATCAGTGCGATCGATCATCTGGTTGTAACAGCGCCGAATCTGGCAGTCGGCATTGAATATGTCGAACAGGCACTGCGATGCAAAATGCAGCCCGGTGGTCAGCATCCACGAATGGGAACCCACAATGCGCTGCTGAGACTTGGCGACAAGTGTTATCTGGAAGTGATTGCCATCAATCCGGAAATGGTTCCGCCGCAGCGAGCTCGGTGGTTTGAGCTCGACCTGTTATCGTCCACCAGTCCGCCTCGCCTGGCAGGTTGGGTGATGCGAACGAACGCGATTGACAGCATCGCTCAGTTGCCACAAATAGACGCTGGCTCCATCGAAGAAATGAATCGAGGAACGCTGGAATGGCAGATCACCATACCGACCGAAGGACGATTCGTTTGTGATGGTGTCGCACCCTCAGTCATCCAATGGAAAGGCGAAACACATCCCGCGTCGAGACTTCCGGATTCGCAAATTTCTCTGAGCAGGCTCGAGGCACAGCATCCGGATGCAGAACGTATCAACACCTGGCTGGCCGGTGCAGGCTTTGAGGGATCTTTGAGCATTCAAACGCCGTCGGAAAACTCAACGATCGCACTAACCGCACTCCTGCAAACACCCACCGGCCTCGTGCGATTCCACTGAGATCCAAAATGTGCATGGAGACTCAAATAGCGACTGCATGTTGTTTAGCGGAGCCGTTGGACCGATATGCTCAACGCCCGAGTACAGGCTCGACATGTACGAACCGTTTTGCGGCAACTGCGCATCATCTGCTTAATGATGCACAACCAGTCTTTTTATTAGCCAGGACGGGAATCGAACCCGTACGTCCCTTTACGGGACCCGGGATTTTAAGTCCCGTGCGTCTGCCTGTTTCGCCACCTGGCCGAGAGGAAAATTCCATCGTTCATGACGTTGCTGAGTCATGACGGTAGTCCATCACCGCAGTGCAAGGACACCAGACACAGCGACGGATACTCGACTTACGGGCGAAGAGTATCGAAGATTGCGAAAAGTAAAAACTGAAGCCTGCACATTCTTATGACGTGCAGGCTTCATTTCGCAGTTTTTACTGATTTTTCGCGGCGAACTCGGCTGACTTCGCGGCATTCGTTACGGATAACGTCCGCAGGTTCGGCCTACGGGATAATCAGGAACAGACCGACAATCGTAGCGACTTCCACGACCGTGGCTTCTTCGTTGAACGGGATCTGGTAGTGCTTCTTGGGAGCGTATTCTCCGGGTCGGTAGTAGCCCAGGGCGTACTGTTTTGAATGAATCGGATGCAGAGCCATTTGATAGGGCAGCCCGACGAGCTGTGTTGCGAAAAGTCCCGTCGATGCGAACGGCTGCACAACCGGATGATACGTGTGGCCGTAACGCTCAAGCGAAGGATCTTCGAAATACAAAGGGTAATGATAAAAGTTGGTCGGAGCCCACTGATAAACCGTCGGGCTGGCCTGTCGAGGCTGATACTCTTCTGTATTCACTCGATCATTGAAGTCCGTTGGCAATTGATCAGGAACAATTCCCTTCATCGCATAACTCAGTGTGGGCTGAATCGTGCGGATATCTGTTTTCAGCCGACTGGCCGGAGCCATCTCGCCGCCAGCGCCGATTTCTTCCTGACCTGCCGTCTGCACGACTCCGTAGGACGACGAAACCGCAATCGGGGCTGCATCGTAAAAGTCGACCTCCGGCGCCGGTTGTTCTGGCAGAGTTATGTTGTTCATCATCTTGTCATGCGCCCTGGCCAATCGCTGCATCGGTGGCTGGTGCGGTCGCTTTTGGCCCGGCTGGACTCGACTGATCATCTTGCCGGAGCGTTCTTCCCACCATTCACCTACAGACTCCGCCGATGACGACATCACACCGCCGGACAGAACGTAATCCATCCGAGCAGAGAAGCCTTCATCGACATTCTGCGTTCGGCTATAACGTCGATCCGTTGGTGGAGCAATCTGGTGACGTGCCTCTTCGGAGATGGCCGGCGCACTTGTGGCGGCGGGTTCCGGCGGCATCACGGCACCGGCGGGGACAACACCCTGTCGCTCTGAAAATAATTGTTCAGGCGGCGTTCCACCAGCCTGGATGACTCGGGTTCTTACTGCCTGTCGGACAACGGTCGCAGAGGAGGTCGCTGTCTGCCTGACGCCTTCTTCAGCCGACATCGCTCCGGCAATTTCCGGTCGCTGCACAACGGGAGCACGGCCCCTGAGCGTTGCTCGCGAGTTATCGGCCATCAGGTCCGGAGCGGACATGAACGCAACCATTCCCGCGAGACTCACGCCTCGCAGGAGGTTCTTCATGGCTGATGCCGAATCAGTCCTTCGGGGAGTGCTCCACAGAATAGTTTGGAGCTTCCTGAGTAATTGCGATGTCATGTGGATGGTTCTCCCTAACCGACGCCGCTGAAATCTCGATAAACCGAGCTTTCTCTCGCAGCTCAGCGGTTGTCCCGACTCCGACATAACCCATGCCGGAACGAAGACCGCCAGTAAGCTGGAATATCAACGGCTGCAAGGCTCCCTTGTAAGGAACGCGACCTTCCACGCCTTCCGGAACCAGTTTGGACTGGTCGCCCGTTGGGACATGTCCCTGCCGGTAACGTTCACTGCTGCCCTTCATCATCGCTCCCAGCGATCCCATTCCTCGGTACCGCTTGAAGCTTCGACCCTGG
>JBPOIW010000237.1:0-37529 GCA_052034165.1 Planctomycetota bacterium | reverse complement strand
GCCGCGGAACAAACGATGAGTCGGCCCGGGCTGTTGAAAGGTTCCGGCATAAATCGTCGCAGAGGCCTGAAGTTGTGACTTGCGTTGTTCGCCATCCTGCAGTTGCTTGAAGAGATTGCGGCCCCGCTGAGCCTCCGCTTCGGGAAACCTTGCAAAGTCGTACTCGGGCTGAGTCGTTTTGCAGTTGAATGGAAGCCGATCGGCAGACAAAGCCACTTCCTTCCACTGCCCCGCTTCAACAGCAACCTCAATTCGATACTTCGTGGCGACTCGATCGCCGAACTGGCCGTCTCGATCCCGAGCCCATGCGATTCGACTAATCGCGTTCACCTCCGGAAGTTCAATCTGCACCCAGCCTTTGCTGCTTTCGTTGGAAATCCAGCTCCGTGAAGTCCCACTGCGGCCATCGTTGAGATGTTCCAGCTTGTGAATTTCATAACCCGGCAATGTGCTGGAAGCCGTGGCCTTTGCGCCGGATGACGCCAAAGCGACATTGATCGTACCGCTAAAGATTTCCAGTTCATCAATGCATGGTTCGCCGCCGCTGGTTTCATCGATCGTAAATCGCACGTACTTGGCGGGTGTCACTTCAAATAATTCTTCATTGCCGCGAGCCGTGACGGCCGGGCGACTCGGTCCGGCCTCCTTTAGAAATGGCTTGATCTGTTCACGAAGCTTCACGAGTTGTCGATCAATCTGAGCGATCTCCTGCTGCTTGTCTGGTGACAGCGGCATCGAACGATCGCCGTGCTGAATGCCTGCGAAGACGGCCTGCATTGAGTAATAGTCTGACTGACGAATTGGATCGAACTTGTGGTTGTGGCATCGAGCACACCCAATCGTCAGGCCGATGAACGCGGTCCCAGTCGTTCCGATGATGTCATCAAGCTCATTCTGACGCTGCATCAGCGTGAGATTGATGTCCGGGCTCTTCACCAGATCGTAGGGTCCTGAAACAAGGTACGCCGTCGCTTCGGGTACTCCGATCGCATCGCCCGCGATCTGTTCACGCAGAAACTGATCATACGGCTTGTCCTCGTTCAGCGAACGAATGACGTAGTCTCGATAAGGCCAGGCATTGGGACGTTCGCGATTGGTTTCGAAGCCATTGGTTTCGGCGAAGCGGACCAAGTCCAGCCAGTAACGAGCCCACCGCTCGCCATAGTGGGGACTCGCCAGAATCCGTTCAACGAGCTGCTCGTAAGCATCCGGTCGGTCATCAGCGACGAACGACTGCACCTCTTCCGGAGTCGGCGGCAGACCAAGCATATCGAGGTAGATCCGTCGAATCAGCTCGGCTTTCGCCGCCCTCGGATTGGGTGCGATAGAGCGATCTGTCAGCTTCTGCAGAATGAAGGCATCAACCGGGTTTGTGACAAGTTTGCTGCCCAGCGAAGCCGGTTCAACAGCGGAAATGGGCTTGAAAGACCAATGATTTAGTTCGCTCGCTTCGGTATCAGTTTCATTCTCCGAGCCCGGCCATGCGGCTCCCGAGTCGATCCATGTTCGCAGAATCTGAATCTCGGATTCCGTCAACCGATTCGCCTCGTCCGGCGGCATCAGCTTGCCCGCTTCATGTCCCGAAACAAGAGCAATCAAGTGACTCTTTTCGCTGCTCCCAACGATTATGGCTGGCTCGCCCGAATCACCGCCTCGCAGCATGGAAGAGCGACGATCCAGTCGAAGTTGGCTCTCTTGTGTTTCCGGGCCGTGGCATTCCAGACATTTGGCGGCGAGAAGCGGTCGGACCTGCGATTCAAAGCTGACATCGTCGGCCGCATCGCACAGCCGAGGCGCAGCGAACAGGAGCAGCGTAACTAACACAGAATAAAGCGTTTTCATGAATCACAGCAGGTGGGAATGGAGGAGGCAAGTTTCTCATATTGTGGCTTTCATCCTCTGCCCGAGTCCAGTCGTTCGGGCGGTTTCAGGCCTTCGGTACCAAAGATGTTGCCGCCAAATTGATGCGAAAGACTTTGCTAAATCACTTTCGCTTTGCCTATCATCCACGTCCCCGCCCCATTCGTGACGCCTCAAAGTTGCGTCGCCCGCCGTTTCAGGAGAACCTCGATGCTGACAATGCTCGGTAGCCCACGACGATGTTGTGACGGTTTCACCCGCCGAGAAACCTTGCGGGCGGGAGCATTGTCTGCGATGGGAGGCTTCGGACTTCCTCAGATGCTGCAGGCTGAACAGTCCGGGCTTATCAAAGACGCCAAAGCAAAGAACGTCATCTTCATCTTTTTGCTGGGCGGTGCAGCGACTCAGGATATGTACGACCTGAAGCCAAATGCACCTTCAGAGGTCAGAGGCGAATTCAAGCCAATACCAACCACAGTGCCCGGGATTGAAGTTTGTGAGCATCTGCCAAAGTTTGCTCAACTGGCGCATCAGTTTGCGTTTATCCGATCGGTCAATCACAAGGCAGGATGTCACAACTGCCTGCCATGCTACACCGGCTTTGATGTCATCCCGCCAGACCAGCATCCCCGACCAACGGATGCACCAAGTATCGGGTCGGTGCTTCAGTACCTCAGTGGCGAAAATACCGAGACGCCTCAATATGTTTATATGCCAAACTGGCTGGGCTGGGGACAGTCATTTCGCCGAGCCGGACCGTATGGTGGTTTCCTCGGCAAGCAGTTCGACGCGCTGACAACAGAGTGCATTCCGTTCTACGACAAAGACTCATTCGCTCCGTCCCCCGGGACTCCTCAAATCGTGCGCGGTGCTCCTGTGCTACCGAGCACATCCCTGGAAGACGGGATGACGATCGACCGATTGAACACGCGACGGTCGTTGTTGTCTCAGATCGACATAGAGCGTCGACGCATGGATCAGTTTGCTTCCGTCGATTCTTCCTCCTACCAGCGCAATCAGCGGCAAGCGTTCGATATTCTGACGTCGTCGGCCATGCGACAGGCTTTCGATTTGTCCCAGGAAGATCCGAAGATGGTGGATCGATACGGCCAAACGCTGTTCGGAAATTCCACGCTGATCGCACGACGTCTGATTGCGGCCGGAGTTCGCTTCGTCAACGTTACCTGGGATCTGTTCTGGGGCCCGGTGAATGTTGACTACGATGCCTGGGACACCCACAACAACAACTTCAACATCCTGAAGAAGAATAAGCTGCCGGGGTTCGATCAGACAATGTTCGCTTTAATGACGGACCTTCAGGAGCGTGGTTTGCTCGACGAAACGCTGATCGTGGTGACCAGTGAAATGGGCCGCACGCCCCGTATCAACGCAAACTCAGGGCGAGACCACTGGACGAATTGCTACGGCTCACTACTGGCCGGAGCCGGAATTCGTGGAGGCACAGTCTATGGCGCATCCGACACACAAGCGGCCTATGTGGCAGACAATCCTGTCCGCCCGGCAGACCTTCTTGCCACCATCTATCGAACATTAGGCATCGATCCAGCAATGCGTGTGCCCGATCAAACCGGTCGACCGATCGAGATTGCTCAGGGCGGTCATGAGATCTTCGACGTCATGACCGCTTAAACCAAAGTGGCTTCGATCCGAGAGGCGATAATGTCCTTTCGAAATCTCACTTTAAAGTCGGACAAGAATGTCCAACCTACATACATCGTTGGGTCCGGCTGCTCTACTCGTCCTGTTTCGGGGCAAAACCGCGACGCATTGTGTTCTCCGACACATTGATCGGAATCAGGAACTGCAGCAGATAGTCAGGGCCTCCCGCCTTGCTGCCAATGCCCGACATCTTGTAGCCACCAAACGGATGACGTTGCACAAGTGCACCGGTGATCTCACGATTCAGGTACAGGTTACCCACTTCAAACTCATTGCGAGCACGTCGCAGCGTCTGTGGACTGCGACTGTAGACGCCTCCCGTAAGAGCGTATCGAGTGTTGTTGGCGATGCTGAATGCCTCATCCAGATTCTTGGCCCGGATCACCGAAAGAACCGGCCCAAAGATCTCGTTCTGAGCCAACGGAGATGTCGGATCAACATCAATGAAGATGTGCGGACCGACATAACTCCCCTGTTTCGCCAGAGGTCCCGGATCCATCGCGAGCGTCAGAATTCCACCATGCTCCGGATCAACTTTGCGAATCGTCTCGAGGATTCTGTCGCGAGCTTCATCGTCAATCACGGGACCAATCTTGGTACCCGGATCTTCGGCCGTACCAATTTTCAAGCTCTTCGTTGCTTCGATCAAACGATCCACGAAAGGCTTGTAAGCGGCCTCCAGAATAATCACGCGTGAACACGCAGAACATTTCTGTCCGGCATAGCCAAACGCACTGCGGATAACTCCCAACACGGCTTCATCGAGATCCGCGTCGTCGTCGACGATGATGGCGTTCTTGCCACCCATCTCTGCGATCACACGTCGAACATTCTTCTGACGCTTGTCGGTATCCGCAGCCGCGCGGTTGATCTCAAGACCGACGTTCTGAGAACCTGTAAACGCGACAATGTCAACATCGGGATGTCCAGCCAATGCAGGGCCGATTTCTTCGCCGACGCCTGGTACAAAATTGACGACTCCATCAGGAACGCTGGAGTTTCGAATAATCTCCATCAGCTTCGCGGCAACAACAGAGGACTGCTCAGCAGGCTTCATCACAACTGTGTTACCAGTCACGATTGCGGCCATCGTCATGCCTGTCAGAATCGCGAACGGAAAATTCCACGGAGCAATCGCGACGCAGACCCCGCGAGGACGATACGAGTAGCTGTTTTCCTCACCCAGGAAATCGCATTTCTGGCCAGCCCCAAGTCGCTTCATTTCATGAGCGTAATACATGCAGAAGTCGATGCCTTCAGCGACATCGGCATCAGCTTCGGCCCACGGCTTTCCAGTCTCGAAAATAATCCACGCGGTCAATTCGAAGCGACGCTCGCGAATCTCGGCGGCGATCAATTCGAGGTACTCGGCGCGAGTCTCCACCGGTGTGGCAGCCCACATCCCGAATGCTCGTCGAGCCGCTTCGATCGCGTCTGTTGCCTGATCCACCGTGGCCGAAGCAACGCGTCCGATGATCTCCGATGTCTTCGAAGGATTTCGGGAAACGAGCGTCGCACGGCTGTCACACGATTTGCCGTCGATGATCAACGAGTAGACACCGCCGAACTGATCGCGCACCTCAGACAGGGCGTGAACCATCGCATCGCGATTTTCCACGTTCGTGAAATCGGTCAAAGGCTCATTGTTGAATCCCGGACGAGGAGTACTTTGAATCGGCGGTTCTGTGACGGAATGACTGGACGGCTTCATAAGAAGTTTCTCGACGGCAATATGTTCGGTGAAGCTTTGGCGAAGGAAAGAATCGTTGGACGTATTCTCAAGCAGTCGACGTACGAGATACGCCATGCCAGGAAGTAAATCGCCAAACGGCGTATAGATGCGGACACGATGACCACGTTCCAGAAACAACTGGGCCTGTTCATCGCCCATCCCGTAGAGCATCTGGATTTCCATCGCTCGATCCGGAACCTGCAACTCTTCTTTCAGAGCCAGACCATGAGCCAGACTGCGCAGGTTGTGACTGGCCAGAGCCGGACGGAGCCATTGATAGTTTTCCATCAGCACGCGCGTCAGTCGCTCATAATTGTCGTCCGACTGCCACTTGCGGCGAAAAACAGGAACCGGCCAGCCACGATACTCGGCAACGATGTTCTCGTAATCCCAATACGCGCCTTTGACCAGACGGATCCAGATTGGCGTGCCACGATTCTTCGCCCAGTGCAGCATCTTGTGGAGATCGCTTTCGGCCGATTCCAGATAGGCCTGAACAACGATGCCACAGTCTGCGTAGTCACGGAACTCATCTTCCATCAGCACTCTGCGGAAGATTTCAAACGTCAACTCGCGATAATCATTCTGCTCCATGTCGATGTGGACATACGCATGGTTTTCACGAGCTGTTCGCAGAATTGGTCTCAGGCGAGCCGAGACGCGATGAATCGTGCCTTCCGCATCAATCGGTGAAAACTGACTGTCAAGAGCTGACAGTTTCAGACTAACGTTAACGCGAGGAATTCGACCTTCGTGGTCAGAATCCAACAACATGTCCTCAGGCCATTCATTGACCTGCTGAGCCATGCCATTGATAAGATCGATATACGATTGTTGGTATCTTTCGGCTTCACCATCACTGATAACGGCTTCGCCCAGAAGATCGAGAGTGAATGCGTAGCGGTTTCGGCGAATGCGGCGAACCGAAGCCAGAACTTCATCCACATTCGAGCCCGCAATAAACCGGCGAGCCATCCGTGCCGCATTGGTGCGTGCATTAAAAGCCAGCGCGCGGCTGAGAATGCTGTTGCTGGTTGAAAGATCAAGGCCCAGGCGCGCGGCCCAGGGCAGATGATCTCGCACTTCTTCAAAGTACTCGTCGAGGTGTCGTGCGATCGCATTGTGATCCCGAAGCATCGGCAACACATCGACAAAGCGAAACATCTGGACTTTCACCGCTTCGTCATTCATCGCCCACGACATCAGGCGATCTTCCCACCAGCGACCATGGAAGATCGATGGCGAACGATGCTGAATCCGCCCGAACAGCTCACGACCAATCTCCAGCGTCCGCTGCTCAGTCTGGTCGTTGTCCGTTGAACTGCTCTTCACAACAGCGGAAGCAGCCTTCTTCGGAGCTTTTTCCGCTGCTGAGCGTGAAGCGGGCTTCGCAGTTGGCTTCTCAGCCGGCTTTACTTCACTGGCGTCGTCAGCCTTTGCTGCTGATTTTGCTGCCTTTTTGGCCATAACGTCTCAAACTCGATGCCGAATACCAAACAGAACCATCGTCGGATGCAAGGTGAGAAAAGGGGTCAGGAACCAATAGCCGAAAGGCCCGATGGGTGCTGCGCACTATTGGTTCCTGACCCCTTTTCTGAACCCGCGGATTCTAGGAGCATTCGCGTTTTCGGAAAGAACGTCTGTCGCATTTTCGCGCAGCGAGCTGCGGATTCCCGAAACAAACGCGAACCACGTAATAAAGCCGCGATCAATTTCTACGGGGACGTTGCCTGAAAGTCGACGAATTTAGGCCGGTTTTGGTTGAAAGCCGAGCAGACACGACAGGTCGGTACTTGATTTCAATCACCCGATATCGGAATCCGCATAACCCGAGCAGAGAAAGGAGAAGTGCTTTCTGAGCCTGTGGCTCAAAAACGCAGCGCGGTATGTTTTCTGCCGCTCGCATTGATTCAGGCCGGACGCTTTTTCAGAGCTGCTCCCAGGAGAGTCGACAACTATTCAATGGCGTAAAGAAACTTGTCGGATCGCACCAGCAACCGTGAACCATCGACAGCAAAACTACCATTAAACAGTGACCGATCATTCAGATCATTGGAAGCCAGCTGTTCGAATTCTGGTTTCGCTGCAACAACGAATGTGCGGCCTTCGCGAGTCAAATAGTAGACTCGGCCATTCGCCAGCAATGCGGATGCATACACCTGCCCCGAGCGATTCATGCGCTGCTCATAGACGACTTCGCCCGTCTCTGCTTTGGCACAGTAGGCGATCCCGAGATTGTCGTTCATCCAGTAGAGATGTCCGTCGTGAAAAACTGGTGATGTGACATTGGAACCCTTGAAGCTGGTCCAAAGTCGATGTGTCTTCGTGACATCTCCTCGACCACCAGTCTTTACGGCCAGAGAAGCGACGCCCGAGCGACCTCCAAGGCTATAAACGATTCCGTCATGAGAAATAACACTCGGAACCATGTACCAGGTGATGTCTGTCGCACAGGTCCACAGTTGCTCCCCGGAATCAGGATCAAACGCCTGAATGCTACCTTGAGTTGCGATGATCAACTCTGGCTTGCCATCCACATTGGCGACAACCTGAGGGGTATTCCAGGCCTCCTTAATGTTGCCTGCTCGCCAAACTTCCTTACCGGTGTTCTTATTCAGAGCCACCAACGACTCGCTTTCAACGCTGGCGTTGATGAACAACAGATCCTTGTACAAAGTTGGCGAAGCTGATGTTCCCCATCCATGCGTCTTCGAACCAACATCCGCCGTCCAAAGTTCCTTGCCATCGTGGCTAAAGGCCATGACACCGGTTTTTCCAAAGAAGCAGTAGACTCGATCTTTGTCTGCTGTTGGAGTATTCGCCGCGAAGCCATGATCTCTAATTCGCTCTTCTTCCGGCAGCTTTGCGGGAATAGTCTTCTGCCAGACTTCTTTCCCTGACTTGCGATCCAGACACAACAGATGCCTCTTCAGGTCTTCCTGCGTCCCTCCCGGATTGTCCGGAACAAAAAAGCCCGAATAGGCGGTGATGTAGATGTGATCGCCAAACACCACAGGACTGGACGCTCCCGGTCCCGGCATGGGAATCTTCCACGTAATATTCTCGGTGGTACTCCATGTCAGTGGAGTTGTCTTCGCAGACGAATCACCCTGCCCTGTCGGTCCTCGAAACGTTGGCCAGTTGTCATCTGATGGAGACTGACTTCGTCGTGTCGACTGAGCGTAGACTGTTGCTGAATCGACCAGAGTTGTGAGGGCGATGCAAACGATCAATTGCCTGAATTGTCGCGAATCCATCAGAACAGACTCCTTGCAGAAACGAGTGGGAAAGGAAAATCCAGTTAATGATGAACGCTTCTCTGGTTGTCAAACACGCTCACCCTCGGTGCAAGGCCGAAGGGATCGATTAGTTGCAGTCAAACCTGATCAACAACATCACAAAACGCGGTGTCTTGCGGAAGAAACTACTTCATCAGTGTTTTGACATATTCAATCACATCTGCCAGATCCTGATGTGATAGGTCTTTCTCAAGGCCTTCCGGCATCAGTGATTTTCCGGTGCTTCGAAGTTCTTCAATATCGCTCCGGAGAATCGACTCAGTTTTGGCCTCCGCAGCAACCAGCGTCAGGCTGCTGCCGGTTTCGGTCGACAGAAGACCGATGACGCTTCGTCCGGAGGTAGTGACAGCGACGAAATTGAGATACTTGGCCTCGACTGCGGCACTAGGATCCAAAATCGCCGTGAACAGTGACTCCGGCGTACGATTAGTCAGCGAGGCAAGATTAGGCCCCACCTCAAAACCAACACCGTTCTGCTTGTGACAGGTTGAGCACCGCTTATTGAAAACCGTAGCGCCTCGCACGGCATCGCCCGTAAGCTTCAGTGCGGGCTGAAAGGACTCCATCACAGCCTTTCGATCGGCCGACGTACCGGCGGCGAAGATCTTCTCCAGACGTTCACGAACGACAGGCTCGCGAGTCGTCAGAAGTCGTTGCCGCATGGAAGCATCAATCTCTGCCGCCGCAACCTGTCCTGATTCCATCTGCGTTATAAGTTGCACGATCCACTGCGGACGGCCAGATAGAGCGGTCAAGATCTGCGACCGCAACAGCGGAGAATGAGACGCCCAGTTGGCCAGAAGAATCTCGGCCGCGACATCATCCGACTGCTGTCCCAAATGCTTAATCGCAGCCTCCTGAATGGCCGTTGGTGTTTGCGGCGTGAGTATGTCACGAAGAATCACAACATCGCCGGAATCATCACGGCTGCATTTCAGGAGCGGAATCGCAGCGACACGCAGAGTTTCATGTTGCTTCGAATCACGTGCTGTTTCGCGTGCAATCCTGTGAATCTCGGCTAATCGCCCTTTATCCGCATCTGAGTTCAAATGTTCTTCGATCGACCAGTTTCGAATCTTCAGCCGATTCAGCATTCGGGAATAGCTTTTGAATTGCCACGCCTGCGGATACTCGGGATGAAGTTCTGTTGTCCTGATCAGCAAACTGATCAGATCGCTATCATTCGACAGAGAAGCGGCCTGCTCAAACAGACTTGCGATCAACTCATCTCGATCATCCGCAGAGAATCCGGGAAGATCAGTCTCTTCCGGCGTATTGCGCCACGCATCGACTCCGGCCGTCGTCATAAACGCGTCGATTGTAAGGCGGACGTTCTCAAAGTTCAGGGAACTCAGAACAGCAGCACGAACATAAGGGCTGGTATCTCGCAGCAGCGATGCGCTCAGAACCGCAGCTGAGGAAGGTGCTTCTCCCGCGTATCCCGCAACAGAGGCTAGTTCCAGCCGAACCTTGGCATCTTCATCTTCAGCCAATCGCACCAGAGCCTGCAAAGGAACTTTCGCCCCACGTGCCAATCGTACTGCCCAGCGGCGAACGCCTGCATGTGGATCATTCAAGGCCGTCTCAACAAGTTCTTTGCTCAGTTTTCCCATACCGTCCAACGTACACAATGCATGAAGTCGGGCCGTGGGACGATGGCCTTCCGTCACCATCCGAATCAAAAGTTCGACAGCCCCATCATCAGCGTTCGCCACAAGGAGTCGCTGCGCTGTATCGCGTCGCCACCCGTTGGAACTTTCCAGTTCGGAAACAAGTTCCGGCGTCGCCATACGATCAAATCGCGGAGGACCGCCCTTCGCGATCGAGTCGGATTTCGCAGGATCCTTCCGCACAACACGATAAATTCGACCGCGGTCATCTCCGGATCGAAAGAACGGTCTGAGTTCATCCTGACCTTCTTTAGGCAGCCAATGAGGATGCTCAATCATGTAGCGATACATGTCGACAATCCAAAGTGCTCCGTCGGGGCCAGTGCGCACCATAACTGGTCGGCACCATCGATCCTCAGACGCAAAGAAGTCGTGTTTTGCATCCACTTCGGCAGGATCTCGTTCCAATCGAAAACTAACCCCATCATCAATCAACAGGTTGTGCTGAACGAGATTACTAAAGGGTTCACACGTAAAGATGTGCTGCGTACTGAGGCTTAACCTGCCATCCTCTTCCGACGCCCCGAACAGCACTTCATCAAGATACACCATCCCCGAACAAGCAGACGTGTATCGCCCTGATTGCTCAAAGCTGTGAAATCGTTTCTCCGGAGGCGCAGCCGCATAGACGGGCGGATTGGAGGGCGTCATCAACCGCCGAGGATCCGGCGGAGCGAAAAATGGATTTCGTCGGATGTAGGGATCTTCGAGCACATAATGCCACAACGGATAACTGTTCTGTTCGCCGAACCAGTTGCCCCACGCATCTCGATTGCGTCCAAACTGCGAGGGACCACTTTGTGGATCAATCAAACCTTCATCGGGGCGAATCCGAAAATCGCGACTCCCCACCGTTGTCTTCTGATTGGTCACATGCGACAGAATTTGACTGTCGGCTCCGTAGCCGGGATGATGACTGCCACTGGCACAATGCACCCAATTGTCCAGACCCCAGCGAAGACCGTTGACTCGCAGTTGCTGATTGCCTTCGAGAAATCCAGAGAACAACGTTTTGCGTATATCGGCTGTTCCATCGTTGTTCGTGTCTTCAGCATAAATGATCTCCGGGGCCGCCGTGATCAATACTCCGTTACCCCACGCCATGACGCCGGTTGGAAACGGGATATCCTGAAGCAGCACGGCCGATGTTTCGTATTGGCCATCACCATCTTTATCTTCCAGATATCGAATTCGCCCGCCGGGCTTGCCGTTGTTGTCCATGCCAGATGGATAATCTGCCATCTCCGCGACCCACAACTTTCCATCGGGGCCCCAGTCGATTGCAACAGGGTCAATGACAAGTGGTTCGGCAACAACCAGTTGAAGTTCAAACCCCTCACGGACGTGAGCAACCTTCATAGACTCCGCAGGAGACATGGGCGGTGTATCCGGACGAGCAATCACCTCATTGATCTGCGGATCCTGCGTGGCTTTTGCGACCGCAAAGTGGACCGCGACTTCATCACTTTTCAACGCTCTGTCATACAAAGCCACTTCGTCCAGTCGGCCTTCAAGCCCAAACATACGATCATTGCGGCCACCAAGAAAGACATCGTCTGAGTCCCCAAACGTTGGCTCCAACTCACCATCAATCTCCGGCGAAGGATTTCCATTGAGATAGACACTGACGTGTTTGCCACTTCTAACCAGTACAATGTGATTCCATGTGCGAGGCTCCAGGACAGTTTTCCCGATCAGCGCTTCATCACGCTCGTTCCCGTTAAACATCATCAATTTGCCGTCCCATCCCTGGTTCAGATAGTTTCCTCCGATACCAAGATGATCGCCCGCAACTTTTGCATCTCCGTCAGGCCCGCGGGAGAAGAAGTAACCGGTGACGGCTCGGTCGCTGTTCGGAAAACCGTTCCAAACCCAGCACTCCACAGAGTACGTGTCTCCGAGCTTTGGCACATTCGCGACAACGCGACCACCAGCAAAATGGACTGACCGGTTTCCTCGAGGCTGCTGGTCAAATCCCTCACCACGGGGTCCGGGCAAGTAAAATGCAATGCCCGCTTCAGCGCTTGCAGGATGATTCCCCGTGGTGTCGGAGATCGTGCTCACCATTGTACTCATCTCGCTCTGCGAGATGCCCTGCCCCTCCTGCGGACCCAGAGGAGTACATTCGATTTGTCCCAGCCGCCAGAAAGCCACCGGCTTGGAATCAAGAACAACCTTCGCATACGAATGCAGTTCGTCGGCGATTGGACGTCGCGGCTTGTTGGCAACCTTCTCCAGCAGCGTCGTCAGAGTCTCCACGATCTGAGGTTCTGCCGTCTCCTCAAGACCAGCCGTGCGAGCCGCCCACGTTGTGTACCCACCGAGCTTGTGCTGTTCCGGTGGCGGAATATATCCCTCAGCTCCATTCGCGAGTTCGATATTCATCGTCACTGCCAGTGGACTGCGATTCTTCAACTTGATTCCGGTGATGCCAAAAACTTCATCAGGAATCGCGGTAATTCCCAGATCACCGATGCGAACGGCCTGTAGCTTCAGCTCTGCGGTCGGATCTTCATGCAGTCGAAGTTGCTCGAATGCATAAACCTCCGACCATCCTCGTGGCAATCGATTGCCAACCTGTGCCGCGAGATCCTGAGCCCACTTCAATCGTGCTTCATCAGGCGCCCGTCGATTGAGCTTCAGAGTGGCTTCTTCCATCGCGAGAGAAATATCCTTGCGATAGATGATATTGCGGTATGCGTCGGCGGCGATCTGCGCAACACCCGTCGTATAGGCATCAAGATCATTGCGCCCCGCAGGACTGCTGTAGTCGGGCCACATGCTGTCCCCACTGGTGCCCTGTGACATGATGCCGATGAATCCTGTCTGTTGGGTGTTCGCGCCGATCAGCTCAGCCAGCTTCAGCCCGAAGCGTCCGCAGAAATCTCCTGAGACCAGCGGTGATCCGTAGTAGTGCATCGCGTAATTCGCGAGCACGGCCAATGGCTGGCCGTCCGTCGTTTGAACTGAGAGCAGCGTCAGATCCGTATCCGCCGGACCGGATGGACCGATGTGATTAGGGCTTTGATATCCGGGATGCATGTGGGCTCGCACATTGAGCTGCCCAAAGGGGTCAGCCATCGTCATGCGATCCGACCGAAAGATCCAGCGTCGGCAATGATTGTGTTGATCGTCGGTGGTGACAGCCCAGCCCACCTGAGCCGGAACCAGTTTCTCATTGGCCTGCACAATACTTCGTACAATTTGCCCCGGCAGAAATTGAGCGTACTCGGGATCAACTCGACTTCCCAGACAAGGCATCGCCGACGGCGCTGAATGGGTATGAGTCGCAGAGATCAACATGCGATGCGTTGGAATCCCCGTGAGCTGAGCGGCCTGTTCCTTTACATCATCCAGCATCGCTCGCGTCAACATCAGACTGTCAACAACGACAATCGCAATCTTCGCGCTGCCATCATCGAGGACAATCGCGCGGCTCATGAGTGCGTCGTGGGCTTTCTCAGTCGTTCGCTCTTCCACCATCCCATTGACGATCACAGGAAAGGCTGTCGGAGTAATGTCGACCATGGCCGCGCCTGCTCGGAACACAGTGGGGCTCGACTGCTGCGATTGAGCTTTAGGAAACGCTGTCATTGACAACAGAAGTATGAATGCCAGGATCTTTGTCCATTGCCGCATGATCATGTGTCCTCAAATTCTTTCGCGACCATCATTCTTTGCGGCATGATAGTACCTTCGCCTCGACAATGCATAACGATCCACGTCAGGCCGGCCCGTAGACATACTTTCCGGATCACTCAAAAGGCACATTCTGCAATCGAGATTGCACTTTTGAACCTTACATGTGTACGCTGATCAGCCAACAGAGCCTGCGGTTCTGATTTTTGTGAGGAGTTTGCGATGTCTCGTGGTCACTCGCGTCGAGGTTTTCTGGCCGATGTTGGACGAGGAACGTTGCTGGCGACACTCGGCCCGGCGATGCTCACAGATCTTGGACTTGCTCCAAAGTCATTTGCCGAGGAGCTGGACTCTCCGCTTCAGTTCGGCGACCTTGAACCACTCGTTTGTGCTCTGCAGGAAACGCCAGTTGAACAGTTGCAGTCTTCGCTGGTAAAAAAATTGCGAGCAGGATTGCCCCTGAAAACCCTGGTGGCCGCTGCAGCTCTTGCAAATGCCAGAACTTTTGGCGGCGAAGATTACATCGGCTTCCACACATTCATGGCACTGGGCCCGGCACTCAAGATGTCGGCGCTGATGCCTGCTGGTTCTGAAGCACTGCCGGTTCTTAAGGTTCTGTATCGCAACAGCAGTCGGATTCAGGAATTCGGAGGTCGCGAGTCCGAAGTGCTGCATGGCCTTTCAGCATCATCGCCAGTCAATGAACTGAATCCGGCAGCTCTGCATGATGCCATCAAGGCCAAGGATGCTAACCACGCAGAAAAAATTCTTTCTGCGTTCGTTTCGGCTGATCCACGAAGCGCCCTGGATGCGTTGATCCCGGCCGTTCAGGATAATCCGGAAGTTCACCGAACAGTCCTGCCATACCGCGCATGGGACATGCAGGAGATCGTTGGTACTCAGCACGCCCTCACATTGCTTCGGCAGTCACTTCGATACTGCGTTCGCGCCGAACCATCGCGCCGTGTCGAATGGGATGAGCATGGCAAGATGCTGACCAGCCTGCTGGATGAATGTCGTCTGAATGGCAAAGAGCCCGGAACAAAGCAGGCCGAAGACGCATTCGTGCAGCATCTCAGCCAGACGTTTGCGACGGGCACTCCGAGTGACGCAGCGAAAGCGGCTGCAACGGCTCTGGCGGAGGGTTATGAGCCGGCTGCAATTGGTGAAGCGATTTCTCTGGCCGCCAGTCTACTGGTGCTGCGAGACGGCGGCCGCTTGCCACAGTGGGAGGATCGTCTCAAGCCTGCTGGTACCGTCCACGGTGATTCCGTCGGTGTCCATGCCAGTGATGCGGCCAACGCCTGGAGAAATCTGGCTCGCGTCAGCAGTGGCCGAAATGTCTTTGCCTGCTTGATTATTGGAGCCTGGCAAGTTGCACGAGATCGCTCGTATCCGGGAAACCTGCTGACAGAAGCTCTGCCCGCAAAACATCATCTCGATCGACTCTCTGCGACCGATGCCGATGGCCTGTTGCTCAAGCTGGACGAAGCTGTCCAGAACAATCTTCAGGGACATGCCACCGCGGTGGCTCAGCGTTATGGCCAGTTGGGACTGCCAGCCAATCGACTGTTCAACAGTCTGCTCAAATACGCCGTCAGCGAAGACGGTGCGTTACACGCCGAGAAATACTTCCACACGGTTTGGGACGATTTTCATTCAACCCGCGAATCCATCCGATGGCAGCATTTGGTTTCGTTGTCCCGAGTCACCGCCAGCGAATACGGCAAACCCGCCGCTGGGCAGGAAGAAGCTCGATCGCTGTTGGGATTATCCTGACAAAGCCTGTTTAGATTGTTGAAAGCAGGGACGGGTTCAAGAATCCGTCCCCTTTCTTTTCTTTAGCCGGCTCGTTTATTGTTGATTCATCCGTGGCGGTCGCCCTTTGCCGCCACCTTTTTTTCCTCTTTGAGCCTGATCGGAACTGGGATCGTAGGCTGGATTCTTCTCGACAGGACGAGGAGCGCCGGTGTTTTTTTGCCACTCAGATAGAACTTGCTTCAACTCTTTGGCTTTCTGTGGCTGTGACTCGACAAGGTTCTTTTTCTCGCCGGGATCATTTTTGAGGTTGTAGAGTTCGAAAGATTCATCCTGAAATTTCTCGATCAACTTCCAGTCGCCCATTCGCACTGCGCTGCTGGGTTCGCCGCGGCCGATGTAACAGGGGAAATGCCAGAAGACGGAGTCTCGATTGAGTGACTTCGCGTCATCACGCAAAACCGACATTAGGCTGGTTCCATCGATCGATTGGTTCTTCGGAAGATCGACGTCTGCCAGTTCGGCGATGGTTGGATAGAAGTCCATGCTCAGGACGGGTTCATCGAAATCACGACCGGGGTTCTTTAGCCCCTTCCACCAGATCGCTGCAGGGACTCGAATGCCCCCTTCGTACAAAGCACCCTTGCTGCCATTCAGCGGCGCGACGAACTGAGGAGTGCCGCCGTTGTCGCTGGTGAAGATGACCATGGTGTTGTCATCGAGTTTCAGTTCCTTCAGCTTATCCATGATTCGTCCAAGGTTGACGTCGATGGCTTCAACGGAGGCTGCTTGTTGAATCTCGGCGTCGGACACGTTGGCACGCTGAGCTTTCTTTTGGTACTTCGCAACAAGCTCCGGTTTTGGTTCCAGTGGAGCGTGAACGTCGTGCGTGGCGAGGTAGGCGAGGAACGGCCGGGACCGATGATTTTCGATGAACGAAAGCGTTTCATCCGTCAAGACGTCGGAGCAATAGCGACCATCGCTGTCGAAGTAAGCATCCTTCTCGAATCCAATAGACTTGGGTTCTTTGAAGAGATCGAAGCCCTGTCCTGTCGGAGTGGACGGCCCTGAGCGACCTCGCCCCAGATTCCACATGCCAAAACACGCCGTCGCATAGCCTTTTGATTGCAACAGTTCTGCGATGGTGACGACATCACCGCTCAGTGCTTCGTTGCTTTTCGCCGAAATGACTTTGTGATGCGGTTGACCGGGATCATGCCGCGGATCAATCACCGTGAACACACCATGTCGTGGTGTGTACTGCCCCGACATTAAACACGCCCGCGTCGGTGCGCAATTCGGCGCGCTGGCATAAGCTTGAGTGAACCGAATACCCTCGCTGGCCAGACGATCAAGATTTGGAGTTTCTACAAAGTCATTCCCCGCAAACCCCACGTCTCGCCATCCCATGTCGTCCATGAGGATCAGCAGGACATTCGGAGGAGCGGCATGAAGAGTGTTCGCTGTGACGTTGAGGCAGAGGATCGTCAAAAAGCAAGTGATGAGTCGCATCGGTGCGAAATGCCTTTCAACATGGAGGTCAAAGTGTGTTGGAAATTATTGTTTGCAGAGAAACCATCATGGAAGAACACTAGAGACGGAGTCTTCATAGACATACCTTGCATTGAGATTCTGTGACTTGTCCCGAAGGGACTTCAGACGGTAGCCGGTGGTCAGCGCAGCGCAACCACCGGTATCATGAGAATCAGAAAATGCATCCCGGAGGGATGCCAGAGCTTACTTATCGTTTTCGAAAATCATTAAACTCTTGTGAGACAATCCAGTGTCAACATTCACCAGCCTCCACTACCACATCACATTCAGCACTAAACTTCGCAAACCATGGATCGCCGATGGATGGATCAACAGGCTTCATGAGTACATCGGAGGCACCATTCGAGGTCTGGATGGAGTCCCCGAGGCTGTTGGAGGAATCGAAGATCACGTCCATCTGCTTATTGGCCTCAAGGCGACCCATCGACTCAGTGATTTCATGAGGGAATTGAAAAAGTCGTCGTCCGAATGGGTTCATGACGTCATCCACGAAGATCGATTTCAATGGCAGGAGGGATATGCGGCGTTTTCTGTCAGCCCGAATGCTCGGAGTGGAGTCAAGAACTACATCCGTCGCCAGCGTGAACATCACAGGCAATTGTCATTTGAAGAAGAACTGATCGGTTTTCTCGAAAAGGCGGGAATCGAGTTTGAGCGAAGGTATCTCGAATGACGGAGAGGTTCTGGCATCCCTCCGGGATGGGGTTCTTTCGATTCAAAACCGGTGGTGCGCCTACGGCGACCACCGGCTACCGTCTAAAGTCCCTCCGGGACGAGTCGCAACAGGTTGATTTCTCAAATCTCTCCTGTTGTTGCTCGAAGCATGTTCTTCATTTGTCAGGTCATTCCGTAATTCATTTTCGCTCGTAGTCAAAGTCCAGAGTGGTCTCTGCCAGAGTGACATCTTTGACGGCTTCCAGAAGGCCTTTGTGAGTCGCCTGTTGTGGGGACAGTTTTAAGTCTTCTGAAAGAGCGAAGACCGTGATGTGATAGGTCTTCACGCCCGGGCCGCGTGAGCACATTGGATCGAAGGCCGCTTTTTTTCGGTCGTTGAAACCCATCGTTCCAACATCTTTCTGATTCTGCTTTAAGCCAGTCACCGATACCGGAATGTTGTAAACCACCCAATACGATTTCTCCTGATCCGGTGCCGTGTGCCAGAGACTGATGGCGATGGATTTCGTCCCTTTCGGGAGATTGCCCCAGGCAATTGCCGGCGATTCACTTTTGCCATCGCAGGTGCAATCGATGTTCAGCATTCCGTCCTTGTCGATTGAAGAACTTGTCAGCTTCATGTCGCCCACGGACTCTCGTGATGCAGACTTTGGCTCATCCTTTGGCATCTCTTTACGCGGAGGCCCTTTGCCTTTGCGACCACCTTCTGGCCGATCATCTCGCGGCGGCCCACCCTGACCACCCGGTCGACCTCCTCGAGCTGGCCTCGCGTTGTACTCTTCCGTGGTTGTGTCACCGTCGGGCGTTTTGAATGTGAATTCAGCAGAGCCATTTTCTGCTACCTTATAGCTGACCGTGCCTTTGCGGCCGCGAACTTCGTACGTCAGTACATGGCTGCCAGACCTGGTCGTTTCAAAGTCGACGATCTTCGCTCCCTGAAGTGGTGGCAAAGCTGGCCGTGGCGATTCAGCTCGCGGCTGAGGATCGACCTGACCGTCGCGTTCGACGACTTCTCCATAAAAGCCACCATTGAGATACGGATACTTCTTCGTCGCGTGGTAGTGATAGTTTCCATCGGCATCTTTGTGACCGTTCCATTGATCAAGTGGACCAAAGTCAGGAGCCTTCTCGTCCTGATAGCCGTAGATCGGATAGCCATCCAGAGCCCAGGCAACTGGAACGTCATCACCGATCTGCTTCTGCAGATGAATCGGCGCGATGTGATAATGATAATCGTCAGCTCGACCGCAGTGACCTCCCCAGTTGTCGAGTTCCCCGGCGATCAGTGTATCGGTTCGCCCATCGTTCTTGATGGGATTGAAGATGGGGATGCCATTGACGGCGATAGCAATAGCTCCTCGAAAGAAGTTGTCCTTTGCTGACATGGGTTCCTTCGCTGGGACCGGGTGCAATGGAATCTGCCACGCGTTGTTACCGGTATACTTCTGAGGCATCGGCACCTGTTGCTGCCATGCCGTGATACCAACCATCATCTGGTGATCAGGAACACCATTGGATTCGACGTAAAAGTAGTCCGCATCAGACCGAGTCTTCACAGTTGACTTGAAGCGCTCGAAACTCTTCTGAAGCAGCGGAAGACCTGGATCTGAAGACGCGTTGCGACTCTTTGCGCTCCGCTTCGCCTGTTGCGATGTCAGAACATAGGTCGTGTTGATCTGCTGAATCGTATTCATTCGATCGGCGATCCATGCCTGATCGTCGGCTGACAACCGCCGAATCTCCACTGGTCGTACCCAGCCGTCGTTGCGTCGAATTTGAACACGACCGTTTTTCGCGGAAACAAATTGTCCAACAATCGTGTCACCGGTTTCTGAGATTGTCCATGTTCGATCTGCCGCAATGTTGTGAGTATGGGATTCATCGCCATCGTGGGACAAAGCCACCGGGGCGAGAATCAGAACTAGCCAAGTCGTCATCACGAAGCGACTGAAGTATCTCATGAGTTAATCCTCAAACTATCCGAAGTATTTGTCTGACCGCTAATGAACACTGATGAACGCTAAAAACAAAGTCGGTGACGCGAACGAAATTCATTTGCACGGTGGCACCTCCATTCACTGTCGAATCAAAGCGATTCGAGCATTGCCATCAGCGTTTATGAGCGTTCAATCAGCGGTCCACTTTTCAAAGCAATAATGCGGCAATGCGATGATGATTTGGTTATTCAACCTCTTCATCTCTTCTTTCCCTTCTTCCCACCACCGGGAAGATTGTCCGGGACGACGTTGTTCAGGTTGCGAAAGTCGATACGAGCTTTGCCGTCTGGGGGTGAATCGACTCGATGGCGAAAGATTACTGTGTTATCGAGAGCGATGTCGTCGGACCAAATAAACTTCGCGCCATCGAAATCGTTTTCGAAGTAAGGCTGCTTTGGATCAACTTCCTGTTCGGAAAACTCCTTTGCGTTCTTCCATGAACTGTCATCGAAGTCGACGGCAAACCAGTTCTCTGGAATCGGTTCGGTTCGAACCTGAGGATTCTTCGTGTCCCGATCAATTGGGCCGTGAAAGAACGACTTGGCCTTCCACGACGCACTTGTCACCGTTCCGTCGCCAAACTTCAGGATGAAACCCGCATCGCCAATGTTCGTGTTGGCGTATTCCATTCCGGTCTTCGCGTCGGCATTGTCTTTTGCCATGACGGCGATGGACATCGGATACGCCGGAAGAATATCCACAGCGATCACGTTGTGCGGAATGAATCGAATGGAGTCCACCGCGACCAGTTCTCCGTTGATGTACAACTCGAAAGTGTTATCTGCATACACATTGGCCTGGATCGTGTCAGCCATAGATGGCTTGCGGAGCTTTGTTCCCTGCCGGCTATTTTGCGTCTCGGACAGGGATACTGAGACAAGCAATCCGATCACCGTCAGCGCAGTGCTTCGGCTAAATATCGCTGGGATCATCGAGGTTCTCCGGGAGCTTTGTCGGTCAAGGAATAAACATGGAATTGAACGTCACCCAGCGTGCCGCTACGAGCGTGCAGACCAGACACACCCACCAGGCAGCTTTGCGGGCCAATAGATGATGTCTGAGTGTGTACAGCAGGCAAACCGCCATCGCAGTAGCCGAAGCCTTGAACAACGTCATTGACAGTGGATCGTCGACGAATTGGCTTCCGAGAGGATTGATCTCCCTCATACTACCTGTTCGAATCGCAAGGATCGTCCACAACAGATCAAGGGCAGACAATACAAACACCAGGATCAACGTCCTGCAGATCACACGATTCGTGGTAGAAGACAGAGTCTCTGAAGAGGTTTCGCAGTCTGATGATGGATGACAGGAAAGCAAGTGACCGAACGACAGCACGACCGTCAGCATTCCCAAAACCGACAGCGGATATTGGCTGCTTTCAGCGTACCTGAAGGTTGCGATACTCAACCGGTTGTCTACTTCCAACTGGTCTATGCGGGTAATGTAACTGTGAGCCCGGGACGCAAGTTCCTCTGTGCCATGAAATTCCGCTACCCAGCGATTCCAGCGTGCGGATGGAAAATCTTCGGGAAGAAAATCTGGTCGGCCCCCGGTGGCCTTTCCGGAATCGCCTTTGTCGGTCAGATGAGACAGTACGTCTGCGACGTCAGGTGCCCGGTTTAGAATAATAGGCGGAGCATCATGAAACAGAGCAACAAGAGTGTTGCCAACATCCCTCGGCACGCAGACTTGCCGCAGTGCGCCTTCCAGACGACGGCGACTACGGCCTGTCAGATAGTTTTTTGACGCCGGGCTTGCCTCAAGGTATGCCATCAGGCTGAGGTCAGTGCCAGGGATTGTGACACTGCCATCGGGCTTTTCATATCGATACGGGAGAGGAACATATCTTCCATCAATGAATAAAAACCCGGTCTCTGAAATTGGTTCACTCGCGACTCCCGCGCTGGTCCAAAGCTGAACGAGGCAGATACACAAGAGAATTGAGATGCGCGTTCTGTTCGGATTCATGGCTTGCCGGGCTGCAGATCTGGGGTCTGTATGGAACATTAGTCATTCACAGTCTTCGTAGGCCGGACCACGCGTAG
The DNA here is from genome assembly GCA_052034165.1 of Planctomycetota bacterium. Taxonomy (GTDB): domain Bacteria; phylum Planctomycetota; class Planctomycetia; order Planctomycetales; family Planctomycetaceae; genus SXXK01. The sequence continues at coordinate 15,617 of JBPOIW010000237.1, read as the reverse complement.
GCGAGTTCCGGTTGTTGCGTTTTTCGCATGCAAGCCGGAACTCGCTTATGCTCGGCTCGGCCTGCATGAATCACAGAATCGATCAATGTCACTCCTGATTCTTCCGCCCCCCTCTGTTGCCGTTTGGTTTGTCAGGTTTCGTTTTACCCTTGCCACCAGCACCGCCAACTTTACCGCCCTTGCCGCCTTTGCGAGTAACCGGTTCTGCATTGGGGTCGTAATCGTGATTTGGGGTTGCGAACTGAGCATTCATCGCCTGAAGATATGCCGTCAAACGGTCTCTCAGCATTGCCGCATCGCGTGGCCGTTCGCCCACAAGGTCGTTTTGTTCTGAAATGTCTTTTGACAGATCGAACAGCACGTCACGATCTGATTCGTAGAAGTGGATCAGCTTGAGATCACCCATTCGAATCGCTGAATGCGGTCCGTCATCGTCGCTTTGATAATGAGGAAAGTGAAAGACCAGTTCCTCACGAGCACGTTTGACTTCCCCCTGGCCATTGTTGGCCAGAAGCGATGCGATACTGCCGCCTTCGATGTCCTTTGGAAGCTTGCCAGAGGAAACACCGGCCCATTCACAGAACGTCGGATAGAGGTCATATCCAACGACGGGCACATCACACCAAGAATTAGCCGCCACCCCTGGTCCACGAACGATGAAGGGAACTCGAATGCCGCCTTCCCACATCGTTCCTTTGCCTCCATTCAGCCCTGTGCGTTTTCCTCCGCCCGCACCGTTGTCTGACATGTAGATAACGTAGGTGGTGTCCGCGAGTCCCAGCTTGTCGATGGATTCCATGACTCGACCAACGCCGGTATCGAGATCTTCCGTGATCGCGGCGACTGAAGGTTGCTTCGCATTATTGCCTGACGCAACGTTCGCGTACTTCGCCTTCGTCGCTTCAAGAGCGTTCTCGGACGCATGAAGTGCGTTCCACGAAAGCTGAACGAAGAAAGGCTTGTCGGCCTTCTGGCATTTGGCCATGAAGGCCTCGGTTCGTTCTGCCATTCCAAAGATGTCAACGGGATTCGGATCTTTAAATTGGTATGCGTTCTCGTTGCCGGTGTCGCCGTCACTTTCGTCGTAACCGTGCTGCTCAGGCCCGCCACCGGCGATGTGCCACTTTCCGTAATGAGCCGTTGCATAACCAGCTTCACGGAGAATTTCGCCAATCGTTGTTTCATTCGATGCGATGCTTTTGATCAACCTTGGCTCTATGAGCTTGTGGCCTTCTTCCGCCGGAGCTGCTTTGGTCCAATGAAGAGATGCCGGGCTGCGTCCTGTTTGCAGACTAATCCGAGTCGGCGAACAAACCGATGCTGGCGCGTAGCCAGCGGAAAATCTCATGCCCTGGGAAGCTAACCGTTCAATGTTCGGAGTGTGGAAGATTTTACTTTTCGCACCCGGATGATCGGGATGCATTGCGACGGAAAGCCCGCCCCAGCCCTGATCGTCGGACAGCATAAAGATGATATTGGGCTGATCGGCCGAGAGTGCGATCGCAGGGGCGAACATGAGGATGAAGAACGCGCAGAGTTTCATGTTGGTGTCTCTAAACACTTTTGGAGTGGGATATGCGGTGGCAAGGTCGCACCGGCCCACCAGGATCAACGTTCACACCCGATGGAACTGCTTTGAAATTCGCTCGTTGGTCTCCACCAACGATGAAGATCACTCCGCCTCGACACGGCGATTGGCGTCGTGATGAGATTCGTGATCGAAGAACCGCTCATTCAGAGAATCTTCCGACAACAGCGTCAGCCGAAGTGTCAACGATTCAGGCCCATAAGGCATTCCAATGAATCGCATCTGGCGTATAAGTCCGCTCTCGACTTCGTAGCTGATCTCGACTCGCCTCGGCCCGCGCTCTTTGGGATGGCGAACAGCCACTAGCAGTCGTGTCGCTGGTTGGGAACTCTCTCCATCTTCAACCGGAAGCAATTGAACATCATAGGCCCGACGAAGGCGTTCCAGACCGTCGTGAATATTGACCAGTGGCATGTCATGCTCGTGGCCTGGAAGATCACGATTAAATCGGTTCAGATCTTCGCTGTATCGAACCGGACCATCAGGCCGAATAGCCCAACTGACCTTGCCGTTGCTGCCAGTGACGAATGGGCCTGCCTCAGTGATTCGACGAAGCACAAACTGCTGACCGTCACGAACATACAACGTTGCTCCATCCATCGGTGCTTTCGGCGGCCGCCCATCTTCCGGTGATGGCCCACGACGGCCTCGGCGAGGAAGCACAGTTTCTTCTACAGTGATTTGATACGTTCGGTCCATCGGTTGAGCATTCAATTCTATCAGTCGCTGCAATTCACCAGCAGCTGCGACTGCGGGATTGTCCACGAAGCTTTTGAGGAACACTACGATCGCAACACAAATCAGTGACGCGGTTGAAACCAGCGCGATCACTGACCGACGACGAACCAACGTCCCGGTGAGCGGCAGGGCGTCAGCCCTCCGAGTGATTGCCTCCCCATTTTCCACAGCAAACGCATCGCCAGCAGAACGACTCGGAGGGCTGACGCCCTGCCGCTCGCCGGAGATGACCATTTCATTTCGAAGGCGATCATGCAGCATTACGGCAGCTGCAAACGTGCGAGCGTTCTCGGGCGACGACCTGATCCACGCGGACAATTCTTCGTGCTGCTCGAACGTGAGCACATCATCCAGATATCCATCGATCAGAAACCCAGCAGCCTGATTCATTGGACGGCCCCCTGAACGGCAGCTTTATGATCGATGCATTCTCGCAACTGTTCTCGAATTCGCTGCAGTGACTTTGCTACCGAATTCGCGGTCATTCCAATCATTTCTGCAATCGCTGCAGGCTTGAGATCCTGCTGGTATCGCAGTTCACACATTGTCCGGGCCCGACCTTCAAGCGACTTCAGGCACTCGTGGAGAAAATCCATCCGCGGCTCACCAACTTCGGCAGCAGAGAAGAATGCAACCTGCAGTGCGTCAATCGTTTCCGGATCGAACTCCAGCACATGTTGCTCACGACGTCGTCGTCGCAGGTACAGCCCGACCTGATTGCGAGCCACCCCAATCGCCCAAGCAACAAACGGTCGCTCAGGATCCCAGCGACCAAATGACTCAATCACCGCCACTGCAACATCCTGCAGGACGTCGTCTCGGTCACGAAAGTCTCGGACGACCGACGTAATAAATGCGGAAACAGCTGGCTGAGCCAGTGTCCACATTCGAGTTGCCTGTCGAGTTTGATCGTCCACAAATTTCCCCTGTTGATCGGTCCTTTCAGTACTTATCCGTGGGACGCAGAGTATGACCGGAAATTCTGAGATTATCTGTCCCGGCAGGAAAAGCCGCAGTTTATGCGGCTCGATTTGCCGCCCACTGACAGGCGAACCTCGATCGGCATCAACAAAAAAAGCCCGACTCACTGGGAGCCGGGCTTCAGAAGAATCAGGACTGGATTCAGCCAATCGACTAGTTCATTCGATAGGCGGTTTCACCGTGTTCCGTCACGTCGAGGCCTTCTTCTTCTTCATGTTCTGTCACTGTGAATCCGATTGTTTTATGGATAATCAGACCGAGGACAATCGTCAGGACGAATCCGTAGATCGCAGCGACGACAATGCCTGTCAACTGCAGCATCACTTGCGGCATCCCACCCACGTCCGGACGAATCGCGAAGTAGCCGACTAGCACGGCTCCCAATGCTCCTCCAACACCATGAACTCCGACAACGTCCAGTGAGTCGTCGTATTTCAGAACCTGCTTCATCTGCACTCCGAGAAAACAGACAACGCCACCCAGCAAGCCGATGATCAGAGCACTGCCGGGACTGACATGGCCAGCACAAGGTGTGATCGCAACAAGCCCGGCCACCATTCCTGAGGCGACTCCAATCGCTGTCGGCTTTCCGGCGTGAATCCATTCCGCGATCATCCAGGAACCCGTTGCGGCTCCAGCCGCGATCGCAGTTGTCGCAAAGGCCATTACCGCAACTGCTCCTGACACGGGCAGATAGTCTTTACCGACAGCGATCGCGGATCCGGCATTGAAACCGAACCAACCCACCATCAGGAAACCGGCTCCCATCAGAGTCCAGCCAATACTGTGAGGCAGGAACGGACCTTTCGGGAATCCCTGTCGCTTGGGGAGAATCAGAATCAGTGCCAGGGCTGAAGCTCCCGCAAGCACGTGCACCACAGTGCCGCCCGCGAAGTCCAGTACTCCCTTCTGAAACAACCAGCCGTTGACATTCCAAACCCAGTGAGCAACGGGGTCGTAGACCAGCGTGGCCCACAGAATGACGAAAATGCACCATGCACTGAACTTCACTCGCTCAGCAATAGCGCCCACGATCAATGCCGGGGTAATGATGGCGAACATCATTTGAAACATCGCGAAGAGAAGTTCCGGAACGCCGGACTTTACACTTCCTGTCGTATCGCCCGAGTAAACACTTTTCCCAAAGTAGGTCGCTTCATCAGTAGGATCTGTTCCCGCGAAAGACCGAAGCATCACAAGATTTGGATCCCATCCCAGATAACTAATGGCGGGTTTCGCAGAGCCATCTTCGTTTGTTCCGCCATCAACGGAAATCGCGGACGGGACTGAAAAGCACAGGCTGTAGCCGCAGACAACCCATTGAACGGTAATGATCGGAACACAAACCATCACGCACATGAACATGTTCAACACGTTCTTGGCACGCACCATGCCGCCGTAAAACAAGGCAAGGCCAGGCATCATGAAGCAAACAAGTGCAGCACTGACCAACAACCACGTTGTGGAGCCAGTGTCTATCTCACCGGCCGGGTGCAGCGCAACAGTTGGAACAGTCGCTGTCGTTTCAGTGATAGTTTCCACAGCGGCCTCTGCAGAAGCAGCAGGTGCTGCAGTTTCGGCAGTAGGCTCCTGAGCCAACACGGAACTGACTGAACAAACCATTAACAAAGCAGCGGCCAGCATAGAAGCCCATCGGCTCCTCAACGGCCGCGCAAAATACATCATCATCGCCTGTTCTCCTTGGTCTTTCTGAACTACGTGGTTAGGGAAGGTTTTTTTGAATCGGCCGCAGGCAACGGAGAAGTGCACTGCAGCAAATTCAGACAAGTTCAATTGCTGACGTACCATCTCAGAGGTGGCTGAGCCGGTACGTTGATATCGATGTGGGCGATATCACGGAAAACTAACATTCTTCGCCATAGCCTGCCGAATCAAACCTGACGGCGAGGATTCAATGACGAAACGCTCGGGACCGTTTCCAGTCCGAGCGTTTCGATCTTAATTCAATTAATTACCAATGAAACTCGACAACAATTGCTGCCCAATCTCTCTGACAACAAATGTCACTGATTCACCCGGGAAGACAAACTAGTATGCACTGTCGGTTGCATAGCAAGGCATACCGTGCTCATGCACATCCAGACCTTCAACTTCTTCCTGACGTGAGACTCGCAGCAGGCCAATCGCCTTGAGAATTCCGAACACAACCAGCATCACGACCAGAGAAAAGCCCGCGATCGCAAGTGATCCGTATGTCTGCACAACGATGTCTTTGCCACCAAAGATGCCAGCGGCAATACACGCCCAAAGGCCGCAGCAGCCATGCACAGGAAATGCACCAACAGGATCGTCGATCTTTAGTTTGTCCAGAAGCATGATGGCAGCCATCACGATAACCCCGGCGACACCGCCGATAATGAGCGACTGTCCGTTTGTAACGCAGTCGCAGTTTGCAGTGATACCTACAAGGCCAGCCAGAATACCGTTCAAACACATTGTGAGGTCCGGCTTCTTAAAGACGGCCCAGCTTAGAACCATTCCTACGCAACCACCCGCACAAGCAGCGAGAGTTGTGTTTACTGCGATCTTGCAAACGGCGGCCACGTTTCCACCGCCGGCAAAAGCCAGCTGACTACCGGGGTTAAAGCCGTACCATCCGATCAGCAGAATGAAAACTCCCAGAGTCGCGTAAGCAAGATTGTGACCAAGGATAGGGAGTGATTTCCCCTCTGCACTGTACCGTCCAATTCTCGGACCAAGCATCCATGCACCGGCCAGACCCGCGAAACCGCCGCACGCATGCACGACAGCAGATCCCGCGAAGTCGTGGAAGCCTGCAGCGGCCAACCATCCACCGCCCCATTTCCAGAACCCAACGATCGGATAGAGGACTCCTGTAATGATGACAGTGTAGATCAGGTAGCCTGAAAACTTCAGACGTCCAGCAACAGCACCAGAAACGATCGTCGCTGTGGTTGCACAGAAAGCGGCCTGGAACAGGAAGTCAGCCTGCGGATGCAACTTACGTAGTGTTCCCGCTGCGTTTGAGAAACCGGCCTTCATGTCGTCAGCAGAAACCTCTGCAGCGAAATCTGGCTGAGCATAACCGAAGTATTTCCCGGCAAAGTCTGCTCCTGGATACATCATGGCGTAGCCACAAACGTAGAACAGAAGAACCCCGATGCAGAAGTCGATCGTATTCTTGAACAGAATATTGACCGCGTTCTTGGCGGAGTTCAGGCCGATTTCCACAAGGGCAAATCCGGCCTGCATGAAGATCACAAGGACTGCAGAAATAAACAGAAACAGACTGTCGATCGAATAAGAGATTTCCGTCGTATCCGGAACGCTATAAGTCACCTCTTCAGCAGGAGCCTCTGCTTCTGCAGGTGCTGCGGCTTCTGCAGCCGGAGCGTCGGCAGGTGCGGCTGCCGCTGCTTCAGCGGGCGGATCCTGGGACATAGCTGTCAACGGAGAGCTTGCCAAAAAACACAAACCCAGAGTGACCACCATTGCGGCTGGCCGCAGTCGGGTCCACAAACTTCCAATCATCGCCTTTTCTCCTCGCTTATTTGCTTGCAGTCTTCTTGAATTCGTAGTCGTGTCCCCGCTCAGGGACGTCACTCGCTGTGATGGGTGGCCAAACATTGGGCATTGCACCCTTATCGCCGTCGAAAGCTGATCATGGAGATGTTCCAAATTCCGGCCGAAACCAGAACAACCTCCAGAGGCACTCCTGCCAGCCTCCTTCAACAACCATCCATGCCAACGAAATGAACTTGTGCCTAGAAATGCAAACAACGTGCCCGAGCGTTCCACAAAGTGCTCCACTGATAACTTAAAGCAAATAGCACCAATAACTTATGTGTTTTGTGGCAGTGTGAGAATTGAACAAAAAACCGTGTCCAAAGGGCCTCATGCTCAAACTTAACGCAGACATGTCCAGTTCGAGGGCAACAGCAATGAACAGCGACGATCTCCGCGTGGCGACATCCCCCATTCCGCCGTTTTTTGTCGTGAACATTCCACCATTTCCGGTCGTGGAGATGAATTCGCTGCCTATCTGCGTGGCATTCTGCCTGCAATCGCCATCATGGCTTTGGTCCAAGCATTTTGCGGTTTGGGAAGGTGCCGGAGCAGATTATTCAAGCTTTCGATGCTCGCATCCCACCGCTGATGAACTCTGCGGAACCGGCCGGTCGATTTAGCGGTGAGACCGCGGAAAATTTGGACTCATGGCGACTTCAGCTCCTGAAAATGCGACTTCCGTTCTGGATTCAGATCGCCGGCGAAGCCACCATGGGGCATTGCGGTACGCCATCGTTGAGTCGACCGACAGGAATAAATTGACCTGCCCCATTGACTTAAGCCCGAGGTGCTAGCCGATTCTTCGCAAGCAAATCGGCTAGCGTCTCAGGCTCGGCAGGTCGATTTCTTTTTACCGGTCGCCATAAGAAGGTTCATTGACGTCGGTAGCGATAGGTGAGTTGGAAAGATTGGAATTCCTCAATGCTTGTTCCTGAACGATTCGTTGTATCGCTCAAAAAGAGCCGCCTGGCCGGATTCGTACTGCTGCTTTCCTGTGGTTCCGAGATCCATGCCCAAGAGGCTGAAACACCATCGGATGCGGCTTTACCGGAGGCCACTTCCCCGGCGGCTTCTATTGCAATCGCTCCTGACCTCTACCAGTTCCCGCCGGCAACCCCGGAAGAACTTCTGCGAGCTGCGCGAACAACTCTGCGTTTCGATCGAGTGGGCGATTCTCGAGCATTCCTGAGACGGATTCTTGATTTACAGTTGGGCGACAACGAATTGACGGAACTCCGGCGCAAAGCAGGAATCGATGTATTCCTTGAACTTCGTCAGGATAGCCGACTACAACCGGAAGCCGAGCAACTCCTGAAATCGATCAATGCCGCCAGCAAGGCGAAAACTCGTTCTGCTGAGGAACTATCCGAGTTCGTGAACAACCTGTCGGTGCCTGGATCGGTCGGGGAGAAAGCGGCCGCAGAACTTCTTGCTGCCGGCGACGCTGCTGTTCCGGCTTTGCTGAAAGCCGACGAGAACACCGCCGCAGGACAAATTGCCAACAAGCTTCTGAGCACACACGTGGCATCGCTCAAGTCTGCGTTGTTAAATGAACTACCTGCTGCGGATGCCACGACGAAAACGAAACTACTCCGTCTGATCGGTCAGTCTGGCGACGCGGGTCTGGCGATCCACCTGCTGCGTTGGCAATTTGATTCCGCACAGGAAGCAACTGTTTCCACAGCCGCCCGTGATGCCATCAGAAATCTGAAAGCTCCGGAGACTTCGATCGATTCGTCAACACAGGCTGTCGAGCATTTGTTGACGACGGCCGAGGAGTTGATCAGAACGGGGCACCAGCGTTTTGCAACACTCGAAACGCCAGCTAACTCCAGCACAAATGCTGATGCTGAATCGATGCCATCTGTTCTGACGCTGCTCGAACAGGACATTAAGATCATCGCATTCGAGAAGGAAAGGAATACAGCTAAGTCTTATTTGGCGGCTCTTGAGACCGGCGAGATTGAAGCAGACACGTCTTCCAGTTACGCCACAGCCGTATCTGACGCACGCGCCCGAGTGAGTGCTGCCGTCGAACAACTGGACACTGGTGTTGCGGCGAAACAGTCTTTGCTCAAGAGTCTCCAGTCAGCAGCCATCAGGCGTTCTGATGAACTGGCCAGGAATCATTTGACCGACGTTTTGACGCTCGATCGCGACAATGCCAAAGCCCGTCTCCTGACGATGGTATTAACAACGTCTGCTCCGAATGCAGAAGCTGACGCCAGTGCCGACACTCATTCGGAGGTGAAAAGCGACGATCTCCTGAATGCTCTGGAGATCGCTCTGGAACTTCAGTGTTCTGAAGCGGCGACAAGCTTTCTGAAAGCCTTCCCGAAGGATTCGGCAGACTCTGAATTCAATTCCCGGGCACCAAAGATCCTTGACGAAGCCCTGAAGAGCCGGAATGCTGGTGTTCGTACTCTGGCTGCCAGAATTGCTCGCACGAGTTTTTCTGGACAATGCAGCAGTTCGTCCATTGCTCGGACATTTCTGGCCGCGGAAAATGGGAGCCTGAAACCGGAGATGGTGATTGTCAGTCCCGATGACAGCCAGCTGCGAACCTTGCAGGCTGTTTTTCAGGATGCCGGATTCACAGCTGACATCGCAGAAACAGGGCCCGATGGATTTCAACAGGCTGCATCCCAGCTGAACTGTGAACTGTTCGTGCTGCAGGCTGAGTCACCAATCTGGCCGATGGCGACAACCCTCGCGAATCTTCGCGCGGACGTGAGAACACTCAATACACCCGTCGTGATTATCGGACACCCGCGGTTTCAGGAGCGTGTCGCAGCTCTCGCTGAAATTTATGACGGTGTCTGGTTTATTGCGGAGCCCGCAGGAACCGAATCGCTGCTGAGCAAAATGGCTCAGCAGAACATTCCGGGGCCAACGCTGACGACTGAAGATCGGGCTCGGATCAAATCACTCGCTGAGTAAACTTCACGTGGCGCGGGTCGAAAGCAGTGGTTCCTTCGTAGCCGGATTCGTGAGAATTCAATGAGTCTCTGTGTACGGCAACCGAATTCTCACGAATCCGGCTAAGGGCAAACCTCTTCGTTCAAAATAGACGTGACGCCTCGTCGAGCCAGTCTTACGACTAGACGACTGGTCTCAAACGTTTTGCCCCTTCAGAAGGCAGTAGCCAATCGCGATCCCGAAGACCAGCATGATGCAATAGTCCTGCGGAGACAGATGATCCATTTTGTGAATCAGGATCTTCTGAATCTGCATCGCCCACTGCTGCAAACCAGAAACTATGCTGAGAAACATGACAAAACGCCTGTAAGAAAAGTCCCGAGAAGGACAAACCTGGAAAGCAGATCTTCCCGGATACAGCTCTAGTCTTGGTCATGGGATCGTCCCTGCCGAGGGGGCCAAAAGATTTCCCGGCAGGGTCACCGACAACGTTGTACGATTATGCGAGGAATGACGATCGACCGGATTGTGACGGACGGATCAAAACGCTTCAGTCACCAAAGACGATCGACTTACCCTTCCAGTCTTTGCTGGATGTGGCTTCCGCCGCGAACTTTGCATCATCTCTTACCGTTGCAGTGAACAACTGCGATCGGGATGCCACCAGCACCGGTAGCATCTCGGCAGAAATTGAACGAGTCAGGTTCAGGATCGAAGATTGCTGATCCACTCCACCATTGATCATCGGGGCAATCACGGTTTCCACCGGCGGCTCGTACAGCGATGCCAGCAGCACAATCTCCTCAGCCCCCGACCGAGCACGCAGCCTCAGTTCTTTTAGTTGAGGGCATTCCTGACGCACAATCTGAATGGCTCTTCGAATATCCCAGACTCTCATCCCATCAACGGTCATCCCCAGCAACTGAAACCGGCGACGAATCTGGATCTGTCTCGCCTCGTTGCCAACCCATGCCCTGCGTCCAGCACCTCGCGGAGCAGTCACAGCGTGTGCCTGAGCAGGAGGCAGATTCACATTCACACTGCCCTTCTCCGGCTCCGAGTTCAGTTCGATCATAAGTTCCAGCGACGTGATCTCCTTCAGCGATTGGCCGTGAGGAACACTGACATCCACAGACAGCGAAACATGCGGTTCACTGTCGAAACTGAGTCGGTACACATCCTGCTTATCTCCTTCGGAAACACGCTCAACATGAACGGTATTCGAGATCACAGTGCTGTCCATCTGAGGCCACGCGCGGAAGCTACGGTCAAGCATGCGAGTTCCAAAGCCGTTAACAAGCGTATCCTGAGTCTTCAACACTTCTCCGACCGATAACGGTGTAGCAGCGGGAACAAACAATTCATCAACTCGAGTATTGATTTCGTCGGCAGGAGTCTGTCCCAGCACTTTCAACTGTTCTGGCTGAAAATACTTCACCGCCGTTTTTTCGATCATGGACATGTCGTCTTTAAGGAAGCGATTGAACCAGCGAAACGCATGAATATGCAACTCCTGAGTGTCAGAGTGCGGACCTTCCGTGATCTGTAGTCCAAGATTCTTATCCGCGTCCAGCAGTCGATAGATGTGTCTCACCTGACGATGAATGTCGACAACTCCCTCCAGAGGAAAGATCGTGTCCTTATCGGTGTTGGAAATCAGCAGCGGCCGAGGAGCCACCAATGCTGCAACTTTGGCGTAATCCCAGCGAAAGGTGTTGACCATAAACATGCAGTCGCAATGACCTTCAACACAGCCATTCACCACATGATCTCGCAGCGACGTAATTCCGGCAACGGGCACTGAACAACGAATGCGTTCATCCAGCGCGGAGATCCACCAGCTATAGGCACCGCCACCCGAGCGACCGGTGACACCGATTCTTGACGCATCCACTTCGGGACGAGTCTCCAAATAGTCGAGCGAACGAATACAGTTCCAGGCTTCGACTCCTGCTGGCGTATATCCGCGCGAATTCCACCACCAGCGATTCATTTTGTACGTGCCATGATGAATCCCTTCAATCTCGCCCAATTGCAGGGTATCAATGATCAGGCAGTTGTATCCATTGCGGGCGAACCAGCTTCCGTGTTAGTGATAATGAGTCTTGTTGCCGTAGCTGACTCCATCCTTTTTGACCTGCCCGTGCCCACAGACATACAGAATGGTGGGCAGTGGTTTATCAGCGTTCTTTGGCCGGTAGAAATTCCCTGTGACGTAAAGCCCAGGCATCGACTGATAGTGAACTCGTTCCACAACGAATTCCGCCTCTTCCGTCGTTCCCTCCACCACAGGCTGCAGCGGCGTTTTTGCGGGGAGCGGATTCAGCCCCAGCATATCGAACAGTTGTTCTCGCAACTTTGGCCTGGCTTCGTTCCATTCGGCCGCCGACTGAAACTGTGACAACTCGTTAGCTTGTTCGAGCTCACTCACTTCTGATTCGAAATAGGCCGCGAGTTCGGGATTCTCGCGCAGTGACCAATCCTGAGCCTCTGCAGATGCGATCACCGCATAAGTCATGGATAGAGTCAGCAGGACCACGACAGGGAATGTGCAACATCGCATCGGCATCTCCACGATCGCCCGGCTCAACGAAACAGGGCCGTGACAAAATGCCACAGCCCTGAAAGTTTCAACAGGATTTCGCTCAGACGCAAGCGACTGGAGATTATCGGCGAAAGATCCCTCGCGACACACCAGTCGACCGCTGACTTGAAGCACGCTGGTAGAAGTTTGAAGTTCGTGTGCGCAGATGATAGCGAGCAGCTACGGTGTTCGTCGCATCGGAAAGCACCGACAGATCCAATGTCATCGCGGATCCGGCACACAGTGTGACCATCAAGGCAACGCCCAGAATTCGTCGTACGTTTCGAGCAGTCATCGCAGCACCTTTGTTCGTTCAGTTCTGTAAAAGTCAGTCTCGGGTTGCCATGAATACTACACGGTCTGGTCGACAAGTCTCACGATCTTTGTTGAGCCGGAACGGTAATCTCTCAAACCTTGTGCGAACGTGTCGCAGGTCTGAGAAAGTATGATTTGTTGCTGATCGGCATCTACCGGGAGTTACCCAGCAGAAAGTCTGTGTTTTCCGAGGAGTTGCCGGTTGTCAACCTGTGGAGAAGCCGTGGAATCTGCAACACTTCATTGCAACAAAGGTCCGGTGATTTCAGGATGAGGCCGAAGCGAGCGCAACCCGGACTTTCCAGACTCATCGTGAAATTTCCTCGTTTTCATATGGCACTTTTTCAGTGATCATCCGACCCACGCTCGGATCATCGCTTCCAAGTTTGTTTCGAGCTGTCCGAATCATGCGTCTGATTTTTCTGGGAACTGGTGGCTACCACCCCAACGAGCGACGGCATACCGCCAGCCTGCTGCTGCCGGAGCTGGGTATCGCTTTGGATGCGGGAACTGGTTTTTTTCGTCTGCCTGCCCACCTGAAAACTTCAACTCTTGATGTGTTCCTGACTCATGCTCACCTTGATCATGTCTGTGGACTGACATTTATCCTGGTGCCGATGCTGCGAGGTGAAATCTCCCGAGTTCGCGTATTCGGCCTCCGCACCACACTTGAAGCCGTGAAGACTCACTTGCTGGCCAATGAGATGTTTCCTGTGCTGCCGAATTTTGAGTGGGTTGAACTGGATACACTTTCAGAGGTAGCTGTTTCGGAAGGCGGACGTTTGCTCTGGACACCTCTTGTTCATCCAGGAGGCTCCATTGGATTTCGCATCGACTGGCATGATCGGTCGCTGGCCTACATTACCGACACAACGGCTCCGGGAGATTACTGCGAATTCATCAGAGGCGTCGACGTGCTGATTCACGAATGCTACTTCCCTGATGAACTGCACGAATGGGCTGAAAAAACCGGCCACAGTTGCGCAACGCCGGTCGCTTTACTGGCAAAACAGGCCAACGTCCGCGAACTGTTCTTGATTCATGTCGATCCGCAACGACCCGATGATGATCCTGTTGGCCTGAATGCAATCCGTGAGATCTTCCCCAACACGCATCTCGCCGAAGATCTGATGGAGATCGAATTCTGAGAACGGACAATCGCTGCTACCAGACTCAGCATCTCCGAATTGTTAGCCGGAACGCGTTAGCGTCCGGTTTATGTGATACCACATCTAACATTGATCGGCGGCGCACTGCGTTGATCAGAATCCGACTCTGAAATAAATCTCTGGGACCTCTGTGGTTAATCCTAGCAATCCGGCCATATCAGCTACAGCAACGGATCAGCAATCGCGACGGATTCTGACTCGGAGAGTTCACGCTCTGCCGCTCGCCGGCAGCTAAACCAGAATATCGTGCAGCACTTCGCCGTGGACATTCGTCAGACGCCGCTGGATCCCGTTGTGATAATACGTCAGCCGCTCGTGGTCGATTCCAAGCAGGTGCAGCACAGTCGCGTGGTAGTCATACCAATGCACCGGCTTTTCTACAGCCTTCCAGCCGATCTCATCGGTCGCTCCGTAGGCGACGCCATGCTTCAGACCAGCTCCTGCCATCCAGATGGAAAACCCATACATGTTATGATCTCGGCCCGTACCAACCTGATCAGCGCCGGATTGCGTAAACGGTGTTCTCCCGAATTCGGACGTACACAGAATCAAGGTGTCTTCCAGCATCCCGCGCTGGCGCAGATCCTTCAGTAGTGCCGCGACAGGTTGATCGAGTCGACCGGCTTCACGCGTATGATTCTCCTTCACATCTTCGTGGCCGTCCCAATTAATACGTGGAGAACCAAACGAGCCACCGGAAAACAACTGCACGAACCGAACGCCCTTCTCCAGAAGCCGACGAGCCAACAAACAGCGACTACCAAAATCAGAGGTCTCCTCCTGGTCGATGCCATACATCAACCGAGTCGCTTCCGTCTCCTGCTTGAGATCAGTCACGTCAGGAACTGCGAGCTGCATCTTCGCGGCCAGCTCGTAGCTTTTCATTCTTGCCAACAACGCGTCTTCCGTTCCGGTAACGGCCAGATGTCGACGATTGATCTCTTCCAGAAGTTTACGGCTGGCCAGATCAGAACCAGCAGGAAGCTCACGCGACGGAAAGAGATCATAAATCGCTGGTCCCTGGCTTTGAAATGTCACACCCTGATGTTGAGCGGGCAAAAATCCGTTTGACCAGTTGATCGTCCCTCCTGCCGGAAGACCTCGCCCATCCGGCAAGACAACATACGAAGGAAGCTCGTCCGTTTCACAGCCAAGGCCATAGGAAACCCACGACCCCATCACTGGAAAACCATTGAGCCGGAAGCCGGTGTTCTCTTCAAAGGTCGCAGGCGTATGGTTCGCTGACTCTGCAACCATTGAACGCACAATAGTCAGCTCATCGGCAACCTCAGCGATGTGAGGAAACAGATCGGAAACCCACAACCCACTTTGGCCACGCTGTTTGAACTCCCAGTCGTTCTTTCGAATCAATCCCACCTGATTGAAAAACGTCGCAGGTCGTTCTTCGGACTGTAAAGATTTCCCATGAAACTTTTCCAGTTCCGGCTTGTAGTCGAACGAGTCAATATGGCTCACGCCGCCACACAGACATAAGTGAATGACTCGCTTCGCCTTCACCGGAAGATGAGGCGTCCCTTTCGCCTCAGCCGGGACAGCATCGGCTCTGGCAATGCGGTCCCTCATTAACAGAGAAGTGAACGCAGCACCTGTTAGTGACGCTGTGGAAAAGTCGAGCACTCGACGTCGGGAGATTCGAGTCGTATTCATGTTTGACCTCATCAGAGCACTCAGTAACTGGCTAATGATAGTTTATTTAAATCTTCCCTGAGCTTGCCTCAGGGGCTTGCGGGCTCTTGTTTACCGCCCAGCCGGA
>JBPOIW010000333.1:0-35687 GCA_052034165.1 Planctomycetota bacterium | reverse complement strand
GTCGCCGGAACTCGCTCCGCTCGGTCCGGCCTACAAAGTACAACGCCTTATTCCACGGCTACTTTTTTGCGTCGGCTGCAGGCTGTTCGTTCCGCTCCTGGCTGAGCAACTCATAGTAGCGTTGAACGAGGCTGTCGAATTCTTCCGGCACGGGTTCGCGATCAATAGGCACCATCGCTCGATCGGATTCCAGCTTCATGACTTCCTGATTGATCCGCTGCTGCAGAGCCTGCATTTCGCCCAATAACTGCGACTTCACGAGATCCCACTGAGGCATCTCGCCGTGACGTTTGAATTCTGCTCGCATGGCCCGCGCACGATCACGAACCTGGGCCACTCGATTTCGCAGTTCAGGATCTTCAAGCATCTCTTCGATGTCTCGCAATTGATCGGACCACTCACCGAACTCTTCACCTGTCAGCGGCCTCGCCGAAGCATTATTGGCGCCAGCTCCCCCGTTGCTTTCTCGTCCGCCGTCCATCAAAGACGACTGGCGACGCTGGCCACTTCGATTGCCACCGGACTGATTCTGCGACGGCTCACCAGACTGCGATTGATCGCTGTTGCTTTGCTGCGGACTGCCTGAGGATTCGCCCTGACCAGACGGAGCTTTTCCTTGCGAAGCACCTTCGCCCTGAGTTTGCCCATCCTGCGGCTGACCGTCTTGGGGTTGTCCGTCCTGCGGCTCATTACTCTCAGAGCCCTTCTCGTCTCCCGGCATGCCACCACCAGACTGACCAGACCCTTTCTGCCCTTGTGATCCCTTCTGGCCGCTTCGTTTTTCATCATTTTGTTTTTCATCATTTTGTCTCTGGCCGCCTCCTCCTGAACCCTTCTGTTCCGATTCGTTGGCTGGCTTCTCTTCCGACGATTTCTGAGCTTCTCCGGCTTGCGAGTCCGCTCCACTCTGGCCCTGTTCGCCTGCTCCTTTCTCGCCGTCTGCACGCCCCTTCTGCCCCGCGCGATCTCCCTGCTGGCCCTTCTGGCCAGAGCGTTGCTGCTGACCGGATTGCCCCGGTCGCTTGCCCGACTCTCCATTCTTTCCTTCAGATGCCTCCGACTCTTCGCCCGGCTTTTCACCGGATTCACTTTCACTCTCACCGCCAGACTGGTCTGGCCGACGATTCTCCTCCTCAGAATCTGCGGCTTCTCCAGTTGCACTCTTAACTTCGCTTGCCAGCTTTTGAGTTGCGTCTTCCAGTTGCCGTTGCGCGCGTCGCAGAGATTCGGCTTCGCTGCCGAGGACCGAGTCCGCCGCGTTCTCGATTCCCTTCTGAAGCTGCTCAATCCCTTTGCGAGCAGCCTGTTCAGCTTCCTGCGACTGCGACCACATGCCGCGTCCCGCTAAAAATTCGGTCGCTTCCAGAGCTTCCTCGGGCTTCGAATCTTTCAATTCACGCAGCGTGTCGTAAAGCTTGTTCGACAGCAACGGTTCGCTTTGCTCGGCCTGCTCAATCATCTGCTTCGTCTGATCAACGACGCGATTGAGCCGATCTTTCTGCTCGCCAAACTCCTTCTGCAACTCATCGCGATTTCGCTCCGACCGCAGCGACGGCTTTTTTTTGTTCTTGTCATCTTCGGCCGATTTACCCGTCAATTGCTGCGCGAGTTCTTTCTGACGATCGCCCAGCTCCCGCGCCTGTTCTCGCAGATCGCGGACGGCCTCTTCAAACTGCGATGACGTCTGATTGCGGAAATCCTCTTTCAGATCTTCAAACTGTCGCTCAGCCCGAGTTCCCTCGGAGATTGCTTCCGCCAGTCGACCTTCATCCATCGCGCGAGACGCTTGTTGAACATTCTCGCGAGCTTCGTGCATCTGCTGTTTCATCTCAGAGGTTTGTGCATTCTGCGGACTCGCGGCCTGTTCCATGCGCTCGCTCAGCTCATCCACATCGCGAAGCATTTCTCGCTGCTCATCGCGCAGTCGTTTCAGCTCACGCTCGATCTCTTCACGTTCTTTTTCTGTCTTCGCCGTTCGAAGTTCTGACTCAAGCTGTTTCAGACGATCATTCACCATCTGCTGACGTCGAGCCAATTCTTTCAGTCGGTTCAAAACCTGCAATTGTTGTCGCTGCTGCTCTGTCTGCTCTTCCTGTTGCTGCTGTTGAGCCTGTCGTTCGGATTCATAACGATTCCGATTGTTGTCGAGTTCCAGTTGCTGCATTTGTTGCTGTGAGGCACTGCCGCCGCCGCCACCTCCACCGCCCTGACTTTTCTGTTGCTGTCGAACCTGCGTTTCCGCAACTCGCAGCTTTAACAACGTCTGCACGATAACCTGCTCGGTTGTCATCGCATCGGCCAGTCGAGCACCCTCGGTGCCTGCACTGACATCCTGCAGCTTGCTTCTTGCAGCGGTCATTTCATCCATCGCGCGAGCCGCCAGAGCAGCCGTCTTCGGATCACTTTGCAGCTCTTCCATCGCGGCCTCGAGCTGATTCTTCGCTTCTCCCTGTGACTCGGCAATCGTCTCAACATCCTGAGCAAACGTGCCATTCCTGCGACTGGCAACTTCGGCTCGAATCGTATTCCATGTGGCCGAAATGATTTCTTTCTGCAGCTTCAGCACTCCATCAACCTTGCTGCCTTGCTGCTGCTGTTGCTGCTGGTTTTGTTGTTGCTGCTGTTGCTGCTGTTCTCCACCCTGCTGAGCTTCGCGGAAGATCTCTTCAAAGCGGCGAACCTCTGCGAACACGATGTCGCTGTAACTGCGCCGCTCAGTGCCATCCGCTGCAATATCCGTCGCCCAAAAGGAATACGTCACCAGATCATCCGGCGCCGCGTTCAGAGTTTCCATTTCGATCTCATGAGACAACGTCGCGGACAACAGCGGTTCAATGGTCGCCGGAACTACCTGACTTGCTCCATCTGGGCTAACAGCGACATCCGTCGCCACAGAAGTTGCTGCCGGTGCCTTCAGAGAAAACTCTTTTGTTTCTCCACCCGACAACGAAAATTGCAGGCCATAATCAACCAGATTGAAATCGTCGCTGGCCTGAGCCTCAACAAGGAACTCCTGCAACGGTGAAACGTTCGTATCACGTCCCGGAAATGTCGGCTTGATCTTCGCAGGCTGATTGAACACAACCTTGATTGTGATCTGCTCCTCATCCTTCGGCTTGCGCCCTTCTGAATCCTCCAACAACACGGTCCACACATTGCTGTCGGCGACGACCATGGTTGCTTCCATCACCGCAGACGCAGCAGCAGTCTTCTCATCGCCAGCGTTTTGTGTCGGCGATGCCCCATTGGCCGACGGAGTTAACGCAATCGTTGTCAGGTCGCGAGACTGCAGTTCGGCTTTAGCGACTGGCTTGTTCAGGTACAGTCTTAGTGTGACAGTAGAACCTTCCGTCACCGTGACTCGCATCACATCTTCGATCGTTTCCTGAGGTCTCCCGGCCCAGGCTGGCGGAGTAATCACCGCATCGACCTGCTCCAACTTCGGACGTACGTAGGTTTTGACATTGAAAGCCGAAGAAATCAACGGCGTCGCCGACTGACTTTCTGCTTCAGAGTAGAGCACTCGGTATGTGCCGTCGCTGGTGATCTCTTCCATGCGAGCCGCGAAGACACCCGCATCGACGGTCTCGGACATCGTCAATTGTCGACTGACCTTCTGGGCATCGGTAAATTCGAGGACCGATTTCGCAGGACTAACTCCCGGAAAGCGAGCGACAACGGTGAGGGCCGATCCAAGTTCAATCTCGGTGTCACCCGGTTCAATCACAAGTTCTGTCACTGGCGTCGCAGGAGCTTCGGCATTGCTTTCCGCGCGATCAACGATCGACGATGGCTTTAAGAGATCTCGACCATATCGACTGGCGGCCATCACGCTGGACACCATCAACACAAACGAAAGAAAACTGAGCACTGTCCAGGCCGTCATCTGACGCCCGGGAACAACTCCCGACCAATCTCGATGCCGCGCGAGCTTATCGGCTTCCTGAATGGCCATCGCAGCCAGCACAGAAGGGCGACGTCCTGCTTTATCAGCGACCTGAACCGCGGTGATGACGGCGTCGTTGACTTCGGGATCGGTCTTCTCAATCAATCGAGCCGCCTCGGTGCGCGTCGGATTCTTAACCAGCAACCGCGCGAGCAGGATTCCGACGACCGTTGTGCCAAGCACCACAGGGAACTCCACTCCCAGATAACCGACCTGAGGCGGCAGCCACATCGTGACGACAATTGCCGGAATCAACAGCATCAGCCACAGCCCCGTCTGTCGACGAAGAATCCGCAGCTTCTGCAGCCGAGCGATGATTGAGCTGAGACTGCGTTCCAGGACTGTTCCGGTCATCTTCAAACTCCCAACTTCGTTCCGCAGGCGTGGGGCCCACAATTGTCGCCGCAAAAGCCCTCCCGTTGCAAGGCGGAGATGTGGCGAATAACGGTCAATCCGCGATTCGCTGCGGAGCAGCGGCGTAAAGATAGCCTGTGGCTTTAGCCACAGGGACGTCCAGATCCGTGTCCAAAGCTGCGAAGCAGCGACGTTGCCTTCTCACAGATTTACGTCGCAGCTTCGCAGCTCTCTTCCATTCTCGTCCCCGTTCCTTGGGTTTGCACCCAAGGCTATCGTACTCGGCTGCTCTGCAGCCAATCGCATGATCACGACTACGACTTGCCCTACTTCCACAATGGAAGCCAATTGACGATGTCCGCAGATTTCCAAACCACAAGTGATTTTGCACCCGATTCATCGATCGATACGATTCTGCTCCACAATACGCTCAATCCCGCCGTGAGGTTTCCCGATGAAACGACTGACCGCCATCGCTGCTCTGATTGTTTTGGCCCTGAACGCCGCTCCATTCACGCTGGCCGACGGAATTCAGGACAACATCCCTGAAAACGTTCGCCGCATTCCGGAGCTGGGTGTGCCAGTACCAGACGATCGAGCCGCCTCGATGCGGGCATCGCTGGGCCAAATTCAGGAAAAGATCGCTGCGATCAACGCAGGCAAAGATGCTGCGGCGAAGTCACTGCTAGCCGATGTCATGATCTTCGAACGAGCCGTCCGGTGTGCTCTGGACTATCAGGAATTCTTCGACGTCAAAGACTTCGACAAGGCCGATGCTTTGCTGCTGGAAGGCATCAAGCGAGCCGACCAGTTGCTGGCTGGTAAGCCCGAATGGATTACTCAAAAGGGCCTTGTCGTGCGAGGCTACATCAGTCGCATCGACAACACCGTGCAGCCGTATGGTCTGGTGATTCCGCCGACGTATGCCATCGATCACAGCGTGCCGACTCGCTGTGACATCTGGTTTCACGGGCGAGGCGAAAAGCTCAGCGAAGTGAATTTCCTGTGGGATCGCATGCACAACCCCGGCGAGTTTACGCCGGACCACACGATCATGCTGCATCCCTACGGCCGCTACTGCAACGCGTTCAAGTTCGCGGGCGAAGTCGATGTGCTGGAAGCTCTGGAGGATGTTCAGAAGCGTTACCGCATCGACGAAGACCGCATCAGCGTTCGAGGTTTCTCCATGGGCGGCGCGGCCTGCTGGCAGTTCGCGACTCATTACGCCGACCGCTGGTTCGCGGCGAATCCAGGTGCAGGATTCTCCGAGACTCCTCAGTTTCTAAAGGTGTTCCAGAAGGAAGAACTAAAGCCCATGCCGTGGGAACAGACTCTCTGGAATCTCTACGACTGTGACAAGTGGGCTCTGAATCTGACTCACTGCCCAACGATTGCCTACAGCGGTGAGAACGATTCACAGAAGCAGGCGGCAGATGTGATGGAGAAGGCTTTGGCGGAGCGTCAAATTTTTTTGAGGCACATTATTGGAGCTGGGATGGGGCATCGCTTCGACGCAAGCTCGAAGAGTCTCATCGAACAGAGTCTCGCATCGATTGCCAAGAGTGGTCGCCAGACGAACCCGGAGATGATTCGCGTCTCTACGACTACTCTGAAGTACAACAGCACCCACGCCGCCACGATAGACGGACTGAGTGAACACTGGAAACCCGCGTACCTTACCGTCTGGTGCAAGGAGAGCGGGATCGCCGGCTCGCGGGAGCCTCAGATTCAAATCTCAACAGAAAACGTCTCGGCGTTCTCAATCGAGTATCTGGCAGAACATCTCCCGCCCTTTGCGCGACGTTACATCCATGAACGGCAACCGATGGTAAATGGAATTACAGTGACAGTTTTGAGGACCGAAGATTTAAGAAAGTCGGCAGACTTTGGTTCTGTTGTTAAGGTCGAACGCCTGGCTCCGGCAAAGCCGCTTTCTGACGATTCGATCCGCTTCAGTTATCACTTCGACGAAAAGTCTGGTTGGCAAAGCGGCCCGGCGCCGAATGGCCTCCGCAAGCGCCACAACCTTCAGGGCCCGATCGACGATGCCTTCATGGATTCCTTCATCTTCGTTCGCCCCACCGGAACAGCCGCCAATGAAGCTGTCGGCAAGTGGGCGGAGGCTGAGTTGACTCGAGCCATCGAACACTGGCGACGACATTTCCGCGGCGACGCGCGAGTTGTCAATGATGTGGATTTGACCGACGAGATGATTCAGTCATCCAACATCGTGCTCTGGGGTGATCCGAAGTCGAACAGCGTGCTGGCCAAAATCGCCGACAAGCTGCCAATCCAATGGACGGCTGACAAAGTCACTGTCGGAGAAAAATCTTACGACGCGAAGAATCACGCTCCGATTCTGATTCATCCCAACCCGCTGAATCTGAATCGTTACGTCGTGCTCAACAGCAGCTTCACCTTCCGAGATTACGCGTACCTCAACAACGCTCGCCAGGTTCCAATGCTGCCAGACTGGGCTGTTATTGATCTGACCACGCCTCCCAATGCTGTATGGCCCGGCAAAGTTGTCGATGCCAACTTCTTTGATGAACAGTGGAAGCTAAAACCTTAACCCTGAAAAATCCCCACCACTTTCCGCGAGGAATCCAAACCCATGCGAACCCTGTTACTCACTGCGATTGCTGCCCTTTTCATCGGCAGCACGTCATTACACGCCGCCGAACCCATGAAGGCCCTGATCGTTGACGGCCAGAACAATCATGGTGTTTGGCCGACAACCACGAAGATGATGAAGGCGTATCTCGAACAAACCAAGCTCTTCACCGTCGACGTCGCAACGGCCGCGCCCAAAGGAACTGATCCCAACTTCAAGCCAGACTTCAGCAAGTACTCAGTTGTTATCAGCAACTTCGGTCACGGTGCTGCTCCGTGGCCTGAGGAAACTCAAAAGGCGTTCGAAACCTATGTCAGCAATGGCGGCGGTTTTGTCGTTGTCCACGCTGCGGATAATTCTTTCCCGGAATGGCCAGCCTACAACGAAATGATCGGGCTCGGCGGCTGGGGCGGTCGAACGGAGAAAGACGGACCTTACGTCTACGTCAACGCTGAAGGCAAAGTTGTTCGAGATGAAACGCCTGGCAACGGCGGCAACCATGGAGCTCAATGGGAGTTCCCTGTTGTTATCCGTGATCGCGAACATCCAATCGTAAAAGACATGCCTGTCGAATGGCTGCACGCCAAGGATGAACTCTACGACAAACTTCGCGGCCCGGCGAAAAACATGCAGGTGCTTGCCACCGCTGAATCACAAGTTACCGGCCGACACGAACCGATGATCTTTACGATCAGTTATGGCAAAGGTCGCGTCTTCCATACGCCAATGGGGCATGCGGAATACTCACAGGAATGCGTCGGCTTCATCACAACTCTGCAACGCGGCACCGAATGGGCGGCGACCGGAAAAGTGACACTGCCGATGCCCGAAGATTTCCCTAAGGCCGACAAGGTCAGCAGTCGCAAGTTTGCAGAGTAGGCTCATAGCCTCTGACAGAACCGGGACTGGCTCCCGAGCAAAACCGAAAAAACGTGTCGAAATAGGTTATTTTAGGATGCTCGTTCCGGTCTTGTCAGAACCAACCTATCTCCTTCGCAAGACAGAGACATGCAACGCGATGACCAAGGCCTATTTGAGACGCTGATTGGCGATGGATGTTCGTTGATCACCTTCTGCGGACTGTGTCTTGGGCTGGCCGGTGTCTTCGCCACATTTCAATCGGCGACCGGACACTTCCTACCTCACGATGTCGCCTATCTGCAGATGCAACCCAAAGAGCTGTGTGGGATCAATGAATGCCGGATCGTGCACTTCATGATCCATGATCGTATCAGCTTTGGAGGTTCCTTGATTGCCATTGCGGCCATCTACGTTTGGATGGCCGCATTTCCTTTGCGAGATGGCGAACCGTGGGCGTGGTGGACTTTGACCACCAGTGGCATCACAGGCTTCGGCAGCTTTCTGACCTATCTGGGCTACGGATATCTGGACACGTGGCACGGCGCCGCCACACTTGTACTGCTGCCATGTTTTCTGTGGGGTCTCTGGAAATTGCGCCCTAAATCAGCAGTCGTTCCGAACACAAAATGGATCTCGCTTCTTGCTCCATCGGTACCAATCGAATGGAGAACGACTGCAGGAAAAGGTCGACTCCTGCTGCTGTGTGTTGCGGCTGGCATGATCGGAGCCGGTCTGACGATTCAGTTAATTGGCATGACAAGCGTGTTCGTTCCGACAGACCTGACGTTCATGGGAATGAATCGCGAGGACCTGCACGCGATTAATCCTCGGCTCATTCCACTGATCGCTCATGATCGTGCAGGATTCGGAGGAGCCGTCATGACCGCTGGGCTATTGACTCTGGCATGCGTCTGGTTCGGTCGACCTTCCAGATCTCTTTGGCAGATGTTGTGCCTTGGTGGATTTGCAGGCTGGAGCACAGCGGTCCTGGTTCATCCCGCGATCGGCTACAACGACATCTGGCATCTGGCACCTGCGGTTGGCGGAGTTGCACTGTTCCTTGTGGGCTTGTATTTGACGAGACCAGGAGCAAGCCATTGACGTAAAGCGATTACACAGCCCGAAACGTGGGTAAGGGAATGTGTTACAAGTGACAAGCTCTTTGGCACAGGATCCCTCGCTCACGCTTTTTGAAGTTGCGAATTCTCAGGCCCGGAGAGGCTGTGATTTTATACAAGCCCGAAGCGCCAGCGAGTGAGCTCTGGGTTGCATGCGGCCCACTCGCTGGCGCTTCGAGCTTGTAAACGGGCCATTGACGACTGATTGGCAATAAATTCATAGCCTCGGAGGACCGACACAAGGGCAGATGTGTCGGCCCTTCAGGCCTCAAAAGCAGTGTTTTTGCAGTCCGGTGGCTCACGCCACCGGCAGAGGATGTGCCGGGCTTCCAGCCCTAACTAAAACGCGCAACTTCAAAACTCACGCTTCGGGTTGTGATATTCCAATCCTTTTGAGTTCTGTCTTTACACGCCATTTCAACTCCCGGCAAACCACTTATGCCCTGGCTGCAAAACTACGACCCACTGAACTCCCAGTTTCTTTCCACACTCGTCGCGGCACTTCCGATCGTCGTGTTACTGGGACTGCTGGGTTCCGGACGAGTGTCCGCGCATTTGGCGGCCGCGGCTGGATTGGTCACGGCGATGCTGGCGGCCATATTTGTCTTCCACATGCCAGTGAATGCCGCAGTTGCATCGGCCTTTGATGGAGCAGGGTACGGACTGTTTCCGATCGGATGGATCGTCGTCATGGCCATCTTTCTCTACGCGCTGACTGTGGAAACCGGGCAGTTCGAGATCGTAAAGAGATCAGTTGCATCGTTATCGCCTGACCGCCGAATTCAGGCACTGCTGATAGCATTCAGCTTCGGAGCATTCGTTGAAGGAGCAGCCGGGTTTGGAACTCCCGTCGCGATATCCTCAGCACTATTGATCGGAGCAGGCTTTCGTCCGCTGCAGGCCGCCGGGATGGCTCTGATTGCCAACACGGCCCCCGTGGCTTTCGGTGCCCTGGGAACTCCTATTAAAGTGCTGGCGGATACCGCTGGCATTGATGAGATGCTGCTCAGCAAAATGGCCGGACGCCAGTTGCCGTTCTTTTCAATGCTGGTGCCGGCATGGATGGTCTGCACCATGTCCGGCCTGCGAGGTCTTGTCGGAGTCTGGCCTGCAGTGCTCGTCTGCGGCGGCAGTTTTGCCGCTGTGCAGTTTTATACGGCTAATTATCTGGGATCAACACTCGTCGATGTCGCCGCTGGTCTGGCTTCGCTCATCGCCTTGACGCTGTTCGTCAAAGTCTGGCAACCGAGAACCATCTGGACGTTCGCGGACGAGCCGGAAACCTCTGCAACGGCTTCGAACGCAACCCTTCAGGCAGAAGCTGTTGAGAAGCCAACTAAGACTGTGGACAGCACCAAGGCCATCATCTCCGCATGGATTCCGTGGGTCCTGTTGTCTGTCTGCGTGTTCGCGTGGGGTCTGAAAGACGTGAAGACTTACTTCGACTCTCACACGATGATTAAGTTTGAAGTTCCGGGTCTGCATCATCAGGTTCAGCGCAACAAAGAAGTGTCCACCGACAGCAAACCAGAAGTAGCGGAGTTCAAAATCAACTGGTTGTCAGCCACAGGAACATCGATCTTCTTTGCCTCGGTCCTGTCAGCCATCTGGATGGGTGTGCGGCCTGCGGAATTCGTTCGCATCTTCTTCCGGACGATTCGTGAGATGCGATTCCCGTTGCTCACTATTGCTCTGATGCTGGCACTGGCTTATGTCACTCGATACAGCGGCATGGACGCCACATTGGGCCTGGCGTTTACAAAGACCGGTGTTCTGTATCCGTTCTTTGCGGCCATGCTGGGCTGGCTCGGAGTTGCTCTGACCGGATCAGACACATCAGCCAATGCCCTCTTCGGAAGTCTGCAGCGAATCACCGCCGAACGACTGGGACTTGATCCGGTCCTCATCTGCACCGCTAACAGCACCGGCGGTGTCATGGGCAAAATGATCGACGCGCAGAGCATTGTTGTTTCGGCAGTCGCGACCAAACAATCCGGCAACGAAGGCGAGATCCTCCGCTTCGTCTTCTGGCACAGCGTCGCACTGGCCTCGCTGATGGGCCTGCTGACGCTGGCTCAGGCGTATTGGTTGACGTGGATGGTGCCGAACTGAACGCCGTGATGCAGCATCAGTCTGCCGGAAATATTGAGGCGACTCCGTGCCGGTTGCGAGTGAAACCTCGCCTCCACGCTCTCAAATGTCCGCACCACTTTCAGGTGACGTGAGGATTTGGCAGTCTTTGACTCCTGAATCCGGACGTGACCTAAAACTCCTCCACAACACTCCAACTCTGATGATTCACTCCGGCAGAAACTGCCAGTGACCGGCGTTTTCTGCCGACCGTTCTTTGCCTCATCGCATTCGTCTTGACCTCGCATACGGACATTCCATAGAAGCGATTTCCGACTACGGTCTCCCATCACAAATCCTCGCTTCTCTCTCCTCATTCAACCGTCCGAAAGTCTCGACGAGTGTCTGAATCTCTCAGGCCTTCACCCGCGGCTGACGCTGATCCTCTCACAGAATAAGTCACACCCTCTCCTCCTTCTCAACTGCCGATCCATGCATCGCTGTTTCTGGCAATACGTTCGCTGCAACTCAACGACTTTGCTTCGTGCAAAATCGTCGATCGCTGCGCGCGGAGACGAGATTTGGCGAACGCTCTGGCTGATACTGATCTGTCTGATGTTTAGCGGCTGCCAGGCATCGAACCACTATTACGCCGCTGATAGTGTTTGGGGGCAGAAGATGCCCGAGACTCTCAGGCTGGCGAAGCGAAGTAATCCGCAAACGGTCGACTTGTCTCGACTGGCCAGCGGTACTGGTGGAAGTGAAACCATCGGAGTTGGCGATGTTCTGGAAGTCCAGATTGCCGCAGGGCTGAGCGAAGATGATCAATCGACAATGGCAGCTCGCGTCGCCAACGACGGAACAATCTCATTGCCAATGATCGGCGTGCTGAATATTGCCGGCGTTGAACCTCAGGGTGCAGAATCACTGATTCGCGCAGAGGCGATTCGCAGACAGCTGTATCACAACCCAACGGTCACTGTGACCGTCACGCATCAGCGGATGAATAAAGTTCGAGTGCTGGGAGCCGTCAAAGCTCCGGGCCTTTATGATCTTCCTCCGAACGCCAGTGACGTGGTGAGTGCCATCGCGGCAGCTCAGGGTCTTGAGAAGGATGCCGGGCAGCACGTCGAAGTTCGAAATCCCTATCGAGCCACATCGACTGAACGTCCCGCTGTGGCCGGGATGAATCATCAACCGTTTTCAAATGCCAGCAGCACAAGCGTCAGTAGCACAAATACGGCGGGCTCGGCCGAGAATGGTATGAACTCCTATTCGATCGATCTGATTTCCGCGGCCAAAGCCGGTGATGGTCAGTATATCGTTCAGGATGGCGGAGTTGTGATGGTTGAAAAACGAGATCCCGCCCCGATCTATGTCGGAGGACTCGTGAAAGCCGCAGGAAGATATGACTACCCGATCGGCCAGGACCTGCATCTGCTGGATGCCATCAGCCTTGCCGGTGGAATGTCGAATCAACTGGCCAACAAGATCTACGTCGTTCGTCCGGTTGTCGGACATAAGGATCCGGCCGTTATCGAAATCAGTTATCGCGATGCTAAACGCAGTGCGGATTCCAACATTCTGCTGGGACCTGGCGATGTCGTTTCTGTTGAACAAACTCCGGGCACAGTCTTTATGGAGGCTCTGAACCTGATTCGGTTTGGTATCTCCGGTAACACAGCATTGTTCTGATCTCAGCAAAGTACTACAGGCGGACAGGATGTCAGTTCCCGACGGACAATTGCTCGGCATTCAGGAAACTCAGAATGCCGCCGCAACCACGCTGCACCTGATCGTTCGCTTTCTGCGAACGGTTCGGCTGCGAAGTGGGATCCTGATCGCTGCGCTGGTGGTTTCCGGAATTGCCGGAGCTGCCTGGTACATCATGGCGCAACGGATTTATCAATCGAATGCTTCGTTGCTGATTGTTCGCATCGGCACCGGAGTGACCGAAGACACGGCCCATAATAATGGCAGTCCCAACAACGACATGCCGACGTTTATCGAAATCATGTCCCGCGACGAAGTGATCTCTCGCGCATTGAAACAACTGCCGGAAAAGTATCGAGTCGACTTGAAAGGCTATCCGGAGACGCAGTGGATTCGACTAATCCGCGACAACCTCTCTGTCTCGTCCGCGTACGCTACAAACCTGCTGGATATGAGCTATCAGTCAAAAGACCCGAAGGCGGCCGCGGCTGTCTTGGCGCATATGCTGAAGGCGTACAAGCAGTTTTTAGATGAGACTCATCAGGGCTCGTCGATCGATAATCTTCGCATGCTGAATGAGAAGCTGGGGCAGATTTCCGAGCAATTGGATTCACTAACCGAACAGCGACTTCAGCTCAAAGCGTCTGCTCCGGAACTGGTTGATACCGGTGACAAGACAACCAGTCTGAGCGTTGTCTCGGAAACGATTAAACTGCTGGCCACTGAGTACGCCGTTGCCCGTAAAGAAAGCGAAGAATCTCGCACGAAGGCAGCTGCTCTCAAACGCGCCATTGATAATGGTGAAGACATTCTGCAGTTCGCTCTGGAGACGTTGGATTCTGCAGGTCGGCAATTGATCGAGAACTCCATGGGACTCGGCAGCACGGATGCTCTGCATGTGCAGCGAATTAATCAGGAGCTTCTGGATCTGCGTTCCGAACTGCGCGACGCCAGTCTCAAATACGGCGTCAATCATCCAAAGATCGTGGCTCTGAACGATGAAATCATGGTCAAAGAATCCTATCTGCAACAACTTCCAGCTCTGCAGCGTCAACGGCTGGATGAGATGGCTCGTACAGAACTCGGCCCGCGACTTTCTCAGTATCTGAACCAACAATTGCAGAAAAACGAACAAAACGAACAAGCGATTGCAGCCCGGTTAAACGTCGAACAGGCAAAAGCGCAGATCCTGACTCAGACTCTGACACGATTGTCGGATCTCGATCGCGAAATTGAACGGCTCTACACTCAGCAAAGCGAACTGCAGAATCATTCCGATGGAATCAGTCTGAATAAAGATACGTTCATCCGCACCGAGATCGCCAGCAAGCCTTCGGTACCGACTCGCCCGGTTTCTCCGCGACTCGCGACGACAGGAATTCTGTCGCTGATGATGGGAACAATCTGCGGACTCATGATCATTTGGGTTCTGGATATTCTGGACGATCGCTTCCGCACGCCGGAAGAGCTGAAGATGCAACTGGAGACTCAGATACTCTCGATGATTCCTCGTCTGGATGAATTGCCGGGCGAAGGCTTCGAAGCCGTCATGTGTCACACTCGACCACACTCCAAAGAAGTGGAAGCTTTTCGATCACTGCGGACCAGTATTGAGTTCTCTCCGCAGGAAACAAATCGGCTCGTTTGCACAAGTACCGAACCGGGCGATGGCAAGACGACCGTTTCGTCGAATCTTGCCGTCGCGTTTGCTCAGTCAGGCCGCAGAACTTTGCTGATCGATGCCGACATGCGTCGTCCGGGACTCTCCACTTTGCTGGGTTTGCGTGACGATATCGGGTTGTCTCGAATTCTGCGTGATACGGAAGACCTGGCGGACTCCATCGAAAAGAACCTGCGAACCTCGATCGTTCCCGGTCTGGATGTGATCTCCTGCGGACCTCGACCGGTTAATCCGGCGGAGCTGCTGGCAGCCGATCGATTCTCAAACCTGCTGGCGTGGGCAGAAACTCGCTACGAACAAATCATCGTGGACGCACCACCGGTTCTGGCTGTCAGCGATCCCGCGATCGTCGGTCGACTCGTTGATGCTGTTGTATTGGTCGTTCGTCCTGACAAAGATCGTCGCCGCATGGTGATTCGCGCGACGGAAACGCTGCGTTCACTGGGCTGCTCACTTCTGGGCGTTGTGGTGAACCATCTGACAACAACCGATGCCGGCGGCTATGGATACGGTTACGGTTATGGATACGGTTACGGCTATGGATACGGTCACGATCAGGAGCCGGAACAGAGCGAGCCATCAGAATTCAAGTCATCAGAAAAAGACGTCGCTCACACCTTGTCGATGCTGGCGACTGGCTCAACACCTGACACAACAACAGAGTCGACTCGCCGCGCGGCCTGACTTTTCACCTCGGCTTTTAATCTGGACGAGGCACTTATTTGAGATTTGAAATTTGAGATTTCAAATCTCTTGTCGGCGATCGGAAGTCTGAAATCCCCCGGATCCCAACATGTCACGACGTCCACAATCTTCTCGAAAAATCGTCACGGAAACCGAAAGGTTTGCCGGCGTTTCTTTGTGGAAGATTCCAGATCGTCCACTTCTGTTGTGGCTTGCCGATGCAATTCTGGTCGCACTGATTGTTGTGTTTCCGTTCATCATGGGTGGACGTGAAGCGTGGGGACATCGAATCCTGATCACGTTGTCGATGGCCCTGGGATTCTTCTGGTGCCTGCATCGCATTCGGACCGGTGGCAAGCTGGTGCTGCTTTCATTGGAACCCTTGATGCTGGCTGGGCTACTGCTTGTCTGGCTGCAAACAACTCCGACCTCCAACAGCGTTTTGCATCATCTGTCTGGTGAATACCAGCGGCTACTACCCGCCCCCTCAGAAATCACGGCCGACTCATTAGACCAGCCTGCATCATCAATGTGGTCATCTGCCAGTCTTTATCCGACCGAAACGAAACATGCATTGCTGATTCTGGCCTCGTACATCGCGATTGCTGTCGTCGCAGCCCAACGCATTTCTAATGAAAAGGATTGCCATCACCTGCTGAAACTCGTGGGAATCTCCGGACTGCTGATGGCGGCGTTTGCTGTGTTGCAGCTTATCACTTCCAACGACTACTTCTTCTGGTTCTACCGACATCCGTACACAGGAACGCGCGAAGTTCTCAAAGGCGCCTTCACGAATCGCAATCACTTTGCTCAGTTCCTGTCTCTGTCGATCGGACCACTGATCTGGTGGATGCTGGTCGGGCGGACAACGAAAGACTCCGCCGGTCCTGCACGTCGAGCGAGCCCCGGACCTGCTCAGGGCAGTCATTCCAGCTTTGATCGAGTGATCGATCCACGTCTGATTCTGCTGATCTGTGCAACCGGCGGCGTTCTCCTCGCCATCATGCTTTCACTTTCCCGCGGCGGTATGATTTCAGCTGGTCTCGCTTGTGTTGTTTGTTTGGCGGGTCTGTGGAAAAGTGGGCGAGTTCATGCGTCGCTGGCCTTCGTCACGCTGAGTCTTGGAGTCATTGCTGTTGGCGGTCTCGTGTTCTTTGGCAGCGACAGCGTTGAAGAGCGAGTCTCCCAGTTGGCCTCTGGCGATGCCAATCAGATCGACCGGCTGAATGCTCGCCGATCCATCTGGAATGCGGACATCAAAGCGATCAAAGCGTTTCCGTTTCTCGGCACGGGAGTCGGCAGCCACCGGTTTGTTTATCCGCTGTACATGGACGATCTGGCAAAGTTCCCGAACGTGACGTTCTCTCATGCCGAAAGCTCTTACATCCATCTGGCGTTGGAAACCGGGTTCTGTGGCCTTGGACTGCTGGCCATCGGTCTGCTCCTGTCTGTCGGCCGTATCATTCGCAACATTCTTGTGAGCAGCGAATCCTCACGAATCGCGTTACTGACCGCCATCTGCGCGAGTTTGATCGGCGGAATGTTTCACGCCGCGGTGGACTTTATCTGGTACGCTCCCGCGATCGTGGTTTCAACGATTCTGCTGGGAGTGGCTGGACTGAGACTTTGCACCGGATTCGCTTCTCGTCGAAGTATTCCGATTCCGCGTCTCGGTTGGTTTGCGATGGGAGCCGTCTGCCTTTTTGTTCTGTGCAATGCTCAGCCCGATTTACAGCGTCGAGTCGCCGGGGAACGGCTTTGGTTTCAATACCTGAATGCCGACTTCGATGCGGCAGTCGCGTTTCATGAAGAACAGACGACGACAGCTGAGGCGGATGATACACTGGAGCGACTGAATACCGCTGGTGAGTTTTCGTCCAACTCTGGTCTGTCTGATGAAGAGTCGTCAACAAAAACAGCGGCCAGCCACAACGACGCAACGGCAAATTACGACTCAGACACGACTAAGCCTGGCTTTCATCAAGCTCGTGCCGAATCATTGCGAGATCGCATTCATCTGCTGCTGGCATCGCTCAAATCGAATCCGTATCAGGCCGAGGCCAGTCAGGAATTGGCGGCCACATGCCTGGAACTATTCGACGTCCTGCAAACAACGAGTGACAATCGCATGTCACTGCCTCAGATCCGCGATGTGGTGCTGACGACAGGTTACGAATCCGACAAAGAGATGATGGTCTTTCTCAAGCGTGCCTTCGGATCCTCGATGCGGTTGCCTCTTCTGAGCAATCACTTCAGTCGACAGGCTCTGACGCTGTGTCCGCTTGCGGGGAAGGCGTGGGAAGTTCGCCTGGCGACGGATTTTCTTCGAGATCCCTCGGATGCTCAACATGATCATCTGATCGCACAGGCTACTACGATCGGCCACAACTCACCGAAAGCTCTGCACTCCATTGGTCTGACTTTGTTGCACGAAGGTGAGAACGAAGCCGCATTGAAACTGTGGAATCAGGTGTTTCATTCGAGCCGGGAGCTGCGTCTATCGATCTGCAAATCGCTGTTGAAATCGCAGTCTGTCAATCTGATCCTGAAACAATTTCGACCGACAGTGGACGAGCTTCCTGAAGTGTTGCTCGCTTGTCAGGACTCCGGACGAAAAGCAGACCTGCTGACTCTAGCCTACGCAACGGCTGAGGCGATCCAGAAGTCGATTGACCAGAACGACTCGTCCTCCGAGGATGGGAATGAACGGCACGTGGCATTGTTGATGGATGTCTATCGCAACGTCTATCAAATGCGAGCGTATGACGAATGCCAGACACTGCTGCAACTGGCGATTGACTGCGATCCCACGGCCGAGCCACCTCGACGAGCACTCGGCCTGCTGTTTCTGGATCAGAAACAATATGCCGAAGCCGAAGCCCTCTTCGCGTGGTGCGCGGACCAACTTCCGGGTGACGCGAAGCTGGATGAACTCCGCCGAGAATGCCGACGTCTGGAAGCCAATCAGGCTCGACGAGTCCGAACCGTTGGTTACGAACTGCCGTAGAATCATTCACGGCCAAATAAATCGCATCACGAAGCCGGCGGTCACACACGTCGCCAGAGTCACCGCGAGTCCTCGATGAAGTACAAACATCACCACAAAGGCCAGCACAGAAATCAAGCAGGCGCCGGGGAGTACACTGGACCAGACAGGGATTGAGATCGACGCCGGGCCAATAATCAGTGTCGAATGTTTCTCAAACAGCGTCGCAAGAGCGAAGTTGACCCCCAGCGTCGCAATGACTCCCACAACGGAAGCTGTGATCGCTGTCAACGCGGAACTAAGCCACTTCTTGTGCAGCAGTTTCTCCACATATGGAGCACCCAGAAAAATCCAGTAGAAGCACGGCACGAATGTCACCCAGGTTGTCAGCACAGCTCCGCAGGTTCCGGCGAGCAGTGGCGGCAGTCCTGTCTCTTCAACACCGTGACGCCACGCAGCGAGAAAACCGACAAACTGAACCACCATGATCAGTGGACCTGGAGTCGTCTCAGCTAATCCGAGACCATCGACCATTTCTCGTTTTTCAAGCCAATGAAAATGATCGACCGCCTGCTGATCAACGTAGCTCAGAACCGAGTACGCCCCACCAAACGTCAGCACTGCGGCTTTGCTGAAGAAGATCGACGACTGCGTGTAGACACTGTCACGGCCCGTTAGCTTTGTGGCCAACAGGATCGGCGTAAACCAGAGCGTGAGACAGACCACACTAACAATCAGAGAACGCCACAATTCCGATCTCCATGATTTGTGGGGAACATTGAGTGGCAATTCGAGCTCGCTATCCTTCTTCTTCGCCACCACGAACATCGCCGGAGCAACTCGCTGACCAATGACGCCAACCAGGGCTGCAATCGCAATGACGGCAGGAAACGGCAGCAGTTTTGTCCACAGCACCAGGAACGCAAGAATTGAGATCACAACCAGCCCACGATTCTTTAACACCCGCCGACTCACTCGCAGCACCGCTTCTGCAACGACCGCCAGCACCGCACATTTGAGTCCAAAGAACAGTGACTGAAATGTGAAAGAACCCTGAAACGAAACGTACAGCAGACTCAGCAGCAGGATCGAAACAAAGCCCGGCAAAATGAACAATAACCCGGCCATCAATCCGCCACGAACTCCATGCATCAACCAGCCGACGTACGTTGCCAGTTGTTGAGCCTCAGGCCCTGGGAGCAACATGCAGAAATTCAGCGCATGCAGAAAGCGGCGTTCATCCAGCCACCGCTTTTCATCCACAATGATGCGATGCATGACCGCAATCTGTGCCGCCGGACCACCGAAGCTCAGCAGAGCCACTCGCAGCCAGACGATGAACGAATCCCACAAGGAAACAGCCGCCACTGCGGGCGAAGAAGGAGTTTCCGAAGACACGCGTTTTGATTCCTCTGCTGAGCCGCAGGTCAGGACACGGAAGATGTCACCGTTTCATCAAACCGGCCGCAACACTGGGCACCGGAAAAAGATATGTCTACGGCGACGTCCCCGGCTGCTTCACCACGTTATCAGGCAGAAGATGTCCCATCTTGTCGCGCTTTGCCGTCATATAGTTCGTGCGACATTCATGAGGTGGAGCAACGATGGCTACCTGTTCGACCACCGTCAGATCCACGCCCGAATAGACAAACGCATCTGTCTTTTTGGGATTGTTCGTCAGCAAACGCACACGACTCAGCCCAAGATCCTTCAGAATCTGCAGACCGACCATGTAGTCTCGCATATCGGCCTTGAAGCCCAACCGATGATTGGCTTCAACTGTATCGAGACCTTCATCCTGAAGCTGATACGCTTTTAGCTTCGCCAGCAAACCGATTCCTCGACCTTCCTGCGGAAGATAAACGACGGCCCCAGTGCCCTCGTCATGAATCATCTTCATGGCCATCCGCAGCTGATCACCGCAGTCGCAGCGCAGTGAATCCAGCACGTCGCCCGTGAAGCACGACGAGTGCATACGAACAAGCGGAGCTTCGGCCTTAGTGAGATCACCCCAGACAAGTGCAAGAGGCTCCTGATTTTCGTGAGTCACCTGATAACCAACAACCAGCGGCGTCCCAAGGTCAGCGGTTGGCATCGGCACTGAGACAACTCGTGTTACCAGTTGCTCACGCATTCGTCGAAAACGAATCAGTTCTTCGATCGAGATCATCGGAATCTGATACTGATCAGCCAACGCTCGCAGCTCGGTCAGATCTGCCATACCATGACTTGTTTGACTGCAGATTTCGATCAGAACACCAACCGGACGTTTTCCGGCCAGTCGCATCAGATCGATCGTTGCTTCTGTATGTCCCGCGCGGCGCAGAACTCCACCGTCCATCGCAAGCAGAGGATTGACGTGACCCGGCTGCAAAAAATCATCCGCCACGGCCGCCGGATCCGCCAGCGCGCGAATGGTGCGAGCTCGATTGATGGCGCTCACACCGGTGCCCGCAGAGACATGATCGACGGCTCGCAGGAATGCGGTCTTGTTCGGAGCCGTGTTACTGGATTCTTCAACGACCGGTCGAAGCTTCAGACGCGATGCATCGTCGGCAGCTACCGGAACACACAAGGTCCCTCGACCGACGCGAA
The DNA here is from genome assembly GCA_052034165.1 of Planctomycetota bacterium. Taxonomy (GTDB): domain Bacteria; phylum Planctomycetota; class Planctomycetia; order Planctomycetales; family Planctomycetaceae; genus SXXK01. The sequence continues at coordinate 15,065 of JBPOIW010000333.1, read as the reverse complement.
GCATGAAGTCGACTTGTTCCGGGGTGATGGACTCGGCCGCGCAGACAAAGTCACCCTCGTTTTCACGATCTTCGTCATCCACAACGATGACCATGCCACCGGATTTCAGTGCGTCGACCGCCTGCTGAATTGATTGCAGAGGCACGAGTTCTGTTCTCTTTGAAAATTTGAGGAAGCAAATCTTTAAAAAGAGGTACCGAAGCTAATGTCGCGAAGTAACCTTCGAACATTTAACTTTAGACGACTGCACCCTTTTTTTTGCTGACAAGAGCAGTGAACACCGCCCTGCGGCGGATTCTAGTTATTGCCACCCGAATTCAGTAGGTACAAAGTCGGCAAAGTCCTTTAAATCAAAGCATGGTCGTTTTTGCAAAACGCTTCCGAGTTCCGACATTTGTTTGAATCTTCGGACTGGGAATTAACGCGGATTCAATAAACCCGTCGCTCCGTCGACGGGATTTTCGAGGTTGAATCATTTCTGAGCTGAGCCCGAACTGTTTACTCGGCTTCTGCGGCCGCGGCTTCTTCTTCGGCCACAGCCACGCCCGACGTAATATGCTTCAGGTCCTGAATTTTCTTGCGGATCTCCGCTACAACAGCAGGATTCTCTTCCAGGTAAACTCGAGCCCTGTCGCGGCCCTGACCCAGCTTTACGGATCCGTAATTGAACCAGCTTCCACTGCGATCAATGATCTTGTTTTCGACAGCCAGATCGACCAGGTCCGCCTCGTAACTAATGCCGCAACTGCTGTACATGTCGACTTCCGCCACTCGAAACGGTGGCGCCACTTTGTTCTTGACGATCTTCACTCGCATCCGCATGCCGATCGTGTTTTCACCTTCCTTCAGCTGATTGATGCGTCGCACATCAACGCGACAGGAGCTGAAGAACTTCAGAGCTCGACCACCAGGAGTTGTCTCCGGGCTGCCGAACATCACGCCGATCTTCTCACGAATCTGGTTGATGAAGATCACTGTCGCTTTGGCTTTGGAGATTGCTCCGGTCAGCTTTCGCATCGCCTGGCTCATCATTCGAGCCTGAAGGCCCACATGCGAGTCGCCAATTTCTCCGTCCAGTTCCGCCTTGGGAACCAGAGCCGCCACTGAGTCGATGACGATGATGTCGACCGAATTCGACTTAACCAGCATCTCCGCGATCTGCAAGCCTTCTTCGCCATACGATGGCTGGCTGACAAGCAGTTCATCCAGGTTCACACCCAGACGCCGTGCCCACTGCGGATCGAGAGCGTGTTCTGCATCCACGAACGCTGCGATGCCGCCTTCCTTCTGAGCATTTGCGATCGCATGCAGCGCCAAAGTTGTCTTACCGCTGGATTCCGGTCCGAACAGTTCGATGATACGGCCGCGAGGAAATCCGCGTCCACCCAGGGCGAGGTCAATCGACAGCGCGCCGGTGGAGATACCCGGGAAACCGCCGGCATTTTCTGAAGGGCTCAGCTTCATGATGGAGCCCTTGCCGAACATCTTTTCAATCTGCCCGACAGCGTTGTCGAGCATCAACTGGTCTTCGCTCGCGGCCTTCGTTGCAGGAAGCTTTTTGGGTGCTTTTGCCATGGATCCAAACTTTCGAAAACAAGGGTCTTATAGAGGGTCTGCGAGAGCTACCAGTCCGCTTACACGCCACAATGCCCGGACCGACTCCAGTCACATCCAGGGAGTCTAGCGAAACCACACCCAACAGGGAACTTTCGTAGCGTAGGAAATCACGGTAGATCAGAGCGGCATTATGGAACGAATCCAGAAGGAATGCCAATCCACGTACTGCGGCGATTCTACGCGTCCGGGGCCGAAGAAATAGTCCCCAAACATGCGAACTTTCTTTCCCCACCGGGTTTACCGAAGTGGTTTTCTTCACAAAGATCGGAGAACACCAGCCGCGAGCTCGGCGCGCGACGTCGACCCTTTCGGCCTTGTGCCGAAGGGGAGCAGGTGTGCCAACCAGAAAAGTTTTCCTTCCCGACTCCCCAATACCCTCAAACGATGGCCTAAGGCCGTCGTTTGAGGGTGTTGGGGGCAGTTCAGGCCGATTTATGATCTGGTTGCCAAACGCTTCACCACACAGGCAAGCTGAGTGGCGTCAACGACCAGGATTGCGGGCGGAGCCCAATGTGACTGTTAGGCAGGAGCGGTAATCTCGGAGATCAGAAGCTTTCCGCTGGCCAGTTTCTGCTTCAACTCATCGGCATCCAACGCGTGCAGCGGACTGATCTCGATCGCATGACCTTCCGGCAGCGAGTGCCCCGATTCTTTCAACCACGCCGTTGCGATCCGACTTAACGCCGCACGAGCTGTCTCGGCTGAGTCGGCTCCGCTCTTGTTCTTAACGGGATTGAACTCCCGATCACGATTGCCTTCGACGATCAAGGTCCGCTCAGCAAGCGGCAAGGCGTCAAAGATAAATCGCTCCAGCTTGATGGCATTCGGATTGGAAGCATCCGTCGGCTGAATGAGCTGACCGCTCGCATCGAGATAAGGGACATTCTTCCGAGCAATATGCAGCGGCAGTCGGCAGCCATCTTCCGCCAGTCGTTGCAGGAACTTGCGATCAAACACATGAATTGCCGTATTGCCAGCCCAGAAAATCCACTGTCCACTCGCATCATTCGACGCGGCTTGTTCCGGTGTTAGTTCGCTGTACTCAATGATCTCCGTATGACCATCGACATCGACAAGCACTCCCATGCGCTCAGTCGGACTCGTCTTACAAACCACATTCGTCGTGAGCACTGACTTCTGTTGCAGATGAAATCCAATCAATGCAGGGTCTGCGATGATGACCGTGGGATTATCGACCTGATGATAGAAGACATGCTCCACGCCCTCTTGTGTCATTCGGTCCAGCAACCCCGAATTCCGGAGTGCCATGATCAGTCCACCATGACCATCAGGAGACAGCGCCAGGCTGCTGGGTCCACCGAGCAGAATTTCGCCAGTCGCGGCATCAAGGGCCGGAAGACTGCCCTGCATAAAGAACGCCACTGAATCTTTCGGGAGTCCGAAGTACTGCTTCGACTCAAAGAAGTCGACCGTCTCGGCATGCGTGGCATCGCTGGTCATAATCAGCCACAGCAAGCTGGCCCCGTGGCGTCGGCGGCGAGCCTGAATCTGTTCGGCAAAGATTTGAAACAACGTGCGGTCCGAAATGGGTCCGATCGGAAACATGCCCTTCGGATGATCGAATCCCAGTCGAGTTCCCTGACCACCGGCAACCGTCACCACAGCCACTTTGCCAGCGCGAAGCTCCGACTCACCAAGTGCTGCGGCGGCTTGCCAGCTTGCAACGTCCGCGAGTGATTTCGCCTGACGGATGACGGTCTTCGGCGCCGCAGCTTTCTGGATCCGTTCCGCGGTTGAAAGCCCTTCGGTCGACTTCTGTTGGCTGCTCTGCCAAATCTCCTGAAGCTGCCTGAGATCTACAGATTCCAGCTCGGCGACAAGTTGCTTTTGTTCGGCCTGGTCCAGCCTATTCCAGAAGCGAACCGAGGTCGCTTGTGAGAACTGCTTCAGTCGATCATGAAGAGTTGCAGGGACGATACTCATGTTTTGATGGAATTCAAAAGAGCCAAAAAGTTGTAGAAGAAAATCACCGCATGATCCTGAAGACTGCAAACACAGTACCAAAATGGCACAGAAAACAGATCGGAGATTACCGAGGACTCAAGAGCCGCGTTCGTACCAGTTCAGGCAGGCACTTCATGGGAACCGAACCATGATCAAGGACGGCTTCATGGAATCGCCCGAGTTCAAACCGCTCTCCCATCTCTCGCTGAATCTGCTGACGCAGGCGATAATGGGCCATTCGTCCCACGAAGTAGGTGCTTAACTGTGTTGAACTTTGCTTGGCTCGAATGATCTTCAACTTCGCTTCACCTTCAGACTGATACGCACCTTCGGTCAGAAACTGAAACGCTTCATCATCGGTCATTTCCGTGCAATGCATTTTGTGATCAAGAATCGTGTTGGCCACCGCACGTAAATAGAACTTCAACTGATTCAGGCGCAAAGGCAGGCTGCCGTCACCATATCCCTGATCCAGCATCATCTGTTCGGTGTACACAGCCCAGCCTTCAATGAACACTCCGGACTGCAGGACCTTGCGAATCAGCGAGGGGCATCGATTGGAATATTCCAGCTGCACATAGTGTCCCGGGTAGGCTTCATGGATCGTCAACACCTGCAGCATGTGCTGATTATATTCTTCCAGAAAACTGCGAACTCGATCCGGACCCCAGTCAGCTGGAGGAGGACTGACGGCATAAGAACTGGCCCCAAGGGGATCCAGCGGCAAGGCAGATTCCAGATAGGCCAACGAGTTCCCACGCCGGAACTCGGGCATTTCAATCACCTGACATCGATCGGGGTCCGGCAATCGCAGAATGTCTTTGGCTTTAATGAACTCCTGAATCCTTCCTACAGTTGCACGTGCATCTGTGATCAGGGATTCAGGGCTTCCATGCTCCTGACTGACCGCTCGCGTGACGATTGCAATTGTCTCACGACGTCCTGCTTCATCATCGGGAGGCAACACCTTTCCGGGCGCGTATTGGCTCCAAAGTTGGCGAGAGACGACATACATCTCACGCTGCACGCGAACAAACTCCTGCTCAGCATCTGCCAGAACCTGATCAGCATTCATCCCGGCGTTCAGGACCAGCTCAAGCTTCTGAGCAAATCGTTCTCGACCAAGTCGCCATTCTCCGTTGGCTCGAAGTCGGCGACTGTCTTCAAGAAACACCTGATGTTCATTCAACGATGTAACGGCCGCAGCGCAGACGGTTCGTAGTTGATCGAGTTGAGGCGATGCTCCGACGAGTTCAAAGATGCCTTTTTCGTAAAGCCCGATGGCTCCTCGATTCTGCAGGATCGCTGTTTCCAAAATGCTTGGCGGCGAGTCGCGCACGGTTTCTCGCGCAGTCTTGACGATGCGAGGAATCTCGGCGATCCGACTAATTGCGTTTTTCAGATTCGTTTCTTTGGGCAACGTTGACTGAGTCAACAGGGTGTAAACACTGTCACTGATGTAGTTGCCGTAAGTCCGTGGATCTTCTTCGAACGGACGAGTATTCTCCGCCAGCCAGATGTTTCGCAGCAATTCGTCTTTCAGAATCTCAAAGTCGATCTGACCGTTTCGCGACAACTTGTCGTAGGCCACCTCCTCGGGCAATCGCGAGAACTGCGTTCGATAGTGTTCCAGCCAGCCTTTGCGAGCATCGGCCGAGATATCGTCCATCAGATGATCGAACCGATGATCACCCAACATCGTGGCTTCCAGAGGCCTCATCCGGAAGGATTCCTCCAGGTGATCTCTAAAAAACGTCTCCAGCGCGGCATCGGCATCCTGGGCGATGGCGGAGTTCAGGAGACAGAGTGAGGCAACGATTGTGTAGATTATTGGCTTGCTCATAGCCGGAAGGATAATCCCTGACGGCCGAAGTCAGAAGTCTGGCGGACAGTCAGAAGACCGTGAATCGGGCAGTTGTTACACTACCTGAAGGTTCTAAAAGCGACAGAACTCCCCCATAGTGTTCTCTGGAAACCAGAAAACGCTTTGCGAATCACGCAACTGAAACGATCAGCTGGAATCTGCCTGAGATGAAAACGTCTCGATCTTTCTGCGCGTCGCATCTCTTCTCTGAAACTCACATGAAGCTGAACATGACCAGACAACTTCTGCTTGCGATGCTGATCACAACGACGATCCCGTTGTTCCATGCGCACGGAACTCAACCGCTTGATGAGGTGGAGCAACGAGGCTTGCAGCAGCTAATTCGCGAGACTGAAGCATCACTGGCAACAGAAAACTGGCTGGAAGCTGTCGAGAAGCTGGATCAGGCATGGACTATGGCCTGCGAGAAAGAAGATCCGCTGATGGTGCAGACCGGAACGGACACACGTCAACTTGCTCCGGGAGAAACGGAGTTACTGGCTGGCGGTAAGGCACGACTCGAAGCGTTATTCCGTAACGCTCCTGAAGAATTTCGCGATGAGTTTTCCAGGCAGTACTCAGACCTTTCAGACAAACTCATTACTGACGCCATTCAGGTTGGCGATAACGAACAACTTCGTCGGCTGACAATGCGATACGCTTTTTGTTCCGCTGCACAGCGAGCACAACTGGTGTTGGCTCGCAGAGCACTGGACCGTGGCGAATATCTTGAGGCTGCTCTATTGCTGGGTCGACTGCTTCGTCTAAACGAAAAGCCGAACAACGCTGTTCGGCTGCAAATGGCTTTATGCTATTCCATGGCGGGGCTTGAAGCGGATGCTGCCGATCTGATCAATCTGATTGTTCGTGAACAGACAGACGCAAATCTCCAGGTGGCTGGTCAGAGCATTCCATTACCCTTGGATCCCGCAGACACTCCAGCATGGCTCCGACAGCACGCGGAGTCACTCGTTAAGCATTCCCCGGGATGGTCGCAACCGGGCGGAAGCTATCGACGTACGGCCAGTCAGCCTCGGGGTCCAGCGAAATTTGAGCTCTCCTGGAAGTCCAACCTCTTTGAAGTGCAGGATGTGCTTTACGCGGAACAATACAATCCTCTGCTGGCGGAATATCGAGAACCTATTGAACGCGAAGCTCACCGACTGCTGCAGCGCAACAGCACGATTTTGCCAGCGGCTCAGCCATTGATCAGTGGTCGTTTGGCGATACTTCGCAGCCCATTCGGTATTCGCGCTGTCGATCTTGGGTCCGGCGAACTTCAATGGGAAGTAACACGCCCCGATAGTCGTCTGCGAGCTGCCATCGATGAGAGAACAAAACAGAACGGCGACCGAAACATGGCCGCTCGCGATCGCTATGCCACTCTGCAATATGTTGACCCGCGTGCAAGACTCCTCTACCAGATGATTCGAACGAATACGGCTTCTCAAATGTCCATCAGTGGCTCCACGTTGTTTGTTGTGGACGAGTCATCGGCGGCCACATGGACTGATGACTTTGGCTATGGCATTGGCGGTCTCTCGGGCGAAACCATTCCGGCCAATTTTGTGCGAGCGTACGATGTCGAAACCGGGCTCTTCAAATGGGAAGTCGGCGGACAGACACAGAACGGCGGCAAAACCGCCGGCCGTGGCAATCTTCTGGCTGGCTTCTATTTTCTCGGCGCGCCTTTGGTTCTGGGTCAGCGAACTTATGTGCTTGCTGAAAGTGGTGAAGGGATTTTCCTGATTCAAATCGCAGAACCTCAAACAGCCGCTGCCGTTACAGAGTCATCCAGCGACCCTGCCGCTGCGCCTACGCCAAACCCCAGCATTGTGCGATCGCAAATTCTGACGATTCCGGAACATAAACTGCCGCGACATCCGGTGCGAAAACATGCGGGCCTTGTTCCTTCCTTTGCCCAGGGACTATTGGTCTGCCCAACATGTGATCAGCGGATAGTGGCCGTCTCCGCAGAAGATCAGTCGCTGCGTTGGGTCTTTCGTTATGCTGGAAACGTCAGAACGCAGGAACTGGGCGGAGACAATCTTGTACTGTTCGGAGGACGTGATGCCATCGATACTGCGAGCGTAGACATGGACTCCCGCTGGGCCGATTCTTTGCCTCGAATCGTTGATAGTCGAGTCTTCGTGACACCACGCGATTCGGATCAGCTTTATTGTCTGGATCTTCAGTCAGGCGAAGAACTCTGGAAAACGGCTCGCGGTCCATTTCATGCCATTGGAACCATCACCAACGATCGAATTGTTCTGGTGGGCAATCAGCGAGTGGCTGCATTCAGTACGACCGACGGCAGTCCGATCTGGTCGACAGAAATCCGCGACGGTATCGTTTGCGGCTCATCGGCATCGAATGGCCGAGTCATCCAGATCCCAACAGATGAGCCCGCCATCGTAACTGTGGATCTTGGGACTGGAGCAAGACTGGTTCGGCAATCGCAGGACCTGAACCGTATCCCCGGCAATCTGCTGATGACGGAGCAGGGCCTTCTGACTCAGAATCTCGGTGAGGTGTCCTATCTTGCGGCCAATACGTCTGCACCCGATTCGTCGCTGGCTGATAAAGCCACGGAGTTCCTGCTTGATCAGAAGCAGGCTCAAGCACTCGAATTACTCGATCAGGGGCTCGTGGCGGGGCAGGGTGATAAAGCCGCCCGTGAGCTGTTGATTGAACTGATGCTGGAAGAGTTGAGAGCAGATTTTTCGAGCCACCGATCTCGAGTGCCCCGCATTCGCGAATTGATAGAACAGTCTTCGGCAGACTTGGCGACAGCTCCTCTGTTGCACTCCATGATTGGTATGAACATCACCGACGCCGCAGTGATTCCAAGTCAGCTCAAAGGACGAACAGATCGCTATCTCGGTGATCTCTCCGAGTTGATTACTCGGGGAATGGAAACAAGCCACGATCTGCCTGTCACAGAACTCACCGAAAACATTCGCCAGCTGTTGCGAGAAATCTCAACCGCACGTCGTGAAGCGGTGGGTGCGGGCTTTCTCATCCGAAACAAGGCGACGATTCTGTGTGCCGGAGTCCGACGCGCAGTAGCCGCTCGAACGATGCAGGAGCAGCAACAGATTCAGGAAAGCCTGCGGGATTCTTCTGCGGACGTTCTAAAATCCCTGCCCGACGATCTCTTGAAGTTTGAGTTTCTCTGCTGCCTGATGTCCTGCGGATTACCTCAACTGACACTGGCCACTCTGGAGAATCCTCAGATGCAAACCATGGATCACCAGCGATGGTTGCTTCAGGAGTTTGCTCGCCTCGAGATCAGCCAGTCCTCTTCCTCGACGGCCGCAGCAGCAGCCACTGATCTCCTGACTCAGTGGAAATCAGCTGATGACGATTCGGCCATCCGGTCGTGGCTCAAGGATCTTGCCCAGCCGATTGATCCCAATAATTTGCTGCACTTCCAGATGGCCGACCAGGCCGCTCGCGATCAACATGTTGCTGCGTGGCAAAAGTCTGATGACGCAGCAACCGCACAACGTCCGATGGTCTGGGGCGATACCGTAAAAGTTGAAGAATCGCCCGACCGCACCATGATGGAGCCCACGAAGTTGCCGGATGGTGTTCCGGAAAAGCTGATTCCCTTCTTCGGACCGCAGGGAGTTTATCGCGACTGGTCATTCGTTCGCATGAAAATTGCTGGCGAGATTTATGCCTACGATGCTCAGGGAAAGATTCGCTGGAAGACGAAGACGTTCGGCATACCAGTCGAAAACAACTATGGCTACGGAACACAATCTTATGTTGTGGCTTATGGCCATTTACTGTTACTGAACATCAGTGGAACTTTGATCGCGGTTGATCCGGCACACCTGAATGCCGCAGGTGAACCACGAGAACTCTGGCGTCGAAATATTGAGCGGCTGGCAGCCGATACCGATATCGACAACTTCCGTGCCTACGTACCGCCGTCAGAACGAGTTCCACAGTATTACCCTCAGCCTGCAGGCTACTATCCTGTTGGGCCGGCAACACCGCTGGGCGTACCGGTTATTGCGGGTCGCCGATTGATTGTTCTTGATCCGCTCACCGGGATTCGCAGCTGGCAAACGGACGGTATCGCTCGTGATGCGGTCCTGCTTTGCAGAGAAGACAATGTGCTGATTCTTTCCGAGGGATCGCGGCAGATCGAAGTCCGCAGTCTCGTTGATGGATTTTTGCGGTCCGTCGCCAGACTTCCTGAGTGGTGGGGTGAGGCCAATCTGAATGTCGGCTCTTCGGTTCGTGATATCGAAGTTGAAGCCGGCGTTGAACTGTTATGGAGAATCGTACTGCAGGGACAGTCGTGCGTGCTGTTCCGGTTGACTGCAGGAAAGTCCACTATCGAAAGCCGAAATCTGCTGACAGATACCGTCACATGGTCCATTGACCTGCCACAGGAAACAGTCTTCTCCAACGTCGCCAACGATGTGATCGCAGTCCTCAGCGAAGGCCGCTCGCTGAAACTCATTCAAACGGATACAGGCCGCATTCTGGCGGAACACGAAGTGACAGCGGTCGAACTTCCACGAGAGCTGTTTCTGCAATATTCCAGCGGTCATTATGTTGTCCTGCCGGACTCAATCGATGACGATGTGGCTGAGTTTGACCCGGTCATTGATGCCCTTCACGTCTATGGGCGAATGTATGGCATTCGTGAAAACGATATGACCCTCGCGTGGGATGAACCGCTCGACCATCGCCATATTCGTCTGGCCGTCTCCGAACGATCCGTTCTGCTGCCGAATTCCCCCGCAATGCTGCTGTTATCTCGCGGCGGAGCAACGAATCCCCGAAGTCCGATCCGTGCAACTCATTACGGAGCTCGAATCATTGACGTACGCACCGGGAAAGATCTGTACAACGATGACAATGTTGGCATGACGCTCAATATGCTCTGGAAGCATATCAATGCGGCCGATCAGCAAATTCAATTCAGCTTCGATAATCGCATCGTCACGCTGGACTTCAGGAAGGCGGAAGAGAAGTGATGCTTCTAACGGCCTCTTGATTTACCTCGTGGTGCCGACTTCAGTCAGCATTGTTGTACAAATCGACGATCGCATGCCGGCTGAAGCCAGCACTACAATCTTGACGGCGACTCAATCAACAACCTATTCAACTTCCGCACCGGCCTTGGCGCGAGCGATGGTGAAGTCCACCAACTCCTGACATCGAAAGAATCCTTCCCAGAAGTTATGGCCCTGGCCTTTCGCCACAATAACGGTCACTGCATCCTCGGCCCCATGAGATTTGTAGGTTGCAGCAAACGTGGCGGAGTTTTCCTTGAGCGGAACAACGACGTCTTCATCTCCATGAATCATCAGCGCCGGAAGTTTGGCTTTGGCCAGAACGGACATCCGCGCAATGGGGTTGTGTTTGTCGAGCTGTTGCTCCAGCTCTGCGGCCGTCATCTCATAAGCCGGGGCGGCTTTGTCGAGGCCAGGATAGGTACGAAAATCAAACACGGGATAGATGCCAGCCAGACCCGCGAATCGTTCCGGATGATCACACGCCCAGGCAGTCACCCACAAGCCTCCGCGACTTCGTCCCAGCAAACAGGGCTTCTTCGCCAATCCGCGCTGAGCCGTCATCTGATCATAGAAAGCGTCAAACAGTTTTCGAGCGGCTGGACTTCCATAGCCCTCTCCAACATCAATCCCGGCCACCGCAACACCAGCCGAGAGAAACTGCTGGTGCATCCACTTTTCATGCTCATCCGGATATCCGGCCAAAGTTGGCGCGTAAAACACCCACGGCTGTGGCGCTTTTCGAAGAGACTCTTCTGGCCACAGGATGAAGGCTGGACGTCCTTCAACTCGAAACGCTTCACCAGGCAAAATGAGCTTCTTGATCTCATCAGCCTGCAACGACTGCACAAAGCCAAAGAGACAGGCAACGATCAGAACAGAAAACGGATAATGTCGCGACATAATTGAGCCTTGTTGTGGAGCCTGGGAAAAGTCAATCGGCCAGGAATGGGGATCAGGATTTTGAACTTCGACGGTAACAGCCCGCGGGATTTCTATCTGAAAACCTCGCCAGCTACTTCCCACTCTTCCCATGCGCTGAACCGGGTTCGGACTGCAACGTACTGAGGTACTCGACGAGATCCCGAATCTCTGATCGTGTCAGATTTTTGACCAGATCCTGAGGCATCCCGGACTGCCCGTTGGCTCGCTCATCGATTTCCTCTTTGGCAACCGAAACCAAAGCGCCGGTGGGAGTCATCAATTGAACAACGGAGTCATCCTCACTCTTCAAAATCCCGGAGTGAATCAGTCCGTCCATCGTGACCAGGATGACCGTTTCAAATCCCTTCGCAACCTTTGCATTGGGATCAACCATGGCTTCCAGAAGATAGCTGCGATCTTTGTCTTTTCCAATACGACTCAGATCCGGCCCCACTTCGCCACCGCTGCCGCCAACCTTGTGACAACGTCGACAGGACGCCGCACTGCGGCCGAAGAAAACTGTCCGCCCTAAATTTGCGTCTCCGCCTTCCAGACATTCGCTCCACAACCCCAGTACCGTACCGGCTTCCTGCTGACGAGTTCGGAAGTCAGCAACGGCCGCTTTCAGCTCTGCGGTGCCAGACTTCTCTGCCGCCTGAATCAAATCCAAGACCGCTCCGGCCGGAAGAGACTGTTTCTTCAACCGTTCAAAGCTCTCAATCAATACTTGTCGAGCGTCGTCGGTCTTGATTGAACCCAGCAATCGAAGAGCAGTCTGCTGGGATCGAACCGTTCCGTCAGCCAACAGTTCCTTCAACTGCGGCACGGAGCTGTCAGGAGCACTCGCGACCATAATCTCCACGGCTGCGAGGCGTACGGATTCTGACTTATCTTTGAGCCCGGATTTCACCACGGCGTCAGCTTCGGGCGACAACTTGACGAGTGCTCGAAATGCCGAGACTCGCAGATTGTCGTCCAGATTCGAGTCGTGAAGAATTCCGACAAGCGTTGGAACGATGTCTGTGATCCCGAGTTCCGTCGCAATTTCTACAGTCAACTTTCGCAGTTCCGGAGAGCCAGACAACATGCCGGGCAAGTGAGGACTTACGGCCTGCTGCAAACCGTCAACTTCACGATCAGGCAACGGTCGCCATTGGCCGGTCACTGTATCTGTCTTCTGTGGCTTGTTCCAGGTGCTGAGCAACTGAGCCGCCAGTAGACGAATCTCCGGAGCCTGCTCACTATCCGCAGCAATCCGAGCCACCAGGTCAGCACGATCGGAGGTACCGATACGATAACAGGCATTCAGACTTCTTCGCAACACGCTGTCTTCCAGGCCCGTGGTTGTAATCAGATCGGCTAATTTCGACTGACCTGCATCCAGTCCATCATCGCTGATCGCCCGAGCTGCCTCGGCAACAATCAGCGGATCCGCATCTGTCAACATGTCCGCCACTTTCGGATCTGCCAATCGTCTCATAGCCAGCGCGACGCCAAGACGAGCGGGAGATCCGGAATATTGAGCCAAAGAACTCAACAGACCGGGCTGACGTTCTCCAATTTGCATGAGTCCCACAACGGCCTGATGTCTGACGACGGGATCATTGTTCTGATTTCGGTCGAGCAACGTTAGAAGCGAATTAACGTCACCTGAACTCCCAATGGCTCCCAGCGTCGCAGCAGCAAATCCAGCCAGCCTGAGGTTATCACTGCCGGTCAACTCACGACAGGCAGTTGCCAGTTCAGCACGATTGTCTTTCAACACGGAAACTCCATGTCGTGAGACGATGTCTCCGAGGATGCGGACCGCTTGAGCCTGCAGTTCATCAGAATAACGAACGGCCTCATCGCTCAGAACGTGCTGCAGTAATGAAACCACCACCGTTGCTTGTTCAGCCGATGCCAATCCCAACTGCCAGCAGCCCCAAAGCCCGTGACGTGCGGATAATTCATGAGCCGGAGTTTTTACGACATTCATCAGTTCATCAGCAGCATTACGGCGCACCAGTTCAAACTGAGACTCCTGCCGGACTCGCCGATCGACATGACTGAGCAATTCTACAAGCGTCGGCACTGAGGCTTTCGCGATTCCACCACCCAGCAATTCAACAGACTTCGCTGCTGTGACTGCAGCCGCTTCCTTATCGTGAGCAAAGCGATACAGACGACCTTTGCCTTCGCCGTTCCAGCCGTTGACCCAGTCGCTGACAACCATGCTTCCATCCGGAGCAAACGTGACGTCCGTTGCCAGAATCGACCACAGGAACTGATGCGAATCCGCCAGTTCAAACGTGGCTCCTTTCGGGTTCACGGTAAAGCTACGAATGCCACTGTTGCCGGCCGTGCCGCGAAAGTCGGCCATAAAAAAGTGGCCCGCATAACGTTCTGGCAGTCCCACTCCTGGATAATAAGTCAGCCCGGAAGGCCCGTCAGCCAGATTTGCAATCGGCGGCAATGTAGACGCCGGCTGAACTGCCGTCGTGTCGGCATCCGCTCGATACGGATACCAGATGCGTTCGCGATTCCAGGGACCTCGATCATCGAGATACTGATAGTACATTCGCCAACCGATATCGCCGTGCTGAACGACATAGACCCAGCGAGCTTTATCACCGCTGTCGGAGTTATTGTCGCCGGTAAACAGGTTGCCGTGATCATCAAATGCGAGTTCCTGGGGATTTCGCAGACCGTAAGCAAACACTTCTAGATTGCTGCCATCCATGTCACAGCGAAACACGGCTCCCGTGTCGACGCGTTTCAAACGAGTTCCCTCTTTGGTCACTACGTTGAAACCTCGGTCCCCAATACTGAAGTAGAGCCGACCATCCGGACCAACAACCAGACCATGCATATCGTGTCCACGAAACGCCACGCGAACACCATATCCGTGATGCAGCGCGTCTGACTGTTCCGCTATGCCGTCGTTATCGGCATCAGCGAAGCTCCACAGCTTTGGAATACAGGTGTAGTAAACTCGCCCGTTGTGCTCGATGACTCCCGCACCGGTGCCATCAATAATGTCATTGAAGCCATCGGCGAACAGGGTATCGCGATCAAACGTTCCGTCGCCATCGGTATCCTGTAGCAGACGAATTCGATCATGTTCCGTTGCCCACTTCTGAACATCGCTGCCCATATACTTACGAAACATCGCCGCGCGTTCTTCGACGGATTCGAGCTGCAGATCATTCTCCAGCCAGTTCATATGGTTGCGATTATCTTCGACGCCAACTTCCTGGCGGAACGTCTCACAAACAAAAATGCGACCATCATTTGTTACGGTGAAACAAACTGGATTGGCCAGCATCGGTTCGGCCGCCATCAGCTTTCCGCTCATGTTTTCCGGGACAACAAAACCCTTCAGCGCCAGTTCTGCATCACCGGACGCAACAGCGATCTTCGGTTGATAATCCTGTTGTGCAAACAATTCAGAAGCACAAACGATCAGACTGAATGCGCAAACAGCGAAGGTGGCCAGATGACAAAGCAATCGACGAAACATGGGATACTCACGCAGAAAGAAAACAACTCTCACGTTGCCTCAGGAAAGAAGCCTGCCATTGTAGGCAGCAAAAATCATGGGCAAAAGAAGGAAAGATTTACGGGCCGAAAGTCCCATGAGAATTCCGCGATTTGCCACGGTTGAGAGGGGCGAC
>JBPOIW010000096.1:0-55858 GCA_052034165.1 Planctomycetota bacterium | reverse complement strand
TACGGACCAGCCTGGGTAGGTTTCGGCCACCATCTCTGACGACCTCTCCGTTTATTGCCATCCACCTTTCAGCAGATGACGACTCAGTTCGCAAGCCCTGCGGCTCGCGCACGTTTCGGGTTGTGATGGCGGCAAAGGCGCAACTTCAAAATGCGTCAGCGAGGGATTGGTGTGGAAAAACGCGGCAACTTTGTATCCCTCACTGACGTTTCGGGTTGTGAAAACCCATTAAATCAACACGCCGCTCAGCGAGGGGTCTACGGCAACACTTGTAGAACGCTACAGCTCAATCCCTCACTGACGTTTCGCGTTATGATGGTCGCAAATGCGCAACTTCAAAAAGCGTCAGTGAGTGAATGAGTCGCAAAGAGTTCACTCGCTCGTGCTTCGGGCTTGTACGGGAGCTGAACATGGCGCTGTCCGCCTAACGTTCTACCACGGCTTGTGGAGGCTGCTCACCTTGCTGCCGGGCCAACGGCGTTGGCATTCACGATTTGCTGAAGACTTCGCTGGTATCCAGCGTGTAATCGTCGAGAAACACTTTGCTGAAATCATAAACGCCCAGGAAATCATGCAGCTGGTCGTCGTCTGTCTTTCGCATTTCGCCGGCTTCGATCAACTGAAACACGATTTTGCCAAAATCGTCCGTGCTGTGAATGCCCCAGGTCTTGAAGACCACGATCGACATCATTCCGAAATGTTGCAAACCCAGGCGTCGAATCCCGTCCAGTAATTCCGGCCCACTGATATGTCCTGTCGCTTCTGTGGATCGGTCACGCCCCAGTTGTTCCTGTGTAAACCGCAGTGCGGAAAACACGAACTTATAGGCCATGGGATGGTAGGTCCGGGGAATGGCATGGTTTCTGACGGAGGTCATTGTTGAAACGATCCGAGGACTTTGGGGCGAGAAAACATCATCTGATATTACGGGGTTGTGGCGATTCTACAACAAGCCACCGACCGAATGAAGGCCCGATTACGGAATTTAGTCTTCGTCCGATTCTGAGCGTCCCGGCTTACTGCCTCGGGAGACCACGGTAACAATGTCGGCGGAATCGGTCATGACACGCCGTCCATCCTCGTAAACGACAACCAACCGTTTTGCCAGCAATTCATGTTGCAGAACGCGAGCCGTACCGTTCTTCGTAATCACCGTGGCACCGATCGGAGGCAGTTCCTTACGGTGTTCTTCATACGTATCGTACTCATACCGCAGGCAGCATTTGAGTCGTCCACAGCGGCCGGAAATCTTGTTGGGGTCGAGCGTTGCTTTCTGCAGTTTTGCCATCTTCATCGAGACCGGAGGCATTTCCTGCAGGTGTGTATTGCAGCACACGGGTTTGCCACAGTCGCCATAGTCCGCCAGCAACCTCGCTTCGTCACGGATCCCGATCTGACGCATTTCAATGCGAGTATTGAATTCGCGAGCCATGGACTTCACAAGATCACGAAAGTCGACACGATTCTCGGAGAGATAGTAAATGATGACTCGTTCGCCACCAAAAATCTGCTCGATATCGATCACCTGCATCTGCATGGATCGTTCTTTGATCATGGACGAGGCGAGATCGAAGAACTTCTTTTCGCGAGCGGAGTTCTCACCGCGGGAGCGCCGATCCTCATCAGAAACCGAACGAAGAATCCTTCCCCCGGGACCTTTACTATTTCCCAGATACGAACTTGTCTGATTTGTCGCCGGGCACAGCACAACGCCCCATTCAATGCCACGTTCCGAACGAACTACCACTTCATCGTTCCGAGCGAATGATGTCTGACGGCGTGCTTCAAAATCACCCAGCAGCCTCATCGTTCCATAACGAACGACATACCGCGAAACGTCCTGTTCAGAAACCGAAACTTCCGACATCGCTGACCTCAAGAATCCCATAACCCCAAAACGGACAGCCGCACTATAGAGAACTCGGCCCGGTTGTGGAAACAGGATTGAGGCTACTGATAAATCACAACGAGAAAGACGAGCGATTCGGCTTTCGCCAGATTGCGAATTTCGTGAGGCACATCGGCTCTGTAGCTGGCAGAATCGCCCTTGTTGAGTTCCGTGACTTCCGTTTCCGACGTCACCTGAATTCTGCCCTTCTGAACAGTCAGAAACTCACGAGTCCCCTCAAAATGGGGCGCCGAGCGCAGGACGCCGTCAGGTGTCAGCAGAACCTCGTAGAATTCCACATCCTTTTCGAGGTGCAGCGGCGAAAGCGTACGAATGGAACAGTTGCCGTCAGCTCGAAAAATATGCTGACGATCCTCCGCTCGAATGACTTCAATGTTCCGAACCTGTACGACCTGCTCCAACAACTCTGCCAAAGACATTCCCAGAGCATTCGCGATCTTGACAGTGACGGCCAGAGTGGGATTCGCCTGCTCTCTCTCAATCTGGCTCAACATCGAACGGCTGACGCCCGAGGCTTGCGACAAAACGTCCAAAGACCAACCCAACTTCTGCCGCAACTCATGTATGCGGCGGCAAACATGACGGCTGACGTCTTCGGCTGACGGGTTCTCACCGACAACGGAAGAAGGTTTCTTTTTCATGAATCGATACCGTACAGATGAATGTCAAGAAGAGAATGTGACCGTGATTCGATCGGTGAACAGCAATACCATTCAAACACTGGCAGCCACTCTCCGGATGGAATGTGCCTGCGACTTTGCGTCGTTGAACGGTATTCTTCATTCAATGCCATTGAGGTTACTGGCGGTTCGCAGGCTTCGTTGGTCGAAATCCTCCTGCGGCTCGCCGCCTCATGCAAACACAGCCTGCAGGGCCGAAGTCTACAGGATGTTCCACGATACTGGAAAGACGTCTTGCAAAGTGGAATCCCGCCGTCTAGTATATTGCACGTTGAATCCACTATATTCAATTCAATGAGGGGATCCGGGATGAAGGCTCTGGTTAAACGACATTCTGAAAAGGGGCTTTGGCTGGAAGATGTTCCGGAACCGACCGTAGGAGTCAACGATGTTTTGATTAAGGTAGATCGCACGGGAATCTGCGGAACCGATGTGCATATCTATGAATGGGACGCGTGGGCTCGGAAGACTATTCCAGTCCCCATGACGGTAGGGCACGAATTCGTCGGTGAGATCGTCGCTGTAGGCTCAAATGTTGTCGATTTTCATCCGGGCGAGATCGTCAGCGGTGAAGGTCACGTTGTTTGCGGTCGTTGTCGAAATTGCCTGGCCGGCCGCCGTCATCTTTGCCCAAAGACTCAGGGCATCGGCGTTAATCGTCCGGGAGCATTCGCCGAATACATTGCGCTGCCGATGACGAATGTCTGGCATCATCACGACAGCATTGATCGCGACATTGCTTCGATCTTCGATCCGTTTGGCAACGCGGTTCACACGGCTCTGGCTTTCCCTGTACTGGGTGAAGACGTCCTGATCACCGGCGCCGGGCCCATTGGTTTGATGGCCGCTGCGGTCGTGCGTCATGCTGGAGCACGATTCGTCGTCGTGACAGACGTGAACCCGTGGCGACTGGATCTGGCAAAGAAGCTCGGGGCAACGCGAGTTGTGGACGTGCGGCATGAGAAACTTGAAGACGTTCAGCGCGAACTGGGGATGGCGGAAGGCTTCGACGTGGGGCTCGAAATGTCCGGCAATCCCACGGCCTTTCGCAGCATGCTGACGAACATGGCGCATGGCGGAAAAATCGCGATGCTGGGGATTCCATCAGAAGACATTTCCATCGACTGGAATATTGTGGTCTTCAATATGCTGACAATTCACGGCATTTACGGCCGAGAGATGTACGAAACCTGGTACAAAATGTCTGTGATGCTGCAGAGCGGACTAGATATCAGTCCTGTTATTACTCATCGTCTGCATTTCACCGAATTCGAAAAAGGCTTCGAAGCGATGCGATCAGGGCAATCCGGCAAGGTCATCCTGAAGTGGTCGTGAGTGATCTCTTTCTGTCGTGAGTCTTCTGCATGTCACTCGGGCCTGTCCCACAATCTCGCCGTCTGACGATGGTTATCACCGAACTGGATGTCGGTGGGGCTGAGAAGGCCTTCGTGCGCGTGGCGATTGGCCTGAAGAATCTTGGCTGGGATGTGCGGGTTGTCAGCTTGCGAGATGCCGGACCGCTGGCAACTCTGCTGGAGGCTGCCAACATCGAAGTCTCGCCACTGCAGGTCGGCGGTCTGCTTGATGTTCGTGCGGTGTGGCGACTGCGCCGTGAGCTTCTTCGCAGGCCAACAGACGTGCTGTTGACTTTTTTACATCAGGCCAATCTTGTCGGAAGAATCGCTGGTCGTCTCGCAGGCGTGCGCCGGATCGTGTGCGGAATTCGAGTCGCAGATCGTCGGCTGATCGTGCGTCTCCCGGAACGGCTCACGAAGAGCCTTGTTGATCGCTATGTCGCCGTCAGTCAATCCGTCGGTGATCTGCATCGGAATCTATGTCAGATTGCCTCCGACCGCATGGTGATCATTCCCAATGGCGTTGATCTGGAAGCGATCGATGCGGCAGTCCCTGCGACTCCTGGTGAGATGGGGTGCGGGCCCGACGACAAAATCATTCTATGTGTCGGACGGCTCTCAGGGCAGAAAGCTCCTCTGGATGCACTTGAAGCATTCCACCTGATGCTCTCGCGTTTTCCCGAACTCAAACTCCGGACCAGATTGTTATTTATCGGCGAAGGCGAATTGCGACCAGAGCTGCAGCGGCGAGTCGATGAGCTTGGACTGCATCACGCGGTACAACTTCCCGGCTGGCGCCCTGATGTCTGGAGACTGATGAAATCCGCGAATGCTCTGCTCCTGGCCTCACATTGGGAAGGATTACCCAACGTGATCCTGGAGGCTCAGGCCGCAGGATTGCCGGTCGTGGCCACAGCCGTTGATGGCAGCAGGGAACTGATTCACGATCGGCTCACCGGACGACTTGTGCAGCGAGGCGACGTGAATGCCCTCGCGAGCTCGCTCAGTGAGATCCTGCTGGACAAGGCTGCTGCGTCGCTGCTGTCTCGCAATGCTCGCGACCATGTCGCGAAGCATCACCGCTGGAGCGACTGCATTAATCGCTACGATGAGCTGCTGAGAGCACTTTGACGAAGACCGCACGTCGGCTCGAAGTGAACTCGTGGACTCATTGCAATCAGGACGACCGGAAAAATCTCTGCCGTCTCCCTGAAACCCCCGGTGCCATCACCCTTACGCCGGAAAAAACATCAGTTCTGCGAAACAACTTCGATAGCTCCCCGGCAGGAGTTGATTCTCCGTCAACATCTGATGCTCCCCTTCCGATCGTCGAAGCCCTTATCCGGTCAAGAGACAGACATGAAACTTGCGAATCTCCCACTGTGGAAGCGAATGGCCGTTGGTTACGTCGTCGTCGGAGTTCTGGTACTGATTTGTGGAGCAGCTGGCGGAGGCGGAATCTTTTCACTGGGACGATTGCTGACCAAACTCTCAGGGCCAGCGTGGAGCACCGCCGACGGGGCGATGAATGCGGCGATCAGCATTCAGGGACAGATCATCTCAAACTGCGAGATCATCCATAACGTTGATGTCGCACGCAACAAGAAGCGCATGACGGAGTATCAGGACCGGGCCAAAGAACAGCTGAGGCGAGTTGAAGACGCGGGCGTGCTGTCCAGAGAACAACTAAAGCCGTTGCATGAGTCTCTGAAAGTCTATGAGACCAGGATGGCCGAGCTTCAGGACGCTCATCAAAAGTTCGAAGGGGCCAAGGTCGACTTTAAGGCACAGGCTGAATTATTCATTTCCGTGAGTGAAGTTCTCGAAGCTCTCGGGGATGCTCAGGTTGACGAAATCGAATCGGATCCGGAAAAGCCAATTACCTGGAACAGCGGGTTGGCCTTGAAATGGGCGGCGGCGGATGGCGGCATGGAATCCAGTATTGGATTCCTGACGCAATTGTTCTTCCTCGAACAATTGACTGCAGGTCAGGATCCCGAGCGATGTCGCAAAGAAATAGAAGACTCTCGCGCATTTCATTCCGATGCGATGAACGAAATGCTGGCGACCGGTACCTTCGACAAGAACTTTACAGCCGATCAGCTGGATGGGAAATTTGACGGCCAGCGAATGTCGGATGTCTGTCGGGCAGAGTTCGCGAAAGTCACGACTTTGATGGACCAATACATCAATAGCTATCTGAAGTTGCAGGAAACGAAGAAGAGCTACGATGCAGCCGCGCAGGTTGCTGTTGACGAAACAGAGAAGGTCGAAAGTCTGGCCGATGGCTATGTCGACGAAATCACTGCGTCCGTAAGTTGGGCCAAAATGATCTCCGCTCTGGCCATTCTGATCCCACTGATTGCAACCATTGTTGTTGGTTTCTATGTCGGACTCAGAGGAAGCAAAGCGGTCGCCGCTCCCATCGAAGCCGCGATCGAAGTACTTCGCTCCACAACCAATACTTCAGCCACTGCAATTACAGAACTCACTTATTCGATCAGTGGCATTGCGAGCAGCACTGAGCGGGCCGCTGCGGTTTCTCGCGGAGCTTCCGATGTGGCTGACCGAGGTCGCAACAGCATCACCAGCCTCGGTCACGCGGCCGACCAGATTAACGGGGTTGTCGCTCTGATTGAAAGCATCGCCGGCAAGACCAATCTGCTGGCCCTGAACGCAACGATCGAAGCTGCTCGAGCGGGCGAATCAGGCAAAGGGTTCGCGGTCGTGGCCAATGAGGTCAAGGCTCTCGCTCGCCAAACCAGCGATGCTACTCGTGAGATTCGTTCTCGTCTTGACGAAATGCGAACAGCAACCGATGCGACAGTGAACGACATCAGCCAGATCTTCCACGTGATTCGTGAAGTCGATGCCGTGAATCAGGAAATTGCCCGCGCTGCGGAAGAACAAAGCCTTGCGACAGGCGACATTTCTCGCTGCGTTCAGGAAACGTCCAGTGCTGCTGACACAGTGACGAACATTGTGACTGGTGCATATTGTGCGGCGTAGGCTTCCGGAACAGACGGCATAAGCGGTTAGTCGAAGGCAGGACCGAGGTCATGCCAATGACTGACTGGCTTCTGCCATTGCACTCAGACGTCTGTCTGGGGCAAAGGCTGTCGTCGATGAGAACGCCAGGCCTGCGTTCAGCGTCTGGACACTTGAGCATCAGTTGAAATTCCGACCGCATTGGGGCACAACACGGACTTCTGAACCTGAGACGCAAACGACAGCGAACGATGTGGCCGTCGTTAGTTCTTCAGGAACTCTCCGTTGTTTCCGATGAGGCTCCGCGATGCAGAATTGGCGACCACTGACGTTTCGCGAATGCCTTGCACCCTGCTCGGTCGATACACCCATCAGAACAAATGCTGCCGGCGCGGGCGAACGTGTGCCGCAACGACTTCTGCTGCTGATGCTGTCCATGTTGCTGGCCTTCTTCTGTGGCTCAGGTGTCCGTGCACAAGAGCCAGTGACGGTCGACTTCGATAAAGACATTGCACCACTGTTTCGAGATCGCTGCCTGAGTTGTCATGCGGAAACGCGAGGCGGCGGACTCAGCTTGACCTCCAAAGCAACATGGCTGCAGGGTGGTGACTCGGGAGCGGCCTTTGATGTCACTGCTCCTGAAAAGAGTTCGCTCTGGATTCGCGTGACAGCCGGGCCTGATGAAGAACACCGCATGCCTCCGGAAGGCTCACGCCTGAATTCCGAGCAATTAGCCAAATTGAAGCGATGGCTGTCCGACGGCGCTCAGTGGCCGGAACAATCGGTACTGCGGTCACCTCAAAGTGCCGCACGCGACCACTGGGCATTCAAATCAGTGCAGGCCCCTGCGATACCAATCGTGACGAACACGACTCATGTTCGGAATGAGATTGATGCGTTTATTGTTTCTCGACTGGAGCAACAGGACATCAAGCCGGGGAACGAGGCGGATCGCATCACGTTGCTGCGGCGAGCGACTCTGGATCTGACAGGGTTGCCGCCTTCGACGGACGACGTGGATCGATTCCTCAATGACTCGAGCCCCGATGCGTATGAACGAGAAGTCGACCGACTGTTGGCGCTGCCTGCCTACGGCGAACGATGGGCTCGGCCATGGCTGGACCTTTGTCATTTTGCCGACACCGACGGTTATCTGACAGATCAAAAGCGTCCCGTGGCCTGGCGTTATCGTGAGTGGCTGATCGATGCTCTCAATCGCGACTTGCCGTTCGATCAGTTTACGATTGAACAACTGGCTGGCGATCTATTGCCCGAGCCTGCGCAGGACCAACTTCTGGCGACCGGGTTTCTTCGCAACACACTCAGCAATCGTGAAGGCGGAGCCGATCTCGAAGAGTACCGAGTTGAGCAGATCGTGGATCGTACTCGGACCGTCGGAACAGCATGGCTTGGTTTGACGGTAGGATGCTCACGTTGCCACGATCATAAGTATGATCCGCTGACTCAGAAGGAATTCTTTCAGCTCTACGCAGTCCTCGATCAGGCCGACGAAGTCAATCTTCCGCTGCCGCTGCCGGGTGAACAAAGTGCATTTCAAGCGGCGTATGGGGAATATCGCCGGAAACGTGATGCGTTGGTCGCGTCATTCCAGCCGGATCTTGATGAACTCCAGAAACGCTGGGAAGATCGCATGCAGGTAGCCGTGGCTCATCCCGGTGCGTCGCCTACATGGGATCGCCAGTGGGAGGTTCTTGGGCTGGTATGGGGTGGTGAACTGGGCGAAGGCCAGCTTGAGGGCTGTGTGATCGCACAGACGCCGTGGGAACTGAGAACTCAGGATGAAAAGGATCGTCTGCAGGACTACTTCCTGGCGCGTGGGTCCATCATTGATGATCCGAAATTTGCCGAACTGAAACTTTCCACGCTGACACCACAACTGGAAGAACTGAAGAAGTCTGTTCCATGGCCAACTCGTGCGCCGACGATGCGACAGGCTCGACATGCACGCCCGGTGCATATTCATTCGAGGGGCGACTTTCGAGTTCCTGCGGAACTTGTGCAGCCTGACATTCCACGCTGGTTGCAGTCGGACGTTCAGGGCCTTGCCCGCGTCTCGGACGACCATGTTCAAGCAGCTCCGCCCGTCAATCGGCTGAGTCTCGCGCGATGGCTGGTGTCGAAAGAGAATCCTCTGACGGCCCGCGTGATCGTGAATCGCATGTGGCAGGAATTCTTTGGCAGAGGCCTCGTGGATCCATCGGATGACTTCGGTCTCCGAGGTCAGAAGCCCAGCCATCCGGAGTTGCTGGATTGGCTCGCGGCGGAATTCATGAATCGCCGCTGGAGCGTGAAGCAGATGCATCGTCTGATCGTCACGTCGGCGACCTATCGCCAATCGTCTGTTGCTCGGCCGGAACTTGTCGCGATCGATCCGCAGAATCGGCTGTTGGCTCGACAAACGCCGTTGCGATTTTCATCCGATCAGGTGCGTGATGCAATGCTGCACGCCAGCGGCCTTTTGGAAAGTCGCGTGGGTGGCCCCAGCGTGTTTCCTCCGCAACCAGAGAGCGTCGCAAAAGAAGGCTTCTCCAACGTCTGGAAGACGAGTGAAGGCGCGGATCGCTATCGGAGAGGTCTCTACACGTGGATTCAGCGTCTTTCACCTTTCGCCCAGAATGTGACGTTCGATGCCCCACCCGCGAACGCCAGTTGCACGCGTCGCGATCGTTCAAATTCTCCATTACAGGCGCTGACGTTGTTGAACGATCCTGTGTTTTTCGAGGCGGCTCAGGCGATGGCTCGTGTGGCCCTGCAGCGCTCCGAACTCAATGACACCGAACGTATCCACTGGGTCTTCCGACGAGCAGTCTCACGAAGGCCGAAGGATTCAGAAGTCAACGTGCTGATTCAATATCTCAGTGAGCAACGTCGCCTGCTGGGTGAAGATGCAGCGGCTGCCGAGCGTCTGGCTCCGATCGTGATCGAGGACAAAGACAGAGCCGAAGTCGCCGCATGGACCGGTCTTTGCAGCGTCATCCTGAATCTGCACGAGTTTATCGTTCGAGAATAGTTGCAGATCACGCCATTGCCAGCTGCAATCGCACTCATTGGATTGTGCTCATTCCGTCAGAGTCGACATCTCCCAATACAGCCGAATCTGCCGGTGTTTGCGGGGGTTTTCTGGAATTTCGAGTATTCTGACGCTTTCGCTTCTGACGTTCAGTGAACAGGTATTGACGCGTTTTGGGGAACGTCATACTGTCCCCCTCGTTGCGACTGAATGGTCAACATCTGACCGGCAAAGAAGTGACAAATACAACCAATCGCCCCCGGAAGCAGCTAGAGTCCTCCGCCCCCCCCTGGATTCGCTGCTTCCGGGATTTTTTTTTGCAACGATGCTGGTTGGAAACATAGTCTCCGTGCAACCAGGCGATTAGCCGTTCTACTGCATGTGTTCCTGGACACGCTGATCAGGACGCTGCCTCGCTTCTCGCCTCGCTTAGCTGGACAGCGCCTTGTTCACGAAATCCATTGAGAATACAAGCCCGAAGCGCCAGCGAGTGAATGAGTCGCAGCGTCATGTTCAAGAAAACCACTGAGAATACAAGCCCGAAGCGCCAGCGAGTGAATGAGTCGCAAAGTGTTCACTCGCTTGCGCTTCGAGCTTGTAAGGGAGCCGAACATGACGCTATCCAGATACGACCAGTCCCGAAAAAACATCCAGCTCCTATTGCGGCTAAAAATCACAACCCGAAACGTCACGGCGTGTTGATTTAATGGGTTTTCCCAACCCGAAACGTCAGTGAGGGATAAAAGTTGCCGCGTTTTTCAACAACAATCCCTCGCTGACGCAGCGGGTTGGGACAGTCGCGAACGCGCAACTTCAAAACTTACGTGTCGGGTTGTGATTCAGGGAACTTAGTTCGAGACTGTTCCTTTGGGTCGACTGCTGCGCAGAACAGACACTGAATCACCGACGGCCTGAATTTGACGCGGACTCCGCTGGCAGTCACGCACAGAAATTACTTCGGACAATAGTCTTCATTATTCCGCAGCATGCACTTTGAGCGAACTAGTGCGCCCGAATGCTCGCCAAACGAAGAACCAAACAAGGGCCATCATGGCGACAGCAATCAGGACAGCCAGCCACGCCTGACGACTCGCTCGATCGGCCATCGTTTGCACCGGCTGAAGAGCTGCGTCTCGACGCTCCTGGACAATCACGAGCCAGCCAGTCCCTTCTACGGGCGCCAGCGCCGCGATCCATTCGCCCGCGTAGGATGAAGAATTTGCGTCCTGTAAATACCCCACTGGATCCAGGTAAACCGGCAGTTTGACAACTTTCCGCACGGCAACATCTCCAGTTGCCAGCTCTTCCCGAATTCTCAGCACGGTTTCGTTATTCATGGTCAGCTTCCCGAGAACTTCCACGTCCTGGGATTTCTGCTCGGCTGTTTTTACAAACTCTTCTGTCAAATAGGGGTGGTCCAGCAATCGCAGGTTTTCTGATTCACGAAACTCTGCCAGGGCAATGATTCGCTTCACGCTATCGTCGTCTTTGTCCTGAATCCGGCGTCCCAGGCGTGACTGGAGATCTCCGAGATTTGCTGTGCGAGCAAACACGCCGATCACTTCGCCCGCGGAGTTTCGCACCGGAACACTGAGAGCCACCGTCTGCCGATCGGTTGTCGTGCTTTTGTAAGCCACGCTGACATGGCGAGTCGTCAGCGGTTTGACATCCTCGGGAATCTGATCTTCCGGATAATCGAGACCTCGGCCATGAAAATAGTCTCGATAGCGAAACGTCTTAGCCAATGTCAGCGAGCTGAATTCACGTCGCCAGATCTGGACGCCATCGGCATCGGTCAAAAACCAGCTTGTGTCCTGTTCGTAGTGGCGTCGCGCGTTGGCGGCCTGACTGCGTTCCCATGCTGCATCCAGTTGCCGCATCCAATTCAGCTTGGCATCATCTTCAGCGCTGAGCGGCATTCCTTCACCCGCGGCCGACACCAGTGCAACGACCTCATCGCTGCTCTGCTGAAACATCAGCTCAAGCGATGACGACAAGCGAGGATCGGCGAGGATGTTTTCCAGCTCATCAAGGCGATCATTGAGTTCATCTTCAAGACCCGCCGCCTGAAGTCGCGCAGACAATGCGTCGCTTTCCAGTGCCCGGTCTGTGATCTGCTGTTCCGTCACGTGCAGATTTCTGGTCAGCGCGTTGACAAAAATCGGCACCATTGCAGCCATCAACAGCACTGGTGCGACAACTCCCAACATCAGAAGTGGGCGTCGTGATCGTTGACGATCGCGAGCATCCATTTCATCACGCACGGCCTGGGCATTGGGAAGGCGATCTCCGGGAGCGACAGCGAGACACCGTTCAATGATTTCGGCCAGCCTGCGATCCACTCCCTTGACTGCTCGATGTCCCGAAGGAACACCAGACGAATGAATAATCTGCTGGTAAGTTTTGAGACGCTGATCCAGCGTCTCGGATTTTTCCAGACGCCTTTGAGTCGCCTCGTTACGATGCGGCGGATCGCCGGTCAACATATGATATAGAAGTGCGCCGACCGCATAGACATCCCACCGCGCATCCGGCAATGCCTCCAGATCGGCTTGTTCCGGAGCCATATAGTACAGTGTTCCCAGTGCCGGACTTTGCTCGTGAGACATTCGTGACTGGCCAAAGTCACACAGGCGTGCATGCAATTGATTGTCCAGCAGAACATTGTCCGGCTTGAGATCGCAATGCAGAACTCCTGCCCCGTGAGCGTCGATCAGGGCACTGCAGATCTCGCGAGTGATCCGGATGGCTTCTTCTACACTGATGCGACCGCGAGCAAGAAAATTTCCCAGCGAGCCGTTCTCGACGTACTCCATGACGAAGTAAGGCGGCTCCGCATTCCAGCCGACATCCAGCAACCGGACAATGTTGCGAGATGTATAAACCGCCGCCAGTTTTTCGACTTCGCGGCTGAGCATTGACCAGTTGAGTCCTCGTCGATGCGGATAAAATTTGACCGCAACCATGCGGCCTGTACGATCCTCGCGAGCCAACCAGACGGTTCCATAGGCCCCTGTTCCAAGTCGACGAACGATGGAGTACCCTTCGATCTCTGCTGGGGCTTTGTTCGCCTGAAGGCTCAGCCGGCGCGACCGCTCCCGATCGTCGTCATTCTGGATCTCCGTGTTGCCGTTGTCCGTCACTGATAAATACTCGTCCACTGATTGCAATAGTTGCAGCGGACTCGCCCGTCCGGTGAAAGTTCAGCAGTGCTGTCGACGGTCGCTCCGCATCCGCGACATTTAAAAGCGGGGGCTCCTGCCGGCTGTTGAGCGAGAAGTTCAAGTGCCCTGCGCTTTTTCTCCGCATGGGCTGCCTGGTTCACATCGTCCATATGTTTTCCAGAATCCTTTAAGGCTCGATTAAACACCCGGAATACGTTGAAGAATACAAAGCCGGAAGTGCCCATCACCATCAGAAAAGCGATACCGAAAATAATCGCAAAGACTGTGAAGGCGAAATTCATACTCACCATATTTTCCACCATGCTTTCATCGCAGGGACTCACTCACATCGCCGTTCGATACTTGACCGCCCTTTCAGCGAGATTCGTCGTCCCGGCCGATTCATTGATTCCGAATCCGTTCATCGCGAAATATCATCTCAGAATTCGGCCCGAAATGCACTCGGGATTGCGAGCCTGAGAATTGGGGGATTCACGGTCGTTTGTGTTGAGGGTGTTCATTGCGTCACGGCATTGCTAAAACGCTGCTGCACGAAAAAAAGGAACCGGTGTTGATCGTGGGTGATGGGCGGTCGGAGTTAAACTGGTGCTGTGCTCCGGCTCATGGGGCTGGGCTCATTGTCGTCGACTTAGGAACGGTCCCGAAATAAATTCCTGTGGTAGCCGAACTCGTGAGAGTTCGGACTGAGGTCTCACGACTTCAGCTACTGAATAACTTCCGGAAGTTTCCACGCCTTGAAATCCCAACCCGAAACGTCAGTGAGGGATAAAAGTTGCCGCGTTTTTCAACAACAATCCCTCGCTGACGCATCGGGTTATGATTAAATCAACAAGCCGTGACGCTTCGGGTTGGGATAAAGGGAACTTATTTCGGGACTGTTCTTTAATCAGCCGCTGGGCGCTCGCCAACGGTTCAATTCATCGAATTTGTTGGCAAAGCCGGGGCTGGTGTCATGCCGCGAATACATTCCGCTTAGTAAGTCCACGCCATTGGGGGCTGGGCCTGTTGCCTGATTTGAAACTTAAGAGATCTGGATTTGAATCATGAACTGGATTGATCGAAGTCGGCTGGCGTCAGAGGTTCTGGCCGGGACGTTTTTGAACCTCGGATCTTCCGTCGCCGTTGAGATTGCAGTTGCGGCTGGATTTGACTGGCTGTTGCTGGATCTTGAACATGGTTCGGGCAGCATGACGGAACTCCGCAGTCAACTCCTCGCAACACGTGGATCATCTGCCGCGGCGATCGTGCGAATTCCGTCGATCGACGCAGACATGGTCAAATTCGTGATGGACAGCGGCGCGGCTGGCGTCATGTTTCCTTATGTGCCGGATGCCACGGAGGCGGCTCGAGCGGTGAGCCTCATGAAGTATCCGCCAACCGGTGTTCGTGGGGTTGCTCAGGTGATACGAGCGACAGAGTATGGGCGAAACTGGAAGGGATATCTCAACGAGGCCAATGAACGATCGTTGGTTGTCGTGCAGATCGAAACTCCGGAAGCAGCCGAACAGGCGGACGCCATGGCAGCCGTCGCCGGAGTTGATGTGCTGTTTGTGGGGCCAATGGATCTGTCAGTGAATCTGGGACACCCCGGCGATTTTTCTCAGCCGGGATTTT
The DNA here is from genome assembly GCA_052034165.1 of Planctomycetota bacterium. Taxonomy (GTDB): domain Bacteria; phylum Planctomycetota; class Planctomycetia; order Planctomycetales; family Planctomycetaceae; genus SXXK01. The sequence continues at coordinate 41,096 of JBPOIW010000096.1, read as the reverse complement.
TGCAGCACCTGAAGAACGTCGTCTCCGCCTGTGAGAAGCACGGAAAGACCGCCGGAATCCTGTCTCGACCGGAACTGGTTGACCAGCACAAGGCGATGGGCTTCAGATTTCTGGCCCTCGGATCAGACTCTGGAGCGATCGTTCAGGGAATGAACAACAACATTGCGGCCATTCGAAAACCAATTGCGTGAATCGAGCGATATCAGGAGTGCAGGACGGCCTGAAACGACCGCCCTGCTAAGAACGGACTACTTCACGCGGACCAATTTCATGATGCGACCGGAAACATTCCAGTCCTGAACATACAGATTGCCGTCTTTGTCCCAGTAAGATCCGTGAGTGCCACTGAAGACACCTTCGATCCACTGATCCTGAGGCACGCCATAGTTCACTCGCTTGGCTGGATCGGCATTATGCCCCAGCACCGCCATGATTGTGTTGCTCTTGTCCAGAATGACAACTCGACCATGCAGATCCGGAACAGAAACATAGTCGCCCTGCACCGCCGCTGATGTTGGCATGCCAAGACCTGTGATCACTTCTTCGATGTAGTTACCTTCGAGATCGTAATGCAGCAGACGGCCCTTTGGCTCGTGGTTGCGGTCACAGATCAGCAGACGAGGTGGATCGTAGCGAGTGTCCAAAGTCATACCGTGAGCCGTGTTGAACTGCTTCAGGTCGTTGCCTTTGGTGCCGAAGTGCTTCAGATACTTGCCGGACTTGTCGAACTTGAAAATGTGATTGCTGGCATAGCCGTCTGACAGGAAAATATCACCGTTCGGAGCGACGGTGATGGCTGTTGGGTTAAACGCCGTCAGCTTCAGGCCGGATTCTTCCGGGAACTTCAGACGCAGGACGATGTCACCGGTCTCGGCGTGAAACTTGATGCCTTCGGCCGCAGCGTTGCGAGCCCCATAGATGAATTCAGCGTCGCCTTCTTCGCGAATCTCGATGTCGTGCAGTCGAGTGTAATCGTCACCAACAAAACGTCGCACGAGTTTTCCGTCGGGAGAAAACACAAACACGCCCATGTCGGCACTGGTGTAAATGTTGCCGGCCTTGTCGACAACGACACCTCCGTGAGTAGGCCCGATGATGGACTTGCCGTCTTCACCCAGTCCCCAGCCCGGGACCGTGTCAAATGTCATGATGCCGCAACCCATGCGGACCGGTGCGACTTTTTCTGCGGCCATTGTTGGTGCTGCAAGGCAGCAGACCAACGCAGCAACCATCAACTTCACACAACGATTCATCAGCAATGTTCCTGTCAGGAAAGATTCTCGATGGATTCGCGCGAGGCTGGTGGAGGAGCACATGCAAATCTCCCCGACCGGAGCCGCACGCCGCGAACAGACGCAGTATTGAGAACCTGTCACCGCTTTACAAACCTGGGACAAGTCCCATCGACGGAGTGACGGGCGTATCGTCCGCGCGTCGCTCCGCCGACGGGCCAAAAGTCGTTCGGCAGTATTCACTGCTTCTGACAGAGGGTGATCCCGTTTCACGTCGTCACAAGGCCACCGCACGGCGATTTCTACCGGAACGCAAGTTGTCGTCGAGATTCATTAGGCGACAAGCGTCGCTCAGCCTCGTTCCGCTCTTGTTGATGTTTTGACCGGCCGCGCATACTGCAATGCTTACGGGTGACTCGTGGTCGCTGGTCCAAGCGCTCGTTGTACAGGAAGCCGCTGAGGAATAATCATGGCTACAAATCGATTGCTGGTTCAATGGGCGCTGATTCTCGTCTTCGCAAGCAGCCTGAGCGGTTGTGCGACGATCATCAGTGGTCGCAAGACTCAGGTCACCGTCAAGAACCATGCCGGTCCGACGTATTTCAACGTCGTTGATCAGAACGGCAACGTCGTCCACTCCGGAGTAACACCGTCTCAGGTGACGTTAAAAACAAGCTCCAAGGCATTTCGTCCGGCGAAATACAGTGTTGTTTATGCCGGCCAGGAAGGCGTTTACCGTCAGGAAGTGCCACGCGATATCAACTGGTGGACGGCGGGAAACATCGTGATCGGTGGTATCCCGGGATTGCTCGTCGATGCCGGGACCGGTGCGATGTGGAAGTTTGATTCCGAGGTTCACGGCAGCGTTCCCGCTCATTTGGTTGTGGCTGACCGAGGCCACGGCGAAGCCATCATTGCCGGCAGCGCCATGCCGGTCCAGGGCGGCATGATGACTGCAGAGCAGCACCAATCGCAGCCACATATCCAGCAGGCCTCGTTCGGCGAACCAACGGACAGCCCGTACCATCAGCGAACGCAGCCGATGACTCACGGACATCTGGAGCCAGAGAATCGACGGTATTGATGCTGGCCTTTCATCGCCATCGTCAGCCGGTGCTATTGATTCCCAACTTGGCCTTCTCGGCGACGCAATCTGAGCCCTGGGATTTGAGATTTCAAATTCGAAATTTCAGATTCGGTGTTCGGCCGGTCTTTGTGACGACCAACACCGGTGGCTGGCGCCGTTCCGCTCACTAAACTCCCCGGGCGAAGAAGCGATTACAGGGTGTTTGCGCTTGCGGTTTGGGGAATAGGGGAATCCGGCTCGGGGCTTGCTCGAAGAAATCGACCTCGTTTGCTAGTGTTCGCAACTGTACAGCAGTCCCATTCCCATCTGACCTGAATGAGGTCGGACTAAAACTGACGGGCTGTCGGGCATCATTGACGTCGACGACAACGAAACTGGAGCGAGGGCGGGGCCCTTGTTTTGCATTTATGGCGGAAAAAACTTATCTGGCAGTGGATCTGGGCGCGGAGAGCGGACGCGTCATGGCGGGACGGTTCGACGGAAAGCATGTCTCGCTGCATGAAATTCACCGCTTCGGCAACGGCCCGATTCGCTTGGGCGGGACTCTGCGATGGAATCTGGTCGGTCTGTGGACGGAAATCCAGAACGGCCTGCGTGAAGCCGCTTCGCGTTATGGTTCGTCGATTTCGTCGATCGGTGTGGATACGTGGGGCGTGGACTTCGTCCTGATGAATCGCAACGACGAGATGCTTGGTCAGGCCTGGAACTACCGAGATTCTCGCACTGACGGCATGCTTGCGAAAGCTCTGCAGCGAGTTCCACGGGCGGAGATCTTCGGCCAAACCGGTTTGCAGTTTATGCAGATCAATTCACTGTACCAGTTGCTGGCGATGTGTGAACGCGATCCGGAACTGGTGTCGCAGGCAACTCGCTTTTTGATGATCCCTGACTTCTTCAACTGGTGCCTGTGTGGCAGTCGAGTTGTCGAGTTCACCAACGCCACAACCACGCAGATGCTCAACGCGACAACTCGCACCTGGGCTGACGATATTCTGCGACGTCTGGACATTCCAACGCAGATGTTCCCGGAGATTGTGAATCCGGGAGCTCAGCTTGGTGGCCTGAGAAAAGACGTCAGCGAATTCACCGGCCTGAACAAAGTCAACGTTGTGGCTCCGGCGACGCATGATACTGGGTCTGCAGTCGCAGCCGTTCCGACGTCGCACACCGGCAATCCGGACTGGGCTTACATCAGCAGCGGCACGTGGTCGTTGATGGGCGTTGAAGTCAACAACGCTGTGTTGAGCGAGAAAGCTTTGCAGCGGAATGTGACCAACGAAGGTGGCATCGGCGGAACTTATCGTCTGCTGAAAAACATCATGGGCTTGTGGCTCGTGCAGCGCTGTAAGGTCGCGTTTGAAGAGCGAGGACTCAAGGTCGACTATGCCGAGTTGACTCGCAAAGCCGCCGGGGCAACTCCGTTTCGTTCCCTGGTTGATCCGGATCGGCCCGAGTTTCTGCGACCTGCCGACATGACCGAAGCGATCGCATCCGAATGTCGACGCACTGGTCAGCCGGTTCCTGAGAACGAAGGGGAGTTCGTGCGATGTGCTTTGGAAAGCCTCGCGTTGAAATATCGAATGGTCCTGGGATGGCTGGAAGAATTGACCGGTGTCAAAGTCAAAGTGATTCACGTCGTCGGTGGTGGGGCTCAGAATGCTCTGCTGAATCAGTTCGCGGCCGATGCCTGCGGAGTTCCGGTGATCGCAGGTCCGGTGGAAGCGACGGCCTTGGGAAATGTGCTGGTTCAGGCGATGTCCGCCGGCGATATTTCATCGCTGCATGAAATTCGCGAGGTCGTGCGTCGGTCTGAATCGATTACAGAGTTTCATCCGAAAAACAATGACGGCTGGGAAGACGCCTGGGAGCGATTCCGTCGGATTTGTGAGGTATAGTGGGGCCGGGGCGGCATTCGCCACTCAATCCGCCGCCGGGATTGCCGGAGTGTTGATTTCGTTGTTTACCGCCCAGCCGGAGGCGCCGGTCAGCACAAAAGCCGGCGTCTCCGGCTGGGCGGTAAACAGAAAACCTCAGAACGCGACTAAGAACCCGAAACAAAACCGTAGCTGAGCTCGTGAGAGCTCATAAACTGCTCCGAATTCTCACGAATCCGGCTGCGTGCACATGTTTTTTTAGGCGTTCTAAATCAACACTTTGTTGGCCCGAGTGGAAGTTGACCAGAGTGGAAAAATTGGCCTTTGCATTACGTTTGCTATGCTTAGATGGTGATCACTTCCTGGTCGATACGATAAGTAGTGCAAAAGCCGGTAAACCACCGGGGTGAACCCGGTGGCGTAGAGTTTGCTTTGGATTGAGATTTCTACTGTAGCAGGATGATGCCTCAGCGGCATCAGGCAGGATCATGGGACTTTTTGACAAGCTAAAACGTGGGCTCGCAAAGACGAAGCAGATTCTGCGAACTGACGTTCGCGACCTGTTTCGAGCCGGGCAGATTCTGGACGACAGTCTGCTGCAGGACTTCGAAGCGCGGCTGATCCGCACGGACATGGGTGTCACGGCTGCGGGGCGCATCACCGCTCGATTGAAAGCGGATCATGGCGGACGAACTGTCGACGTCGACGCGATCTGGAAAACGGTCCGCAACGAACTGATTGAACTTCTCAAAGGCAACGACGGCATCCGCTGGGATCTCAGCAATCCGCTGTCGCCGATCATGAAAGCCGCATCGGGACCAACTGTGATTCTGGTCGCGGGAGTGAACGGTGTCGGCAAAACAACGTCGATCGCCAAGCTGACGAATCTGCTGATGAAGAACGGCCACAAAGTGGTGCTGGCGGCCGGCGACACGTTCCGCGCGGCGGCGGTTGAACAGCTAACCATGTGGAGCGAACGGCTGGGATGCCCGATCGTTCGCAAGGAAAGCAATTCAGATCCGGCGGCGGTCGCATTTGACGGCGTCCAGAAGGCCGTTGAAATTGGGGCCGACTATCTGATCGTCGACACGGCCGGGCGATTACAAACACAGAAGAATCTGATGGACGAACTGGAGAAAATCCGCCGAGTCATGCGGAAGATTATTCCGGATGCTCCTCATGAAAGCTTGCTGGTGCTGGATGCAACGACCGGCCAGAACGGGCTGAGCCAGGCGAAAAGCTTTTCTCAGGCAATCGGATGCACGGGCCTGATTCTGTCCAAACTCGACGGGACCGCTCGCGGTGGTGTCGCCGTCGCGATTCGGCAGGAGATGGGATTCCCGGTCAAATATATCGGCGTTGGTGAACAGGTGGACGACCTCGAACTGTTCGATCCGGAAGGGTTCGTGGACGCCTTGTTCGCGAAGTAGGCGGCGATTTTTCGGAGCGAGAGAATCGCATTCCTTACGCGAAGGCGCGGAGTCGCGAATGGAAAATGCATGCGGAAGTTGCCAACGATTCGGAGAAGTCAGAATATCCCAGATGTCAGCTAACTGAACAGCGCCATGTTCAAGAAAACCATTGAGAAGACAAGCCCGAAGCGCCAGCGAGTGAATGAGTCGCAAAGTGTTCACTCGCTGGCGCTTCGAGCTTGTAAGGGAGCCGAATATGGCGCTGTTCAGCTAAGAGTTCATCGGAAGCCTCGCCCGCGTTTTTCGAAGTTGCTCGTTTCAGTCAGGGATGCAAGCCCCGCAAACCCAATGCTGGCGTCGTGACGGCGTATTGTTCTAGTGGTAACCGGTTTCACAGAAGAGGACATTGGCCGCGTCGGGGATTGGTATGATCTCATGCGGCGAGAATCTTTTGGAATGTCAGGCTCGCGGCATCGATCGGTATTCGTTCAATTCCTTCGAAGTTTATGCAAAGAAGATGGCGAGCACTGAGGCCCCGGAAATCTAAGCCGCCCGTCGTCATCCGGGCGAACGTCCGCATGTGGTGATCAAACCCAAAACACAAAAGCTCAGTTCGTGACTTATGTTTCGGGGTGGGATGGCAGTGAACGGGCAGGTTCAGGAGTTGCGCGTCGTTTGGGTCGTCATCGCCTGTGTTTATTCGCCGATAATCTTGACCAGTACTTTCTTCGAACGACGACCGTCGAATTCCCCGTAAAAGACCTGTTCCCACGGACCGAAGTCGAGCCGTCCTTTCGTTACCGCAATCACCACTTCACGCCCCATAATCTGACGCTTCATATGGGCGTCGGCGTTATCTTCGCCCGTGCGATTGTGAGCATAGCGCTGCGGTGATGCATCGAATGGTGCGAGCTGCTCCAGCCATTTGCGATAATCTGCATGCAGACCAGGCTCGTCGTCATTGATGAAGACAGACGCGGTGATATGCATCGCGTTGCACAACATCAGCCCTTCCTGAATCCCACTGCCGCGAACAATCTCCTCCAGCCGGGATGTTATGTTCAGGAAGCCCATTCTTTCGGGGATGTTGAATGTCAGATACTCGGTCACTGAGTTCATGAATCACCTGCGAATCCAAAAAGCCTTCGACGCAGTCGACGAGAGACAGTCAACAACTGGCCAGATATTCAGTCGCCCTGATCGCTCTGACGTAGCACTCTTCCGGGCCGAATTGATGACGCCGAGTTCGAAGTGTGTTACGTTCCGCACTTCCTTGAAAGTCGCCCACGTTGCTTTTTTGACGATTCTAAAGTTCTCTGGGGCAAACGTCCTCGCTTTGTTTTTCACGGAGTACCGCATGAGAGTGCTGAACATTGTCCTGATGTGGATGGCTGTTGTTTCGACCGCCAATGCTCAAGCACAGTTGGCAGGACACTGGCCGTTGCAGGGTTCGACAGACGACTATTCGCCGGGAAAGCTCAAGTCGATCGCCAAAGGGGTGAAGTTCACCGATGATGGTCCAACGACGAGTCTGACGAGATCGGGCGCGTTTGATGGGACCAGTTCGTTCATCGATATCGAAACGGCCAGCGGCTTTAATCCCGGGAAAGAGGACTTTTCGATCGCAGCGTGGGTCAAGCCATCCGACGCCACCGATGATGTTCCCGGGGATATTCTGAGCCAGTTTGATTTCACGGGCCGCACCGGTTTTCACCTTGGGCTCTACACGCATGGCGGAGTCACGAATTCTCAATCGAACCATCGTCAGTTGCATTTCGGATTTGATCAGGGTCGCATCGAACCGGAATTCTCCGATCACGGGAAACTTGGAACGGCCGTTTATGTTTTCTCGCTGTGCGTTCATAACGGCAAGCTTTACGCATCCACCTGTCACGCGGGAGCAGAAGAAGCCGGGCGAGTTTTCCGCTTCGAAGGCGGAGACAGCTGGACCGATCTCGGTTCACCAGACAAGGCCAACGCCGTATCCGCTATGACGGTCTTTGATGGATCGTTGTACGTCGCCTCGAGCAAGTATCGACTGGCGGGTTCATCGCTGGCCGAGTCTGAAAACACAAACTTCGGCGGCAAGGTGTATCGCCTGGGTGACAACGACCAATGGATTTCCTGCGGGACATTATCAGCAGAGACAGAAGCTGTGTCGAGCTTGATTGAGTATCGCGGAAAGCTGTACGCCGGATCGCTCTACAAGCCTGCCGGATTCTTCCGTTACGAAGGCGGGGAAACCTGGACTGCCTGTCCAAATCCAGGCAAGCGAGTTGAAGCCATGACGGTCTTTAACGGTTCGCTGTATGCGTCATGCTACGACGAAGGTGCCGTGTTTCGTTTTGATGGCGACAAATGGCATGACATGGGACGCATTCCGAATGCGACTCAGACTTATGGTTTTGCGGTGCATCAGGGAAGCTTGTTTGTCAGCGAATGGCCGCAGGCGCATGTGTTCAAGCACATTGATGGGACGAACTGGGAAGACGCCGGGAAGCTGGGCGAAGAGCTCGAAGCCATGCCGCTGGTTGTTTATAACGGAAAAATGTACGGTGGTACGTTGCCGCTGGCAGAAGTATATCGATACGAAGGAAAGACAGACTGGGACAAAGTGGGACGAGTTGACCTGACGCCGGATGTGCGGTTCCGTCGCGCGTGGTCGATGGCTGTCTTTCAGGGCCGCTTGTTTGTTGGCGCGCTGCCCTCCGGGCATGTTTTATCCATCGAAGCGGGCCGCAACGCAACGTGGGATCATTCGTTTCCTTCAGGCTGGCACCACGTGGCCGCCGTTCGTGCAAAAGAAAAGTTGAAGCTTTACGTCGATGGGAAACTGGTCTCCGAGTCGGCTGCGTTGCCGGACGAGGCGATTGATCTCTCCAGTGAGTCGAAACTTCAGATTGGCTTCGGAGCTCAGGATTACTTCAAGGGGAATCTTGCCGATGTCAGGATCTATCGAGGATCGTTAGCTGCGGACGATATTGCAAAAATTGCGGCAGGTGAATTTCCTCCGTCGACGAAGAATCCCTGAGAAAGATAGACGAAGTGGACCTGTTGACGTCTTCTGATCGTCGGCACTGCATCGCGGTTGCTTTTAAACTCAAGTGAAATGAGTCTTTATGCCTCTTGTTCTTCATATGCACGGTGTTTCTCGCACATTCGACTCACCTGGTGGCCCCGTTTCGATCCTGAAAGACGTCAGTCTGAAGGTGCTGTCAGGCAGCGCGATTGCAATACGAGGTCCCTCGGGATGCGGCAAGAGTACACTGCTATATCTGGCGGGAACTCTGGATCAGCCAACTTCGGGGCTGATCGAAATCCTTAGTGAGAACCCGTGGCGAATGAGCTCCAGTCGGCTGGCCTCATTTCGCAATCAGCATATCGGGTTCATCTTTCAGGACCATCAATTGTTGCCCCAGTGCAGCGTACTGGAGAATGTGTTGCTGCCAACGCTTGCGGGGTTTGATTCCGAAGCCAATATTCGCGGTCGAGCCGAAGCGTTGCTGGATCGCGTCGGGTTGGCTCATCGTCTGCATCAGCGTCCTGGAAAACTGTCCGGCGGGGAACGTCAGCGAGTCGCCGTGTGCCGCGCATTGCTGCACAAGCCGTCGTTGCTGTTGGCGGACGAACCAACGGGCAATCTGGACCCGCAGACGGCAGTAGAGATCGGTACACTGTTGCTCGAGATGGCCGCTGAACACGACACGGCACTGTTGTGTGTGACTCACAGCAATGAACTGGCCGAGCGATTTCCGCATTCGGTATCGCTGGCTCAGGGGAAGCTCAAGTTTGATGATGCTGTGCTGGCAAAACAGCAATAGTTCATGTTGCGTTTTCAAAGGTCCGCAGGAATCGGCACAAGGTATTCTTCCACATGTCGGCTATCACCCGCGACACTGTTCCAGCCATCTCCGTGACAAACCTGTCGCATGCATTCAAAGGCCATCAGGCACTCAGTCAGGTGACCTTCTGCGTGATGCCTCAGACACTGCACGGTTTTGTCGGGCCAAACGGGGCGGGCAAAACCACGACGCTCAAGGCCATCTGCACACTGCTGAAGCCGAACTGGGGGGAGGTTCAGGTCTTTGGGCACAGCGTGCGAAATGATTCGGTCGCTGTTCGTCGCCGCATCGGATTTATGCCCGACCATTTCAGCATGTATCGGCAGATGACCGTCTTCGAATATCTGGACTTCTTCGCAGCGGCTTATGGCTTACCAGTTCGGCAAAGGGACACCGTCATCCATGACGTACTGACCCTGACCGACATGGAAGGTCGTCGTGACGATCTCATCAGCGGTCTGTCAAGGGGGATGCAGCAGCGAGTCAGCCTGGCGCGAGTTCTGGTGCATGATCCTGACCTTTTATTGCTGGACGAACCAGCCAGCGGTCTGGATCCGCGGGCAAGAATTGAGCTGATGGAAATCCTGCGAGAGCTCAGACGGATGGGGAAAACTGTCTTCATCAGTTCGCATATCCTGAGCGAACTGGCAGAACTCTGCGACAGTGTGACCATCATCGACCGAGGACAGATCAAGTTCAGCGGTCCGATGGATATTCTGCTGGAGAGTCCGGAAGAAAAACCGCTGTATAATCTCAAACTGGCCACAATCTCCGAGACGGCCATGCAGCGAATCAAAGAACTGCCGGGTGTCGAAGCGGTTTCTGAACCGGAATTTGCGACGGGACGTGATTACAACATTCAACTCACGCCAGCCACTTCGGCCAATGAGTTCCTGCGACAACTGCTGACGCTGGATCTTTCGATTACTTCGTTCAGTCAGCAACGACGGCATTTGAATCAGGCGTTTATGGACCTGACAACTCGCGGAGTGCGCACGTGATCTCCGGAGTCACAACGCTGTTCAGCTGGACGCTGAAGATGGACTCGAAGTCTATCTACCCGCACATCGTGCGCGCCGGATTTGCGGGGGCGATGCTGTTTGCCATTTCAATGTCATTTGCGGACGTGTTTGGCAGCGGCAGCATGGGGCTGCGGTTCTTTGAACTGGTCTGCACGCTGAATGTGCTGATCATTACGGTTTCGGGAATAAGCTATTTTGTAACGGCCGTCACGGAAGAGAAGGATGCCGGGACCTACGCCCTGTTGCGACTGGCCGGCATGAATTCGCTGTCGATTACTCTTGGGAAATCGACTTCGCGACTGGTCAGTTCGTTGATGCTGCTGGTGATCCAGATGCCGTTTACGTTTCTCTCGATTACTCTTGGAGGCGTGCTGTGGAATCAGATCGTGGCGGCGTATCTTGCTTTGGCCGCGTGGATGATTCTTGTCGCGAATCTCGCTCTGTTTTGTAGCGCGCGGTGTGCGACGTCGGGGCGAGCCGCGGGGCTGGCGGCGACCACAATCGGGCTCTTTGTGTTTCTTCCAAAGATTGTCACAGAAGGACTCGCGGCCATTCCTGCTGGCACACTCTCTACCGGCACGATTCGTTTTCTTGAAATGATTCCCATTGCGTGTTCAAAGATCTCCGTCTTCGATCGTTTGGCTGAGATCCTGGGACGGACAAGCGGATTCACAATGCTGGGGATCGATTTTTCCACCGGCATTACTTTGATTACGACGGCCTCAATCAAAGGTGAGGTGTCACTTGTCTCCGGGCAATTCTGGTCCAGTCTGCTGGTGGCGTTCGCGTTGTTTGTGATCAGTACTGTCACGCTGGATCTCTGGTCTGCCCCGTCTGATGCCGGAGGCCTCTCGGAGAAAAAAAGCATCCGCCGCTGGGCTGTGGGGCGGTGCTGGAATCTGTCCGTCGCATGGAAGGAGTTCCTGTTCTTTACCGGTGGACGAACATTCGCGGTGGCCAAATTGCTGGCTGGCGGTCTGGCCTTTGCCGGGTTCCGCATGTTTCAGGAACTGGATGGATACACGGTCGGAGTAGCCCTGCGTGGCGATTATAGCTGGTGGGCTTTCCTGACATTCGTGATGACACTGACGGCCGAGGTGCTGCTGTATTCGTCCGGATGTTTGTTCTATGAAGTTCGACAACAGACACAATCCACGCTGGCCACAGTGCCGATCAGCAGTGTTCGAATCCTCGTCGAGAAATTTGCCGGCTGTGCAATTGCACTCATCCCGGCAATCTTCTGGATCCTGATTTCCCTGATCCTCAGCGATGGCACGATCGTTCGCAACTGTTCGGCGACAATGGTGAGCAGTTATCTGATTATGCTTGGTTTCGCCAGCCACCTGGCCGCGCTGCTATCCTTGTATACACGATGGGCGGCTTTGCCATTGACCATTTTGCTGGCCACCCCTGCTTTCTTTTGTATGGCAGCTCCGATCCTCGGGCTGACGGCCGTGACTTCCGTGTTTGCACGCAGCCACAATATCGAAGTTACGTTGTTTCTGAGCAGTATCATCAATCTGTTCTGGACCTGGATGTTTGTTCTGCTACCGCTGCAGATCTGGATTCGCGATCGCTGGATCGCGTTGAGTCAGCAGTGATCAGCGATCGATTCAACAGGGCTCGTCGCTTCGCACACTCGTATTCATCGTTGATCGAATCATCGAGCAGTTGCGTTCTTCCGGACATGCCTCGCAGGCGACATTGTTTGTCCCGCCGGGCCGCTTCAGGCCAGTGATGCCAGAAAGCAACGATCTCCACGAATCGATGCAATCTCCGAGGCGAATCGTGCGTGCGACAGTTGCCGAAATGCAACAAACTCGGAATAGTGTTTCGACGAGTGACCCTGCGCCGTAAGACGCAGCGAACCGTTTGGGAATTCGCCTCTCCAGACGTCAATGACGCTAAATTTCAGCAGTCTCCGATCAAAGAAGCACGCGTATTGAGTATCCATGCATCGTAAAGACCAGCCAACAGGCAGAAGAGCCCTGCAATGACCTTCTCCAGAACGCCCGATGTTTCCTCGTCGCCAAATCTTGCTGGGCTCGATATTGTTCGAGTTCTCGCGATGGGCATGGTGGTCGTACAACACGCATTGAGTCTTGCAGATCGCGAAGATCTGACGTCATGGGGCGGCCTGTCGATCGGACAACTGGGCGTGGCCATGTTTCTCGTTGTCAGCGGACTGTTATCGTTCGAAAGCCGACGAACCGCAAAAAGCTGGCTCGCACAGCGACTCTTTCGGATTTACCCGGCATTCTGGATAGCAATGACCGGAAGCTTCCTTCTGGCCGAAGTGTCGGGCTACAAGAATGCATCCGTTGGCCAGATTGTTTCGCAGATGCTGGGCACAGGCTTGTGGACTCATCCCAGTGAACTTGTGAACTCACCGACGTGGTTTGTTTCTCTCATTGTGGCCTGTTACTTAGCGACGTTCCTCTCCCGACTCATCGAACGTCCCGGTGTCGTTGCCGCAATCAGTGGAATTGCCCTGACGTTCCTGGTCGCTCGTGATGCCGCTCCATGGCTGCTGTCTCATCTTCTGACTTACGCTGTGGCCAGCACAATCGCGGCTTATGCTTCCGGGACGACTCGCAGAGTTGTCAGCTTGTCAATCGCAGCAATGCTGGCCAGCCTGGCTCTGCTGATACAGCCCGCCTTTGCGTATACAGCGATCAGTTTGGTGATCGTCGAACTCTCTCTGCTGTGGCAAGCTCGACCACGGATCATCAAACTTGCCGCTGACTACTCTTATGAGTTTTATCTCGTGCACGGCGTTGCTCTCGCGGGTGCGATGACGGTGATGAAGAGCTCTCCCGTGCTGGCGGTCCTAGTGGCTTTGATTTGCTCAATGGTAGCCGCGGGGATTCTGAATCACGTCGCCGCATTCCTCGTTCGACATTTTCGTCCGCCGGAAACACGCACTTCAGGAACCAAGTCAGCAACCGTCTCGATCAAAGCCATCCCGCAAATGTGAAGAGTTGCCCTTCGCCCTTCGCCCTTCGCGACTGCAAACAGAAAACAGAAAACTGACATCTCAACTATCCGCCAATCGAATACATCGGACGGTCGGGTTGAATGAATCGGGCTGTGTTGATCTCATGCCCTTCCTTCTTGGCAGCAATGCTGCTCAGCATCGCCTGTGCAATCCGTTCGTCGGCGGAATCGGATCGCAGAAACTGTTTGATGTCGGTTTCGTCATGGCTGAACAAACAGTTGCGAAGACGGCCGTCAGCCGTCAGGCGGAAGCGATTGCAACTGCTGCAGAACGGTTGACTTACGCTGGCGATCAGGCCGATCCGACCTTTGCCATCGGCGAATTCAAAATCCTGAGCAGGCGCGTGCGTTGCAGCATCGGCCTGTGGTAACAGGCTGGTATTCGTCCCGGCAGGAATACTCAACGGTGCCGGCGAATCAATGGCTCGCAAAGCACCGAATTCGGCTTCCAGCGTGGCAATGATTTCATGCGCGAAGAGCACTTTATCGCGCTGCCATTGGCTGTCGGCATCCAGTGGCATAAATTCAATAAACCGCACGACGGTATCCGTTTCGCGGGCCAGGCGGCCGAACGGAATAATCTGATCCTCGGTTAATCCTCGCACTGACACCGCGTTCAGTTTGATGGGAGAAAAGCCAACATCACGTGCCGCCTGGATCCCGGCCAGGACTCGTTCATAGCCTTCACGACGCGTAACCTTGCGGAAAATTTCCGGGTCCAGAGCATCCAGACTGATATTGAGTCGTTTCAGGCCAGCATCCCGCAATTCCTGCGCCTGCTCTTCCAGCAGAATACCGTTGGTGGTGAGCCCGATATCGATGATTCCCGGAACTGCGGCCAGCTTTCGAACCAGCACATGCAGATCGCGATGCACCAGGGGCTCGCCACCCGTCAAACGAACTCGATCAATCCCCAGCGTCGTACCAATGCGAACAACGCGTTCAATCTCTTCGAAAGACAGCAGATGTTCCTTCGGCATGAACTCCACATGATCCGCCGGCATGCAATAGAAGCAGCGAATGTTGCATCGATCCGTCACACTGATCCGCAGATTATTGTGAACTCGACCAAACGAATCGATCAGTCTTCGCTTTGAGACATCTTCGAAGCTCATGGTTTCGCGCCTTCGGTGCGGGTCTGCGGAATCATCCCCGGATGTTGCCATTCTTCACGGCCGTCCGCAAAGTGTTCCTTCTTCCAGATGGGCACTCGTTCCTTCAACGTATCGATCAGCCATCGTCCCGCCTCAAACGCCTGATCACGATGCGGCGAACTGACGGCAATAGCCACGCTGATTTCGCCCAGAGCCATCGGGCCCGTGCGATGGGAAATCGCGATCTTTGTGACGGTGAACTTTTCAGCCGCTTCCGCTTCGAGCTCCGCCATCGAAGCCCGCGCCATATCGGGGTAAGCTTCGTACTCCAGCCAGGATGTTTGGACGCCCCGAGTAAACTCGCGCACGGTCCCCAGAAACAAAGTCACCGCACCGGCCGCGTGATCACGTACGGATTCAGTGAGACGATGGTAGTCGATCGGTTCAGTCGTGAGTTCAATCATGTTTCAGCCTCCGCTCACCGGAGGAAAGCAAGCAATCACATCAGTGGACTGCAGCACCTGTTCGCTTCCGGCATAGCGATTGTTGACCGCCCAAAGCAACGCCTGAGCCCATCGTTCCAGTTGAGGGATTTGCTGGATGATTAGTTGCTGTAACTGCCCCACAGTACTGCCTTCCGGAACGTCGACGGTCACGCGGTCGGTCCCGACTGCATCACGAGCTGCCGCAAAAAAGAGAACGGTAAGATTCATGAGCAAGGAATTCTGATCGGGATCATGACATGCTCAATCCGGATGGTCGAGCTTTCAGTCGTTCTGCAAGTCTCGGCATCAATCCATACGAAAGTGCCAGGAGCTTGATCGGATGAATTGTAGGGATCCGGCTGGCCTGTTCCATCTGCATTCTGCAACTACTGCAGTCCGTGACCCCGGCGTCGGCATCGATGGTTTTCATTTCTCCGATCAATTCTGCTCCGATCCGCAGGGACTGTTCGAAGTTTTCCGCTGCCAGCCCAAACGTGCCTGCCATTCCGGTGCAGCCTTTTTCAATCATCTGGACCTTCAGGCCCGGAATGAGTCGCAGAATTTCCAGCAGCGGCAGCCCGCGTCGCATTGCAAGCGTATGACACGGTGTATGCCACGCAATTTTCATCGCCAGGGGAGTGAAATCCTTCTTCAGTTTTCCACGCCGGTGCAAATCCAGCAAAAAAGAGCCCGCATCCACAGTTTGCTGAGCGACGACTTCGGCGTCATTGCTGGATAGAAGCATGGGGTACTCCTGCGTGAGACACAGTGAGGCCGAAGGCTCTGTGCACACGATTGAATAGCCCTCGCGAGCAGGCTCGGCCAGTTCACGGACATTCTGTTCAGCCACGAGTCGCGCGGCGGACATATCGCCGACAGTTAACATGGTCATTCCAGAAACGGTTTGACCGCGAGGAATGAAGACTCGAAATCCATTGTGCTCCAGCACGCGTACAAACGCTTCGGCGAGTTCCGGATCATGGTTGTTGGCGAAGTAATCCACGAAATAGACAACGGTCGGCCGGGAGCTTCCCGGACTTCCAGAATTGTCCTCGCGCTGAACTCGCAGAGACGCCATGAACGGTGTTCGCGCGAACTTCGGCAAACGGCGCGCAGACGCGACTCCGACAAATCGCTGCAGAAGTTTCCGAAACAAAGTATTCTTCAGAAGCCGATTGGTCAGGAACGGAAAACGCGAGGCCATGCGGGCGTATGTATGAACTCGCGACATCAACCACGCCGTTTTGCTCAACCCATGTGCCTGCACATGTTGAGCGCGGGCTTCAAGGACCAGGTGCGGGATATTGACTTCCGACGGGCAATCGAGCTGGCATTGTTTGCAATTGAAGCAGCTTGACAGAATCGTTTTGTTGGATTCGTCGGTCAGGAGTTCTTTGCCGGATATTGAACAAATCGCCCGGCGAAATAAATTTGCTTTGGCTCGCAGCGATAATTCTTCGTCGCCGTCATTTTCGACAAACGGGCACGTCCGTGAAGGTACGAACTGTACTCGACAAGTTCCGCACCCGTTGCAGCGACTGGCGGCATCGGCCGCCTCGCTGGCACTCCACGCCAGCTGCATGACCGGCAACAATGGACTTCCGGTAGAACTTGTCGCCATGGTTTCGGGTGGTCGAATTCGGCGGAGATGCTTGATCGTCAGCTGAGGATCATTGCTGATGATTTTTTCCGGATTCATCAGTCGCTGAGGATCGAAGATTTCCTTCAGCTGCTGAAACGCACGATACAGCGGACCATATTGAGTTCTAATGAACGCGGTGCGAGAAAGTCCGTCTCCATGTTCTCCGCTGATGGAACCACCGATCTGCACAACTTGTCTGTAGAGATCTCGCGCGATGGCTTCGATCTTTGTCTCTTCGCCGTTGCCAGGCACGGGAAGGATCGGTCGAAAATGCAACTGGCCCGAAGCCGCATGTGAGTATAACGTCGCAGTGACTTCATGCTTCTGAAAAATCCGCTGGGCTGACACCAGAAACTCCGCCAGTTTTTCCGGAGGCACGGCGACATCTTCCACAAATGGCAATGGTCGCGAAGAGCCTTTCAGACTGGCCAGCAGGGAAACGACCTGTGAAGGCAAGGCCCAAAGTAGTTCCACGTCTTCGAGAGTCGTGGCTTCTCGAGTGATTTGAAAGTCGATTTCGCGATCCATGAGCAGACGCTGGGCATCTCTGAGGCGTTCGCGAATCTCCCGCTCGCTGCCTCCGGGGAATTCGATAATCAATCCCGCTTCCGCCTCGGGCAGAATCATATCGCGAAAACGCAGGTCCGTGCCTCGTCCCAGACTCAGTACGCGGCGATCCAGCAGATCGCAGGCACTGGGCTCCAGTGGCAGAAGGAGTTGCATTGCCAGAACCGCCTGTTCCAGCGTCTTAAACATCAGGCACGCGGCCGCTCGAAAGGAAGGCAGTGGCATCGTGAACAGAGTCGCCTCGGTAAACAGTCCCAGCGTGCCTTCAGAACCCACCAGCATGCGAGCCAGATCAAGCTCCTGCGCCTGGCGAATACCACGCAGCATGTAGCCGCAGCAGTTTCGCAGTAACGGGGGCTGATACTGTTTGATGATTGGGTCAAATTCCTGAAGCAGTGAGCCGACTCGCTGAATCAGATCCGCGCGGCGAGTGGCTGGTGTCAGAGAGGACAACTTTAGCGTTTCTGATCTGACTGCTGTGCTGACAGTCGCACCGACAGAAGCTCCGCTGCCGCCGAAGCCGCCCACAGGTTCAAGGTCAACGATGCGAGGATATGCGGAAGGATCCACTTGCAGGGGTTCGCGCCCCAGTTCCATTCGCTGCCCACCGGACAGTACACATTCGATACTCTGGACATGATCCCGGGTCGACCCGTACCGCACCGCGTGAGATCCCGCAGCATCGACGCCCAGCATTCCTCCGATGGTCGTGATGCGGCTGTTCGAAGGATCCGGTGCGAAGTAGCGGCCATGTTTGCGCAGTTCGCGATTCAACTGTTCGCGCACGACACCTGGTTGGACTCGAACACGATCGCCGTCGACCCACAGCACGCGGTTCATGTGGCGGGAAAAATCGATCACAATTCCCGGGCCAATCGCGCCCCCGGCAAGACCGGAGCCAGCACCGCGAGCAATCAGCGGAATATTGTTGTCGGCCGAATAGGCTGCGATGACTTCCACGTCGCGTGTTTGACGGGGGAAGACAACGGCGAGGGGCTCAATTTCATACAAACTGGCGTCCGATGAAAACACAGCGACAGCCGCCGGATCGACTCGCAATTCGCCTTCGATCGTGTCGCTGAGATCCTCAACCAGTCTTCGACGCAGTTCTTCCACAGATGCTATTGTCCAAAGTGCTCCGACTACGAAGCCACAATCTTCGAAGCTCAACCAGGCTTAGACGTCTGCCGCTGCCGGAGATCCTGCTGACGATAGCGTTCTGCGGTCTCCAGGTCGAACCTGGGATGCTCCTCCGCCATCGCCGTTTGTCGATGTCGCGCTCCACACCGGTAGCATACCAGCATGTCGCCCATGAACGAGTAAAGTAACATATCAATCAGCGCGGCAGCCATCAGAATCCCCAGTGCTACGAGCGGTTGATACTTTGCGTAAGCGATACAGCTAAGAATGGCTGCAGTCGCTACAAGTGCCAAACCCATCGCCGGCGGAAAATCCTTTTGACGCCACAAATCCTGGCATCCGCAGATGCGACAACGGCTCAAATGACCGTCGGAAAAATCGCCCGCACCTTCGTTTCGCCCCCACTGACATTCGTCGCACTTGACCGGACCGTCAGCAGGGTTCGGAGACGTCACGCGTCTGTGCTGGCAGGCTGGGCATTGAAAAATGATGTGAGTGGCCATACCGGTGGATCTCAGCTTCAACCAATCAGGAATCGTAACACACGTCGCCGGGGGATTGCGGCGATCTGCTGCTCTCACTATGACCAGTCGCATCCCGGGAGCAAACTGTTCCTGCGGGGATTCTCATTTGCAGACGACTTGCGGCATCAAAAAGGCGAGGCAAGAGAATATCTGTCCTCGAGAAATGCCGAATCAACACAGGCAGACAAATTGAGAGGTTATCACCATCGCGAACCGGGTCACGTGAACTTCATGAACGCTGCTCGACAAGCAGCTGCATTGCGGAGCGTGGTCCAACGCTCCGCCTATCTTATCATCCGCAAAATGCGGCCGGATCGCAAAAGCCGACACGTCAGACAATCCCTGCGGCTCTGATCTCGCTCGTGCTCTACGATTTCGTTCCGTGCTGATGAGACGCGGATATCCCGAGTTGAACCAGCGGTGTCACCTTGAGTGCCATTTCCGAGCTTCCTCCGGAGCAGCCGGTACAGGATCCGCATCCGGAAGCCGGAGGTTTCAAAAACGTGCGCTGGAATCGACGCCAAAAAATCGCGACTGCGGAAAATACCATCGCTAACGTTGTGAAAGTTTGAGCATCCATGGGTCTACATCCTGATACCAATCTGATACGTCAGGAAAGCACCGATCCAGGCCAGAACTGTCATGTATACGAAGGAAAACACGGGCCATCGCCAACTGTTCGTCTCGCGCCGAATCACCATCAGTGTTGACACACACTGTGCGCAAAGGGCGAAGAACACCATGATCGACAACGCCACCGGGATGGAAAACACAAGAGATCCATCCGGCCACGTGGCAGCTGTCAGGGTTCCTCGCAATCCTTCATCCTCTTCACTCACATCGCCGCCGAGACTGTAAATGGTCCCGAGCGTCGCGATCACAACTTCTCGCGCGGGGAACGACGCCAGAACGCCGACTCCAATACGCCAATCCCAGCCCAGTGGTTTAAAGATCGGTTCGATGGACTGTCCGATCTGCCCCAGCACGCTGCCGCGGAGAAGATCGCCGTTGACCCGATTCAGTTTTTCTGTCAGTGCAGTCAGTTCTTCGCCTTCCGGATCCGCTCCGGACGCTTCCAGTGCCTCCAGCTTGGCCGTCAGCTCATAACGTTCTCGCTGATCGCCGGGGAATGATCCACCGACCCAGACCAGAACGCTGGTGGCAAAAATCAAAGTGCCAGCCCGAGCCACGAACGATTGACCGCTCTCCCAGACTCGACCCAGAACAACTCGGACCGAAGGGACCCGATAGTCCGGCAACTCCAACAGGAACGGAGAAGGTTCGCCACGAAATAACGTGCGCCGCAGAATCATAGCCACGGGAATTGCCACGACCAGGCCCAAAGTGCTCATGCCGAACAGCACCAGAGCCTGCAGGGACAACCAACCACCCCAGTATTTTGTGTCCGGAATGAACGTGTAAATCATCAGGACGTAGACCGGCAATCGAGCAGAACAGCTCATCAGGGGAGCGATCAGAATTGTCACGAAGCGGTCACGACGATCATCGATTACTCGGGTGGCCATAATCCCCGGAACAGCACAGGCGAACGATGACATCAGAGGCAAAAACGAACGCCCGCTGAGCCCCAGAATTCCCATGAACCGGTCCATCATGAACGCGGCTCGGGCCATGTAGCCGCAATCTTCCAGTAATCCGATAAACAGAAACAACAGGCAAATCTGCGGCAGAAACACGATCACCGAACCCACGCCATTAATCACGCCTTCGGTGAGCAAACTACGTAACGGACCGGGAGACATTGCTGATGCGACCTGATCACTGATCCAGCCCAGCATCGATTCGACGCCATCGCTAAGCGGTGCGGAAAACCAGTTGATCGTCGAAAACACCAGCAACAGCACCGCGAGACAAATCAGAAAGCCGAAGAAGCGATGAGTCAGAACCGAATCGATTCTGTCAGTCAGGCGAGTGCGAGAATTCGGCGTGCGGGTCTGAACCTTCGCCAGAAGTTCCCCGATGTAGTGATATCGCTGGCTGGCTTCCGTCGCGGGTATCTCCAGATGCTGTTCGGAAAGTTTGCGACGGGAGTCCTGCAGCGCGAGCAAATAATTCTGACCTGCCGCCTCAGTGAGCATTAATTCCACGGATCCACCGGGATCGAGCAGACTGCGAGCGATCAGGAAGCCACAACGCTTTTCCTGCGAAACGTTCGCGGCCTGCAGCACTCCTCCAAGGCGATGAACTTCTTCCTGAATCGGTGCCGACAATAAAGAATGCCCGAAACTGTCGGAGGCCAGTTGAACCGGACCACCGCGGGTCGTCAACTCATGAATCACGGCATGCTTGAGCTCTGCAAGCCCTTCACGGCGACTGGCCGAAGTGGGAACAACCGGAACTCCAAGCGTCCGAGACAGTTCAGAGAGATCGACGCAGACTCCGGAACTCTTCGCCGAATCCCACATGTTCAAGCACAGCACAACCGGAAGCCCGACTTCCAGCACCTGTGTGGCCAGATAAAGATTTCTTTCAAGGGCGGCGGCGTTACAAATGCAGATAATCAGATCCGGGCGGGGTTCTTCGGAGCATCCCGTCAAAACCTGCACCGCGACCATCTCGTCGGGCGACTTTGGGGAGAGGCTATAAGTCCCCGGGAGATCGCTCAGTTCGAGATCATGCCCATCCCACTGGACACGAGCGACTCGTTGTTCAACCGTTACGCCCGGATAATTGCCGGTGCGCACACGCATGCCGGACAGCGCGTTGAAGAGAGTACTCTTACCCGTATTCGGGTTGCCAATCAGGGCAACTCGCAATGGGCGATGATTCTGGAGAGCGTGAGTTGGTTGATGCGTCACTGACGGGCCACTAACCGGCAGCCAATTCAAGCTGGCTGGAAGCTCTGCGAGCAGTTCGGTTCTGCAGCGAATCGGTTTCCACTGAAACGCACGATGCTTCAGCCGATCTCATGGAGACCGAGCAACCGTGCACGCGATACTGGACCGGTCCGCCAAACGGAGCACGCCGCAGCACTTCCACAATGGTTCCGGGAACGAAACCCATTTCCATGAGTCGGGAGGCGACACGGCCTGCTCCGGAAATAGCCGTGACCACTGCCGATTTGCCAGGTGTTAAGTCAGCCAAACGCAACGTGTTCAAGGCAGCACCGTCCATAAATAGCGTGAGGAACGACGAAACTGAAAGACTCGAACCACTGAACCAAGGATCAATAACAACCCGCTCGTTTGCAAGCGTGGAGTGAGACTCAATCTCACATTACCTGCAGGCAGTATCGCAGGTTGCGGGGAGTCCGCCACATTCCAGTTGTTCGTTTCCTCAAAAATTCGAAGGTTTTCTGTTTCTGAGACCCAAAATCAGTAGTGCGGTGGCCGTTCCGAACCCGGATCGAGCCGCTCCGGGGCCTCGGCGAGCAGTTCCAGAGACCCCTCGATCTTGCCAAATCGCGACTCATATTCCTGCAGTCGGCGAAAATGAACCAGCAGCGATGTATTCAGACAGTCAATATCATGCTGCAAGTGCGCCATTGCGGATTCGATTTTCTCGAGCCGGGCTTCCAGCGAAACAGAATCAGGTCGTGTCATGATGTCCAGCTTTCAATTCTGATTGTTCCTGATTAAGAAATGCCGAATTCCGCAGCATGTCAGGGCGAGAGTGTAACGGGAGCGATGCTGCCGGATGGCTGCCACCAGTGCAGATTCCAGTTTTTCACAATCACCGGATCCGCTTCACGGAACATGCCGAATGCGCCCTGCAGAGTGTCGGGCCGAAAGCATTCGCAACTTTTCACCAGGACAGAACACAAGATGCATCATCCTCAGGTCATTGAACTGAATCATTCCCTTGCACGTCACCATCTCAGCCGACTGCGCAATAAGAATACGGCCCCGGCCGAATTTCGACAGCACATTCGCAGCCTGTCCACTTTGCTGGCCGCTGAGGTGACCCGCCAATTCCCGCTGGAAACCGTTTCCGTTCCAACGCCGATTGAGACCACGGAATGTCAACAGCTGGTGGGACGCATTGCCGCTGTGCCCATTCTGCGAGCTGGTCTTGGAATGGTAACGCCGCTGACAGACCTGATTCCTCACCTTGAAGTGTGGCATTTGGGACTTTACCGAGATGAAGCAACGGCGAAACCTGTGCACTATTACGACAAGCTTCCTGCGGATCGCCCAGTGGACGTCGCGATCGTCCTTGATCCGATGTTGGCCACTGGCGGTTCTGCCTCAATGGCGATTGAGGCATTAAAACGCTGGAAGGTTCCTCGAATCTATATGCTCTCTATCATTGCGGCTCCCGAAGGGATCCAGCACCTGCTCGATCAATACAACGATGTGACAATTCTGACAACCGCCATTGATCGATGTCTGAATGAGCGCAAATACATCGTGCCGGGACTCGGCGATGCGGGAGACCGAATGTTCAACACATGAGACTGCAGATTCTGAATTCGGCTTTTTTGATTCGGAGAACCTCCCGAAGATTTTCAGATGCGGCTGGCCTGCACGTTGGTTCCTGCCATTCATTACGTCGTTGCCCGAGGTATCGGCTCGTCAATTTGACTCCGCTTCCTATAGTGGTTTTAGTCTACGAGAACCGAGCAATCCTGCATGTGGGGCGGGGTCAGAGAAAAAACTTAGGTGCTGGTAAATGCCAGGGAATGAATGCCCCAGGGAATACCAGCACTTCTGCATCTTTACTCATCAGACGTTTTGTGGATTGTCCCAATTCAGCGTACAGTTGAAAGAAATCTTTGGGGAGACATCACAATGGCCAAGAAAGCCAGCAAGACAGCGGAACCAAAAGCAAAGCTCAGCAGCGTCTCTGAGTTCACCCAGCCGAAGAAGCGAAAGCCATTTTCGGTGTTCCTCGTAATCGACGACCGCAATACTCGCGAAACCGCGGCTGCGGCTCTGAAAGAGCTTCAAATCGAAGTTCACGACTACATGACTGCCATGGAGTTCTACCGTGACTACCGGACTCCAGTCCCCGGTTTGCTGCTGACAGAGATTCATCTCCGCGGCATGAGCGGTCTTGAACTGCAGGATAAGCTGGCGGCCGACAAGAGTGATCTGATGATTGCTTTGATTGCTGGTCATGCGGAAGCACCGACCGCGGTGAAAGCGATGCAGGCCGGCGTGATTGATTTCCTTCCAAAACCGATCCAGGTTGAATCTCTCGTCGAACTTATTGGTCGTGCGTACGCGATGTACTACGATGTCGATTGGGATTTCGTTGGGGAAGACCTTGACGACATTGAGCGTAACATCAATCGCATCACCGGTCGGGAACGTGAAGTTCTGGACCTGGTGGTGCAGGGACTTTCCAGTCGCGAAATCGGTTTGAAACTCGACATCAGTGTCAAGACGGTTGAAGCTCACCGAGCACATATCAACGACAAAATGCGCGCGGATGACCTCGCCCATCTCGTGCGTATGGTCATGGCCTATCAGGAAGATTCGGCTGGCTGATCGGCAAGTCGCCCGCCCACGGCGTTCGTAATCACCCGAGCAATCATCAGAACAGCAGCCCGCCGTCTTCGTCAGATTCTTCTTTTGCAGCCTTGCGGGTTGTTCGAGCAGCATCGGCCGCTGCGTTCTTCTGCAAGGTCGATGTCGCGTCGAACTCCGCTGTCTCGACGTCATCCGTCGCTGTTAACTTCGTGACAATTTCGATTCGCTGAGCTGCCGCATCCAGTTTCCGATGACACACGCGCAGCAAAGCCATGCCTCGTTCAAACTGAGCCAGCGACTCGTCCAGAGTCTCCTGGCCAGATTCCAGGCGTGAGACAATCTGAGCCAACTCGGCCATCGCCGGTTCCAACGCGATCTCACCATGTTCGCTGACTTCAGACTGTGATTTCCGTTTGGCCATGGGCTGTCGTTTTTTCGTTCAGGAATTGCGTGAAATGACGCTCGTCACAATGAGTAACATCGGGGGGCATCTGAATCGTAGTAAACTTCGCCCAAATTGGTAGACGATCTCAACTGTCGGTGTTGTCGGTTCCCAGTGCCGCAGCAGGTGTCGCGGGGCCAGCTCGCCGAATCCCGGTCTTCACCGATTCAGCCACGGCTGCGGCGCATGATTACGAGGCCACTGATGATCATGGCCCCGCCGATCGTTTGAGCGATCGAAATCGATTCGCCTCGCCATAACCACGCAGAAACGATCGCCACAATGGGGCTGAGATTCTGAAACATCGTCGCTTGTGCCGCTCCGGCATGTTTCACTCCGTAACTCCACATCGCCAATGCGAGACCCGTGGACAGAATTCCGGAGTAAAG
The DNA here is from genome assembly GCA_052034165.1 of Planctomycetota bacterium. Taxonomy (GTDB): domain Bacteria; phylum Planctomycetota; class Planctomycetia; order Planctomycetales; family Planctomycetaceae; genus SXXK01. Next base: position 15,912 of record JBPOIW010000096.1, on the reverse strand, counting down.
AATACACAACTGCAGTGAAGTCTCCTGCAACAGAGGAATACTGACGGCCAGCGTCGGCCATGCGAACAACACATGAAATGGCAATCCAATCGTCGCCGAGCAGGCTGCTAACTGGACGGGTGAGATCAGTTTCAGCATCGGACGACTGAACACCGTTCCGCTCGCCCACGTCAAAGCAGCTAAGAGCGCGATCATGTTGCCGGAGAACCGGGTCGCAGCATCAAGATCGGACTGACGAGACTTCACCTCATCAACGATTGAGCCCGGGAGTCTTCCGAGTTCATCAGCGGTTTTCTCAGCGTCGACGACGTCGGAAATCGCCACCTCTGCGACCGGGGTCACCTGCTTCTGGACGGTGACAATCATTGTCCCGGCAAATGCGATCAGCAGGCCAATCCACGCCATCGCCGGCAAAATCTCTTTCAGGAATAAGCGAGCCCCGAGGGCCGTCCACATCGGCACCGTGGCCATGATCAATGCAACGTTGGCCGATGTGGTACGCGAGACAGCCATCAGAAACAGATATTGGTACGCGACGGACACAATGATCGCATAAACCACGATTCTGCCTCGTGAGATCCCGGCTGCCGGACGCACGCCCGAACGATACTCCCAGCTTGCACACGCCACGAGGATAATCGCGGAGACGACAAGCCGAATTGCGTTCAGCGAATACGGAGTAATGCCGGATTCCAGAGCAACCTTCATCACTGGAATGTTGACGCCCCAGATGACCGCCACCGCGAGCAGCGCGAGATCTGCCAGGAGAAGTTGTCGCAGCGACAATCGTTGGGCTTCGGACGTCGATTTGTCGCTCATGGGAAAACGATCAGTGAAGAATGAGGATTCCCGAGGACAGGGTAAGCAGCCCGCAGGAATTCCTCGAAGGATACGCAAAAGTGTCTGCTGCGACCTTCCTCATGGACCCCACGTTCGCTCAAAATGTGCGGACTTCCTGTTTTTGGTCTCGATTCTTAATGGAGTACAAGGATGTTTTGCGTGCGAAGTTTGATTGTTGCTTTTCTCTGCTGCACCAGCGTCGTGGCCTGCGCTGACGATTGGCCGCAGTGGATGGGGCCCAGACGCGACAACGTCTGGCGCGAAACCGGAATTCTGGATAAGTTTCCGGAGGGTGGTCCCAAGGTCCTGTGGAGAACGGAAGTCGCCGGTGGTTATTCTGGCCCTGCTGTGGCTGGCGGAAAGGTGTTCATCTCGGACTACGTCTCTCAGCAAAACGTCAAAGTTGACAACTTCGATCGCAAAGAGTTTACAGGCGAAGAACGTGTTCACTGCCTGGATGAAGCGACCGGAAAGATCCTGTGGACTCATAAGTATCCCGTCAAGTACACGATCTCTTACCCGGCTGGTCCGCGATGTACTCCCAATGTCGAAGACGGACGAGTTTACACGCTTGGAGCTGAAGGCGACCTGATCTGTTTCAACATCGCAGATGGAAAGGTTCTCTGGTCGCATGACCTGAAAGCTGTCTATGGCACCAAGGCCGCGCTGTGGGGCTATTCCGCGCATCCACTGATCGACGGCGATAAACTTCTGTGCCTGGCGGGTGGTGAAGGCAGCCATATTGTGGCTTTCGACAAGTTGACCGGCAAAGAAATCTGGAAGAGTTCGACATCCCCGGAGCAGGGATATTCTCCGCCGACGATTATTGAGTTCGGTGGTGCTCGACAACTGATCCTTTATCGCCCGAACGCGGTTTCGTCCGTGGATCCTGAAACCGGCAAAGAATATTGGTCGGTGCCTTACGAGGCTTCAAATGGTTCAATCATTATGTCGCCAGTCATACTGGGCGAGTATCTTTACGTTGCCGGTTACAGTAATCGCAGTCTGCTGCTTCAGCTGGACTCAACCAAGCCGGGGGCGAAAGAGATCTGGCGTGACAAGCAAAACGTGATCTGCCCGGTGAATGTTCAGCCGTTCGTGGTCGGGGATATTCTGTATGGCTTTGACCAGAAGGGTGTGATGCGAGCCCTTCAGATCCCGGACGGGAAGCGACTTTGGGAATCCTCTGCCCCCATTGGCAAGCGCCCCGCTGGTTCCGAGACAGCCTTCATTGTTCAGCATGAAGATCGCTTTGTGATGTTCAATGAGTTGGGTGAGTTATTGCTGGCGAAGCTCTCCCCTGAAGGTTACACAGAGATTGATCGAGCAAAAGTGATTGATCAGACCAACAACGCGTTTGGCCGAGAAGTTGTATGGAGCATGCCGGCCTTTGCGAACAAGCATGCTTACATTCGCAATGACAAAGAGATTATCTGCGTGGATCTTGCGAAGTAAATGAGTTGTGGAAAGCTTTGCCTGGCATGTCAAAACCTGTTCATCTGATTGGTGTGCTGGGAAGCAAACTGGATGCAGGCCGCTCACAGGATCGCTGGTCACGCTGGCGACCTTCTGTGGCGGCTTGTCAGTACGACGATCTGCTGATCAGTCGCTTTGAGCTTTTGCATGAACCTCGCAATCGAGACATGGCCGAGCTGGTCGCCAGCGATATTCTCAGTGTCAGTCCCGAAACGATCGTCACATTACATTCCGTCGCGTTTCGGGATCCCTGGGATTTTGAAGAAGTGTTTTCCGGCCTGCATGAGTTCGCTCGTGCGTATCCATTCGATACGGATCAGAATGAGTATCTGATTCATATCACCACAGGGAGCCACGTCCAGCAGATCTGTCTGTTCCTGCTGGCGGAGTCGAGACATCTTCCCGGTCGGCTGCTGCAGACGTCACCTCCACCCAGAGAAGGAATGCCGGGCAGCGCGTTTCGAATTATTGATCTGGACCTCTCACGTTATGATGCTCTGGCAACTCGTTTTGCGGAAGAGCAGCAGGAGGGGCTAACGTTTCTGAAATCGGGAATTGAAACTCGCAATGCTATCTTCAATCGACTGATCGAACAGATCGAGAAAGTGGCGATCGCCAGTCGTTGCCCCATGCTGATCACCGGTCCTACCGGTGCCGGGAAGACTCGCCTGGCCCGCCGCATTTTTGAACTGAAGCGACGGCGAGAACAATTGTCCGGCAGTTTTGTAGAAATCAACTGTGCGACTCTGCGTGGCGATCAGGCCATGTCCACGTTGTTTGGGCATGTCAAAGGAGCATTCACTGGAGCGACGGTGAATCGTCCGGGATTGCTGATGTCAGCGGATCGCGGCTTGTTGTTTCTGGATGAAATCGGCGAACTGGGGCTTGATGAACAGGCGATGCTGTTGCGAGCGATTGAGGAAAAACGCTTTCTGCCGGTCGGTGCTGACCAGGAGGTGCATAGTGATTTTCAACTCATCGCCGGGACGAATCGCAATCTGCAGGAGGCTGTGCAGAAGGGACGATTTCGAGAAGACCTGCTGGCTCGAATCAACCTTTGGACTTTCGAATTGCCCGGTCTCGCCGCCCGACGAGAAGATGTGGAACCAAATCTCGACTTTGAACTACAGAAGATTACGGACGAAACAGGTCACCGTGTCAGCATGAGCCGCGAAGCGCGGGCAGCGTTCTTAAAATGGGCCCAGTCGTCGGACGCGAAGTGGACCGCCAATTTTCGCGATCTGAATGCCGCGGTGGTGCGAATGGCGACTCTGGCCACGGCCGGCAGAATCAGCGAAACCGATGTCAGGCAGGAATGCGAGCGGCTGAAAAGACTTTGGCAGCCGCAGGAGACAAAGGCTCACTCCAGCGATGAACACGCATTGGAGCACGTTTTATCGCCCGAGAGGATTGAACAACTGGACCTATTCGATCGCGTTCAGTTGGCGGCAGTGCTGAAGGTATGTCGTGAATGCCGCTCGATGGCAGAGACCGGTCGTCGACTTTTTGCAGTCTCTCGGCAGGCTCGCACGTCGCACAATGATTCGGATCGACTGAAGAAATACCTTGCGAGGTTCGGGCTGGGCTGGGATGACATCCATTTCGAACCGGACTCGCCATCTTGATTGCAAACGAGAACTCGGCAGATCACTATCCGTCGAAATGGCCATGGAATAGACGGAAAACTATCCGGGCGGACAGCTCATCTCTCTGCGAATTCTGCGTTATTGGGCTCCTGGGAAGTGGGCCGGCGTTAGTGATTATTTCTGGTTTCGATTACACAGTAGAACATCAGTCTTCAGGCAAGTTGAAAATGACCGCAGTAAATCGTCCCGAAGTTTCCGTTGTTAAGTCAGTCACAGTGATTACTCCGGGCGCGGATTTTTCAAATCTGTATGAAAGCCTTATTGATCAACTGGGGATATCGCCGCAGTTCCTGGAAGAGCTGACTCCACCGAAGCTTCTTATCGACATGCAGCACGTGAAGTTTGTTGGATCAGCATTTCTCGGTCGAATGGTTTTTATCCACAAGACGTTGTCTGCTCGCGAAGCAGGGCGAGTGGCAATGTGCGGACTGAATTCCTTCTGCCGCGCAGCGTTAACGGTCTCTAAGCTTGACACTGTTCTGGAAGTGTTTTCAACAGTGGACGAAGGCGTGGCTGCATTTGAAGTGTGAAGTCTGCCAGACTTCTTCAGGCGGCCGGTCGCACCAGACTTTCCGCAGCAACCAGGGAGTTCTTCATTTGACCTCGACTGCACAACCTTCTGCTGCAAAGTTCTGTATTGATCTCGCCGACATCCGTCAGGCGGCCGAACGAATTCGCCCTCATGTGCTGCTGACGCCTGTTGTCGATGCGTGGCATGTTCAATCGGAGCTGGGCTGTCGCCTCAGTTTGAAGTGCGAGAACCTGCAGTTTGGGTTTGCGTTCAAAGCGCGCGGAGCCTGCAATGCAGTCTTCAGCCTTTCGGAGGAAGAAGCGGCCAGAGGTGTCGTAACACATTCGTCAGGAAATCATGCGGCCGCTCTGGCGCGAGCGGCGGTGTTGAGAGGCCTGACGGCTCATATTGTGATGCCGCACAATTCCGCAAAAGTAAAATTGGAAGCTGTCAGAAGTCTTGGTGTAGAGCCCATCCTGTGCGAGCCCGATTCGGCGTCCCGCGAAGCCACAGCCTCTGCGGTTCAACAGCAAACCGGGGCGACGATGATTCATCCTTTCAACGATGCTCGAGTCATCGCCGGACAGGGCACGGCCGCCATGGAGATTCTTCGTCAGGTTCCTGATGTCGACACGATCGTCGTCCCTGTGGGCGGCGGAGGTCTTCTTGCAGGAACATTGATGACCATCAAGTCGATTCGTCCGGATGTGCGAGTTTTCGCTGCAGAACCTGCATGGGCTGACGACGCATATCGCAGTCTCAAAGCGGGAAGCATTCAACCGGCATTGAGAACAGATTCGATCGCCGACGGCCTGCGCACGCCACTGGGCACACTAACTTTTCCGATCATTCAACACTTCGTCGACGACGTGCTGTGTGTTGATGAAAGCACGATTCTCCGCGCCACGGCCATGTTGGCGCGACGATGTCGGCTGGTCGCGGAACCATCCGGAGTTGTCCCCGTGGGCGCGATTCTCCAGCACGGTCACGTGTTCTCGGGCGCAAAGACGGTGGCCCTGATCTCCGGTGGAAACCTCGACGATCTTCACTTGCTGGCGAAGACGGAGTGAGCTTCCGCTTGGTCTCTCGATCGCGCGACAGACCGTTGCGCCCAACCCGCCAGCGGAATGCTGATTTTCTCACAACCCGAAACGTCAGTTTTTAAGTTGCGTGTTCGCGGCCATCACAACCCGAAACGTCAGTGAGGGATTGCGCTGTAGCGTTTTACAAGTGTTGCCGCAGATCCCTCGCTGACCGGCGGGTTGCGATAATTCTCTTTGTTTTTGCCCCGTTGATCTCCGCAAGTCTTAAACTGGAACGCAATGAACGTGCTTGCGTTTTGAGGGCGATCGAGCGACATTGCTGGACGCAACATTGTCTGAGCTGTTTGTTCGTAAGACGTTTCGAGGAATCACATGAGTCAGTCGCCGGAAACTCCCAGAGCGAAACGCAGTCCGATTGTGGCTTTTCTGGATCTGATTGAATGGCTGGGCAATAAGTTGCCTGACCCCGCCGTGCTCTTTGTCGGCGGGATTCTGCTGGTGTGGGTGCTGTCGGCGGTGTGTTCGCCCATACCGTTTACGGAAACACTGCCGGGACAAAAAGACCCGATTCGCATCGTCAATCTGCTGACGCTGGAGAAGTTTGCCGACTTTCTTGCGAAGATGACCGAACACTTCGTCGGCTTTCATCCTCTGGGCGTTGTGCTGGTGGCAATGCTGGGAGTCGGTGTCGCGGAGCATTCCGGATTTATCAACGCCGTTCTGAAAACAATGCTGACGTTTACCCCGAAAGCTCTGCTGACCCCGATGGTCATCTTTGTGGCGATCATCAGCCATACAGCCGCCGACGCCGGGTATGTTGTTGTCATTCCACTCGCGGGAGTAATTTTTTATGCGGTCGGTCGGCACCCGCTGGCGGGAATCGCGGCGGCCTTTGCGGGAGTCAGCGGAGGCTTTAGTGCCAACTTTGTTCCATCGGGAATTGATCCGCTGTTGGCCGGGCTGACGACATCAGGAGCCAGATTGGTCGACGAAGCCTATGTCGTGAACCCTCTCTGTAACTGGTACTTCACAGCGTGCTCAAGTTTGTTGATCATGATGATCGGCTGGGGCATTACAGACTTTATTATCGAGCCAAAGCTGAAGTCAGCGATCGTCGATGGTGATCCGAATGAAATGCCGAAGCTGCCTGAGTTAAGTCGCCGCGATCAACTGGGTATGGTGCTGGCAATTCTCTCAGTCCTGATTTGCTTCGGGCTTTTGGCGTGGTGGGCCCTGATGCCGGAGTCTTCTCTGCAGGCCAGGCCGCCAGCCGGGGAACAGTGGGCCTTGTATCAGCGACTGACCAGTCTCAATAAGGCCGCACCTGCGCGCCTGATGGGTTCGATCGTGCCGCTGATCTTCATTTTCTTTCTGATCCCCGGGATCGTCCACGGTTTTGTCTCCGGCACGTTTAAAACTCATCGTGACGCCATCAAAGGAATGAGCAAAGCGATGGAATCGATGGGCTATTATCTGGTGCTCGTCTTCTTTGCCGCTCTGTTTATCGCATCGTTTGGAGAGTCCGGTTTCGGAGCGTTGCTGGCGGTCAAGGGAGCCGGAATTCTGAAGAGTATGAATGCTTCACCGGCCGTGACGATTGCGGGTGTGATCCTGATCTCAACAACCGTCAACCTGCTGATCGGTTCTGCGTCGGCCAAATGGGCCATGCTGTCACCGATCTTTGTGCCAATGCTGATGCTGCTGGGGATTTCTCCGGAGTTGGCTCAGGGGGCTTATCGCATTGGGGATTCATCGACCAACATTATTACTCCGATGATGCCCTATTTTCCTTTAGTCGTCGTCTTCTGTCAGCGGTATGTCAGGAGTACGGGGATTGGTACGGTAACCTCGATGATGCTGCCGTATTCACTCAGCTTTCTGGTGCTCTGGACGGCCTTTCTGTTTCTCTATTGGACGCTTGGGATTCCGCTGGGTATTCAGGGGCATTACGAGTACGTGGTTCCCGCACCTGCCGGGGCCATGTGATCATCGGGGGCTGTTCGGGCATCCTGGAATCGTTGCCGAAGGGACATGTTGTGCTTGAGAGTTCTGAGACAATTGACTGAAATGCCCGCTCGATGGATCCATGAGAATGCTCATGGGGCATCTCCTGCCTTAGAATACGCCCGCCTGAATCAGTTCCTCAAGAACTTCACTGAGCCCATTCGTGTTTCGAGCCACACTACTCGTGATCAACGGAGCCAATCGCGGCAGCCGGTACGAAATTTCGTCCGCGCTGGATGTCGTGATCGGGCGGAGTGTCGGCTGCAACCTGCGACTTGATGACAGCGAAGTGTCGCGACACCATGCCAGAATCACTCACAACGGCACTCACTTTGTCCTGAATGATCTCAAGAGTGCGAATGGCACGAAGGTGAACGGGCAGCCAGTTGCAGAGCGAGTGCTGACGAATGGCGACAGCCTGCAGTTTGGTTCGAGTGTTATCGCGTTTCAACTTGCGGAGAGTCATCATTCGCCGCTTGTCTCTGCCAATCAGATTCGTTTCGTCGAAGATGGTCGGCCTCTGGATGCGTCCGAGTTTGCTCAGACTGTCGGCGTGAACGGCGTGGCCGCAATGCCACTCCAGGGAGCTCCCAAGACGGGCCTGGAGCTTTTGTACCATGTTGCCGAAGAGCTGGTGACGCCGGTTCATTCACTGGAAGAGCTTCTGCAGAAGATTCTGGACCTGACCCTGAACGCGGTGAACGCCGATCGTGGTTGCGTTCTGTTGAAAGACCCTGTCGGCGCGGATTTGACGGCGATCGCATTTTCACGCGGCAAGATCCCAACGTCTGATGCTCAGCAAATGCCGGTTTCGCGTTCCATCACGGACTACGTGCTGCAACATGGAACGGCCGTCAGAACATCTGATGCCAGTGTGGACAATCGATTTCAGACGGGCCAAAGCATCGTGACAGCCGGTATTCGCGAAGCTATCTGCGCGCCGATGCGGGGGCGTTCGGATCTGCTGGGCGTTTTTTATCTCGACACCACGACTACTTATGACAAAGCGATGGCGACCGGCGTTCCGATGCGACTCAATGATGAGCATCTGCGGACCGTGATTACAGTGGCTCGCCAGGCCGCATTGGCGTTGGAATCGCGACAGTTTCAGGACGCGATGCTGAAGGCCGAGCGATTTGCGGCGATGGGCCAGACGATCACAGTGCTCAGTCACCATATCAAGAATATTCTGCAGGGAGTCCGTGGCGGAAGTTATCTGATACGCATGGGCCTTGATCAGGAGAAGACGGATCTGATTCGGCAGGGATCAGACATTGTCGAGCGTAACCAGACTCGTATTTATGATCTGGTGATGGACATGTTGAGCTTCAGCAAGGATCGAGTACCGTCGCTGCAACTGGCGGATCTCAATAAAGTGATCGGAGATGTTTCTCAGCTCGCGGCCGCTCGCGCGGCGGAATGCGGGGTCGCGATTGAATTCCGCAAGGGTGACGATATTCCGACGTCACTGTTTGACGCTGAGGGAATTCACCGTGCTGTGCTGAATATCGTGTCAAACGCCGTCGATGCCGTCGAAGGAACAGAAAATGGCGCGGTGGTTGTGCAGACCGGATACGATAAGTCGGCCGATATGTTACTGGTCGCTGTGAGTGACAATGGTCCGGGAATTCCGGAAGATCAACGAAACGCCATCTTCAATGTATTTGAATCTTCGAAGGGGGCTCGCGGGACCGGGATCGGGTTGCCCGTCAGCAGAAAAATTCTGCGTGAGCATGGAGGTCGAGTGCGTGTCGAAGGGGGCCCCGGCCAGGGAACTCGCTTCGTACTGAGCTGGCCACGCGGGAACGTGACGCTTCAGGATATCAGCGATCTGATTCCCAAAGATGATTCGATGTCAGGACGGACGTCGACGTAAAGTGGGAGTGAGGCGTGGTGATGCAAGGTGGCAGAACGGTGTCGCAGCCTGTGGTTGCCTGAGGCCTGCGCAAAGAACCACTGCCGACCTTCGATCAGAATAACTCCACCGATCCAAACGAATCTCCGCTTCCGGACGATGTTTCAGAACAACCTCCGGCAACGCTTCGTTCGGATTCCATCGTGGAACGAGATTGCATCCACTTGCGCCAGTCTTCCAGTCGAGCTTCCACGGCACGAGAAGGAGCATATTCGGTGATGGGTACTGCACGATCGTAAATGGCGTTCAACGTTTCGGTGATGTGTTGAATCTGTTGATTCACTCGATCCTGAAACTGCAGACCCATGACAGCCCGGGAGATTTCCCGGGAGAGGCATTCGCTTGTGGATTCGGATGACTGCAGGGCCTCCACGAGCTGCTCATGCAGAACGGCCAGCTCATTCAGCATTTTCTTCAGCATGTCGCTGGTTGTGGCAGCGTGCAGAGCCAGCGATTTGGTTTCATTGGCCACAACAGAGAACGCGATCCCCTGTTGTCCGGCTCGGGCGGCTTCGATCTGGCCATTGAGTCCGACCATGCGGGCTTCTCTGGCAATCGTGTCGACTTCGTCCAATGTCTGTCTCGCCGCATCCAGAACCTTGTTCATGCCTTCGCGACTTTGAACTCGACACTGCGACAACTGAACCGCACTGGCGGCCTGCTGGGCCATCCCGGCAAAGCCTGTGCTGACCCGCACGATCGAATCCTGAATATCCATCGCTGTCTGCTGCAGCTGGCCGGAAAGAATCTGGAGCACACGGACACCCGCGGCCAATTCCACATCGCCGGGAATCGCCGCGTTGATCTCGGGCCCCTGCAACGACTTCTGAGGGTGTGATTCCGAGCCTTGCCCCGGAGTTGCTCCGGAAGATGAAATGCGATTGCCCAGACGGTGAAGCAAACCGGCCAGTATGCGTCGAGCATGAAACATGGGATGACAGTTCGAGAAAAGATTCGCAGTTAGCATTCCGAATTGAAACGATTGGCTGAACGTACGACAGAAAGCGTTAGTTTTGAAGTTGCGGATTTGCGACCATCACAACCCGAAACGTCAGTGAGGGATAAAAGTTGCCGCGTTTTTCAACAACAATCCCTCGCTGACGCATCGGGTTATGATTAAATCAACACGCCGTGACGCGTCGGGTTATGATAATCCCCTGTGTTTTCGCCGTGTTGATCTCTCCGATTGTCGAATAGCGCAACTTCAAAAAGCGTTAGTCACGCTTGAGACAATCAGTTCGTTGAACCTGCTGTTGCCATTGAAGATTGAATTTGAGCATTCTTTGCAACGCCCGCCCTGAGCAGTTCATTCGCGATTCGATCCAGCGGAAGAATGGTGGACGCGGCATTCATGGCGATCGCCTCTTTAGGCATTCCAAACACAACACAGGACGCTTCATTCTGCGCGATCGTAAATGCGCCTGAGTTTCGCATCGCCAGAAGTCCCTCAGCGCCGTCGCGGCCCATGCCAGTCAGGATCGCACCGACGCCGTTTGTGCCAAGATACCTGGCGCAGGATCGAAACAGAACGTCGACGGATGGACGGAAGCCCGAAACTTTCTCGCCCTCATAGACCCTGACCGAATAGACAGCGCCGCTGCGGTGAACTTCGAGGTGGCGGTCACCTTGAGCAATCAACGCGTGCCCCGGGAGAATTCTGTCGCCGTCCGCTGCTTCTTTCACTCGAATCTGACAACTTCGATCCAGACGGTCGGCGTAAGACTTCGTATAACCGGGGGGCATGTGAATGACCGCCACGACCCCCGGAGCATCCGGCGGGAATCTTGTCAGGATATCTGCCAGGGCTTCTGTGCCTCCGGTTGAAGTGCCAATTGCAAGCACCTTATGCGTACTGGTGATCAAGGCATCGGAGCCCAATGATGATTTCACCACAGGCGCGCGTCCGACCTCAATAACAGGCCGATGACGCACACGAGCACTGGCAGCACCTTTCACTTTACGGATCAGTTCATCGCTCAGATCCAGCATACTGGTGGCGACGTCGAGCTTTGGCTTGGTAACAAAATCCAGTGCACCGATTTCCAAAGCACGAAACGTGGTTTCGCATCCTCGCTCCGTCAACGAAGAGACCATCACCACCGGCATTGGGCGGCTGGCCATCAACTTCTCGAGGAATGTCAACCCGTCCATTCGCGGCATCTCGACATCCAATGTCAGCACGTCCGGGTTCAGCTTGATGATTTTATCCCGTGCCACATAAGGATCGCTTGCTGTTCCAACGATCTCGATGCAGGGATCAGCCGACAGCATTTCAGTCAGCAGTTGTCGCATGAGTGCGGAGTCATCGACGATCAGAACCTTTATTTTCGACATGATAATTGACCCTGATTTGCCAAAAGGGCGTCTGTGAATGCTCAGAACAGGACGACGCATGAACTCTCTGCGGCCGGTGCCCTGACCCTGCTCTTCATTTGACGTATGTTTTGTTCAAAGTTTTCATCTACTTTCTGCACTGGCCGCACGAACGCCTGGCCTGTATGCGTGAGAAAATGAACCTGACGTCCGACCAACCCTCCGATGTCCTGAGCTACAACGGGGATTCCATCGGTCTGCAAAAACTCCAGAGCGAACTCGGCATTTCGATCGCCAATCGCATGCATCGACCCTGCTGCTTCGTTCCGGCCCAGCACGTTTCCACCACCGAAGATCTTGGCAACAAGCCGGCGACGGTCGCCCCCTAGTTTCATGATTTCATTGACCAGTAACTCCATCGCATGAATGCCATACGTCGCACACTGTTTGTCAGACGTAGTACTGCAGGGCAGCATGAAATGGTTCATACCGCCAATGCTGTATTTTGGGTCGAACAGGCACACCGCAATGCAGGATCCCACCAAGGTCGTCAGTCGCAGCGGTGTTGCACTGGCCACGAGTTCTCCCACAATGATCGGGCGTATCGGAACATCAACGGCCGAATCCGCCTGTGCAAAGGAATTGACTGTTGACTTCACCATCTTAGGCCCGCGGGATGCCCTGTCGGTCCGTGTGGTCGCAGTGGAATTCTTCAGGGGTCTTGCCGGACTCTCAGTTTGGCGCAGGGCTGGCTTCGTGCTGTCAAAAGCGTCGACCACATCAGGGAGTGCTGATTTTTTTTGTGGAACAATCTGCGATCGTTCTCGGACCGTTCCGCCGACTCCCGGACGGAGTCGATAAACGGTGTTGCCGATGGACTTGTAGATGCGATCAAGACGCAGAATGGACTCACTATGTCCTATAAAAAGATGACCTTCCGGGACGAGAACATCAGAGAATCTTGTGAGCAATCGATCCTGTGTTGGCTCGTCGAAATAGATCATGACGTTTCGGCAGAAGATCACATCAAACACCGTATGAATTGGCCATTCGGGTTCGATAAAATTGATTCTGCGGAACGTGATCAGTTCCTGAAGCTCGGGTCGAATCTGGTAAGGCGCTTCGTCACTGCGTGATGTACGAATGAAGCATCTCTTGAGCACATCTTTCGGAACGTCGGCGACTCGTTCAGCCGCGTAGAGCCCTCTTTGAGCATGCGCGAGGACATCGGTATCGACGTCTGATGCCAGAATGCGAATGTCCCAGCCGTTGATCGACATTGGGCCGAAATGTTCCAGCACCGTCATCGCGAGTGTGTAGGGCTCCTCACCGGTTGAACACGCCGCACTCCAGATTCTCAGCTTTCGCTCTCCGGTTTCCTTCGCGCGTTTTTCGAGAGCGGGGAAAACATGAGACTTCAGGTACTTGAAGTGGTGATCTTCGCGAAAGAAATCCGTCTTGTTCGTGGTCAGGCAGTTGATCATCCTCAATCGTTCTTCGCCACCCGGATCCGACTTCATCAGGTAGTCGTAGTACTCCTGATAACTGGTCAGATCCAGGGTACGCAGACGTTTCGAAAGACGGGATTCCACCAGTTGGTGTTTCCCTTCTCCCAGTGAGATCCCGGCTTCCTGATAGATCAAATCACGAAAGAGCTTGAATTCTTTCGGCTTTAATGTGAATGTCGACGAGTCCTGCATCGCAAATCGCTGTTTCTAATTCGAGAAATGATCGGTTCAATCAGGCCGCCATGCTGTTGCCGAGAAGTCGGTCGATATCCAGCAGTGCGATCAGACGATCACTGGACTTGGCCATTCCTGTAATAAACGTTGTGTCAACGCCACCACCCATTTCGGGAAGTTGTTCGAGCTCTGATTCGCTGACATTCAGCACGTCAGAAACGGCATCGACAACAAGGCCCATGACTTTCTGTCCCACGGTGACGATGATGATCACAGTGAACTGGTTGTAGCTGGCGGCCGGCATGCTGAAGCGATGTCGCAGGTCGACAACAGGGACCACAGTTCCACGGAGATTCATCACGCCTTTGATATACGCAGGAACGTTTGGAATCTGCGTCAGGTGAGTTAGTCCCTTGATCTCCTGGACTCGCAGGATATCAATGCCGAATTGTTCTTCCGCCAATTGGAACGTTAAGAACTGGCTGCCACCTTCCGAAGTGTCCTGACCAACATACGAATGTCTTGATGCAGTTGCGGTGCTCATAAATCTTTCCTGTGCCTATAACGAGAGTTTGATTTTGGATATCCATCGGGCGGATGCCGATGGGAGTTGTTCGGTTGCCATGTGAAGCCGGTGCCGGTGGCGAGTCGGCGCAGGGTGTCTCCTGTGAAGACACCCTGAACCTTGATGCCGCCTAGAATTCCTGAAACCCTGTCGTCACGAGTTGTTCAAGCCGATCTGTGACAGAATCGAGGCTGATGGATTCCATCCGAGCAGCATTCTTCTTCGCCCCAGTGTTTCGAGTTGAAACAGACGTTTTCGATGCACGGGTCGTCTTCTTTGCGTTGCGATTCGGAGTCTGTACTTCTTCGGACAGACGAAAACGAGCAACCGCTTCGCTCAGCTGTTCAGCATGCTGCAGCAGCGATGCCGCAGTGCCATTCATTTCCTCTGTTTGTGACGCATTGTTCTGAGTCACGCGGTCCATCTGTGACACGGCCTTGTTGACCTGTTCAATCCCGGTCAACTGTTCTTTCGACGCTGCGGCGATCTCGGCCACGATATCCGTCACACGTTTGACCGAGCCAACGATTTCCTCCAGTGTTTTTCCGGATCGGTTGACCAGATCTGTTCCGTTTTCGACCTTGCGAACAGAGTCCTGAATCAGGGACTTAATTTCTTTCGCGGCAGATGCACTTCGCTGGGCGAGATTGCGAACTTCAGCGGCCACAACCGCAAAACCACGCCCCTGTTCGCCAGCTCGGGCTGCTTCAACAGCAGCGTTCAAGGCCAACAGATTTGTCTGGAAGGCGATCTCGTCAATTGTCGTGATGATGTCGGCAATGCGAGTCGAGGATTGATTGATCTCCCCCATCGCCTTCACGGCTTCTTCAACAACCGAACCACCTCGGTCGGCGACATCACGTGAACCGTTCGCCAGTTGACGAGCTTGCTGAGCGTTGTCCGTATTCTGCTTGACGGTGGACGTGATTTCTTCAAGGCTCGACGCTGTCTCTTCAAGCGAAGAAGCCTGATGCTGCGCTCCTTTGGAAATCTCGGTGGATGCGGAGTTCAGCTGGCTGGCTGCTGACGCGACAGTCTCTGCCACGGTGCGAACTTCGAGCAGTGTTTCCTTAATCGCGTTAACGGCGGAACCAAGTGCTGTCGAGACCTGACCGATTGAGTCATTGCCGAGATCGGGGACCTCTGCAGTAAAGTCACCGGCAGCGATTGCTTTGCAGACTTCCAGAATCGTCTGAACTTTCTCCTGCTGTTCCAACGCAATCTGACGGTCACGTTCGTTTCGCAGTCGTTCGTCTTCTTCTGTTTTTCGCTTCTGATCGGCCAGCTGAAGCTCAAGCTTCTTGGCTTCGGTAATGTCGTTGGCGTACTTCACCACTTTGCATGGCTTGCCATTCACATCGAGAATGGGATTGTAGGAAGCCTGAATCCAGATCTCTTTGCCGTTCTTGCCAACTCGACGATACTCTCCGGAACGAAACTGACCAGCAGCCAGATCGGCCCAGAACTGACGGTAGTCGGCATGTGACGCATAGCCGGGATCGACGAACAGACTGTGCTGTCGACCGACGATCTCGTGCAGAGAATATCCAACGGCGTTGAGGAAGTTCTCATTGGCATTCAGGACTGTGCCCTTCAGGTCAAACTCAATGACCGCCTGAGAACGGCTGATGGCAGCCAATTGACCTTCGTGGTCGGCATTCTTTAGTTTGGTGCTGGTAATATCCGTTGCGTACTTGACGACTTTGTAAGTCCGTCCATTGAGATCCACGATAGGATTGTAAGAAGCCTGCAGCCAGACTTCTTTCCCGCCCTTGCCAATGCGTTTGTATTCGGCGGAATCAAATTGTCCGCTTGCCAGTTTCGTCCAGAACTCGCGATAAGCCGGACTATTGACTGCAGCCGGGTCCACAAAAATGCTGTGATGTCGGCCCTTGATTTCGTCGAGCGAATATCCCA